>NZ_CAJLKP010000043.1 GCF_905207245.1 uncultured Bacteroides sp. | reverse complement strand
CGACAGTGGCAGGTAGACATCGAATAAAAGATCCTTATTCCGCTTGTCGAAGTATTCAACACTGATGTTCCAGCGGTTGAACAGGCGGCCTTCAAGAGCTATGCCATAGGCCTCACCCGTTTCCCATTTCAGGTCGAGGGCTTCATTCTGTGATAAGTAATAAGCGCCGATGTTGGCATTCTGACTACCGGCATATAGTCCCATGTAACCATAATATCCGGTTCCGGCATCATTACCTACCTGTCCGTAATTGATACGGAACTTTAGTGAGTTCACCCAGGTGACAGATTTCATAAAGTCTTCTTCCGATACGAGCCAGTTGGCACCGATACTGCCGAAGTTTCCCCAGCGATTCTTAGGAGAGAAGCGTGACGAACCGTCGCGGCGGAAAGAAACTTCCAGATTGTATTTCTCTGCATAGTTGTAGCGAATGCGTCCCAGATAACTCTCCGTGCGGTAGTCTGTTTCATAACCGTTCAGGCTGGTTATATCCGTGAAGTTCGATAAATTAGGTTTTCCGGCAAACGTCTCGGTAGTTTTGAAACCATACAGGTAATCATAGTTGTTCGAATAGTTTTCGTGGGCAACCAATGCATCTATGTAATGTTTTCCATACACATGGTTCCAGTTTAACTGTTGTTGGAAAGTATAGTTCTTATAACGATAAGTGATACGCTTGGTGCGGCCGTTGCTTCCTTTACCGTCACCGATGGTGGCATTGTCATAAGATGTTTGTTCCGAATTGCGCACGTTAAGGTCGCCTTTCAGGGTGAATGTAAAGTCTTTCAGGAACTTTACGTCGACAAAAGCGATACCCTGCAAGGTGTTTCGTACGGTTTTGTCGGTATTCAGTTCATTTTCCCAGATCACGTGGCGGTCTACATACTGGTTGCGCGTAGAGATGCTCACGTCATCATCATCCGTATAAAATCCCGGGTCGTACTGTTTGTTGCCAAGATCATCCAGGCGATAAGAGCCATCTGCATTGTGCAGGTGTACAGGGTAGATAGGCGCTATCTGGCGACAATACATGAAAGCATTGGTAAATGCTGCATCGCTGTTTCCATTGGTTGCCTGGGAATTTTGGTGTGTACCGGATAGGTTGATACCCGCTTTGAACCATTTCTTGGGAGTGAAACTCATGGACGTGCGTGCCGAGATACGGCTGAAGTCGGAGTTCTTGACATAACCATTTTCATCCAGATAGCCAATGGAGAAGTAATAATTGCTTTTCTCGTTGGCTGTGTTGCCACTAAAGGAGTATTCTTGGCGGTATCCACTTCGGATAGCATCTGAGTACCAATCGAGGTCATCAGCATAGCCGGGCAGTATTTGCGCATCCGCAACCAGATTACCGTTTGGGTCGAACAATTCATTGTCGGCTTTATTATAGATATTCAGGTACAACTGTTCGGAAATAAGGTTCTCCGTGGCATATCGGGCAGCAGTGGCGGCATCGTCACCGGCTGATATGCGTGCATTTTTCAGGTTCTGCCAACTGGCTTCCATGAACTGGTTGGGGGAGGTGCGCTTGTATTCTTTAATACCACGGGTGTAAACTCCCTGGTTAATTCTCAGGTCGAAGCTGATTTTGTTTGAAGTACCTTTTTTAGTACTAATCAAGATGACACCATTTGATGCGCGATTACCGTACAGTGCACACGAAGCGGCATCTTTCAGCACTGAGATACTTTCTATATCCGCCGGATTTATATCTGATATGTTTCCTCCGAAGGGAACGCCATCTACAACGTATAAGGGTGAACTTGAGCCGTTTACGGTTCCAATACCGCGAATGCGGATAGAGGGGTCGCTACCTGGAGCACCGTAAGTGCTATTGATTTGTACCCCCGAGGTTGTTCCTTCCAGAGCGGAAGTTACGCTGGAAGTGGGGCGCATTTCAATTTGCTTCTGGTCGACGGTTGAAATGGCTCCCGTCAGTGAAGATTTCTTTGCCGTACCATAGGCTACCGTTACAATCACTTCGTCCAATACTTGAGAATCATTTGCCAGAATAACCTTGAGCTGAGGTTTGATAGCTACTTCTTCTGTTCGCATTCCTACAAATGAAATGACAAGGGTTTTAGCAGAACTGGGAATATTGCTGAGGACGAATTCTCCGTTTACATCAGTAATCACTCCTTGCGAAAAACCTTTGACCAAGACGGAAGCACCAACTACCGGTTCGTTGTCTTCTTCTGAAATGACGACTCCGGTAATTTTAGAAACCTGGGCCATAGTTGCGCTCGCCCACAAAAACAGATAGGCCAGCATGACAAATAGTAGTTTCCTTTTCATAAGTTCTCTTTTTAAGTTAGTATTTTTGTTTCTCGAGTTCCACTAGTACTTATATTTATGCGAGAAAACTACTGCCCGGAGAACTTGAAAAGGCATTCGTGTCATAATATCACTTCGTCAGAATAGGCTTATTACGACAATATACTTAGGTATGAAACAGGTAATTATTAAATGAAAATTTGCTTTTTAATATTCAAAACGTTTGTTTTTTAATATAAATTCATATCTTTGCATCTACCATAACACTAAGTACTAGTGGAACTTAGGCTATATCAGAATGCTTCCTTTGACAAACAATGAGAACTTGGTTTCATATCCTCACGTATTCATAGATGTAACCTATGATGCCTCCGGTTATGGTTCCGATAAGGATAATGTTTTCCTGAGGGAAGTTTTATTTATTCAAGTTCTTCTTTCAGACCTTTCAATAGGGTTTCTATATTTTGAAAGTGATAGCGTAAGATGCCTTCCAGTTGTTTCAGAAAACCCACGTTTCCTGCCAGTTGCATCACGAATTGCAGGTGCAGGCCGATTTCCCGATTGTTTTGCAGGAGGATTTTGGGAGGGGTATTGCTTTGCATCATGTAGGCTCCACTGGCGTTTTGTATTTCGGCAATGCCCTGTCCCCATTCATGTGTACCTATTAGTTGCAGAATATGGATGAATTGTCTTAGTTTACGGTGTAGGCATTTCATATTTATGTATTCTGAATCCCCTCCCGTGTAATTTACATTCATGATGTTGGCTAATTGCAAATAATACGATTTCATTGCATCTTCTGATGGGAAGTCTGTGCGTGGGTGCATTGCTGCATTGGGTAATTCCTGAACGGCTACCGTTTGAGTGTTGTTTTCCATAAACCATTAAGTTTTAAAAGGTGAATAATTCGATTTATGGGAGAGGAGAAGAAAAAGAAAAAAGAGGCAATCCCCGCCTGTCCCATTGTCGAACATCTACCATGCAGCTGTTGGAGGTGCATTAACACTCCCCATGGGGGTGCAGGGACCGCCATATAGGAGTGTCGCGAACGGGCATAAAAATGCCCGCCACGGTTTCTTGGCAGGTTTCCCTGCTGCATGGTAAAAAAATATTCGACATCACAAAGGTACGATAAAAAATGAAACAGCAATGTAAAAAGGGGGAAGAAATAAGATCTGTTGTCTGATTTCATTCATTTCTTATCGGTTTGGTCAAAACGAACAGATTCTTCGTCACGATGCTGTTTAAACATCTTTCATTGCCCAATTAGATTTTCTTCATTGCCTACATTTTCTTCGTTCCACTATAGTGTTCCGCAAGGGTAACTATAGTGTTCCTTGCGGATAACTATAGTGGAACGCAAAGTGCACTATAGTTATCCGCAAAAAAAGTGCCTGGCAAATTATATCCCGATAGGCAGGCGATGAAATAAAGAATGCCTTTAGGACTCATTACTATAATAGAGGAAATAGGTGGTTTGATTCCTTTTTGACATTTTGTAGAGTACGGAAAACATTGCTGGTTTTGCATTATATAAGGATAGAAAGGAGACTAAACATATGGGACGAAGCTCCCGGTCTATATCTTATGGGAGGAGATATTGACGTAGTAGACAAAGTGGTGATGGAACTGTAACGAAAGAAAGGTTGAAAGCGGGGGGATTATACCCCCATGCACTCTCTGTAGAAGTCGAACATTTCAAAAATGGTATCCTTGTCCGTAGTCTGGTTGAGGCTGATGTCGCCTACCTCTTTCAGCAAGGTGAAGTTGATGACGCCGGCGCTGTTCTTCTTGTCATGCTTCATCAGTTCGTAAAGCTGGTCATACTGTTTGCAGTTGAAGGCGAAGCTCCCGTAGTTCTCTTTGATGAACTGAATGGTTTGTCGCATCTTCTCTTTCGGGAAACCTACCTTTATATAAGAAAGGTATAACTCGCAAACGATTCCCCATGCAACGGCATAACCGTGCAGCACCGGGCGGCCTTCGGCAAGGGCGAGGCTTTCAAACGCATGGCCTACGGTATGCCCCAGGTTCAGCGCTTTGCGGATGCCATGTTCCAGTGGGTCTTGTTCCACAATATCCTCTTTTACCTGTACGGAACGGCCCACCATTGACTTTAATGCGGCGTAATCTATCTTTTCTGTATCGAAAGCCAGTAGTTCGGTCAGGTGTTCAGGCGTGCTGATAAGTCCGTGCTTCAACATTTCGGCATAACCCGAGAAGAAGTTGTGTGCATCGAGGCTACGCAGGAACTCCGTTTCGAGGAGCACTGAGGCGGCAGGGGCGAAGACACCGATTTCATTCTTCAGTCCGTTGAAGTTGATGCCCGTTTTGCCTCCCACAGAAGCATCCACCATTGCCAGCAGTGTGGTGGGGACATTGATATAAGCGATACCCCTCTTGAAGGTGGAAGCGGCAAAACCACCCAGGTCGGTCACCATGCCGCCGCCCAGGTTGATGAGCAATGAATGGCGGGTAGCGCCTTGTTCGCTCAGGGCTTGCCATACGGAAGCCAAGGTTTCCAGGTTCTTATGAACGTCTTCGGCACCGATAATGATTTCTGTAGCTTCTTTCAGTGCCGGGATGCCGTTGAGTTGCGGCAGGCAAAGGCGGTGGGTGTGCTCGTCGGTCAGGATGAAGAGCTTGTCATGGGGACATCTCCCGATGGCATTTGTCAGGCTGCTTTCCAGTTCCTCGCAGAGGATTACTTCTTGTTTACTCATGATGTATTTGTCTTTTTTTAGTTCCGCAAAGATAATGCAAATCGAGTGCAGAACTTTCATGCTTGCATGAAAAAGTTATGCCGGGATGCAGCTTATCTTCTTTAAAGATAGGATTTCTCTCCGAAAGAAGTATCTTTGCAGACAACAAAACTTACAACTTCCATAAATGTATAACTTATAATTCTTAAATAAGATGAAAGCATTGTTACCGGTATATTGCCGTTTATTAGGATATGGTGTGATTGCATTAGCGTTATTCATTCCGATAATGCTCTATGTAATGGGGAAAATGACGGATGCCAACCTGCTGTTCTATAAAGAGTGTTCCAAGTTGCTGATGATGCTGGGTGCGCTGATGACTATCTTTGCCCTGACGAAGGACGAAAGTAAAAAAACGGAGGAAATACGTAATAAGGCTACACGCAATGCCATATTCCTGACCGTGCTGTTCATCTTCGGCGGTATGCTTTATCGACTGGCAAAAGGAGATATTATGAGTGTGGATACTTCCTCTTTCCTGATATTTCTGATACTGAATATTCTTTGCCTGGAATTTGGTATAAAGAAAGCGCGGATTGATGGGTTATTTAAGCGTGAACGTCGATAATTAGAATCTTTTATTTAATCCTCATTAAACTTTTTAATGGAAAGCTTGTCAAATGAATCAGTGTAAAAACAGACATTTTGTTTCATAAAAAACAGGCGCATGAAAAAAGTAATCATCGGAACAGCGTTATTGCTGACAACAACGCTTTCCGTTTTCTCTCAGACTAAAAACATTACAGTGGCGGGGCGTGTCGTTGAAGACGACACGAAAGAGCCCGCCGTACAAGCCACAGTACAGTTGCTTTCGTTGCCGGACAGTGCATTTGCAGCAGGTATCGCAACTACTCAACAGGGATATTTCACTCTCCCTAAAGTACAAGCCGGGAAATATGTATTGAAGGTTTCCTATATCGGCTTTCAGCCCACAATGCTTCCTTTGCAATTGTCGGCTCAAACTCCCAATAAGAATGTAGGTACGTTGTCACTGAAGACGGATGCCGTGATGCTGGCAGAAGCGGTGGTTACCGCAGAGGCCCCGCAAGTGCAGGTAGTGGAAGATACCTTGGTGTACAACTCTACCGCTTACCGTACGCCGGAAGGCGCCATGCTCGAAGAGCTGGTGAAGAAACTCCCCGGTGCCGAGATTGATGATGATGGTAACGTGAAAATCAACGGTAAGGACTTGAAAAAGATTATGGTGGACGGAAAAGAGTTCTTTGGCGGAGACGTAAAGACGGGCTTGAAGAACCTGCCGGTGGAGATGATTGATAAGTTGAAGACGTATGACAAGCAGTCCGACCTGGCGAGAATCACAGGCATTGACGACGGTGAAGAAGAAACCGTACTCGACCTGACGGTGAAGAAAGGAATGAACCGTGGATGGTTTGGTAATGCCGATGCTGCCGTGGGTACTGAGGACCGCTATGCAGCGCGTATGAACGTAAACCATTTTGTGGATAAGACGCAGGTCACTCTTATCGGTTCTACCAATAACGTGAACAACCAGGGCTTTTCCGGTGGCGGCGGTGGTCCGCGCTGGCGTCGCAACAATGGTTTGAATGCACCCAAAGAACTGGGTATCAGCTTTGCTACCGAGAATAAAAAGATAGAGTTGGGAGGAAGTGCCCAGTACAATTATAATGATGCCGACATTGCCAATGTCAATTCATCCGAGCGTTTCTTGCAGAACGGTAATTCATACTCCAACTCCAATTCACTCAACCGGAACAAGAATTCTACATTCAGAGCCGATTTCCGTTTGGAATGGAAGCCGGACTCACTGACGAACATCATTTTCCGTCCGAACTTCTCTTATGGAAAGACGGATAATGCTTCAAGCTCATTGACGGGAACCTTCAATGCAGACCCGTTCGCCTTGGTTGCCAATCCGAATGATTATCTTGACTTCGATGCTATAAGCACCGGAGATCCGTTGAAGGACATTCGTGTGAATGCCACGAACAGCGGTACGCTTTCTGACAGCAAGAGTATTTCGACTGATGCAACCTTGCAAGTCAACCGCAAGCTGAATGACAAAGGGCGTAATATTACGTTCCGTGGGCGCTTCGGCTATGGTGATAATGACAATAACCAGTACACGGAGTCTATGACGCGTTACTATCAGATTCCTACCAATCCGGATTCTACCCTGATTCGTAATCAGTTTATCACTACTCCGACAAATAACTATAATTATAGTGCGCAAATCACTTATAGCGAGCCTATTGCACGGGCCACTTTCCTGCAATTCAGCTATCAGTTCCAGTATAAATATAGTGAGAGTGACAAGACGACGTATGATTTGTATAAGATTAATCCGGAATGGGGGCTTGGCGAACCGTTGCCCGTCGGTTATCAAAACCATGCTGTGGACAGTCTGGGTAAATACGCTGAGTACAGATATTATAACCATGATGCTTCCGTATCATTGCGTTTCATTCGTGAAAAGTATCAGTTGAGTGCCGGTATGTCTTTCCAGCCGCAGAGTTCTAAGCTTTCTTATAAGAAGGGGGACTATATGATTGATACCACCCGTTCTGTGTTCAACTTTGCCCCGAATATTGATTTCCGCTACCGCTTCTCCAAAGTAAGCCAGTTGCGTTTTAATTATCGCGGACGTACAGGTCAGCCGAGCATGGAAAATCTGTTGCCGATTGTTGACAACTCCAATCCGCTGAATATCCGTGTCGGTAATCCGGGGCTGAAACCTTCCTTCACGCATTCCATGCGTTTGTTCTACAATACGTATAATGCGGAACTCCAACGGGGAATCATGACGCATGCCAGCTTCTCGGCTACGCAGAACAGCATCAGTAACAGTACCGAATATAATGAGGAAACCGGTGGACGCACCACAACCCCAAAGAATATCAACGGTAACTGGAGCGCGTTCGGTATGTTTGGTTTCAATACGGCATTGAAGAATAAGAAGTACACCATTAATTCATTCTCAAACATCAACTATCAGAACAATGTGGCCTACTTATACAATCAGGAAACCAAGATGGATGATAAGAATACGACAACAGGTCTGACATTGAGCGAGCGTCTGAATGGTTCTTACCGTAATGACTGGTTTGAATTCGGCTTGAATGGTTCTATCTCTTATACTGCCGAGCGTAACAAACTGCGTCCGGACAACAATCAGGAGCCTTATACTTTTTCTTATGGTGCCAATACCCAGTTGATGGCTCCCTGGAACATGACTTTCACCACGAACATCGCCAACCAGAGCCGCCGTGGTTATACGGATTCGAGCATGAATCGCAACGAGTTGATCTGGAATGCACAACTTTCGCAAACTTTCCTGAAAGGTGCGGCTACTGTTAGCTTTGAAGTGTATGACATTCTGAAACAACAAAGTAATATCAGCCGTTCGTTGACGGCAGATGGCCGTTCGGTTTCCGAATATAATGGTATCAATAGCTACTGCATGGTGCACTTTATCTATCGCCTGAATATCTTTGGCGGTAAAGCTTCTCGTGAAGGGCACAGAGGTGGATTTGGTGGCCCCGGAGGTCCTGGCGGACGTCATCCCGGCGGTTTCGGTGGACGACGTTTTTAAATCCCTTAACCAGTTATTATATATATTGCCATTTTAAGGCAAAAAGGTTGTGTCATATGCGTGGCACAACCTTTTTCTATTTCAAATGATGCACTTTTCGGTTTATTTGCCTGCGTAGAAACAGAAGCCGACGTGGAGTTCTACTCCGATATTGCGGGGAGAAACCAGTTTTTGATCCTCCTGGAAAATATACTTAAAGAAATCTTTGGGAAACTCCTTATCAATAGGAAGGAAACCGTATTCAGCACCGATACCTGCAAAGAAACGTTTGTATTTGAAGTCTACTCCAATACTTAATCCAATATCCAGGCGTTTCAGCCCTCCGTCTTTACTGAATGTCTTATGTGATTCTTTTCCTTGCTCAAGCGAAGTGTTTGGGCTTCCTTCAGTGAGGTCATCGGTGTCGATAGATTCTGAAGTAGCAAGCAACCAGTTGAGGCTACTTTTTCCACCAATGCCATAGGCGATATACGGACCTGCACTGAATTGTAGCCCGCACTGGCTGTCGAATGGCAAATAGAAAGCCATCTTAAGAGGAATCTGGAGGTAAAGAGCATTTACTTTTGAGTTAAAAGAACAGTGATATAGTTTTTCTAATCCGGTTACGGACGGGACATGGAGAATCTGAGTTGCTCCTTCATCAAAAGAATAGCTCCTGTTCAAAAGTTGGAGTCCCGTTTGTAGCGACCATGTCCGGTCAATCGGGAATTCAACCCCTAAACCGAAGCGGTATCCAAAGTTTGCATTGTAATTCTCGTTCTTGGTGATGCCGGTTAATCCGGTTCCGGCTTGTACGTTAATCTTTGCTTGTGAGTAACAGATAGTCGTGGATAAACCCAATAGAAGGATGATTAGCAGTTGTCTTTTCATATTTTATTATTTTAGTGTATATTTTGCAAATATATGTAAATACTTTAAAGTCAATCCTTTTTTCCTTATAAAAAAATAGGAATTCTTTAATTTTCTCTATATTTGCTTCCATGATTGATTGGAACTCCATACTTAACCTGGTAGCCACTGTTGCTTTTGACATCATTTACTTTGGTGCTATTATCGGAACTATTGTCGTCGTCGTCCTCGACAATCGTAATCCGGTGAAGACGCTTGCGTGGATATTGGTGCTGATGTTTCTACCTGTTGTGGGGCTAGTCTTCTATTTCTTCTTTGGACGTAGCCAAAGGCGCGAGCGGGTGATAGGGAACAAGATTTATAACCGCCTGCTTAATAAACCGATGGTAGAATATCTGGCACAGGATGCCTCTACCTTGCCTATGGCTTATAGCCGGCTGATCTCTTTGTTCCGTAACACCAATCAGGCACTTCCCTTCGACGGCAACCGTGTGGAAACTTACACCAGTGGCGTCTCCATGCTGCAATCCTTGTTGCGCGAGTTGGATAAAGCTCAGAAGCATATTCATATTGAGTTCTATATCTTTGAAGATGATGCCATCGGGCGCATGGTGCGCGATGTCTTGATAGAAAAAGTCCGGATGGGTGTTGAAGTGCGTGTCATTTACGATGATGTAGGCTGCTGGCACGTCCCCAATCGCTTTTATGATGAGATGCGTGCGGCGGGTATCGAGGTGCGCAGCTTCCTGAAAGTGCGCTTTCCTGTGTTCACCAGTAAAGTGAACTACCGTAATCATCGTAAGATTGTGGTTATTGACGGGCGTGTAGGCTTTGTGGGTGGGATGAATCTGGCAGAACGTTATATGCGGGGCTTCTCGTGGGGCATCTGGCGAGATACACACCTTTTGCTGGAAGGTAAAGCCGTACATGGCTTGCAGACGGCTTTCTTGCTCGACTGGTATTTTGTAGACCGCACATTGATTAGTGCTTCCCGCTATTTTCCTAAACTGGAAGCCTTCGGCACTTCTCTCGTGCAGATTGTGACAAGTGACCCTATCGGCCCTTGGAAAGAGATTATGCAAGGGTTGAGTATGGCAATATCTGGCGCGAAAAAATACTTCTATATACAAACCCCTTACTTCCTGCCCACCGAGCAGATATTGGCTGCTATGCAAACAGCCGCATTGGCAGGGGTGGACGTTCGTTTAATGCTGCCCCTGCGTGCTGACAACCGCCTCACGCACTTAGGCTCTTGTTCTTATCTGGCAGATGTGTTGCAAGCAGGTGTGAAGGTTTATTTCTATAAGAAAGGTTTTCTGCATTCCAAACTGATGGTATCGGATGATGAGCTTTCCACCGTCGGCTCCACCAATGTGGACTTCCGCAGCTTCGAACATAATTTTGAAGTGAATGCCTTTATCTACGATACCGAAACAGCTTTGCAGATGCGTGAAGTCTTCCTTCAGGACCAACGGGACAGTGTGCAGATATTCCTTAAAAACTGGGTGAAACGCCCTTGGTGGCGAAAGGCAGCCGAGAGCGTGGTACGCTTGATGGCGCCGCTTTTATAATTTGAAGAGTGAGAAGTTCACGCTACCATAAACCCGCCTTTCCACAAAGTTCGGATGATCTTCGAAGTTGTCTTTCTTTCCATGTTCCAGTATGAACAGTCCTTCTGCTTTCAGGAGGTTATTCTCAAATATAAGGTCGGGGATGGTTTCCAAGCCTTTCAACTCATAAGGAGGGTCGGCAAAGATGAAGTCGAATTGTTCGCGTCCCCCTTTGATGAACTTAAATACATCGCCGCGGATGGGGATACATTTGTCAGTCTTCACCTCCTGCATTATTTTGCAGATGAATGCGTGATGGTCCCGGTCTTTTTCAATACTGATTACCCGGTCGCAACCGCGTGACACTAACTCTATGCTGATGCTGCCTGTCCCTGCAAAGAGGTCGAGGGCAGATACTCCGTCTTCAAAATCCAGATAGTTGGAAAGTACGTTGAATAGGTTCTCTTTGGCAAAATCCGTTGTAGGACGTGCCTTGAAGGTGCGGGGGACGTCGAACCTTCTGCTTTTATATATTCCACTGATTACTCGCATGCTGTTATGGCCTGTAGGTCGAGGTTAGTGGCAGGATTCATGACGAATACCTGCCGGATGAATTTTCGTAGTTCACTGAGCAAAACTTCTTTGTCGGACAAGTAACCGGTAAGGTGCAGTTCGTCGCGTTCCTGTTCAAAGCCGAGTTGCTTCCATATATATAATAGGTAGTAGATGCGGTCTGCCGTTTGTCCGCATTCAAAAGAGTTGGCAAGCAACAAGCGGTTGCGGTCGTAGCAATACAGGTCGACAGCATTTTTCCGCAGGTGGGCGTACATTTTCCGGCTGTTGCCCAGACGGCTTTTGCTGGAGAAATGTTCGATGAATGAGCTTGCCTGCGAATAGAATCTTACATCAGGATACTGTTCGCACAAGAAGGAGCGGGTGCTTTTATCCATACTGAACAACACTACGGCATTGTTTTTCCGCAGAATGTTGTACTGCACTACTTCATTTTCCCGCTTCGGGTGATTGTGATAAAAAAGCATTTCCGTTTGTTCGTCTTCGAAGAACTCAAGTGGTACAAGGGTGAAACGCCTGCCTGCCATGAGTACGTTTACACGGCGGTAAGGATGGTTCAACCATTCTACTTCACGGAAAGTATGTTTCAGATTGGCTGTGAGGGATAAGGATTCTTCCACTTTCCGGTCAAAGAAAGAGAGTTCGCCTTCACCCAAAGGGTTGAATACAGAAAAAGAAAATCCATCCGCGCTAAGGCGGATGGATAACGTATATTGTTCCGATTTACTAAAGTCAATCGTTTCTATCATACAATGTTTTGAGGTTGGGGGATTATTCCCAGTTACCTGCGTTGTTGTTAGCTGTTTCCAAACTACCAATCATCAGACCGCAGTATTTACCCAACTTAGTTTGTACGTCTTTCATATTGGCAATTTCTTGCTTATCCAGACCGTTCAGGTAAGTTTCATACGGAGTCTTCACTTCGAGCAGACAGAAAGGAGCACCTGATTTAGCAGTATCGTTCTTGATAGCCATTTCGAATTGTGCACCGTTACCGTAAGGTACATATCTCATAGAGTCAGCATTGAAACCTTTGGGGAACACAGTATCCAATACGGCAACCCACAAAGTATCGCGCTTGAAGTTTTCCAGACCGGCTTTCTTTACTTCATCATACTTTCCTGTTTTCTTAGCTTTGTTGATGATAGCAATAGCCTTTTTCTCGGTCATACCGTCTTCCAACTGCTTGTCATTCAATTCACCTTCTTTGTAGATGAAAGGTAATTTCTGGTTTTTAACAAAGTTAATCAGGGTGTCGAAACTTGCCGTGTACTGTTGGTGGTTCAAGTTACGGTACTCCTGCTGTGCTTTACGGATGTCCATTAAACGGGCGATAACGGCCTTCTCTCTGTGTTTTTTAGCCTTTTCGAAATTAATAGGACCCATAATGCTCGCATAGCAAATGTAAATCAATACCACTGCACACAAGCCTAAAACGACATTAAATACTGTTTTCATGATAAATATGTTTTTTAGTTGTTATATTCGTACCGCAAAAATAAAATAAATAATTCTAATGGCGATAGTTCCTGTAACTTTTTTCTATTACAAAAATGATAAATAACTATTTAGAAACGCAAATTAAGGAAAATTTTCCTTATGAACCAACTTTTGAACAAGAAATAGTACTAAAATCATTAGCTGCCTTCTTGTTATCTCCCCGTAATGATGCGGTTTTTGTGCTGCGAGGGTATGCCGGTACGGGAAAAACGTCGCTGGTAGGAGCATTGGTACGGACGTTGGACAAGTTACAACAGAAGTCTGTTCTGTTGGCTCCTACGGGGCGGGCAGCGAAAGTATTTTCTGCTTACGCGGGACATCCGGCGTTTACCATTCACAAAAAGATTTACCGTCAGCAATCTTTCTCCAATGAGGTGAGCAATTTCTCTGTGAATGATAATTTGACTACACACACCTTATATATTGTAGACGAGGCTTCGATGATTTCGAATGAGGGATTGTCCGGTGCTGTGTTCGGAACGGGGCGGTTGCTCGACGACCTGATACAGTTTGTTTATTCCGGCACCGGATGTCGTCTGATATTGATGGGGGATACTGCACAGCTTCCTCCGGTGGGAGAAGAACAAAGTCCTGCTTTGTTTGCCGAGGCATTGAAAGGTTATGGACTGGAAGTGATAGAGGTTGACTTGACGCAGGTGGTGCGCCAAGTGCAGGATTCGGGTATCTTGTGGAATGCTACCCGATTGCGTCAACTCATAGCTGAAGATGCTTGTGAAAGTCTGCCTAAAATAAAGGTATCGGGTTTTGCCGATATAAAAGTGGTGCCGGGCGATGAACTGATAGATACGCTGGGCACTTGCTACGACCGTGACGGGATGGACGAAACCATTGTAGTCTGCCGCTCAAACAAGCGGGCAAATATATATAATAATGGTATACGTGCGCAAATTCTCTGGCGGGAAGATGAACTGAACACGGGCGACTTGTTGATGGTGGCGAAGAATAATTACTACTGGACAGAGAAAAGTAAAGAGATGGATTTTATTGCCAATGGTGAGATTGCTGTTCTTCGCCGGATGCGTCGGACACGTGAACTGTATGGTTTCCGTTTTGCGGAGGTATTGCTTGCCTTTCCTGATTACGGGGATTTTGAACTGGAAGTCAATTTGTTGCTGGACACTTTGCATACGGATGCACCTGCCTTGCCCAAAGCGGATAATGACCGTTTGTTTTATGCCGTACTCGAAGATTACGCTGACATTTCTATGAAACGCGAACGAATGAAGAAGATGAAGGCAGACCCACATTATAATGCTTTGCAGGTGAAGTACGCTTATGCCGTCACTTGCCATAAAGCCCAAGGCGGGCAATGGAAGAATGTATTTCTCGACCAGGGATATATGACGGATGAGTATCTGACACCGGATTATTTCCGTTGGCTATATACGGCTTTTACTCGTGCCACAGGCACTTTGTATTTAGTGAACTATCCGAAGGAGCAGATATTATAAGGTATTGAAAATAAAAAAAATATCGGTTTCTATGCAGTAATTAATTAAATCGTGCATTTCCATTATATGAAGTCAGACTAAATAAACTAAAACAATGAAATACATCTACTCTATTCTAATGTTGATTTCACTCTTGTTTGTAGGTACTGCATGTGAGAGTGATTACCGTGATATGGTCTTCTTTACGGGTGATGCTCCTATTTATCAGATAGGGACGTGTGATAACCTGACTGGCTCCGTAAATCTCTACTTGACTAAACCTGATGGTATAGTTGTCGGTGTGGATGGCGGTGACAATAACTATTCTATAGTAAATGGAGATAATTCCATAGCAACTGCTGTTTTTGTAAAGAGTGAGAATGGTTATCAACGTATACAGGTAACTCCTAAAACGGAGGGGCAGGTTGTGATAATAGTAAGGGATGGTAGTGGTAACTCTGCATCGTTGCAGGTGACGGTAGATGAGCGTGTGAAGTTGGTTTTGTATAAAGTGAAAGAAGGTATAGTAATTACCGGAGACGTTACGGAAGAACAAAAAACTGAAATCATGAACGCTTTTGTGAATACTTTTACCGTGAAACTGGGAGGAAGCTATGAGTTATTACCAGATGATGAATATGAAATGTGGGAAGGTGGAGTATTGCGTGTCCGTCCGGATGATTCTACGATTGCTCCTATGATAGGACAGTATGAAAGAGTACCGATCCTTGAAGGTGAGACTGGACAAGCTGGTTGGCTATTTACTTATAATGAAGAGAAACATCTTTATCGTGCCGGTGCTCTTCCTGAAACTACCAGAACTTCTTTAGAAAGTGCACAGTGGGATCTTTGGGAGGATGTTACTGATATTTGTCCGATAGAGGTTCCGGAGGGATGTAAAGTCTATCATATAGAACGTCTATCACAATATAATTATGTGGAGAAGAACTAAGAAGGTATACTAATCCGGCCTTTTTTGTCAAGAGAGAATTTATGGATGTTTAACGGAACGGGAGAGCTTCGGCTTTCCCGTTTCTATTTTCTGCAAACAGATGGTGCGTTTACTTTAAACAGATGATGTGTTTTACTCAAACAGATGGTATGTTTGGGATGATTACATCGTTTGTTTTACTCCATTACATAGTATGTTATTGTATAAAACATACTATCTTATACTCATTTCCCTCTATAGATACAAAAAAAGAGAAGAAACATTCGCTTCTTCTCTTTTACTATATATTTTCCCGAATCTAAATCAGGATTACTTTGACAAAGATACGACATTTGGATGCCGAAGTCAAGTTTTTCACCAGCTATTTACTTGTAGGGGCGAATAATTATTCACTCGCCCACATAGCCCGGTCGTTAAATTCCGGCAAGTTCCAGCACTTTCTCTACCGCAGCATTCAGTCCGTCAGCATTCTTGCCACCGGCTGTTGCGAAGTGAGGCTGACCACCGCCACCGCCTTGTATTAGTTTGGCAGCTTCCTTCACCAGGTTTCCGGCTTTCAATCCGCCTGCAACGAGGTTGTCGCTCAGCATAACTGTCAGCATCGGTTTACCTTCATTCACTGTTCCGGCAACGAAACACAGATTTTCCGTGATTTCTCCACGCAGTTGGAAGGCAATGTTCTTAATGTTTTCGGCAGGTATCGGAGCACAAATCTTAATAACCTTTATGCCATGTATTTCCTGTATATTTTTCAACAGTCTTTCCTTTATCTGAGCCTCTTTTTCTCGCATAAAGTCTTCCATCTGTTTCTTCAATCCGGCATTTTCCTCAATGTATTTACGGATGGTTCCGCCCAGGTCGGGAGCATTGTTGAAGAGTGCTTTCAGATCGCGTACGGTGTCTTCGATGGTATCCATCAATTCTTCCACACGTGCACCTGTGTATGCTTCGATACGGCGTACACCGGCAGCAACAGAACTTTCGGAAACAATCTTCATCATGCCGATGCTTCCCGTAGCAGCAACATGTATACCACCGCAGAATTCAACGGATGAACCGAACTGGATGACACGTACATGGTCACCATACTTTTCACCAAACAGTGCGATAGCTCCCAATTCCTTAGCTTCCTCAATAGGGATGTTGCGGTATTCCTTTAAAGGTATGTTGGCGCGGATTTTGGCATTTACCAGGTGTTCCACCTGACGGATTTCTTCATCTGTCACCTTCTGAAAGTGGGAGAAGTCGAAACGCAGTGAATCCGGAGTTACCAAAGAACCTTTTTGCTCTACATGCTCTCCCAACACTTCACGGAGTGCAGAGTCCAGCAAGTGGGTAGCCGAGTGGTTGGCTGCACAGGCGGCACGCTTATCAGTATTCACGCAGGCCATCATCGGAGCTTCCGGATGTTCGGGCAACTTCTTGGTGATATGTATCGGAAGGTTGTTCTCCTTCTTGGTGTCAATCACTTCAATCGTTTCAAATTCGCTGACAAGTGCGCCGGTATCACCTACCTGACCACCACTTTCAGCATAGAACGGGGTGTAGTCCAGTACAATCTGATACAACGTCTGGTTTTTCTGTTTCACCTGGCGGTAGCGGAGAATACTTGTTTCATATTCCGTATAATCGTAACCAACGAATTCGGTAGTTCCTTCTTTCAGTGTAATCCAGTCACCGGTTTCAATGGCGGCGGCATTGCGGGCACGCTGTTTCTGTTGTTGCATTTCAGCGTCGAACTCTTTGATGTCGGCAGTCATGCCGTTCTCGCGGAGAATCAGCTCTGTCAAGTCGAGTGGGAAACCGAAAGTATCATATAAAGTAAAGGCGTCTTTACCGCTGATTTCTGTCTTTCCGGCAGCTTTGGCGTCAGCCATCGTCTTATCTAGCAGGCGGATACCGGTCTCCAGTGTACGGAGGAAAGAGTCTTCTTCTTCTTTAATAACTTTGCTGATAAGGTCCCTCTGTGCATTCAGTTCCGGATAAGCCTCACCCATGTTTTCAATCAGAACGGGGAGCAATTTGTACATGAATGCTTGTCTCTGTCCCAGGAATGTATATCCGTAACGAACGGCACGGCGGAGAATGCGGCGAATTACATATCCGGCCTTTGCATTAGAGGGTAACTGGCCATCTGTGATAGAGAATGCAATTGTGCGGATGTGGTCGGCAATTACACGCATAGCAATGTCCTGTTGATTATCTTTGCCATAAGTAGTACCTGCCATCTCGGCGATAGCCTTCAGTATCGGTTGAAACACATCGGTATCATAGTTGGATGTTTTCTCTTGCAGTGTGCGCACCAAGCGTTCAAAGCCCATACCAGTGTCGATTACTTTGGCGGGAAGTCCTTCCAGAGTACCGTCAGCTTTGCGGTTGAACTGCATGAACACGAGGTTCCAGATTTCGATAACTTGCGGATGATCTTTGTTCACCAATTGGTTACCCGGAACTTTTGCTTTTTCTTCTTCCGGACGCGAGTCTATATGTATCTCGGAGCACGGGCCGCATGGACCCGTATCACCCATTTCCCAAAAGTTATCATGTTTGTTTCCGTTCAGGATATGATCCTTTGGCAGGTATTGTTCCCAAAAGGAAGCGGCTTCATTGTCGCGTTCTAGTCCTTCTTCGGGGCTGCCTTCGAAAACAGTAGCGTAAAGGTTCTTGGGATCTATTTTCAGCACTTCCACCAGATACTCCCATGCCCAGTCAATAGCTTCTTTCTTGAAGTAGTCACCGAACGACCAGTTACCCAACATTTCGAACATGGTGTGGTGATACGTGTCATGTCCTACTTCTTCCAGGTCATTGTGCTTTCCGCTTACGCGTAGGCACTTCTGTGAGTCCGCTACTCTTTTATATTTCGCCGGGTGGTTACCCAAAATTATATCTTTGAACTGGTTCATCCCCGCATTGGTAAACATCAGTGTAGGGTCATCTTTAATTACCATAGGAGCCGAAGGCACGATTTGGTGGCCTTTGCTCTCGAAGAAACTCTTGAAGGAGTTCCGGATTTCATTTGCAGTCAACATACTCATCTATTTATCTTAATCTATTACTATCTTTTACTCTCTGTTATCTACTAACTACTTGCTACTTAGTATTAATAATCTTGAAAAAACTGTGCAAAGATAGCTTGTTTTTATTACTTTTGCCGTATTAACGAGCGAAATATTTCCAAAAGATGCGCAAAGTTTACTACATTTATAATCCACAGACGCAGACTTATGACCGTATTTACCCTACCGTCAGACAACGGGCGGTGAGTCTTTTACGCCGTTTATTTATCGGCATGGGTTTGGGTGCGGGCAGTTTCATTGTTCTGCTGATTATCTTCGGTTCTCCTTCCGAGAAAGAATTACGAAAGGAAAATAGCCAACTTTTAGCGCAGTATAATGTGCTTTCCCGTCGTTTGGATGAGGCTATGGGCGTGTTGCAGGATGTGCAGCAACGTGATGATAACCTGTACAGGGTTATTTTTGCGGCAGACCCCATACCGTCGGCTATCCGTCAGGCAGGGTATGGCGGCACCAATCGTTACGAGCATTTGATGGATATGGCTAACTCCGCCCTCGTGGTGAATACTACTCAGAAGATGGATATGCTCAGTAAACAGCTCTATATCCAGTCCCGTTCTTTCGACGATGTGGTGGATATGTGTAAAAGTCATGACGAAATGTTGCGTTGTATTCCTGCTATCCAACCTATTTCCAATAAAGATCTTCGTAAAACGGCATCCGGTTATGGCACGCGTATCGACCCTATTTATGGTACTACGAAATTCCATGCCGGTATGGACTTCTCCGCACCTATTGGCACGGACGTTTATGCCACAGGAGACGGTACGGTGGTGAAGATGGGCTGGGAAACCGGCTATGGCAATACTGTCGTGATAGATCATGGCTTTGGATATCAGACTTTGTATGGTCATTTAAAGGAATACCGGACGAAACTCGGGAAAAAGGTAGTGCGTGGCGAGGTTATTGCCGGAGTGGGTAGCACTGGAAAGAGTACCGGCCCCCACTTGCATTATGAAGTTCACGTTAAAGGGCAGGTGGTCAATCCCGTCAACTATTACTTTATGGATTTGAGCGCCGAGGATTATGACCGCATGATACAGATTGCCGCCAATCATGGTAAAGTCCTTGATTAATTATGGATAAGAATCTGAAGTTATACTATTCCATCAGTGAGGTGGCCCAGATGTTTGATGTCAATGAGTCCTTACTACGTTTTTGGGAGAAAGAGTTTCCACAACTTTCCCCGAAGAAGGGTAGTCGTGGCGTACGGCAATATCGCAAGGAAGATATAGAAACGGTGAAATTGATTTATCATCTGGTGAAGGAGCGGGGTATGACGCTGCCCGGTGCGCGCCAGCGGATGAAAGATAATAAAGAAAACACCCTTCGTAACTTTGAAATCGTAGAGCGGTTGAAAGCCGTTCGTGAGGAACTGCTCAGTATGAAGAAAGCTCTTGACGGCTTCACTTATGAACAGGTTGATGAATTAAAGAAAGATATTCAGGAGATAGGAGAATAAACGTAATTTGGAAAACGAACCGGATAAACAAGAAAAGCGGATTGAAGACTATTACCACCTTCAATCCGCTTTTCTTGTTTATAGGGGTTATATCATTTAGAATTCAAAGCCGAGCTTGATTCCTATACCATTTATGGATTCATTATCATAATAATATGAACTACTACCAATATAATAATATCCGTAATCATACTCTTGATATGCATATTCCAATTTAAGATTCAGTGCCATTTTGTTAGCAAGGGCGAAGCGTACACCAAAGCCTACTGTAACGAAGGCTCCTTCAACATCTCCGACTGTATAGCCAGTTTTAATATCGGCAAACGGGGTAACCTTTTTATTCATGAAGTTTGCTCTGAAACTGGCAAATAAAGGAACGGAATATAAATCTGCATCTGTATAGAAGTTTATTCCGGCACCACCTCCGATAAACAAATAGTTATTAAACTGATAACCGTGTGTCGTTGATAATTCGAATCGGTTGGCATCGCAATCACTAAGATCAAAGATATAACCGGTTTCAACAAAACCTTTGTAACCTCTTAGCGATTTCTTTTCTCCAAATCTTTCGTAATTGCTTTTAGAAGTACCTACTTCTTTCGTAATTTTCACAACTTCATCCATTGAATAAGCAAAGATACTTCCATCAGCAGTTTGTATTTTTAAAGAACTGTTGGGCACTTGTTCGATGATAATGCCTCTGATAATACTTCCATTTTTCAAATAAACGACTTCGGTGTAGTTTTGTGCCATGCAGTGAAGGCAAGCACCCACTAATAGGGCACACAATAATAGTAATTTTCTCATTTTTTTATTTAGTAAATATTTAGTTTATAGGTTGTTGATAACCTTATGAATGGAACCGGCCCAATAGTTACGAAGTCCGAAACCTTTGGCTTTTCCACCGATTGCCCAGTCTTCTACTATTTCTTTGGTTTCAGTATTGAAGAATACTACCTGATAGGAACCGTATCCCTCTGCCTTGTTCAGTAACTTAGCGATGATAACCAGCCCAATACCCGGTTGACTTTGTATAGGGAGTGCTTCCACAACTCGTTTAATGTCTTGTTCGCTCAGTGTATAGTCTGCACTGGTCGTCATCAGTTGGCTGAGGTCAATGTCCTGATTCACTTTATCAACGGCATTGAGTGAAATCTCGTTGACTTTAACTTTCAGCTTCTTACTTACATCATATTTTTTTGCCTCAGTGATGAACAGACGGTTGATTCTGGCAAATGCTATTCTGAATTCTTCGGGAGCCTCAGCCGCACCGAACACCTTTGCCGCAGAATAATCCACTCCATAGAAATTGATACCTGAGACTTCTTTCAGGAAGTCTCTGTTTTGTCCGAAACAAACCATGCTTGTTGCCAGAAGGAAAAGGGTTAATAACTTTTTCATACAATTAATAATTTAGAGTGAGTACTAAGTCTATTCTTACTGTCAAAAGTAGAAATTAGTTACCGTAAATCAAAGAATTTTATACTTTTTCTGCTCATAGGAGGCATTTGTATCTGGGCAATGTAGTCAGCCGGTTCGAACCGGATGGTAGGAGCTACCCGTATTTTAGAACGGAACAGGTCCTTTATTTCTTTTGCAAAACTTTCGCTGTTCTCTTCACTACCAATGCGGATTAGTATTTCATCCGTACCCAATTTATTGGTATATACCTCAACAACATAGTTTTTCACTTTAGGTATATCGTCCAATATATCGAATAATGCGGGTGGGTAGAGGGTGGTACCCTTGTATTTTATCATTTGTCCTTTTCGTCCTAAAACAGAACTTAACCGGATAGTATTCCGTCCGCAAGCGCAAGATTCTGTATAGTGATAGCAGATGTCTCCGGTTTTGAAACGAAGCAAAGGCATACCTTCAACTCCCAATGTGGTGATGGTTACTTCACCCGGTTCTCCTTCTTTTACCGGAAGGTTTTTGTCATCAAGGAACTCTACGATGATGAGTTCGGGTTGCAAGTGTCCGCCGTGGAATTCGGAACATTCGGTGAATGATGATTGCATTTCTGTAGAAGCATAAGTGGAATACAACTGGAGTGACCGCCATTTCTCATTGATACGCTGCCCGAGGGTGTTCAGGGTAAAATCAGGATTACGCAATGCTTCACCGATGCACACACACTTTTTCATCGAGCTGTTATTGTAATCAATCTGATTCTTTTCGGCGAATTCTATCAATTTGATAAGGAATGAGGGCACCACCATCCCACAGGTGGGATGAATACGGTGGATAGTGTCCCATTGTAATTCCGGTATTCCGTTGCCTACGCGTGCCACTCCCATACCCAGTTCCCGGGCTCCCAGATAATAGGCCAGACCTGCCATGAAGCGGCGGTCTATGGTGGTCATCAGTTGCAATATATCTTTCCGGCTGCATCCGGCGGTGTTGAAAGACAAATATTCATTGTAAGCCAGGCGGTCGAGGTCTGCAGAGGTGAGTACGAAAGTAACAGGATCGCCTAAAGTGCCGGAAGTGGTTACATAATCGATGATAGCATCTCTATCCACACAGATGAACTCATTATTATGTAGTTGCAGGTCTGTCTTGGTGGTGACCGGTATTTGTTGCAAGTCTTCTATCGTCTTTATGCGGGAGATGTCTATGGAGTGTTCACGAAACATCTGTTGATAGAATCGGGAATGTGCTTGAAGGTACGCCAGAGTTTCGGTAAGTCTGGCCTCCTGATATAGTTTGATTTCTTCCGGAGAACGGAACTGAATGTTAGGGCTCTTTTCCATATTATGAGTGCTTATTGATTTTTTGTTGGATACGTTCTTTTTCCGCTTGTTTGGGAATGGGCATTGTCAGTGCTTTTTGCCAATATGTAATGGCTGTATCGGTTTGTTGCGTGGCGGCATGATAGTCACCCAACACCTCATAAACGTAATAGAAGGAGGGGTTGGATGCTTCATAAAGATTCAATACTTGGACTTCCAGCGTTTCTTTTCGTTGCGTCTTTTCCCGGATGAGCTTTGTGAGTTTTTTATAAGCCATGAACTGCTTGTACTCTGCTTGCCTGATAAAGTTATCTTCAGGGATGGTCAGTTCCGGGGTTGCAATTTCGTGGTGGAAGTCTACTGTATCACTGAATATCTTATTGAGGTCATACGCCATGTACTTTCCGCATTGCCAGGGGGAAGTGGATACATACATAATTTGCTGTTCCGGCAGAAAGATGACCGAATGATGGGCGATAAGCTGATTGATAGCCATTTCATTCCCCATTCCTAAATCTATATCATCCCAACCTTTACGGTCGCGGAGTATGGCGGCGGCTTTCATGCTATTGATGGGCTTGTTTTCTTCCAGCAATTCTTGCAGACGGGCAAAACGATAGGGGCTATCAGAAGTTGCTATATTCTCCCGGTTGCGCTTATCGCTACGGAAAGCATCCGATTGATAATGGTTTGTGCAAATAATCTGATTGCCACTTCCTGTAAAGAGTGCGGTCTTCTCCGGTGACTTTTCGATGATAGCTGCTTTCCCGTCCCGGGCTGAACCGACCAGTATGGATTCGGAAACAAATGTTTTTCGTTTCAAGGCGATGGCGTATGCTTCGTCAATGGTCGAAGCATATTGCAGGATTTCCCTGGTCAGGATAGAGATGGGAGTCGCGGAAGCTGTCGGCATAGTCGATTTGGCTGCGTTGATGGTTACTGTCAGTCCGGTTTCGTTCATGCCTGAAAGTACGCCAATCATGCCCGGCCAGCCAACGGAAGCGAATTTGTAACCTTGTTCCGGCTGATAGAACGATACCAGTTTGTTGTGTGCGAACTTATCACCCATATAGAAATCGAAATTACGTCCTATGACGAGGGACGAATCGGTACTATTTTCTCCCCAAGTGGCGAAGGAGCTGCAACCTACCAGCATATAGTCTTGCATGGCATGTCCCAGGTCATGTGCTGAGTGGTAATTTAGTTGGCGTTCGTAGGGAGTGCCGATAAAGTCATATTCGTGTGTGCAAGAGAGAGAAATGCCATAGATTTCATCCCTGAACTCTTCCGGAACGTTCTTTCCTAAGTTGCCGTTAAAGAGCACGATGAAGAAGCGCAGGAATTTGAGGTAATTATCTGAGGGGACAATCTCACGTATCTGATCCACGAAGACTTTTTCCTGATAATATAGTAAATCAGGCGAAAGCTTTCCTATAGCTTCGCCACGCTGGAAGGCATTACCACTCACTTTCAACTCCCATAAACCACTATTGCTGTGCCGCAGGTAATTTTCTTCATATTGCCGTAGGCTGTCGGTTTGTATTACTTTTCCGGTAGATTGGGAAGTATATTCAGGAGTCAGCATATCAGCAGAGAAATAGAGTGCGGATATACAGAGGATAATAGCAAGGAGAAGTAGCCCTATACCACATGCCGTATATTTGATTGTTTTCTTTATAATCTTATGCATGGCCTATCTTTTTAGCTAAATATTCGTGTCCTAGTAGTTCACCACAAGTAATGATGGAGGTTAATGTTACCCCTAAAGCACCGTGGACGTTCAAGTTTTGTCCGGTAAGAAATAAGTTACCCAGTTTTGTTCGTGTGGAGACAAATCCTACCTGTGGGCATTTATAATCCTTGATAATACCATAGGCAGAGCCGTCGCAAGTACCCGTAAAGTCTCTGTAACTTAGCGGAGTAGTGGTGTACATTGCTTCAATATGGTCAGTGAAGTCTATCCCATGACTTTTGATGAATTCCAATAGCTGTGTGGCTTTTTTCTTTTTGAAGGCTTTGTATTCTTCACCTCTTTGTTCGGGTAGTGTATGTAGCCAGGCAGATAATTCTTCTATATACATGGGAGTCAGGATGGAGATTACTTCTGCATAGTCACTATTTCGGGAAGAAGCTTGTGTAGAAATCATGCAATTGGTGGTGCATCCCATATTGGCCTTTTTGTCATACCATACGTCATTATCTCCATGCAAATAGAGGTTCTGATTCAGATATGGATAACTTTTCTCTTTCATCACTAAATAGAGAGTGAATATACCATAGGTGTTTTCTAACGAATTGATGCGTGAGATATAGGCATTCTTGATAGAACGGTTCTTATCCAGTAAAGTTAATGTTTGTTTGGGATGTACATTAGAGATGACGTATTTACTGTCTATCCGTTCTGTGCCGTTTATTTCTACACCTTGTACTTGGTTGTTGTCTACAATGATACGGGTGACCTCACTATTATTCAGTACTGTACCTCCGTTGGCGCGGATGACATAAATCATTTCAGAGGCCACCTGCATGCTTCCGTCAATGAACCGGTAGGCTCCTTGTATGTAGGAGTTGTTAATCATGGCGTGCTCATAGAAGTTGGAGTGTTCCCTCAGTCCGCCATACAGGAGTGCCGAACCCGCCAGTACTGATTGTAACTCCGGATTGGAAGTGGTCTGAGCTATCATGCCTGCTGCTGAAGTATTGAAATACTTCATTCCTTCAGTAGATATGATTCCCTTCTTCAGATTCTCTACACTAATCAGACTGCCTACTTCTTTCAGCAACATTGTGTATTGCTGAAGATTCTCTCTTTCGTGAGGAAATGCTTTGCAAAGGGTGTCGACAAAGGGGGCATATCCCATGGCATAATCATATTCACGATTTTTGTAGTAAATCTTATCGAAGGCATTTTCATCCAGCTTACGGACTTTCAGATTGTTCATGATTCCTGCATACTGAAAGAACTGGTGCATCATCTGTCCCTCATCCAGGCTGCCAATATAGTGAATACCCGTATCGAGCAAATGCCCTTTCCTGCGGTAGGTTTGAAAACATCCTCCGAACAGTTCGTTTTTCTCGAGCACACATACGTTGTATCCTTCCTTGCTGAGTATGGTTCCACATTCAAGACCACCTAATCCGCTTCCTATGATGATGATGTCATACTTACTCATGTTCATTGCTCTTTTTTAGTATGTAGATGGTATTCGATGTGTATTTGTCATTCTGAATGGTTGCTACTTTCATTCCGCATTTCCGGGCTATATTCTGAATCTGATCTTCGGAAGTGAAACAGAGTGCTTCCGTGGTTCGATTAAAGTTTACGATTCGGGTAGAAAGTACTTCCGTGAGGCGGGTCAACCGATGTTTGTGGGTATCGGCAGCATTTCCGTCACGTACGATAATCATTCCTCCGGGACGAAGTAGGGCAGTACATTTCACCAACAAGTCATGTTGATGCTGATAACCCATATAATGCAATATGTCATTCAGGATGAATACATCGCTTTCTGGAAATTCATAAACTGATGCATCGGCATGCTCAAAGCGGAGATTTTCACCGCGAAGCCAACCATGTTGTGCAATGGCTATCTTATCTTCATCATAGTCAACCCCTAATATTTGCCTTTCTTTGGATATCATGGACAGCATGTAACACAAAGGACCGAGCCCGCAACCGATATCCGTAATTTGTCCTCTCATCGGAATCAGTTGGTTGAACAGTTGATAATTCTGTTCCATCTTCACTTTGATGCGGATGTACCATTCGATGATGGGACCTTTATAGATATAATTCAAAACTAAAGCTTCATAAAATGCGGGATTTGCTGGTGTATTCTTTTCCAAGCAGATACGGGCATATTCTTCTTTCATATAAGAAGAAATACGTTTGGTGCGTTCCTGATAAGTTGTTCCGAACGAATAGTCATTATAAGGGATACGCGGTAATATTTTTGAGAAAATAATGCCTTTGCGGATGTAGAAGGGTTGGGCTTTGGCAATAATCTTTCCGTTCCCGTATAAAAGGATAGGAATAATATCCAGTTGAAGTGTTTCTGATAAGTAGAAAGCTCCTTTGTGGAAACGTTTTATCTTACCGTCATAAGTTCGCGTTCCTTCCGGGAAGATGGCAATGGAATATCCTTCTCTGACTTTTTCACGCATCCGTTCTACACAAAGCTCATATCCTTCGTCCACATGGAAGAAACCTGCGTACCGGATAACTTTTCCGAATACCGGAGAATTCCATACCCAGTGATTGGTAATCATGATGATCTTCGGGGAGAAAGATAATAGTTCCAGGATATCAATGAAAGACTGGTGATTGGCTATAATAATAGCCGGTTTCCTGAATGTTTCACCGGCTGAGTTGATATGTTCTTTACGTACGAATGTAGCTACTGCCAGTATTCCTTTGCAAGTGATATTGATAATCCGGCAAATGAACTGTTGCTTATAGACGCGGCGTATCGGAATGAAGTATAATAAGAAAATGAGAACTCTCAGAATGATGCATCCTATAACAAAGAGCATGAAAAGAATAATGGTACGGAGTAATCCTATCAGTGTGTACGGGGGTAATCCTTTTGAAGCCGGTTTGGCAATAAAGAATTGGAAAATGATAGGCTGTATGGTGTAGGCTACTAATACAACGGCGGCCATTCCAAGAATAGAAATCAACGAAATGGATTGCAAGGCGGGGTGTTTGGCAAATACTAACGTTCCCATTCCTACAACGGCGGTGAATGCAGAGAAGAAAATGGCCGTTTTGTGAGAATTGAGAATTGTCTTTCCTGTCCGGTATTTATTTTGAAGTCCGTCCATGATGAAAATACTGAAGTCGTCTCCAATGCCGAAGATAAAAGTGGAAAGAATGATATTGATGATATTGAACTCTATTCCCAGAATCCCCATCAATCCTAAGATAATCGTCCAACTGATAAGCATGGGCAGGAAACTTATCAGAGTCAGTTCTATACGCCCGTACGAAATCAACAATGCCAAGAATATAAGGAATGATGAAATATAAAGTATCAGGTAAAAGTCATTGTTAATGGCGGAAACCCATTGGTTGGTAAAATAGCTCCGGTCGAAAACAACGACATCAGTGTCATCTTTGAATTGTTGATATACCTCTTCTTTATTATCGTCATTGATACGTACTTGGGTGACGAGCATAGTGATGGAGTCAGCACTCGTTTGCCATTCGTTCAGTAAAGTGGTGGCAACACTATTGGTGTCATCCTGATAATTGTAAAGTTGGAAGGGATGCTCTAACCACTGGTAAAATGCATCGAAGCTGCCTTTTCGGAAATGATAAGTACGGGCGGCATCTTCCATATATTTACGGATAGCCGATATTTTTCCCGGCTCTCCCCAATATCGATTCCACTGATCCAGCCGTTTGTGCTGTTCTTCCGGTGAGATAAGGAACTGTTCGGCAGAGGCATACGCTTTGATAAGTCCCTGGTCTTTAAAAACCGACAAATGGCGATTGGTGTTTGCATAACGTTCAAGGGCTTCGGGCATGTTTTTGCCTATGCTGACAAAGAGAACAGTTTTCTCCTGAGTGTTGAAAAGCTGTTCCAGTTTGGCTTCTGCTTGTTTTAGATGTTGAGGCTCGTAATTGAGGCTCATCATATCTTCGTTGAACCGCACTTTTTGTGAAGTAAACAGACTAACCAGTGTAATAATGACGATGATTCCCACCAGCCATTTGTTTTTTTCATACGGATAGGCATTAATCTTTTCAATGAATCGTAATACTCTGCCTTGTTTCACATCAGCTTGCCCTTTCAGAAAATGCGGAAGGTAGATGAGGCAGAAAAGGGTAGTGCCGATCAGTGCCAGGGAGGCAAACAATCCAAAATCTCGTAAAAGTTCGGAAGTAGTGAAAGTGAGTCCGAAGAATGCGCCGATGGTAGTGAAACTGCCTACTGTAAGCGGATAGGTTATTTCTTTAATTAACTGCTGGACGGTGGAAACATGATTCTGATGTGCCAGCATATGTATGGAGTAACTTAATGCAATACCCAGAATGGCCGACCCGGCCCCTACGGCTATTGCGGAAATATAGCCCTGAATGAAATAAATCAAGCATAAAGCAAACAGTCCACCGAATAATACCGGAGTGACAATAAGGGGAATTGACTTCTTGTGTTTGAATACTAATGAGATAAAAACAATGATAATCAGCAGTGCAATCGAAGAAGTGATGATAGTATCTTTCTTTATTTGCCGTGCATTGTAGACTCCTACCGAAGGACCTCCGAAGTAAGAGGCACTGATTGAGGGATGTTCTTTGTGCACCTGTTGCAATTCGTCTTCAAGTATCCGGATGAGCTTGTCGTTTTCACCTGTACTTCCTGTTCCGAATACCGGCGTTACAAACATTAGCAAAGTGTTGCCGTCTTTCGAAAAGATATGCCCGTTATTGATTTCGTAGTTGGTTTCCAACTGAAAATCTTGTAAGTGTTTTAAGATGTTATTCCCAAGTCCTAACGGGTCTCTTTGTATATAACTTCTCAGTGCTATACCTGCGGGAGAGAGAAGATTGGTATAATTCTTCCGCATAGTGGTCTCTATCCCTTCCTGAGTTAGAAGTGAATCAAAGTGCTGGTAGTCTTTCTCTGTTAGAAACAGAGGGAGATTATCATAAACAAAATTACTGGCTTTCTCAATAGTGGTTTCATCCACTTCCGAAAAGATGTCTTTAATCCAGGTTCGGTTGGCTTTCTTTAACAGGTTTTGTTTAAGCTGGTCGCCTGCCTCTATCATCAGTTCGGGAGTTGCTGTAGAGTCAATAGGAGAGATTAAAAGGATAATTTTATCCTTTATCTTTAGATTATCAAATACCTTAGTGATGTTTTGGCTATTTTTCGTGTCGGGAAAGAAGCGTGTCACATTCTCTTCAAACCTAACCTGATAAGCGAAGTACCCCATAAAGAGTACACAGGCACAGAGTGACAAATAGAAGAGGACTTTGTGTCTACTGAAATAATTATATAGTTTGATAAAGAATTGAGTCATGCTGTTCTGGACCTTCTGTATACGGTAAGCAGGCTGATAGCAATAATACCTGCCAATATACTACAAGCGGTTGCAAAGATAACACTTCCAATTAAATATTGCTCTAAAACTGATTTCACATTTTCAAATGAAATGTCGGTAAGGTAAAGTTCGACTGGTCTGCCCAGAGCCTTACACCCTGTCAGATAACTGCCATACAGCAGGAAAGGAATCATGGGAGGGATACTGATATTGGCGGCTACGATGGCTATTACTTTGTTGAGCTTGAGCAAATGGGCTAAAAAAAGTGTGGCGAGCATCTGGTATCCCCAAATGGGAACTATTCCCATAAAAACACCCAGCATGATGGCATAAGTGATTTTCAGGTTCGATTCATTGGAATGAGTAATGTGGGTATGGAAAAATTTCTGGCAATTGTTCCAGGTTAGTTTCCGGAAGAAGTTACGCGGATATATCCAGAGGAAAGTGATAAATACTAATAGAGTATTTAATATACTGATGCGGGTGAAATCCCGGAAAGGACGGAAATGCGAAATACGTTCTTCCTGAGGCGGATAATATACATGTATAGGTATGTTCCGAACTGTGGTTCCTCCCCATGCGGCAAAGACCAGTGCTTCGAGTTCAAATTCATATTTGGCAGTATAGTAGAATCTCTGAACGTTGATTTTATGTAACGGATAGAGCCGGTAACCCGATTGAGTATCTTGAAGTTTTATTCCGGTTTCAAGTTTAAACCAGAAATTGGAGAACTTATTGGCAAATGTGTTCTTACCTGGCATATTGTCCGAAGTCAGGTTACGGGCACCTACTAATAAGGCATCCGGTTCCTTTTCTATTTCTTCAATGAATATGGGAATATCCGATGCAAAATGTTGTCCGTCCGAATCGATAGTGATGGCATATCGGTATCCGGCTTCTTTGGCTTGTTTCAATCCGTTTTTCAAGGCTGTTCCTTTTCCCTTATTAGTAGGGTGGGTGATGATGCTTAGGTTCGGATAGTTTTCCAGAAGAACAGGGGTATTATCGGTGGAGCCGTCATTGACAACAATGATGTTTTCTGTGTAGAAGAGTACATCTTCAATCACAGTAGCCAGTGTCGTCCCGTTATTGTAGGTAGGTATAATCACTACAATCCCAAGTTGCCCGGCCTTTTCATGCCATTGTTCCGCATTACATTCCTCTATGTTCATTTGTCGATTAATTGCGCTTTTAACTTGATACAAATATCTTTTGAAGATGCACCTTCAACCAGAACCAGGAGGGTGTCTGTCTCACTTCTCTTTATCGTAATTGAGAATTTCAATTCGGGTGTTTCATTCGGATTAATGGCTGAGAGGAACTTGCACGATGCTATTTGCTTATATTGCAAAGGAGCTTGGTGTATTTTCTCTAAGCATTCCTTTATTATTTGTAGCATGCAGACTCCCGGAACCACAGGCTGTTGTGGAAAGTGTCCGGCGTAGACAGAATGTTGTGGGTTGAGCATGACCCGCACCATCCAATCTGTTTCATTAATATTCTCAGACAGTGTGATATGATAGAAATTAGAAAGAAGTTCAGCCATATTAATCTTGTTTCTCTTTTAGTTTATCCAATTGTATACTTAGCCGCAGCCAGGGATGTTTTATTTTTATCTGTTTAGGATGTCCTGATACGAACTCTGACAGATAGAATACTGATTTACCGAACCCGCTACCTGTGACTCTTTTTTCAAAGGTACTGTTTTTCTTTTTGATACGGATATTCTTCCCGTTTAAAAATAAATTCTTGAAGTCTGTTTCCAATAATTGCAGTATTTTCTTTTTCTTCATAGGTTCTATGCAACTATTGACTTGGAATTCTTCGTTGCGAAGTGAGAAGTCAAAAAGGCTGAGCCCGAAGTAGGTAGACGCTAGTATTCTAATTTCATTATCTGGAAGTTCCCTCACAATTAGCATTCCACTGAAATGATGCTTCATGAAATCGAGTTGCATATTATATTTCTGCGAAAATTCTTGGGCACAGATGATGGGGGCCGAATGTACAGAGGCATCTCCCTCCACTACCTTTGGGGAAGCACAGGAAGTGAGCAGACACAGCACACAAACCAGATTAGCGAGTAGAAAACTTGGTTTCATCTTTCAGCGCATTAAAGCTTTTGTTATAGAACTCATATTCTGTATAATTGGTGTCAGTCTCCGAAAGACGCAATTTGTAGACTGACATATCTTTTTTATCCAGATATATTTCAATTTCTGAAATATAGGCTTGTATGGCTTTATTGACTGGCTTAATCTTCACCATATAGTATGGGGTATTCTCAAAATATTCCAGTTTATAGTCGGAAGATATTTTGCTGAGGTCACCTATCATACATGCAGTGAGCATATCTTGCATCTGGTTCATCATTTTATTGGCACTTAAACTCATGGTGCTCTTTTTACCGTCCGCCACAATTTTAAGGCGTGAATCGTTTATCACGATTAAGTAGTTTACAGGTTGGGCATATTCCATGCGTATCTTACCGCTCTTCTGATAATAGAACTTTCCTTTGGAAGTGACCTTCTCGTCCAGAATATCCAGATACTTCACCTGGGTGAAATCGCTTTCAATGGATTGTATGGTTTGTGCCTCTTTTGCCAGACGATTTTCAAAATCCTGAGTCTGGATTAGTCTTTTCATCGTCTGGGCATGGCCATAGGAAATTCCCAATGTCATCAATAGTGTTATAAGTATTGCTCTCATAATGGTTTCTGATTATAGCATCTTGTCCAAGCGGACAACTGTATATCCTTGTTCTTTAATTAAGTTAAGTATCTCTTTTAATAACAGGTCACTATCTGGCATCCGGTCGTGTAAGAGGATGATGGAACCGGGTCGCAACTTGTTTTGAATGCGCTGCAAAACCTTCTCTTTGGAGGGATGCTGTGTATCAAATGTTCTGATATTCCAGCCAATGGGAGTATATCCTAATATGCGTACAGCTTTTGCTATCGTAGGATTCGTGACTCCGAATGGCGGACGAAATAATTTGATTTTCTGCGAAGTTACTTGTTCTAATGCAGACTGGCAAGCTTGCAGGTCTTTTTTCATTCGTGACAGACTATATAAGGGAAAATGATTGGTATGGGTAAAAGAATGATTGCCAATCAGGTGCCCATCATCAATTATTTGCCGTATCAATGATTCATTGCCCTTCACTTTATGACCGATACAGAAGAAGCAAGCGGGAATTTGCTGTTCTTTGAGAACCTGCAATACTTTAAGGGTCTGTATCGGGTCCGGTCCGTCGTCAAAAGTGATGGCTACAATTTTCTCTTCTGTCTGTTTCTTGCAAAACACCTTGAGATAGATGTTGGAGCGGATACTGCAAGAGGCATAGACGAGGAAAATGACTATTAATATAATTAGACCTTCTATTATCATTGTCTTTTCCGGATTAGAATAAGTGAATGATTAATGGAATGGTGGTGATTGTATATCAAGGCTATTTGTCCTGAACTCTGGCTTTTTCCAAGGGCTTTAGCCACTTTCCATACAGCAAAAGAAGAAGCTGTAGGGTATTCACCACATTCATCTTTAAAGGTAATGCATTTTGCTTTGGAAAACAGGTCGTTTTCTAAAGCAGTATATATGGCATCTTCATTTTTGTTTCCGTTTTTACCGGTGACGAACCAACTTATTTGTTCGGGACTTAATTGATTGTTTTGCAGGAAGCGATGAATTCTTTTAGCTATTTCCTGTGTGGAGTGTGCATGGATAAAGGTAGATACACCAATCAATTCTGCCAAAGTGGATTGGGTGATTTCTTTTCCCAACAGAAAGAATTGGGCACCTTCGCCTGCCTGTATGTCTCTTAGCAGTCCCAACCGTTGTTGTATGATATAGCTGTTAGGTGTAATCTCATCAATTGCACCTACCAAAACATTTTCGTCGCCTTCCCGGATTCTCATCATGCCATCCAATAGTGCGCTTTCGAAGCTTAATCCTCGGTGTACATATGTCATGTTATAAGCATGTATCTGGCAAAGCAATGCAATTTGACCTCCGATGGTATTGAAGGTCGACTGGATAAACGGCGTTGGATTCAGTAGTTGTTCCTTGTTTTCAATAATTGTATTCAGAAACTTCTCTGTATCTGCCAGACATCCCAGTCCGGTAGCTGTGATGATTGCATCTACTTTTCCGGAAGGCAGGGCATTGATACATTCCAAACCGCAAGCAACCCCCATCTTAATAATGTGGCTCATGCGTCTTCTGAGTGCGGCATTGGTGATAATACTCTTATAATCCGGTTCATTGGCAGATAAATAAGAATGTTTTTTAGAAACTGCATCCGCATGAATAGAGGCAATATGGTTGATATAAACAGGTTGCATCGTTTTTATTTTAATGTGGAAAACAGTAACGATGAATTATTTCCACCGAACCCGAATGAATTTGATAATACGTTACGGATAGGCACCCCTTCACGAAAGGAGGTTTCGGGTATCAGCCCGGTCTCTTCTGTGGGGGTCTCGAAATTCAGGCTAGGGTAGATAAAACCATAACGCACCGAGAGAACTGAGTAAACGGCTTCAATGCCTTCCGAAGCACCTAATGTGTGGCCAATGAACGCTTTGACGGAGCTGAATGGTGGAATTTTATCACCAAAAATCCGTCGAATGGCAAGACCCTCTGAGAGGTCATTGTTTGGTGTTCCTGTACCATGTACATTGATATAATCAATCTCCTCCTGCGGAATGTTACTTTTCGCTATGGCTTCCTGCATAGACCAGAAAGGCCCGTTTCCTTCGGGAGAACTGCCGGTCTGATGAAAAGCTTCATTCACATTAGAATATCCGCTTAACAGGCAATATGCCTCTTTTCGAAGCGACTTTTCTGATTGAAGAACAAGGTATCCGGCCCCTTCTCCTAAATTGAGACCTGCGCGTGATTCGTCAAAAGGACGGCAATGCTCCTTGTCTAGAATCATGAGTGAATTAAAACCATTGAGGGTGAACTTGCATAAAGCATCTGTACCTCCTACGATGGCGGCATCCAGCAGGTCATTCTTAATCATACGGGCTCCCAGCATGATGGCATTGGCAGTTGACGAACAAGCTGTGCTTATAGTCGTCACAAAGTCGTTTACGTTCAGATAATCCGCTATCATTTCAGTGCTTGCACCGCAGTCGTGAGAGATGACTTCCCGCAATCGTCCTTTTTTATTGTCTTTTTTGAATGAAGCGTAGAAGTGTTCACTCAAGTCCATGCCTCCTATTGAGGTAGAAGAGATAAGCCCGGTACGCATAGAGGTCGTATCCAGTTGGGCATCATTTATGGCTTCTCTTGCTGCCAACATACCCAGCAAAGCTGTCCGTGAGAATGTTTTTTGTGTATTTAAAGAGAGTAACCGTTTTAATTCTTCATTACTGTATTTCACTTCTGATACGGGTACATCTAACTTTGTGGGAAAAAGAGTGACTTTTCCCATGCCATGCTGATGCTTTCTGAGTGAAGTGATATTCTCTTCAACCCCCAGTCCTATGCCGGAAACAACGCCTAAACCGGTTACGTATATCTTCATTACTTTTGATTCTCAGAGATATAGTTCGCTAATGTGCGTATCGAGTAGAATATCTGTTTCCCTTCTGCAGGATTCTTTATTTTGATTCCGTAATTACGTTCTAAAATAAGAATGATTTCGAGGGCATCAATGGAGTCAAGCCCTAAACCGCCGTCACCAAACAGAGGTTCATCGGGATTAATATCCTCCGGAGTGATTTCTTCAAGATTCAGTTCTTCTATAAGCTCTTTTTTTAGTTTTTCTATTAATTCTTCCATATCAATATTGTACTTCAATTAATTTAAAATCAGCTTTATATTTTCCCATCAAAAGGTTACACCAACCAGTGATACACGCTTTCAATTTTCCTTTCTTCATTATCATTCGTGCGTATTCTTCCAACTTGTCCGCATCGAACTCTTTTTCTATGAAGAAAGTATTTTCTCCTTGTATTTTATGGCGAATGCATATTTCACCGGCTACAACGTTTGGTAGCGTATATACAAAAACTGTAGGACTGGCCGCATGGTCGCCTTCCTGATTGATGATAGTCTGATGATGAATGTCCGTATCGAGTGAAGATGCGGAATTTACCAGCAGTATGCCTATTTCTTCCGGTTGGAAGTTTTTCCCTTTCAGTAAGTATTCGGCAGCGGTGTATCCTAATTTGCAAAGGTCGTCCATTTTGTAGAATTTCATGCTACTTCCGCCTATGTTTTTGTATGCTTCGCGGATAAATTGCGCAAAGTCAGGGGAAGATGATGAAAAAATGCTTTTCCCATTCATGTATAAGTTGGCGTTTTCAATGGAAACAGTTGCAGTGGTGTGGACGGTTACTGATGCCTGTTCTTTTTGAGGTTGTTGTTGATATTCGGGAATTGTTAATACAATCGCCGCATTACAACCTCCAAAACCGGATGCTGTTTTAATGCAATGCTTCATTGGTATTTCCTGATGCTTGGCTTGAATTATGACAGGCATACTGACACCTGCTTCTTCATAGCCTAACGTGCCGAATAACATTTTCTCTTTTAATTCGTGAATACAGATAATAGACTCTATTATTCCCGACGCTCCCAAGGTGTGGCCGAAATAGGATTTCATGCTATTGACCGGTACCATCTCCAATCCGGCTAAATGAATGGCTTTGGATTCCATCTCGTCATTATAAACAGTAGCGGTGCCATGTGTATTAATGAAACTGACGTCTCTGGCGGTGATTGATGCTTCCTCCATAGCCTGGCGGATGGCAAAATACAATCCGTCTCCTGTGCGCGATGGACCGGAAATGTGGTTGGCATCATTGCTGATGGCTCCTCCGGAAAGTATGATGTCCGTATCTTTCCCTTCTGAACTCAATAAGATAGCACCACAAGCCTCTCCCAGATTAAGTCCATCTCTCCGGGCATCGTAAGGGCGGCATATCTGTGAACTGATGGATCTGAAAGAGAGAAATCCGCTGGTGATGAAGCGGGAGAGGATGTCTCCACCTGCTACTATGACTTTCTGGTATCTTCCGGTCTCTATCCATCGTTTGGCTACAATTAGGGCAGATATTCCTGATATGCAGGCATTGGAGATAACCTCAATCCGGTCGCTGGCCTGAAAATAGTCACCTATTCTTCTTCCCATTTCCCATAGGTAGGCTTTAATGTCAGGTTCATCGGAATGCTTGCTTAATAGATTGATATTGCCTTTTGTGGTGGAGAGGATGAGGCCGCAATTTTTATCTGCCAGACTGATGCCGGAATGAGAAAGAATATCTTGAATAGCAAGTATGAATAACTGTTCCAAGCGTGTATAAGCATCCAGACCCTTTGCAATATTCCAAATATCCGTATTAATAGTAGCAGCCAATATCGGGTTATCAGATATAACTCCTGCTTCATGCATCGTGATTCCGCTCCGGTACTTCCAGATTGCCTCTATATTCTCCTGAGTATTTGAACCCAAAGAACTGATAAGGGCATCTGCCGTGATATATACACTTATAGGATGTTCCATTTCTTCTTCCAAGCCTGATAAAAAGCCGGGGTTACTAACTCTAACTCTCTGTCCTTATTCAGGAAAACCTGAGTTGTGCTGCCGGTAGCAACAATATTATTATTAGTAGCCCGATATAGCACATATTCGAATTTGATCTTTGCAGCTTCACAAGAGATATACCGGGTTTCGATGATTACTTCTTCACCGAACGATAACGGTTGTTTAAACTGGCAGTTCAAGTCAACAATGGGCACCATGTAGCCTTCGTCGTAGATATCCATATATCCTAAGCCGTAGCGTTTACCGAAAGATTCCCTGCCATCTTCAAAATAGCGTACATATTCACCATGCCATACGATTTGCATGGAGTCTATTTCGCTGAATCGTATCTTCACGGTGGTGCGGTCTGTGAGTGCTGCCGTATGTAGATTTGTTTTCTGCCTCATTTCTTATCTAAAAATATTTTCATCCGGCATTCTGCAATCATTTCTTCTGCAGCGCTTACGCAAGCAGATATCAGGGTGATGTCGAATACCTCCTGAATAATCGTAATTTCAGTATATAGTTCCTGCCCGACTTTGGGTAAACGGTGAAGGGTCAGCTTATCTACCGAACCAATAAAACCTAATGGCACCGGTTCATTTTTTTGTAAATAGAGATATCCTATTCTGGCTGCTGCCGATTGGGCGATATGTTCGATAATGCCGGATTCTTGTAGTTCATTTCCTAGGCAAAAGATATTTTCAGCGGTGATTGTCAACGCTGAATAAGAACAATTGCCTTCTATGCCGCAAAATGAGTCTACCATGACGATTGGAGGTCGTTGTGGTATCAGGTTCAGGATTCCTTTACCGTGTATGATGTTAGCTTTTCTCATTTCAACTTACATTTTACGATACTATGACCTAATCCTAGGTTATCATATATTTCTTCTATTTTCAGACCGGCTTCATGGACGCATCGTGCCATATCATCCGAATGGTACATCTTACTGTTACCGTTTGCCATGGCAGTAAAGTAGATGCTGATTTGTGTCAGGCAATATGCGGCTGTCTCAAACTTTTGCCGGTCCCAGAAAGTCTCCATAATATAAAGTCGTCCATCTGTAGACATTGACCGGGCGGCACGAGACAGAATACTCTTGACTTCTTTCTCGGAAAAGCAATCCAAAAATTGACTCATCCAAATGGCATCAAATCCTTTCGGGAAAGGTACATTCTTGTCGAGGAGGTTTGCACCGTGTCCATGAATGCGTTCATGACCGGGTGTATTTTCCGTTTTCTGCTTCATCATTTCCAACTGTTGGGGCAGGTCCATGATGGTAACTTTCACCTCCTTATTGTACTGTACGCATTTGGTAGCCCATCTTCCGGTGTTTCCTCCTACATCGAGCAGAGTTCGGGGAGAGTGGCTGAATACAATTTCGAGTGCCTGGTCGAACGAATTGTCTGAATAAAAATGGTCGAATCCAAACCAGCTTTTCTGTACTTGTTCGGGCAAAGCGGACAACCCTTCATAAATGGTAGGCCAATCTCCTAATTCTTTCAAACCTGCCGGACGACCGTTGACCAACGCTTCTTCCAAATGAAACAGACCTTTGTAATTCACATCCTGATTGAAGTCCATATTCACCCGTGCCATTTCATCGTTCAACAGGAACCAGCCTGCTTTTGCCAGTACATATTGGTCTTCTTTCACCAATACAGTGCCAATTGTGAGTGAGGCTTCCAGTAGAACTTGTGCTGCATATGGTGATAATCCGGTGGCCTGACTTATCTGTTCCAATGACATGCCTTTCCGGTTATCGGAAAGCAAACGGAAAATGCCGAATTTCAGCATCAGGCGTGAAACCTGAAACACAATGGGCCCAAAGGCTATTTCCTGTGCCAGGCGTTGCGCCTGCACAGCGGTGAACCGCTCTTTGGTATATCTCTTTTGTAATGAAGGGAATAGTTTCATTCTATTGATTTTATTTTATTCAGGCAATTTCCAGAAGGGGTAGTAGTTGAACCATTGTTCGGGATATTGGCTTATTATTTTTTCCAGGGCACTCACATATTGTTCCAGCAATAACTGTTCAGCTCTCTTTTCTCTTGAACCGGACACTTTCTCCGCCAATACAAAGTGGAAATGGTAGGTTTGCTTTGCCTCTCTCATGGCAAAATAGAAAACTACCGGAACTTTCATCCGCGTTGCCAGCAGGAAGGGGCCGATTGGGAAAGATGCTTCCTGTCCCATGAATGTACACGTCAGCAGTTTGTCTGCATTCAGATAACGGTCTCCCTGGAAGCAAACATACTCTTTATTGTCCAGTGCTTCTGTGATTTTGAATATGTGGGCAAGGTTGTCTTCATTGACCGGTATTATCTTGTAGGGTTGCTGCTGACCGTTTTTCTTCAGTATTTCTTTAATTTTCTGGTGTTCGGCATCGTACATCACTACGTTCATTTTCTTGCTGTAATCATTGAAAAAGGGAGTTCCTATCTCCCAATTTCCAACGTGGGCGCCAATCATAATTACTCCTTGGTTGCCATCCAATACATTCAGAAATTCCTGATAGTGGTTAAATTTGAAATGATACTTACCGACCATCCCATTTCCGATAGCTACTTTATCAATGAGTATCTGTCCCAGACGGTAATAGTTAGTCAGCAATAATCCCACCGAGCGCATACGGTTTCGTTTCAATATGCGGCGGGAGTATTGCCAGATACTCTTTGTTGCTTTCGGAGCAAATGGAATGAAATAAAGAACAATCAGAGTCAGAAAACCATAAGCGACCTTAACCCCGAGATACCTGATCATATAAATGAAAAACAGGTATCCGGATACACCGCCACGGGTTTTACCTTTCCACATCTTACTTATTCGTTTTTATTCTCTGCCATACGGGTGATGACGAGATTATAGAAGTCTTGGAATGTTTTGATTCCCACAAAGTCCTGCCCGGTAACATTGAAACCGAAGTTCTTCTCAATCAACACTACCATATCTACCAGGTCCAGGCTGTCTAACTCCAATGTTTGCATGAGCGGAGCATCAGACTGGATAAGATCGATATCTACTTCAAATTCTTCTGATAAGGTTTCTCTTATCTTTTCAATGATTTCTTCGTTGGTCATACTTATATTACTTTACTTTTTTTATAATTAATGTAGAATTTGTTCCGCCGAATCCAAAGGAGTTCGACAGGAAGGTATCAAATTCAGTATTTACTCGTAGGGCAGGGATTTTTAGCAGGGACGATGCTTCATCCGGCTCCTCGAAATTCAGGTTGGGGGCAATGAAATTGTTCTGCATCATTAAAGTAGAGTAGATAACTTCACTGGCGCCTGCCATCCACATTTCGTGACCGGTCATGGACTTCGTAGAAGTCACGTATGGGCGGTGCCCCTCAAATACCTCTGATATGGCTTTTGCCTCATTCAAATCCCCTATCGGAGTGGATGTTGCATGTGCATTGATATATTTAATTTCATCCAATGCAATTCCTGCATCTTTGATAGCCATTTCCAATGAACGCCTCGGACCGTCTATATTGGGCACGGATATATGCTCTCCGTTTGAAGAGAAACCATAACCGATAATCTCTGCCAATATGGGAGCCCCACGTTTCACTGCCGATTCATAACTTTCCAGAACCAGACTGGCACCACCACCACTGGGCACGAGTCCGTCCCTGTTTTTATCAAAAGGTCTGGATGCTTTTTGTGGTTCGGCCTCCCGGGTAGAGAAGGCACTTAGCCCATCAAAACTACCTACGGAGAAAGGATTCACTTCTTGCGCACCTCCGCATAATATGCAATCCTGCAATCCCGATTTGATGAGCAAGTATCCCATGCCAATGGCGTGTGATCCGCTTGCACAGGCACCGGAGATGGTGAAGTTTACCCCTCTGAGCTTGAATATGACTGACAGGTTCATGGATACAGTCGAGTTCATGGACTGGAAGATAGAACCGGAACCTACCAGAACCGTATTTTTCTTTTCCCGTATAATATCTACCGCATTGATAATGGGTGCAGTACTGCTGTCATTTCCAAAAAGAACTCCTACCTCGTTTGCTTCCAGAAATGCCTCATCTATACCAGCGTTTCTGAATGCTTCTACTGTTGCCATATATGCATATTCACCCTGTTCGGGCAGACAGAGACGTTTCCGCCTGTCCAGTAGTTTTTTGAGCTCAGGGCGTTCCAACAGGCCTGTCAATGAGGATAAATATCCCATTTTTTTTCGTTCAGGATCAATGCCAATCCCTGATTTTCCATTGTATAAGGAGTCGGTTACCTCGTCCAGGTTTTTACCGATGCACGAGTAGATTCCCATTCCTGTGATGACAACTCTTCTCATGTATACAGTCCTCCATTGATTGAAATCACTTCACCCGTAATGTAAGAGGCGTTGGGGGATACCAAGAAGCCAACAAGAGCTGCCACTTCTTCCGGTTCACCGAAGCGTCCGGCAGGGATGTGTTTTTTCCACTCGTTTTCATTGATATCCTCAGTCATTTCCGTACGGATGAATCCCGGTGCTACGGCATTGACTGTCACATGTTTCTTTGCTACCTCCTGGGCCAATGCCTTGGTAGCGGCAATGACACCGCCTTTAGCTGCAGAATAGTTGGTCTGTCCGGGCATGCCTTTGATGCCTGATAGTGAAACTACGTTGACTATACGTCCGAAGCGTTTGACTAACATGTTTTTAAGTAATGCCTGAGTAACGTGGAAGAATCCGTTCAGGCTGGTATCCAATACACTATTCCATTCTTCTCCGGTCATCCAGAGCATAAGGTTGTCTTTACGTATGCCTGCATTATTTATCAGTACTTCGATATATTCTTCCGGGTGTCGGGTACTCCAGGAGTTTATGGCTTCGGTTACTGCATTCGGGTTGGTGACGTCAAACTTCAATAACTCTCCGTCTCCTCCTTTTTCACGAACCAATTGTAGGGTCTTTGCTGCTTCCTTATCGTTACTTTGATAATTAATCAGCACTGTATATCCCATCTCTGCCAACTTTATGCTGACAGTACGTCCTATACCCCGGCTTCCGCCTGTTATTAACGCGTATTTCATTTATAAATTAAATTTCTTATTCTTCAAGTACTTACCCATTGCTTCTATCTCTTTGTATTTGGGAGTGTCCTGGGTAAATACGGGGAAAAATGCCCGGATTTCATTGTATACACAACGTGACTCTGTGCTCAACTTCTCCTGTATCTTTAAATAATCCACTGCCTGTACAATACCCATAAACAGAATACTCATGACTTGATAAGAATTCTCAATAACCGTTTTTGCCATTAATGCAGAGTTGGTTCCCATGCTCACAATATCCTGGTTATCGTTGTTGTTGGGAATGCTATGCACATACATCGGATTAGACAAAGTCTGGCATTCGGCAGTTGTAGAGGTTGCCGTGAATTGTGAGGCTTGCAGTCCATAATTCAATCCTAATACTCCTAAGTTGACAAAAGGAGGGAGGATGCCATTGATTCTATCATGAAACAGATAGTTCAATTGACGCTCGCTGAGCATAGTTAGTTTCGTGATGGCTATTTTCAGTTTATCCATCTCAAAAGATATATAATCTCCATGGAAGTTACCACCATGGTATACATTCTGTGTCTCAGGATCGACAATCGGGTTATCACAAGCAGAGTTGATTTCATTGATGAGCACTTCTTCCACATTGGCTAAAGCATCATATACCGGCCCCAGAATCTGCGGAGTACATCTTAATGAATAATAAGGTTGTACTTTATGTTCAAAAATCTTCTCCTCATGTTTTTGTCCGTACAATTCAATTTCCCTTTTGAGTGTGCACTTGCTGTCTGCCATTTGTTTTCTCATGGCCTCAGCTATTTTCTGCTGGCCTTTGTGGAGTTTGGCATCATTGAGCGGCTGGGAGATAAAATCGTCATACGATGCAGCAATCTCATTCATCATTACCGATGCACAAACCGACCAATTGAGCAATTGGCGGGCATAAAGCAAATTCACAATGCCAATGCCTGTCATGACAGAAGTGCCATTGGTTACCGAGAGCCCTTCGCGTATGTGTATGGAAAAAGGCTCGAGGTGATTCTTCTCAAGTACCTGGGCGGTAGGTTGTAGCTCTCCTTTATAGAAGACTTCGCCTTCTCCTATCAGTGCTAATGCCATGTGAGCAAGTTGCACCAAGTCACCACTGGCACCTACGCTGCCATGTTCCGGTATATATGGAAAAATATTCAGGTTAATGAACTTAACGAGTAACTCTACCAGTTCCGTGTGTATTCCTGATTTCCCTTGTAGAAAGGTGAATAATCTGGCAATCATTGCTGCTTTTACATAGAGTGAAGGCAATGGTTGTCCGGCTCCGGTAGAGTGGCTTCTGATAATATTATATTGTAGTTCTCTTAATGACTTGTCTTCGATTCTATATTGCGCCATAGGACCGAATCCTGTATTGATTCCGTAAATAATTTTATCGCTTGAGAACTCTCTTAAGAAGTGAAAACTTTTATCTACTTCTTGGATACATTCATCGGAAATTATTATTTCTTCATCATTAAATAGTATCCTTCGGAGTATCTCTAAATTTATATATTTGCCGACTATCATAGTATACTTCATTGATATAGACTGCAAAAATAGCTATTTTATATCAATAATAGATGTCTATGCAAAATAAAACTTTTATTAGCGGAATGGTTTTGGGAAGCTTAAATCTATTGTAAATAATGTTATTCAGTAATAGCTCCCAGTAATTTTACCTCATGATTCATGTCATTTGTACTACAGCTTCCGTTGAACTTGGCTTGCGATTCTATTTCCAGTTTCGTGGTATAGATGTTGCCTTGCATCACACAGTTGGCTTTCAGGGTGAGTTCTTCCTTCACGTATGCATCGCCAATGATAGTGCCGTGCAGGCAGGCGTGCGTACAGGAAATGTTTCCGTTTATTCTTCCTTCAGGACCAATCACTATTTTTCCGGTGCATCGGATATTGCCTTCTATCGTTCCATCGATACGCATATCTCCTTCTATGGAACAGTCACCCTTGATTAAACTTTGGTTGGAAAGGGTGGTTAACTGGTTACTAACTTTATCGTCTATTCCTTTTTTAGAGTTAAACATATTATAGTGTGCTTTTATTGTTTGACTTTCATTCCATTTACGCCTCTACACGGGTCACCTGCTTGATGTTCTGTATCTGTTTCAGATTATTGCAAATGGTTTTCACGTCGTCCACATCATGTACATACAATTGCAGGTTGCCTTCAAAGATGCCGTCCGTTGTTTCAATTGTCAGTTTACGGATATTCACATTCAACTGGCGGGAGATGACTTGGGTCACTTCGTTCAGCAATCCCATGGCATCTATACCTTTTATATATATATTCACCAAGAAAGAGAGCTCCTTGTGTGTGTCCCATTCTGTGGCAAGAATGCGGTTTCCGTAGCTACTCTTCAATCGGGCGGCAACGGGGCATTGGCGTTTATGAATGATGATCCGGTCATTCTCGTCAATGTAACCCAGCACGTCATCACCGGGTATAGGGTGACAGCATTCTGCCATGATATAGTTCTTCTGGATATTCTCTTCCGTCAGTTTCAGAATTTGCTTCGTATTGATTTTCTCCTTTTCTTGCGGCACCTTCTCTTCGACCGGTTCTTTATTATCTTTATTGCTGCCGAACGAGAATGTGAGGAACTTCTTCCAGTTGGTTCCCTGCTTTTCTTTCAAGGCGTTTTTATCCAGATCTCCGAGTACGATTTTCTTGTTGCCGATGGCTATGAGTAATTCGTCACGGCTTTTCATGTTATGAGCCTTTACCAGTTTGTCTACCAGTATGTCATCCGGTCGCAGTTCTTCCTTTTTGAAGAATTCGTTCAGGAGGTTTTCGCCTTCTTTCTGGCTTGTTCTTTGCTCTTTGCGCAGGATGGCGGCTATTTTGGCACGGGCACGGGCAGTCGTTGCAAATACTTCCCATTCCGGTTGTACGCGTTGAGATTTGGATGTCAGTACCTCCACCTGGTCACCGCTCTGCAATTTGTGGCTCAATGGTACAAGCTTATGGTTTACCTTTGCACCGATGCAGTGGCTACCGATGTCTGTGTGCAGGGAGAAAGCAAAGTCCAGTGCTGTAGAATTCTGCGGCATGGTTTTGATTTCACCTTTCGGAGTAAACACGAATATCTCCGATGCAAACAGGTTCAGTTTGATGGTATCGAGGAAGTCGATAGCGTCCGGTTGTGGGTCATCGAGAATTTCCTTGATGGTGCGTAGCCATTTATCCAGTTCGCCTTCGTCTTCACCGCCACCTCCTTCTTTGTATTTCCAGTGTGCAGCAAAGCCTTGTTCGGCCACGTCGTTCATGCGCTCGCTGCGGATTTGCACTTCAATCCACTGTCCGTTGTTGCCCATGAGGGTGACGTGCAGGGCTTGATAACCGTTTGCTTTGGGGTGGCTCACCCAGTCGCGCAGGCGGTCGGGATGGGGCTTGTATATTTTGGAGATGGAGACGTAGATGTCGAAACAATCGTTCAGTTCCTCGTCCGTATTGCGTGGTTCGAAAATGATGCGTACGGCAAGCAGGTCGTAGATTTCCTCGAACGGCACATGCTTGGTCTGCATCTTGTTCCAGATGGAGAAGATGGATTTTACACGTGCAAGAATACGGTATTTCAACCCCATTTTGTCCAGTTGGGCACGAATCGGGGCGGTGAACTCCTTGAATACCTTGTCACGCTCGGTAGCTGTGGCCGCCAGCTTTTCTTCGATTTCGTGATATTCTTCGGGATGTTCGTATCTGAAACTCAGGTTTTCCAGTTCAGTTTTTATTTTATAAAGCCCCAGGCGGTTGGCAAGGGGGGCATAGATATACAATGTCTCACCTGCAATCTTGAATTGCTTGTTGGGCAGCATGGAACCTAACGTGCGCATATTATGCAGACGGTCGGCTATTTTGATAAGAATCACACGTATATCATCAGACATCGTCAGCAGTAACTTTTTGAAGTTCTCTGCCTGTGCCGAAGCGCGGTCACCGAAGATACCACCGGATATTTTAGTCAGCCCGTCCACAATCTGGGCAATCTTCGGGCCGAATATATTTTCTATGTCTTCTACGGTATAGTCTGTGTCCTCTACCACATCGTGCAGCAGGGCGGCACAAATGGACGTAGAGCCCAAACCTATTTCGGTGCATACAATCTGTGCCACAGCAAGCGGGTGCATAATGTAAGGCTCGCCCGAACGGCGTTTGATGCCCTTATGCGCCTGGTTGGCAAAGTTGAATGCTTTTGTAATAATCTCAATACGCTTACGGTGTTTGGTTGCCAAATAGTCGTTCAACAGTTGCTGGAAAGCCTGTTCTATCATTTCCTCTTCGACTTTTTCTTTATCTTTCTGGCTCACATTCTCTTCCATAACCTGTTCTCCTTTCTTCAATTGCTGCAAAAATAAGCAAATTTCAACATCACGCAAGCGTTTGTGGGTTTATTTATATATCTTCAGTTGCTTTCCGGCGGAAATGTTGGTGTTGCGCAGTCCGTTCCAACTTTGAAGTTGTTTGACGGTGACACCATAACGGCGTGCGATGCTTCCCAGTGTTTCTCCGTTTCGTATCTTATGACGCGTCAGGTTGCCGCTGCCAGTGGTGGCGCGCCGTCCTGTAGAACGGGTTTCGGAGATGGCTACCGTTCGGCGGTTCTTGAACAGTTCGTTAGAACGATGGGCATAGATTGTATCTTGGTTGTCGATAAATGTACTGATGGAGTTCATCGGCAGGCGGAGAGTCTGTGCTTTGCTTTCACCGGGAATAATGCTCTTTTTGTACTGGGGGTTAAGGCTTTTGACTTCTTCCAGGCTGACGCCACAGATATCGGCAAGTTGTTCGAAGTGTAAGTTTTTTGTCACCAGAACGGTGTCCGTTGCCTCAGGAATATTGGTTTCCATGGGGCAGATGTTGTGCTTGCAGTAATACGTCATAACATAGTTGGCTGCAATAAATGCAGGCACATATCCTCGGGTTTCCTTTGGCAGGAAGTTGTAGATTTCCCAATAGTCCGTTTTCCCTCCGGCGCGGCGTATAGCCTTGTTGATGGTGCCCGGTCCACAGTTGTAGGCGGCAATCACCAAGTTCCAGTCCTGATAAATGGCATACAAATCCTTCAGGTAGCGGGCGGCTGCCCAAGTGGCTTTTATCGGGTCGCAGCGTTCGTCAACGAGGCTGTTGCTTTCCAGCCCGTACATCTTTCCGGTAGCCAGCATAAACTGCCACAAGCCGGAGGCGCCTACGCGCGACCTGGCGGAAGGGTTGAGGGCGGACTCGATAATGGGCAGATACCTGAGTTCGAGCGGCAGACCGTAGGTATCGAGTGCTTCTTCAAAGATAGGCATGTAGAAGTTGCAGGCGCTCAGCATAAATGCTACATTATTGCGCAGGCGTCCGGTGTACATATCAATAAATTTGCGTACAATTTCATTGTATGGCATTTCCATTACGGCTGGAATGCGGCTCAGGCGGTCGATATAGACAGAGTCGCTGAAAAGAGGATTCTCTGTAGAAGTGCTGCAATCTTTGCTCAGGTCGATATAATTCTTCGCTTTCCAGTCGTTGAGCAAGCTGTCCAGCGGATATGTCATACTTTGGGGAAGCTCGATACTTTCCTTTCGTTCTGTTCCGTTGTCGCGGATGAGCACATCCACACTTTCCTGCGCTTGTACGTGAAAGGTGAAAAGTGATAGACAAAACAGGAACGGAGTAGCGATAAACTTCTTCATGTTTACAGATTTATTTTTCATGTGTGATTATTCTTTGGTATAGCTTATTTATTCATTAAAAACGGAAACTACATTGCAGCCCGACCGACTTGTTGGAGGTGCCGCTACTGTATTGGTTGTTGATTACAGCCGGCTCTATCCGCATGCTAAGGTCGGGGGTGATGTCGAAATTAGATAACTCTGCATCTACATAAGCATCGATTACCGATATCAGATAGACGCCTATGAAGGCGAAGATACTCAGGTCACGATACCGACGGTATGTGTCTTTTCGCTTCCGGAGGGTTTCTGTTATCTGGGTTTTGGAAACACGGTCAACGTATCCGGGAGGCAGGAGGTCATTGATACTGCTGGCTTCCCAATTTCCTTGGGCGGCATCCTTGTAGGCCTGCATATAGTCTTTATACATTTTGCCATTCCACGTGAGCGCATATGCACATCCGGCAAAACCGCCATATATAATAGGCAGCTTCCAGTATTTCCGGTTATAGATTTGTCCGCCGCCGGGAATGACGAGAGCGAGCCATGTCGCCTTGGTCGGATTGGGAATGAATACTTTCTTGTTGACTGCCTCGTGCAGACTGTCCGCCGGTGTGGGCGGCACTTGCGGGGTGGCAGTAGTGGTCATCTCCAACAGGCGTTTTTTGTTTTCGGCAGCAATGCTGTCGGCTACGGCAATGCTGTCTACGGCTGCCGAACCCCGTTGCAGAGCGGGGGCGGCTTGCGAATCCAGACTATCCAATGCTATCTGTGGCAGCTTCCGTAGCGAATCTGCCTGTTGTGCTTGTTGGCGTTTGGCAGCGGCGCGCGGGCGGTCTTGCCCATACATAGCAATCCCTGCCGTCTGCACGAGGCAAAGCAGCAGGGCGATACACCATTGATATGTTCTTGTTCCTTTCGTCATTTATTTTTTTAGAGTATCGAGTATACCGATAATACGTTCCAAATCCTCTTCGTTATTGAACGGGATACTGATTTTACCTTTTCCTTTCTCCGAACAAGTCAACTGCACTTTGGTGCTGAAGAAGCCCGATAGCTGTTGTTTCAGCATGTTGAATTCTTCCGGCAGTTTGGCCCGTTTGGGAGCGATTTTGCGTCCGCCGCTTTTCACGGTTTCGCCTTCGTTCAGGGATTTTACTATTTCTTCTACCTTGCGTACGGAGTACCCGTGCTCAATGATTTCTTCGAATATTTTCACTTGCAGTTTTGGGTCACCCAGGGTGACAAGCGCACGGGCATGTCCCATATCTATCTGCTTGTTCTGTATTGCCATCTGGATAGGGGCGGGCAACTTCAACAGACGCAGATAGTTTGCGATAGTGGTACGCTTTTTACCTACGCGTTCGCTGAGGCGTTCCTGTGTCAGACCGTACTGTTCCAGCAGATGCTGGTAGGCAAGGGCTATTTCCACCGAGTTCAGGTCCTCGCGCTGTATGTTCTCGATGAGCGCCATTTCCATGACGTTTTCGTCGTCGGCAGTGCGGATATAAGCGGGGATACTTGCCAGACCGGCCCGTTGCGAAGCGCGGAAACGGCGCTCTCCGGCAATGATTTGATACTCATCGTCCGACAGCTTGCGCAGGGTAATGGGTTGAATGATACCTATTTCAGAGATTGAGTCGGCAAGTTCCTGAAGGGCAGTCTCGTCAAATTCGTGACGAGGCTGGTTAGGGTTGACGACAATCTTCGACAACTCTATTTCGTTGATGGAAGAAGAGCCTTCGGTCTGCACTTCGTCCATTGAGAGCAGGGCGTCCAGCCCGCGTCCTAATGCATTTCTTTTTTGTGCCATGGTTCTTCGTTTTAAATTTAATTGTTACGGCTAATCAGTTCTTTGGCAAGCGACATATGGTTCTTGGCCCCGGTGGAGTCCGCATCATACAAGATGGTGGGCAGACCGTAGCTGGGAGCCTCGCTCAGTTTGACGTTGCGCTGCACGACGGTATTGAACACCAATTCCTGGAAGTGGCGTTTCACTTCGTCGTAAATCTGGTTGGCCTGGCGCAGGCGCGAGTCGTACATCGTCAGCAGGAAACCTTCGATTTCGAGTGCCGGGTTCAGTTTCGACTTGATAATCTTGATGGTATTCAGCAGCTTACTGATACCTTCCAATGCAAAATACTCCGCTTGTACGGGGATAATCACAGAATCGGCTGCGGTGAGGGCATTGATGGTAATCAGTCCCAGTGAAGGTGAGCAGTCTATCAAGATATAATCAAACTCTTCCTTCAACGGTGCAAGCACTTCCTTCAATATCTTTTCCCTGTTTTTCAAGTTGAGCATCTCTATCTCGGCGCCTACCAAGTTTATGTGGGAGGAGATCACTTTCAGTGTATCAATCTCCGTGTCATGGATAGCTTCGCGGACATCGGCACGGTCAATAATGCACTCGTAAATAGTACATTCCGCCTGCTTGATGTCGACACCCAAACCGGAAGAGGCGTTTGCCTGCGGGTCTGCGTCCACAACGAGCACTTTCTTTTCCAGGGTGGCGAGGGAGGCTGCGAGGTTAATCGTAGTCGTTGTTTTTCCTACACCACCTTTTTGATTTGCCAAAGCAATAATTTTTCCCATATTCTTAGTGTTTATTGGCAGCGAAATAAGTGATAATTCCGTATTGCGCCTACTAAAAAAGAGAAAGATTGCAAAATCTGTTGATAAGTCGCCTATTTTGTTAATAACTCGAAGCTGTTTTTATTTCATTTCAGTCCGTAGCGGCGCTTTCCATTCTCTTGTTTAGCTTGCAAATATACGTAATAATCTTGAAATGAAACATCTTTTTTGTCTCGCTTGCAGAAGATTAAGATTTGTAAACGTGGGGAGAGGGGGTAATTCGTAATGTATTAGTTACGAGCTACCAGCTACAAGCTACAAGTAGCTGCGCTATGTTCCGAAAGGCACTTGTAGCTTGTA
>NZ_CAJLKP010000042.1 GCF_905207245.1 uncultured Bacteroides sp. | reverse complement strand
TCATCTCTCCAAACTTTGCCAAATCTTTACCAAACAAAGTTCTGTCAACTGTCCTGTGATTAAACAGGATATTTTCTCTTGCTGCTTCTTCTACTGTCTGTTTCATAATCAAAATACTATTTTAAAATCCTTTCCTTTTAATGTAGGAAGCCTGTCTGTAACAAACTTCTCCAGTTCCTCTTCGTCTATCGGGAACAACGGGCAGTATTGGTATCTGAACGTATGTATAAACCGCCCGTCAAGCATTACATCAAAAACCAGTGTTTTCATATCTTGTTCACTTTTGTCCATAAACTAAACTCGGTATAGAGATATTTCCATTTATCCCTGTAACGGTATTTGTCGTTAGGATATCGGCAATGGACACAATAATCCGTCTTGTATAATACTTCATATATTACACCCCTGTGTTCAAACAGTTCGTCTATGTCAAGGGTTCCTACTTCCACCTTTTCCATCATCATAAACAAAAAATTGTGTAAATAATAACAAATATGAAGTAAGATAATGTTATAATCACCCACTTCCAAAACTTATATTTATCCCTTTTTAAGCCATATATGAATGTGGTCAATACAAGAGTGATAAATATAAAGTATATTGCAAAGCTGATTCCGTAAAATGTGTTCACTTCCTCTTCCTCCTATGTGTTTTAGGGTTCTTGTTATTTTTTCTACGTTTCGCAATTTGTTTTCTGACAAACCTATCGTCCTTGATACGGCATTTGGTTCTTGGTTCATGGATATAAATCCAATTACTTTCACCAACAACAGGTTTATCAAAATTCGTCAGAATATGCGTTTTATCACCATAACCAATACTATCCTTATCTGTTACTATAACAGCATCACAATCACTGTTTCTAGCTTCCTCAACAGAATCATAACGTTCAAGGGAATATCCTGTTTCCAATTCTTTTAATAGAGGGTATTCGGATGAATTTATCATTGAACCAACAACAGCAATTTTCTTGGTCATATTTTATACTTTTTATAGTTCTTACAATACTTGGGTGTTTTTCTAGCCGTTATTCTCTTTTGTAAAGCCATGCAATACATAAACGGACGAATAACGCACTCACTACAATGTGCTCCTAAATTCATTATTTTTGCCATAATAATTACTCCTTTACCAGTTCTATCGTAGGGCATTGACAAGACCAAACATATAAGCCCATCTCCGACATGGTTCCATCTTTCTTCACCTTGTTAAACAATGGTTCAATATTGTCAAGAGAATTAATCCTATAATCCTTGACATAGGCATATCGTTTTGATTCATTAGTAGTAATACACACCTTGCTTCCGATAGGATACTTCACATTGGATTCAATATACTCCTTCTTTAATTTTATCATTTCGTTCTTCAATTCGTTTATCTTTGAATTGATAATTTCTTTCTTTGATTTAAATTCTTCTTTATTCATATACACAAACGTTTAACATTCAGACAAAATCTGTAACACAATAAGCCATACAATGACAATCATCAATCGTCCAACATATTTCCACATATAGCTTTCATTATCATAGCAAAAACAATTCCAAAAAGCATAAATTCACTCCTTCCTAACATTATTGTCCACCCACCTCATTGCGCCCTTTAGCGCATCAGTTGTAGACCTGTAAAACATATCAACAAAGAGATCCATCCGTTCACCTTTTATTATTCGGTACATGAAGTTTTTTTCTCCTGTGACCTCTATTGTACAGCCTTTATAATATGCAACGTATTTTTTTCTCATACGGCAAAGATATAGTTTATTTGTTTTCCAACAACTTTTTATTAACTTTTATTAAGCGTTTTTCCCAGTCGTTCAGATCTACACCCGTCTTAATCTTCTCCATAACCGAAGCTATGTCAAAAGATTTGCATTTTTCATACAGATCACTCATTGTCGTTCCTTGTATGATAACTCCGTTCTTTTCCCCGGAAAAATATCCGTCAACACTCTCTATTACATCCCATTTCCGCCCTTCCAGGATGTATTGTTTATTGTTCGTTCCCATTATATTTAGCTATTATATTATTCATTTCATTGTTCTTGGCTTCCGTAAGCCCTAATTCGGATATATTTTGAAGCGCAATTTCGCATTGTTGGCTAATGTATGAGATTTCATCGGCATCAATATCACGGCTATCGTATATAAACGCTTTCGACAGCTTGATGGCAAGACCTTGACACACATCCCCGGCAACTTTTTCGGCTGCTATAATGTTAGAGCAAATAATTTGCTTAATACTTAGTTGTTTGTTCGTTCCCATATTCTTTTGTTTTTAAGTTAGTAATCAAGTTCATTTGAAAGTCTTGTGTATTTGTTAATACTATCTCTGTATGATTCAAATAACGGACAATCTTTCAACATAGTAATTTAATGCGAAAGAATACTTTTTCTTTAGTTCATTCTTACTTTGTTGTTTATCGAAGTATTCACTACATGATGATAGGCTTAATGATAATAAAGCCAAAATTGCAATTCGTTTCATAATGATTATTTTTAAATTAAATGATACTTACAAGTTTTTCAAATGAATATACCCCATGAAGTTTTCCTAACTCTTCTTTATGACGCAATATAACACGCCACGGGTAAATTATTTCATTTCTGGATAACTTTCTTTACCCCCTTTGAACTCCATCAGTTTAACGCAATAGTTGTTGAATAGTATTTGCGCCTGTCTGTCAGTAGCTAACAACTTGAATGTACTTTCCATGTCTTTTTATTTTTAAGTTAATAAATAGTTCCCGGCGGCGGTGGCGATCCGCTTGTTGTTCTCCACGCCGGGAAAATATTTCACATTATTTCCGCTTTATCTTAACTCTCTAAACGAAACAGTTTCAAAATCACTCTTAACAATCTCTATCTGTACAGGCTTAACAAAGCGGTCCAATTCCTTGCGTATCTCTCTCATTTGTTCAAACGGTACGGTTACAATGTTTCCAGCAACTAACAAATTGCGTAAAATGCTATCTAAATTATTGTATATTTTTATAAAAATCACAATACATACCGTACAGATCTATTATATCTGAGTCGGTTAGTATTCTCTTTAAAACTCTTATTACTCTAATTACTCTCATTACTTGTTCAAATATGATTTAGGAAGCAAAGGGAAAACTCTTAACACTTCATTAAAACGCACGTTCCCAAACTTTTCGATATATACGGAAAAATAACGTTCACTCCGCCTACGATCAATATTTATGCAGCTAGGTACGTCCTTTCGATTTAACGTTTTATAGTCGTTTGCGTGCTCTCTTACAAACTTAATCAATTCGGGCGTGCTCTGTATAGTTTGATTATGTTTTGTGTCCTGGTGCCGTTATGATACGCTTGTTTAACCTGTTTTTCGGGTAACTTGTGCCCGTCATAGCTTTTCCAAAACTTAATATTTTCCTTAATAAGGTCCAATGTATTAATACTTCTACTAGCTTTAAACGTTCCTATCTTAATACTTTCGTTTTCAAGGATAGGATATAATTCTTTTTGTAAGTTTTGTTTTTTCATAATACTAATTATTTAGATAATTCGTTTAACACTTCGTTGAGATTTGGTAACACCCACGTTTTTAGGTATAATTCCAGTCTTTCCCTAACATAGTTTGCTGTTTCTTCGTCAAACGTAGGGCAATCGCCTGGTACTATTGGTTTTTGAAAGCATGCTACCTTATTATTATTCATTACATTGCTTACCTTGGTAATTGCCTCCTGTAATTGTTCTTTAGCGTATTTCTTTTTCATAGGTCATTATAACGGTTTAATTGTTCATGAATGAATTGAATATGTGTTTTTTGCTCATTCAACGACAAAGAATAAAATTTGTTTTCGCTTATAATCTTACATTTGTTGTCTTTGCAATATCTTTTAAAATCTTTTTCCGTGCCGTTCCCAAAATTGAAAGCTAGTTTAATTTTTTCATTGCACCAAACAGAGTAGCCACCGTCTTGTATAGCTTCATTGATTGATTTATACCGGCGGCCTGATATACCGCCGCTAAAACTGTCAATAGTAAATTGTATCATAATTATGTTGTTTTTTATAAATGATTAATAGGTAAGTTCCGCCAATACGTCCGTATTATATACGGGTAACTGTTTTAAGTATCTGATACGTCCGTCTAGGGGTGTTTCCGTGATAGTTAGCCCTAGTAGCTTGTATAGTGGTGCATCTATAACGGCTTTTTCGAGTTCCTGTATTTCCTTGTATCTTTCCGATCCAGTTTGCATTCCGTTCGGACCGTGGTAAAACTGTTTAAAAAACTAGTGATCCTTATGCCTTAATATACAACTATATGTTATATCTTCTATTGTTGCTCTATACGATTTACATATATATGGGTAATATATCGGTATTGGTTGATATCTTTCATTACAGGGTTTTATTTGCCCTTTATTAGCGATTATTTATATAGTATTGCACACCATCAAGAATGTATTTGGCATGTTCCCGGGCCGCTTCCTGTTTTTCCTGTCTGGTGGGTGTTATCCCGTCGTACTTGTATAACAGTTTGGCGGCCTCTCTGATTATGGTTTTCATTGTGCTACAATTTGCAAGGTATTCTAATTGTGGTTGTACACCTTTGTTCGCTTTTTTGATCACACAGCTTTGCAACCATGATGTAATATTGTATATCTCACTTGTATTACGTATATACATTGCAAGTAAATTAGGTATGTCGTTTCTTCTTTTCATAATGTTACGTTTTTAATTGTTATTGTTTATGTTTTTCGATATAATCAGTTACCCGTATTGATAGATACAGGCAACATAATAGTATTAATGTTTCGATCATCGTTATTTACTTTTGATTTTTCCAAACTCTATAATCATTATCACTTTCAAAACACATATAACCGCCAAAAACCTTGGCAACATGTGCAGGGGTAAACGGGCAATTTTTAATTGCCCGATACCTTGTACTAACTTGTGCAAAAAACGTTCTCATTCCTCTTCCCTCCTTTCCATTTCATCCAAAACTTCCGAAATTGCTTGCCCTAACAGGTAACAGCGTATAGTTACGTCACATGATTCCGCGCCTTTTTCCAAATAACTCATATCGCAACCGAACTCCGTTAACGCTTCACTTAACAGATCCCAATTGTGACACAAGTATTCCTCAGCCGTCCAAGTGTTAAAGGTATAAGATCCTGATGCGTTTCCCGTTACACTATCACATGTAAACAGTGTATCGTTGAGATCTTGTTCCACTTCGTCCCGGTTTTCGGAGGTTACCACTATTCCGTTCTCATTGATATAATTCAAAACATCTTCTCTAACCGCTGCAAAATAATCGTATCTTTCCATAATTGTAATATTTAATTTGATTTATACTAATTCCCATTCCTTTTTTACAAAGCCTTTAAAGCTGCCAAACGATTTTCTAAACGCTGTTAACGCTTCTTTCTTCGTATTTCCATAATAGCAATAACGCGCTTCATTTATTCTTTCATATCCTTTAAAATTTATCTGATTCATAACTTTTGTTTATGAATTCTCATAGCTTATCCCAGTCGGTGCCGGAAATGAATATCACAACACCGATCAACCAATTATATAAGGTTTTTTCATTGGTATATATTCCATCCCGTTGAGAGAGTAGATAGGTAGGAAGTATCTGAACGAACCGTTTCCGGCATTATAAAACCCTTTGAAAACGAAGTCAGCCGGAGAAGCATTATTAATTATCTCAAGCTCTCTATACCCATATACGTTACTTTCTCCATTCTTCTTAATGAACATCTTTAACCAGTTCAAGCCCTGAACGCCTTGTTCCTCTGTCAATGGGATACCGTAACCATCTCCGATACTTTCCAACCAATCGTAATCTATAACATCTTTTTGCTGCTTGTTAGATCGGTTCTTTAATAACTGTAATTGTTGTTTAGTAATTACACCGTTTTCTTTAATCTCTGAAAAAATGCTTTCTAAAGTCTTCATAATGATATAATTTAAATCGTTAATAATTTCCCATTCATAATGTATAAGTTTATATTGTGTTCTGTATCTATACGGGCTTACAACCGTTACCAACCACACCAACCACACCAACCAGGCTATAGATGGCAGCTACATTACAATATGTGCGTATCGTATGTTTTTACGGCTTATATATACCGACCAGTATTAAGGCTTATGTATAGGATACAGATACGCGCATACATTAATATTATATCGTATCAGGAGCTAATCACATATCGCACTAAAACATTATCGCCATTATCTAACATTCCGTGCCTCTGCATCGTGGCTAGCTACACCGCTATTTATATTCCGCTTATCCTGGTTTGCGGATCTGTACTATACTGTCACTATAGCAAGCTGTTTCAATACGTCAAGTATCTATTTGTCCTTCCGACACTGCAAACATACAGCGCTTTTGATTAGGTTGTATATTTCATTAACGTTAATTATAAATTAAGCCCGTTTTTTCCAAAATAAATACTTTTTATATGCATATTTTAAATTAATATTGCATAATATTAATAGATCAGACCGCGCAAGACCAATATTATGTTTAATTTCAAGATTTTTCAATGTTAATTTATGTTAAATTTGTTTGTAAGTGTCTGGTAATCAAGGAATTACGAAATCTTCGTAGAAGTCACTTGTAAAGATATTTTATTTGTAAAGATTTCGAAATTCGATTGTCGTAGAAAAGAATTCTTTTTTATTTACAAACATTGAGAATCGCGGTAAATAAACGTGCGTAATTGCCTGTAAATCAGTACCATACCCCCTTTTGTGGGGGCTTCGCGTCGGGTGTGTCGCTCCCGATAATTTTTTTTTCTGAAAAATTTTTTTTCTCCAAATTTTGCTCGGATGGCTGATTTTGCGGTTTGGATGTGTATTTTCGGTAGTTTTCAACAAAATCGGATAAATATTTACATAAAAAGTTACGAAAATCGTAGGTTTTTTGGTGTGTTTCGTAGGTGTGGTTGCATTTTTTATGTCTTTTTTTGCAGTATAAGTTATTGGTTTACAGTATTCTTCGTTGATTTCGTCGTTTTGATATGTATCTATACTAAATTACGTATGCAGTTTTGGTGTCTGTATTTGTATGTGTTATGTATGCATTGTGTATGTATATGTATTGTAATAGAGTATGTAAGGTGTACGTGTATGTATATGTTGTAAATATATATTACTTTTAACATTTAATATGCTATTTAATAGAGAGCAAATTTTTTACGATTAACGATTCAATTTTTTTTGACAAGTATAAAACGTTGAAAATAAGCTGTTTAGTCGTTAATTTTTGCGAGTTTTTTGACAAGTGTTGAAAAACGAAGAGTTTACGAAGTCTACGAAAAATCAACGAATTTCGTAGGTTTTTTACGAATTTCTCCGAATCAATTAGTTGCATATGCAACTATCGGTGTTGAGATTTTTTATTTTATGTTAAATTAAGTCAATTTTACATTTCTTAACGTAGAAAATAATAAGTAAATAAAAAATTATAGTTAAATCATTTTAACTAAAATGAGAAAAATTATGACAAAAATAAAAAATAACAACAATCAACATTTTTTACTTTTCCTGTTCAAAGCATACTGTGGACGTGAAAGTAAAAAATCTTGTGTAAAAGAAGATAAACTATCTTTCTTGACACGTATTTGTTAACCACGTAAACATTTGCAGTTAATTAATTTAACTATTTGTTTTCGTATTGTTTTTTGCTATATATTTGCAGGTGAAATCAGATAAAATGTGTGTGTAAAGATGGAAGAAGAAATAGAGATTAAACTTAGATTGCCCGAATCAAGGCGTGTCGTATGCCTGTCCGATGCAATGCCCGACAGGGAGCGTTGGTACAAGGGGATGAGGGTTCAGACACGGCTGTTCGGGTGGGTTACGCTCGTTAACGTTGCGGACAGACAGTGTTTCCTCAAACTTGACGAGCCGTTGAAGGACGGTACTAGGACGGTTCTTGTGTCGGAAGCGTCCTTCATAAAACGCGTGCCCGTACCTTTAACTGCAAAGTCTATGGCTGCACAGGTCGCTGGTGTCAGCGTGGAGGGTGAGGTGCTGGAGTACGAGAGGAAGATGAAGGACAAATGGGAGAAGGATAGGAAGCGTATAGCCGAGATATGTGCAAGGTACGGGTATGTGCTTCCTTCCGAGTGGAAGCGGTCGTTAAGGAGATTTGCTTCGTGGTGCGAGGACCAGGTAAGACAGTACGGGCATATCGTGGATGCCGACTATCTCATGCGGCATGACACGTCCGTTGTGGGCGGAAGGAGCGTGGATGATCTAAGGTTCGTGCCCGATGTGGATATGGTGGATGGTACCGGGGCGAACGGGAAGCCTTCCGCCGCTCGCGTTTCACGGTGCGCGCTCATGCCGGGAAGCATTGTAACTGCCATACGTAACGCAGGGAACGAGATGGACAAGTCGGTGTCGTTGTGGCGGAACAGCTACTTCGTGAAGATGAGACGTTTCGGATATACGTTCAATACCTGCTGTGACGGGGCAAAGACACGTGATGATGCGTTCACATGGTTCAAGGACATTACCATACAGTACATGGCTGACCTTATAGAGTATTACGGGATAAGACGTGATTCCATCGTGTGCCGGAAGCTGGAGCACATCGCGGACGTGTATTCTTCGCTTGATGATATGGACGCACGCCCTGACATATCAACGGACGATTATGACCTGTATCCTGTTGTGATGTTCGGGAAGGTTGTGGACCGGGAGAAATCGGTAGAGAAAGGAGGGGAAGATGACTGTCGCTGAATCTGCAAAGGCTTCTTATGAATACATCCTTGATTCCGTTATGGGAAAGCTGGCGGACAAGGGTGGTGGTCGAGGTTTCCGTAAAGCAAGGGATGAAGGCGAGTGGAAACGTTCCATATCCGCTATGGTTGAGATGGATATAGCCGATGCGTGCAGGGAGTGCAATTTCAGACGGCACAGGAGCGGTTCCATCATGGCTTTTGACGGTAAGATATTCGTTCCCATGATGAAGGAGGATCTGATGCGCCTGTGTATGGATTTGTGCCGCATAAACGGTCTTAGCGAACTGTACATGACCGATACGAGCGAGCGTTTCTACCGTACCATCATAAAGAACGTGACGCATGAGATATTCAATCCCAAGCGTAACTTCATCACGTTTGACAATTGTGTCCTTGACACGGAAACGATGGAAACGTTCGATTTCTCTCCCATGATAGAATCGTGCATACGTATCAATATCAATTATGACCCGTTGGCGCGCAGCCCGTTGTGGGAGAAGTTCCTGGACGATGTGATTCCTGTGAAGGATACCCAGGATGCCTTGCAGGAGTTTGTAGGGTGTGCTTTTGTTGACAGGAAGAAGATAAAGATGGAGAAGATGTGTTACCTTCTCGGTTGTGGTAGTAACGGTAAGTCGGTGTTCTTTGACGCTGTTGTCAACGCGCTAGGGAAAGATAATGTTTCTTATATGGAGATGGCTGACCTGTCGGGTGACAAGTCTACGTGCGAGTACAATATAGCTATGATAAACGGCAAGCTGCTCAACTACGCTTCCGAGATGGGTGGGAAGGATGTGAGCGGTGGAAAATACAAGAAGTTCATTTCCGGTGAGCCTACTATGGCGCGCCTTCCGTTCGGTGAGCCTTTCCTTGCCGACATGATGCCACCGTTTATGGCCAACCTTAACAAGATGCCTTCCGTTTCGGACCAGACTTACGGCCATTTCAGACGCTCCCTTGTCATTCCGTTTTATCGTGTGTTCAAGGAATCGGAACAGGACAGGTCGCTTCCGTTGAAGCTGTCAAAGGAATCAGCTGCTATCATAAACTGGATCATAGAGGGTGCAAGACGGTTTGTTAAGAATAAAGGTGAGTTTACGAGAAGTTATACGATAGAATCCGTTACGGAGAATGCAAGACGTGATTCCAACAGTGTCCTGTCGTATCTTTACGATTCGGGGTATGATTCTTCGGGAGATATTGAGGAATCGGCTATTCGTGACCGTGACCTGTATGTTAAATACATAGCATACTGCAATGACTGTGGTGTAAGACCTTATAGCAAGAGAAAGATGGTTGACATGATACGCCAGGAAGGCTATTCCGTCACTTCCGCGTGGGATGAGAACAGGAATAGGCTGTTTCAGGTCGTATTAAGACGGAAGTATAATCCTGACGAATATCTTCTCCAACAGGCTGATGATATAATGAAGGAGGATTTGCCGTTTTAAGAGTGGTTTGTTTCGTATTTCTTATTTTAATATTGTTTAACCGTTATTGTTTTTACCATATTGCTTTAATATGTATTTTTGCTGAAAAATTTTATTGTGTATGGATAATAAAGAGATTATTTTATTTGATAGAAGTATTCGTGTTACTTCTGATTGGTATGTATGTGTGTCTGATGCCCAGTGTGCGATAAATGAAGCCCGTAACAGGGTTGGTTTGAAAAGGTATAATTTCAGCCAGTGGTTAAAGACGCTTTACGTAAGTGATATGGTTTGCAGTATTAATGAGAGCGGAAAGGATGCTTTCAAGGTTGAGTTTGACAATGGTTCGGGTAAGATAGAGCAGTATTGTCATTTTGGTGTGTTTGTTAATATGATTTTGTCGGCAAGCCCTGTTAGTGGTGTGCTTGACGATGAGGATTGGTTTAATGATTACGTTTGTGATGTATATTCCATTGACGGTCATGTTTATGAACACGCCAAGATACTTGCCATTGGCGGTTTGTGGCGTTATACTACAAAGAATGCCAGGTTCAGTGATGATATCCGTATGATGGATGATATCATGTATTCCGTTCCCGATGGTGACAAGGATGCCGTGTATAGCCTGTTCTTTGATTTGCTAGGTACGTTTTATTACAATTGGGAGTTTGCGTTGCGTTATGCGAAGAAACTTCTTTTAGGGGGTATGGAGGAATGATTATGAGGTGTTTTATTCGTTTTGTCATGTTTCTCATATATGTTGACATTGTATTTGTTCTTCTTGTGTTTATGGTTCCTGCCGAAATGGTGTACAGGTGGACGAGTGGTCGTAAGCCTGTAGGATATGTTTCATGTCTTTCTGAATTTCTAGGATATCCTGACGGTTATCGTTATACGTTGAGCGATTTCTTTAGGGATATAAAACAGGGATGGCGTAATTTTAAGTAGTATGGGTTCTATTGATTATGAGTATATATTTGCCAATCTTGACACCGTGCTTGGGCTTCCTTTAAGGCGTAGGGGTAAGCGGTGGACGTTGCCTGCAAGGATAAATCTAGAGAGCCATAGCAGGAAGGATAAGCTGGTTTTCTATATGAACAAGTCGGGCAGTATCACCGTTACCGAGCAGGGAGGTGATTCTGTCAACCTGTTTGACTTTCTCGTGTCTTATCTTCCCGGTTGCAGTAGTGCTTCTGATGCTTTTAGGATTCTGTCAAGCCCGGACGGTTGCAGGATGAGTTTGAAGGATTTCTACGAGAGGGAGTATGATTCGGGTAGACAGGAATCAAGGTTTGTTGATGTGAAGTATGTTGACAGGCTTAGCGATGTCGGGCATTGGAAGGGTAATAACCTGTACGAGTACCTTTCAGGTGTTTTCGGTGTTGATTCCGTTAATGATGTGTTTTCAAGGTATAAGGTAGGATGTCTTGGAAAGGAATCCGCTGTGTTCTGGTATTCTGATAAGGATGGTAACGTGTGCCATGATAACAGGATAAGATATGGGGTGAACGGTCACAGGAAGAAGGAAACCCATGCTTTCAGGAAGTTTACTACGGGCGAGGGGTTTACCCATCGTGGTTATTTTAAGCCGTTTTTAGTGGATTATTGCAGCGATGCGATAACTTGTATGGTTGAATCGGAGAAAACCGCTCTGATAGCTTCTATGACTTTTGGTAACGGTTTTATATGGACAGCTTGTGGCGGAATGAATCAGCTTGGAAATAAATTGCCAAAAAATGTTATTTTGTTCCCCGACTTTGATAATAAAGCTATATCTTTGTGGGGTGACAAGGGACGTGTTGCGAGATGGTGGGAATACCCTAGCCTGTCTTTTGGATTGAAGCATAACGATGATATCGGAGATGCTGTCATTAATAATTTGAATAGTATTAACGTTAAACAATTTAGAGAATGGATATTGAAGTAGGAATTGATTTTAAGGAAAATTTTCTTTCATTGCGTAATTATATCTCTTTGGGATTTAGTTGTGACGATATTGATTTCAAGAACGCGGTTATTGCTTCCATTGACAGAATGATGGAAGAAGTGTCGGATGAGTATGATGTGAATTTCTTTGACGCATTGCAGAATGTGATTGACAACCTTAGTGGTATTAATACAGTGGATGATGTTCACGATATTTGCTGTGAATTTTATCATGTGATGGATGAGAACGAGCGTGTAATGCACCGTGAGTTCTTTGAAAAACTGAAAAAATATCGTGAAAGCAAGATTGAACGTATTGTTCCTTTAAAGGGAAAAGACTGCATTGTCATGGGTAATAAGTATGTTGAATTAGGTAGCGGCAAAGAGTGTGTCGTTGACAGTGTTATCCACATGCTTAGTGAGAATGATAAAATGATTAAAGATGCTGTTTTGTATGTAGACCATCTTGGTCAGCGAATAGCGTGCTCTATTGATGAGTTTAGGAAAAAGTTTGGGGTGAGGAAATAAGTCGTGTTATGGCTAATAAAGGAGAAATAAGGATTGACGGTAAGGTGATGGGAAAGGATTACGGCAGGTATTTCTATTCTCCGCGTGGTAATATGTGGGCTGTCACCTTATGTACGTATGACTGTGATGATGGTCGTATGTTTGAAAAAATAGAGTTGTATAGAACGAAGGATCAGGCTAGGGAAGCTGCATTCAGATTAAACACGGATGTTAAAAATGGATAAAGTAAAATTTGTAAAATTAAGACGGGATGCAGTTCTTCCCGAAAAAAAAACTGTTGGTGCTGCCGGATACGATTTGTATGTTCCTGACAACACATTGATAAGAAAAGGTCGTAATCTGATTAAACTTGGTATAGCCATTCAGATGCCATCAAATATGAAGGCTATTATCAAGCCGAGAAGCGGATTTTCCCTGAAAGGTATTATTGGCGTTGACGGGAAGTATCATGACGCAGATGTGTTGGATGGTGTTATTGATTGTGATTATACAGGTTGTATCGGTGTTATAGTGAAGAGTTTTGAGAAAGAGCCTTTCTATATTGCCGCCAAGGAGCGAATTGCTCAGCTTCTTTTCAGTAATTATATTGAGGTTGAATTTGTTGAGGTTGAAAGCCTTGATTCAACGGATAGGGGCGATGGAGGTTTTGGTCACACAAATTTGACTATCCGCAATTATCCCCAAAGGGTGATTTATGGGTAAGCAGATTAGCCTAAGCACAGGTTGTACCTGTGCTACGTTAGAAATGAATGTATAGGAACGTTGGGATGTTTATCCAAGTCCCAACCTCTTCGGTCAGTGATTAAACAGAACCTAAAGGAACGGTGTTGCTGACAACTGAAACCATTTCATAACCTTGGCGATGGGTAACTTACGGGAGAAGTCCTGGGCAGCTTTATTTTAGCTGCCGTAATACTTAAAAATTAGAGATATACAATGGAATAACTTAACTGAAGAAAAACTAATAAACTTATGGTATATGTCCTTAATAAAAATAATGAACCAGTAATGCCATGCTCAGAGAGAAAAGCAAGACTTCTCTTGAAACAGGGAAGGGCTGTCATATACAGAAAGGACGTGTTTACCATTAAACTGATAAATGGAAGCTATGGATACAAACAGCACATAACAATTGGAATTGACTGTGGAAGCAAACATATAGGAATTTCTGCAACAACCAATAAGAAAGAACTGTTCTCGGCAAATGCCGAACTAAGAAATGACATTGTTAAACTACTTTCTGACAGAAAGTCATTAAGAAGAAACAGAAGGTACAGAAAGACAAGATACAGGAAACCAAGGTTTGACAACAGAAGGATTAAAGAAGGGTGGATCGCACCCTCAATCAGACAAAAGATTGACTCACATGTAAGGATTGTCAGTTTAATCCACAAATTGTTACCTGTGAAACAGGTTAATGTGGAGGTGGTTGCATTTGACATGCAGAAGATTAAAAATCCAGACATTAAAAGATCTGAATATCAGATGGGGGAACAACTTGATTCTTATAATGTAAGGGAATATGTATTGTTCAGGGACAATCACATTTGTCAACATTGCAAGGGAAAAAGCAAGGATGATGTATTGCAGGTTCATCATATTGAGAGCAGGAAAACAGGTGGCAATGCTCCTAACAACTTGGTTACACTTTGCAAGACTTGTCATGAAAAGTACCATTCAGGTGAAATAACATTGAATGTTAATCGTGGAAAGTCATTTAGGGATGCGAGTGCAATGAGTACGATGAGGTGGTTCTTGTATGAAGAACTGAAGAGTAGGTTCAGCAATGTGAATATTACTTATGGTTATATTACTAAGTACAAGAGGATTAAGTTAGGCTTGTCTAAGGAGCATTACAACGATGCTTATTGCATAGCTGGTAATCTTAATACAAGTAGGCTTTGCAATCATCATTTAATAAGGTTCATACCTAGGCATAGTAGGATATTGCATGTACAGAAATTCAGCAAAGGCGGTGTAAGAAGAAGTGCTAGTGCTCCTTATTGGCTTAACGGTGGTAAACCTTCAAAACATGGTATTATATTTACTAGATTTGACAAGGTTAAGTTCAATAGTGTTGTTTGTTTCATTAGTGGAAGCAGTAATGGTTTTGCTTCATTAAGAGATATAAATTGGAATAAGGTTCACGGTTGTAAGACAACTGTAACTGTTAATAAATTAGTATTAGTTTCTCGAAGGCGTGGCAGCATGTTGTTTGGGGAATTATGAGGATAGTCATATTCTTCAATAGTATTATTGGGGTTGTGTAGTTGTTCCGATGATAAGGATGATGAATACAAGAATGCTATTATCGGGACATGGGAACTTGTTCAGGTAAAAGTGGATGGTAGATGGTATCCTATGATAAGACCTACTTACGCTAAGTTTAATCAGGATGGTACTTATGTAGGAATGGGCTATTTTGGGAATGGTTACGGTACTTATGATATATCTAGTAAAACCATTACATGTTATGTTGATGGATATGAGTACGTAAGATACAAGATTGTTGAACTGATGTCCAATACCTGTATGCTGAAGATGATGATGGGAGGTGACAGTATGGATATTAAATGTAAAAAAACGATGAAAACAAAAAAGATAAACAAAATTTACGACAAGGGCTATGACAGTGTATTGAACAAGTATTTTATCTTAGCCATGTTTGTTGAGTTTGGTGAAACGAAGTATGACCGTATTTTCTTTTCTGACAAGAAGGATGCGGATAACATAAAGGTAGGTGATTTGTTATGATTGGAGTTACATTGAATAGCAGGGTGAAAATTATAAACCGTGATAAATACATTTCACTTCACGGTGAAGATTCTGTAAGCAAGTCAAATGTGTTCGGTAAATTTGTCACTGTTAAATACTGTTTTGAGAATGGTGAAAAGTTTATTTGTGCGGATGACCAGGGTAAAGAGTATATTCTTTTCTCAGATTGTATTGCTTATGTTGATCATGTTAAAGAGAGAAGCATCCTTGATGAGGCAAAGGATATCCGTAGCAACAGCAGACAGTCTGACTATGGCGATGCAGTAGTCAATTTTGAAAACATTTCCAAGATGGCTTCTTTGATTACTGGAAAGGAATTATCTCCTTATGACTGTGTTGCTGTACAGATAGCTGTAAAGCTATGCAGACAGGGATTCCATAAAAAGCGTGACAATATGGTTGATTTGGCTGGTTACGCTGATATAATGCAATTAATCGTAGACCGGGAAAATTTGGAAAATGGGGAAAAAGGCTGATAACGCTTTGGTTTTTAGGAGAGTCCTAGCGGCAAGCGGACTCTCCGATACTGATGTTAACAGGAAAAGCAGGAAGCATGATATTGTTATGAACCGTGCGCTTGTGTGCTGTGTTATGCGTGACATGGGTTTAAGTATGTCTGATATTTCTTATTTCCTATGTATTGACAGGAGTAGCATATACAATCTTTTTAAATATTCTTCTGAACTTGACGAGAGGGTAAGGGAGATAAAATCTAGGATAAAGGAGGAAAGGTAATGGGTTTGAATAAAGGATGGGGTAAACTTCCCCTTAGTAACAATCTTCTTATTGACGATGAAAAACAGAAGAAGATTGATATAGCAAAGCATATTGATGATGCGAATGAGATGGAGTTATGGGCTGCGTCCGCTTATGTCATAGATACGAATCCTGTCTTGTTTTACAAGGCTACGCACGTTGTTGACGAGGGTATGTCAGAGCGTTCTTTGCTTATGAAAGCCAAGCAATGGGTGAACTCTCCAAGAATAACCCAGATTGTCAATTATGCCAAATCTTCCATGCTTGCTTCCGATTATGTGACACCATCCATGAGGCGTGTATTGGAAGGTGAGAATAAGGAAAAGACAAAGACTTTGATAAACAAGGATAACCTTGAATTTGAAGATGCGATAAGCCTTATAGAAAGTTTCCTAAAGCGTTCTGATATAGATACTGCTGATTTTAAGGATGTGAAAGGTGCACTTGATATGCTTGCAAAGTTCAAAGGTTGGCTTTCTGATGATGATGCTGGTGAAGATTTCTACGACAAGACCACCATAGCGTTTTTTCCATACGATTGCGACAAGTGTGTCCGTGCCAAGGCAGGGTTATGCAACAAGTGTGTATATCATCGTGAATCAACAGGCGATCTTAGTGATGATGAACGTAAATGGATAAAGGAAAACGATACATGGAAAGGATAGTCTATGTCGGTAAGGAAAGCCACTAATTTGACGGTAAGGAATAAAGAAAGGGAAAGGCGTGTAAGGGAAATAGAGGAAGAGGGAGTGTTTGATTATTACCATAAATTTACTCCTGTCCAGTTGTACAAGTACCTTTCGCCTCTATGTAGTATTGATGCGTTACGGGTATTACGTTTGTGTGTATTATCCGCACAGAGGGGAGATAATATGATAACGTTGAAGTTTATAAGGAGGCAACTGAAATATAAGCCTAGGCGTTCTGTTTTTGATTCATTGATAAATGCCGGATTGATAGTAGAACCAGTTCCTAATGTTTTTTCCTGTACGGTGAAGGTGAACGAGTATTCTCATATATTAAGCATGATGCGTATTGATGATAATGCTCCAGATGTTGTAGATGTGGATGATTTAAATTGTTATAAAGTTGTAGCAGAGGATAATATTAGTTACCGTGTTGTTAGCAAACGGGGGAGTGTTATAAAGAGTTTCACTGAAAAGAGTGAAGCAAGCAATTATCTTGACGAACTGTATTTTCCTAAAGGTGAAGATGGTGATGTGGAAGCATTGTCAAAAGAGGAAGAGGAAGAATTAACTGTTTGATTAACAATTTTTATTATTGTTTTTTTGTATTAGTTTATTTTTTAATATTACTTTTGTCGCATGAGATATTGCTATGATAAAAAACGGTATGATTATCTTGTCAACGAGATTTTAAAATGTGGCAAGATACTTAAAGAGAACACCACTAACGGTAAGGAAGTTAGTTGGAAGGTTTTCTGGATAAGGGTGGACGCTCACAAAAGAAGGCTGTCCGCGATGAGAGAATTGGACAAAATAAAGGAAGAAAAATATAAAAAATAAAAAAATGGATTTAGTATTAAATTGTAAAGTAAAGAAAGTAGGTCAGTTACAGGCTGGTACAAGTAAGGCAGGTAATCCTTGGCAGAAGAGAAATTATCTCGTTGAGGAAATTGGTTCCATGTATTCCAAAGAGGTGTATTTCTATGTAATGGGCACCCTGTGTGATCTTCAATTGAAAGAGGGTGATACTATTACTGCCCATCTTGAAATCAGAGCAAGAGAATACCAGGGTAAATATTACAATGAAGTTGGGTGCTTTAAGATAGATATGCCGCAACCATCACCTGATCCATCACCTGCACCTGTCCAGCCTGAAAGACGTGATGATTTACCCTTTTAGCATTGCAATGCTGTCCGAAATGTGTGGTTTTTGCTTATATTGATTAAATTCTTGTTTTTGTTTGCGGATGGAGGTTTATCTTTTTTGCCATATTTCGGGTTTTCCTCCATCCGATTTTATTTGTAGTGGCATTAAGGAACAAATTTACACCATTATAAAGTATTCGGTGATTCTTTTGTGATAACTGATAGTGGGCGTTGGTATCGCCCAGAACGAATTAACGTTTTAAAATGTGTATAAAAATTAACATTAATGCCATGACAAGAGGTGATGCGTGGGGGAAACATCTTCTTAGAGAAAAACCGTCAACGGAAAATTTTGATAATGAGGGCTATCATGCCCGTTATGAAGATGGGTATGAAAGCTGGAGTCCTAAAGATACGTTTGAAAAGGCGTATAATATTGCCGAAACACCAGTTGACCGTATGCAGATAGAAGCCGAAGAACTCAATGGAAGATATGTAAAGTTGGCCGCTTTCATAGATTCAGGGAAAATGGATGAAGTCGTTAATGATATGTACAACAAGTGTTTACTGGAAATGCAGTGTTGTACTATGTTCGACTATATACGGCTTCTTGATACTCGCATACAGCGTATGCAAGGTTCTGATGGTGCTAAAGTAATAAAGATGAATTTTGGTATGGCTATTATGGCTCTCAAAGCAGGCTATCCAATTCGTAGAAGTGGTTGGGACGGTAAAGGTTTGATGGTATTCAAACAAGTGCCAGCTCATATCGAAAGCGACATTATCCCTAAGATGCAATCTCTTCCCCAATCGGCAAAAGACCTTATTCTGAAAGGTAAGGGATTTATTGACTATACAAGCCAGTGTCTTATCTACAATGAGAATACTGGACGCGCTGATTCATGGGTTCCGTCTATCAGTGATGTGTTTGCCGATGATTGGGAAATTGTTGTTTAATTTTGGCTTAATTCGCAATAATTATTATATTTGTACCATAAAAGATCCTTAAAACAATATTTGTCTTATGGACTGTTGCCTGGATCTTAATTCTTTTCATAATTTAAAAGGGGTAGGGGTGGTATAGTCCTTTTCATTTATGCTATAACCACCCCTTATTTACTAAACACATGAGAAAAAAAGAACTTCTTAAAAAGTTGAGAGAGTATCAATCTTGGCGGAAAGGTGCTGACACTCCCATGATGCCGCCATCCGAAGTCACAAGGATTATTGATTCCGCAATAACGGTGATAGAAAAGTCTGATACAAGCAAGGCGAATGCTGTGCTGTTTAAAAAGTGATAGACAAACTTCACATCACTGTCGGTGCTCTGATTTTGGACGGGTATGATGAGTTAGATTCCTGTGTAAAATATGTTAATGATTTAATACGTGAGTTAGATGAAAATTAATTTGTTTGTAAATGGAAATTTGGTGTGCGACCGAAGCAAAGCGAGGGAGCACAGGGGCAGTCTAGCTGCACAGGGGCAGTCGAAGTTATAACACTATGTGGTGGGGAACTTCCTAGTGATTATGACATTTCTGATGCTGTTATAATTGATGGCGATATTCATTGTCGTAGTATCAGTTGTAATGGCGTTGTTGTTTGTAAAGGTTCTTTTACCGTTATAGAGGAAGGGGGTGATTATGGGTCACTCTAACGGTAAAATCACCGCACCTGTAGGGTTGGATAGTGATGTATATCCTACTCTAGGCATCGGTCCTACTAGTGATGGTTATGATTTAGGATATGCTTGTCTTAGCGAAAAAATTAATATGTGGAGTTATATAAAACCCAAAGAAGCGTCTAGCCCTTCATTTGACAACGCTAGTTTACCTGGTATAATTTATGATTCTGTAAATAAGAAATTAGTATATGATAGACCTAAAACATGGGCCAGGCTTACTGATTTTGATGGATACGATCATGGGGCTAAACCTCTTACAATAGATAAAGATATTCTAACTAATCCTGTAGATGCTACAAAGACAACGTTTGTACTTACAATTTCACCATATTGGGCTGATTCTAGGTATAATTGGGGTAAAATACTTGGGGGATTTACTTGGTCTAATATGAAGATAAAGGTGGAAGTATATAATCAATTAAAGAAGTTGGTGGATTCTGGGGTTTTCGTTGTAAGTAGTATTGATAGTACAGGAAAAATTTCAATTACCCTTAATCGCAATAATCTCATATCTATGGGGGATACATATATTTATATTAAGGGTTATTTTTGTGATTACAGTGGAAATGTATTATGCTTAATCCCTACTACATCTGACGGATTTATTCGTAAGCCGATAGTGGTTACTCAAAGTCTTTCTATTACACTTGGAGATACAACAGCCAACGCTTCTGGATTCTCTGTTTACGGACAGTTGACAAATGGGTCTACTTCTTCTAAATGCAGATTAAACATTACAAATAATACTTCTAGTGATTACGTTGCTTCATCCGGCAGACCATACGCTAGATATAGATGGAGAGCGAAAGATGGATCTTATACAGGTCAATGGTCAGGTAATATCTTTATGCCTTCGTGCACAAATATTCCTAAATCATTTACACGTAATGATGTGGTTGATGCAGGAAATCCCCCGTCTTATGGTAATGTTACTCAATGGTATGTTGATTATCAAGTTATTATATATTAAACACTGGATACAATATACACAAGCAATGGGCATGGAACGGCAGCTTAGGTCTGTCTGTGTGTATTCTATATTGCTCGTCAATGCAGAACTGGCATGGGTTCTTAGATGTTACTGCTGTCCTCCATCCCTTGAAATTTGGAATGTTTTTCCATGAGTTGTAATTTGCTTCATTGAAAATTCCTAGAATCATCTGTTGTTCTATAACATACAACTGGCTTATACCGTTTGTAGCATATCCTCTCCCATAGTGTTTCTGTTTGCTTGGCGGAATAAATGATACGTTATATGGTGATGATATGTTGTTCCATATCTTCTTTTGAACCTCATCCGTTATTTTCTCTATATTGTTCGTTTTTGTGGACAGTAATGTATTGGCAAGATATACTTCAACAACAGCGCGGAATCTGTTTGTATTTGTGTTTATTCTCTGCTTTGTCGTTTCTCCACCGTATGTCCTTTCCATATATTCCTTAATGCCGTTGTCCGTCATTGAAATATACTCCCATCCAAGATCATCGTTTAGTTCTAGTGACAGTTTATTGCTTTCCAGTACATATTGGTATATGTCGTTATATATATCCTCACGAAACTTTTTGGTCAGTTCTAGCACTTTTTCTTTTTGGTTATCCGGGAGTTTTGATATTGACTTGAACGATTTAGCCCCTGCCAAAAGGAATATGGCTAGAAGGTCTTTAGAAAACTTCTCCGCACGCTCTTTGGTTGACGATTTTATACCGTTGGCAAGTCTTTTTACCTGGAAGTAATAGTCTGCAATCTTAGATGTTTCTTCTTTGTTGATCATTGGCTTCTACTCTTTCTGTTATTCCGTTTGCTACCATGTTTATCATCAAACTCTTGAAATCGCTTTGGCTGTAAACTTTTTGCCCGATTGATGCTAGAGTTTGAAAGATTACAATTTGATTATCATACAAAACCTTTTGGTTCTGTATGATAGCGTCAAGTTTCGATAATATTTCTCTTTCGTTGTCCATAGTGCAAAGGTATGTATTTTAAACAAAAAAGGCAACAGTAAAGATTCACATCTGCCTGCTGCCAAGTAAAAATCATCGTAATGGTTCATTTATGTGGTGCAAAGTAACAAAAATATGTTTTATATATATATAACTAAACTGAATTTTTAATTAATGTTAACATATTGGTTCACGTTTGTATATAAAAAAGCAAGAGAACAGATTGAGCCTTTCTCTTGCCTAAATGAATAAATCTAAAAAATGCAATATGTTACTGCTAGTTGTATCCATTTAATGCTTTTTGGAAATTGTTGAGGTTGCCAAAATAATATAGACAACCCCATTAAATGATATCTTTAAATAAGTTTTACTTTTTGCAGTTAAATCTGCACATCTAAATATCAACTAGCTTAATTATTACATTGCAAATATAATACTTTTTTTGTACATTTGCAATGTATCAATAAATAAAAAATTATGGAACTATTAGTAGAAAGAAAATGGTGTAAGCCTGATTATACTATAGGACGTTTGTATATTGATGGTGAGTTTTTCAGTAATACGCTTGAAGATCGTGTTGTTGACGTGAATAAGAACGGATTGTTTGATGGAAACGAGAAGAAGGTTTATGCTGAATCTGCTATCCCTTATGGAAGATACCAGGTTATATACAACTGGTCACCAAAATTCGGGCGTAATATGCCAAGACTGTTGAACGTTCCTCATTTTGAGGGTATTCTTTTTCACGCTGGGAATACAGCAAAGGATTCTGCCGGATGTGTCCTTGTAGGTAACAATACATCAAAAGGCAGACTTACCGAATCACGCTATACTTCTGACAAGTTGAACAAATTGATTGACGATGCGATAAAGCGTGGCGAACAGGTTTGGGTTACGATTAAGTAGTGTGTTATCTCATCAACTATGTGTTGAAGGAGTTACAGGAGCGATGTTTTTGTCGCTCCTTGTTTTTTAGTAATAATAGATTATGTACAGTGCTATACTATTCTCGCCAATTTTCCATCGGACGGTTTTCCGCCAAACAGGTGATTAATGTATGCAAGACCTTTTTGTGTGCATAGAACAACCATCACGACAAAACCTGGGTGATTCTCTCTTGGAATAGGCTTTTCTTTCATCTCGAAATACCCAGCATCAATATACTTCTGTTTTGGCTCGTTCCTGTTAGCAAAGAATACTCCTGCTTCACGAAGTTTCTTGAACAAAGAGTTTCTCCCAAAAGGCAAGCCAAGTATCTTTGCCGCCTGTCCTATATCGCACTTGCCTTCCATTGCAAAGGCTTTGTCTGCGAAGTCCGCTTTGGGCTGTAGTTTTTCTATTTGTTTCTGCTGCTTTTTATTTTCCAAAGCCAATCGTTCTTTTTCCTCTTCGGCTTGTATAACCATTAATGCAAGCTCCTTTCGGGAAAGTTCATGCTTGTTTTCCTCACATGCGATAAAATATTTTCTAGCTTGCCTTCCCCGTTCGTTGTTCTCAATCATGGATAGCTCTTTTGCCATACTGATTGATAGAGCATATTCGATTCGTTTAGTAGCTCCTATTTCTCGCTCCACAATTTCGGTGAATGATTGAAAATCAATACCTTCAATAAAATCATAAGATTTAATACGATCTTTAATTCATGTTGAAAAATCCCTTTTACTTTCAAGAAAAGAATGCAAATCACGTGCATTAACGGCTCTCTTACCGTTATTATCACTAATAGGAATAAGTTCATTCGTTGTGACGTTCATATTTTAACGAATTGTGATAAAAAGAAACCCTCCGTAGGTGTGAACGTCACAACATACGCAGGGCATAGAAGTCGCAGATTGTTTCCTTTCTGCCACCTTAGAGGGGTTCTTAATATCTTGTACAAAATCTGTTCGATTTATTTTGCCAAATATTATGTTATGACGTTCACCACAAAGAAAAGCATAATTTGTGATATATCAAAACTTGTGGTGTGATTTTTTTTCACATCAATCCAAGTACCATACCTACTGCTCCCCAGAATACATCTCTCCATTCGGGCACTCCTTGTCTAAGCCACTTATCGTAGACGATTTCTTTTCCCACAAGAATGAACAAGGTTAGTGCTATTGCTGTCCATACGGAGAAAAACCATTGCGCCATGCTTACTACAAGTATTCCTGCAATGAGGTGTTCCATTCCGTCAACTCTCAAATTGTTAAGGCATATATAGTCCAATGCCTTTCTTATTTTTCTTAGAAAGTTTGTAAATTTTCCCATAGTTTAGCTGTTTTCGTTGTTTTCGTTGTTTTCATTATTTTCCTCTATCACCCTAGCTTCCATATCGTTTAATCTTCTGTCTTGTTCGTCCATTCTATCATCTTCGTTATTTGCTGAGAAATCGCTTTCTTCTCTTGCTGTCTGTAATGATATTATTCGGGAGTTTACAAGTTGAACGAGTGTATTGTTCCATTCAGAGAAATCTATGTATGAGTATGGCTCTATGGTAGCGTTTATTCTTAGAGCGTTATAACCTGTTGCGTCACCTTCCATTACTCCTACATAGTATTTGAATATATTCGCCATGTCATTTATGGCTGTATTCATCATTTGTGCATCACTTCTCGCCCATTCCATTTCCGGCTCGTAATACATTGCTGTTGTTCCAGTAGGTCTGTCACCTGACGATGATTGCATTGGCGGAACGACACCGCTTCCGTCAAGTATCCCGTTGTATATGTTGTCTATTTCGGTGAACAGTGAGTTTGAAGCGTCCATTTTACCCATGAACTGTGCATCATCTTCTGCTCCTACACGTAAAATGGAAGTTCCTCCCAATCCGTTTCTTTGAATGTTTATTCTTCCGTTTGTCTTGATAAGTAGCATTTGGAATGCCTGTCGTGTGTTGTATTCTCCTATCATTGACATTAGGAACTCGAAATCGTCTATCAAGTCCTGTACTGCCCCCCAAAATGGAAGTTCAAGACGTAGATATACTACAGGTATAAATCCCAGGTTATGGAATTGATGCAGTTGTATGATATTCCCGTTATCGTCAATATCCGTTGCTATATCTCCGTTGGAATCAAGCGTGTAAAACTCATCTTTAGTCCATACATCGACAAGTGTGTCTGTATGTTCTTCTCCATCAGCCGATATATATGTGGTTGTATATTCCCTTGCGAAAGCTATTCTTTCGCCTCTTCTGTTTTTATGTTCATACAGTATATCTCCTTTTGAGTAGCTGAAAGACCTGTATTTTATCTCGTCCTTATCCTTATATATATATATGGCAGCATCTCCTACCTTTCCAGCTTCGCTTATAAGTTCAAACTTGGCTGTTTCCATGAGAGAATCAGTCCAGTATTCCTTGTATGTTGTCAGCTTATCCCTGTTCTGCTGGTTTGACGCGCTTTTTTTTATCTGGAATTTAAGAGGATTGGTACACAGGTGTGATACCCTTTTCTTATGTATCATCCTTTGGAGAGGGAATGCCCGTCTTTGCAGTACGTAGGGAGTTGATGCCGATTTCTTTTTTCTTTTCTGAGCACCTACATTCGCGCTTTCATCATCCGATGATGTGGCATCATCGTCTGACGGGATACTGTCTTTCCAGTCGGGTCTGTTGTGTATATAATGTCCTGATGTATCCCATTGCGCTAGGAAATCATCCTGTGACATATATTTGTATATCAAAGTGGAGCGTCTTGGCTTTTTCTTTGTTCCTCCACCTCTCCCATCGTCACATCTTGACGGAAGTGCCACTTTGAACGGTTCTTTTCGTAATAAAACGTCTAATTTTAAAATTTCCATAGGTAATTATAAATATTTTAATTCATCCATTATATCGCTAGGTATGTCAATCATTACATCGCATATATCAAAATATGTCCTGTATAAAAATGTTCCTTCTATCAAGTCAGGAGAGCATCCTACAATCTTTTTTGCCTCCTGTTTTTTCAGCAGTCTTAGTTTCCCGTTTTCCCTTTCCACGTCACGTCTTATTGCTCTTCTCTGATCCATCAGTGCTTCCCGTATTGTTTTGTTCACATACGGTTTGTCGAGAAGTTCCGGGTTTATACTGAATCCGCAATATCCTAGGTTTGTTCCTTTTATACGTGTTACCATTTCATCTGCAAGCTGTGCCCTTAGATCGAAATAGAATCTTACAGGTTGATCATCCTTGCTTTTGTCTAGTCTTTTCGGAACACCTCTAAGTATTGCTAGGCTTTCGGGGAATGCGTCACGGAATGTAGGTGCTCCAAGACCGTCAAATGCCAGTCTGTTTTCACCGATTCCCCATTTCCGTAGATTGTTTCTTACCCATCGGTTCAAATCCCTAGGCTTTAATGTGTTTGACCATTCTAGGTCTTGTAAGTGGTGTCCTATGAAGTGCCCCATTACACAAACGTCACCAAGACCGTATGCTATATCCAGTGTAGCACATTCAAAATAATCGTCAAACACAGGCTGAGATGAGAACATTTCCTCCATTTCGTCACGGGTTATCCACTCGTTTCCCCCTTTTATCAGCTTCCATGAACCTAATGCGTTTATGGATACTTCCTGTGCTGTTCCTCCAAGGTTTTTCTGATAGTCGGGATTGGAAGCCATAAGTATCTTGTTATCTTCCAGCCCGGAAGCTATAAAGGTTATGCTCTTGATGTATCTTTTACAGTTTGTTTCGTCAATTTTGGTATTTTTACCGAATCTTGCGATGATATAATCTTTTGCCTGAGCAAATACTTCTTGTGGGCTGTCACCCCATGCTGTTTCATGTATAGTATCTCCATATTGAAAGAAATATCTTACTTTTCCAGATCTTTCTGGAATTGCTATTCCGTCATCGTCTACCCACCATGATACCAGTGCTCTCCAGAAATCGCTGTACGGGTTTGGATTGCACGCGCCTATAAGACTTGTTCTTAGTCCTGATGATGAACGCAATACTGTTTGAAGGTAGTTTATGATAGGTTCCGTTGCCTGTGAGCACTCGTCTATCGCTACCTTCACAACGTTACCACCCTGTTGTCTGTCCTTAAATTCATTTACGCCTTTTTCTCCCGACAAGCAGGCATCCCCGAAATAATCGTATCGTATTTCACCTCCTGCGTCAAGTCTTGAAAGGCGTTTTGAATCAATATACTCACCATAAGGTTCAACCATCTTTGAAACCACTTTAAGAATACCGTCCGCTTTTTCTGCGGATGTCTTGTCCTTACGGAAAACAAGTGCGGAAAATGACGGGTGGTTGCATGAACTCAGTATATCCATTCCAAGACATACGGATTTTCCTCCCCCACGATTCCCGTGAAGTACCTTTATTCCTGCCCTGTTCCTTAGAAATGCCTCCTGTGAACCTTTCTGTGGGGCAAGCATATTTACCTTGTACCCCTTGCTTCTTCTGTCCTCTATATATCTTTGGACGAAATCAAGGCTTTTATATGGTATGATTCCCCTTTTGCCATATCGTTTCAGCGATTTGACAACATCCTTAGTCTTTAATCCTCGGTATTTTAAGTCAATTTCTTCCATCGTTTTCTATGTATCCCGCAAATATAATATTTTTTTAAATATTTTTTTGCTTATACACATTTTTTAACTACATTTGCATCGGTAAGAGGTACTTACTGTGCGCAAAGGTCTTGTGCATGAATCACATAAAAAAAAATAAATAGTATATGGATGAAAATGTAAAAGTCATTTTTGAAGGTATCAAGAATGCGTTAGGAGAAAGTAGCTCCGTTATTACAGATCGTACAATCGAACAGACAATCAATGAGTTCTCAACGTTCGCACCGCAGGAAAATGCGGAAAAGTTCTGGAATGAAAGTGTTGTTAATCATTTAAAGAACACTGTGGCAGGTCAGGTAAGAGCATTTGCGTCTGATAAGCGCAAGGAGTGGGATACAATCAAGGAACAGGAGATATCCAACTTGAAAAAAGAATGGGAAAAATCACATCCTGCACCACAACCTACACCAGCACCGCAACCACAACCTACACCGGCACCAGCACCAACACCAGCACCCGAACCGAAACCGTTTGAGTTGCCCGATGATGTCAAGGCTAAACTTGAAGAGTTTGAAAAGTTCAAGAAAGAGTTTGAAGCTAAAGAGCAGGAGGAAAAGCAGAAGCAGATTGTAACTGAAAAGCGCAAGAAGCTGTCTGATTTGATTAAACGCCCGGAAGCAGGTATGCCTAACGAGTTGTTGCGCAACATCATTTTTGAGAACATTCAGATTTCGCCCGAAGAGGAAGATACAAGCATTCTTCTGAAAATACAGGGAAAGTACAATGAAACGTGTACTAAATACACAAAGGATGGCATTAATCCTTTCATCTCTGACAAGGGTGGTTCTAGCGATGTAAAGTCATTCATAGATAGAAAGAGAGAAGAAGATAAGGCTAACAAGGAAAACAACATTGTCAGCCGATATTACAGTAAAATTAACAAATAGTTTTTTTAATTATGAAAGCAGGAGTTCTTGCAACAAGTTATAGTAAGATTGGTGGCGCAAGACATATCTTTTCTAATGATACGTCTTTGCACGTACTGTTGGTAGGATGTAACGTTCCAGTAGAACGTATGCCTACAGTTGGGAACAAACTTCCGGCTGGTACCATGATTAAATGTGATTCCTCAAAGCAGAATGGCGGTGACATTCACTATTCATTCAGAATGTACGAGAAATCGGATTCTGGTGCTACGGTAAAAGTTGAAAAAATCATGGGTAATACAGTTGCCAAGGTTGGCATGGTTGTCGGTAAAGCACCTACTACTGCCGCAGGTGCTACAACTGGCTTTACCATTAACGCTATTGATTCGTCTCATGACGAATATGACATCCTTACATTGTCCGGGGATGCAGGTAAATTGGAATTGACCGATATTTTGGTTGAAGTTACACAGGTTGGTGCTAGCGCAAAATTCAAGGTTATTCCTAATGCTATCCTGCCTTATGATGTTGACACCATTCCCGGTGCCACTCTATATCCCTTCAACGGTGCATGGATGGTGACAAGTGAGATTTTGGAAAAACGCATTCCGCCAGTAGCTTCGGCAATCAAAAAGGCGATGAAGGATGATGAATCATATCCTTGCGTTTTCCGTTACACATTGTATAACTAATTAAATTTTTTCGTTTTATGCAAAGATCGACATTTAGTTTCTATGATTGGCATTTTTCCGGGGAGATGCAGGAACTTATGGATTATGCCAATCAGAAATTTGATAACGAAAACTGGAGAAGCTACGGAGATTGGGATGTTCCTCAGATGAGCAAATCATGGAACGTGATGGTTGACGAATACACACAGGCTACCCGTCCTGTGATGCTTGCTCCTTTGGCTGAAAAGCCTATCATGGATACTACGGGATTTGAATGGTATTCGGGCCGTATTCCGAAGATGGGTCACGCCATTCAGTTTATGGAAACCGATATTCAGGAGTTCTATGAACTTGACATTCCGCAAGGTGCATTGCTTGACAAGATCCGTGAGAAGTGGTTCACAAAGATGGAAGCGTGTATTCAAGGTTTCCATACCGAGTTGAACTGTATGACTTATCAGGCTCTTTCTACAGGTATGCTTAACTATACAGCTAGTGGTACCAACTCAATCCCTGTTCAGATTGACTATCGTGTTCCTGCAAAACACAAGTTGAAAGCGTTGAAACAGAAATGGTTTAGCGATACAGACTGGACACCGAACGAGAACGCTGATCCCATTAAAGACCTTCAAAGAATGTGCAAGATTGCCGATAATGACGGTGTACCATACGATCATTTTGAAATGTCAAAGGATTTGTATGATAATTTCTTGATGCACCCGAAAGTGACAGCAGCAGTACAGGCACGTCTTGTTCCTGCCGCAGCATCTACTACAATTTATCCTATGAACAATCAGGAAATTGTTGATGTGCTGATGAAGGTGTTCTCTATTCCTGTGATTATCCCTATTGAGGAAAAATCAAAATGGAACAAACTTGGCGTGATTGAGGAAGCCAAACCGTCTTTTGAAAAGAACACCGTTGTTCTTGTTCAGAGCGGTCAGTTCTTCCGTATCAAGAACTCACCGTCAATGTATTTGCAGGATACCAACCCGGCTGTACGTATTTCTTCTTTGGAAGGCGGACGTATCGCGTTCTTGCATCAGTATTCTTCTGAACCGTATGCTGAGAAGAGTTCAGGTGAATTGTGGGCGTGTCCTGTGATGAAGAATCCGAACAACCTTATCATTATGAAGGTTGACGAACAGTCAACTACGGGATTGTAAAAAGTTGAACCATGAAGGTCATTATTGATATAAATGGCGAAGGCACAGCAAAGGGCGCAGGGGAGTATTTCATTGGAGATACTCTCACGCTCCAAGCTATTCCCGAAGAAAGTGTAGAGTTCGGATACTGGCTTATTGCCGACAATGAAACATTGAAGCCGGAGGATAGACTGAAAGTTTCGGATAATCCGTTCACTATTCAAGTTACCCCTCAGATAACAGCAAAGGGTAACATGAAGGTGGAAGCATATTTCTATATGTCTATGCGTGAATATCTGAAAGCACAGATTGACTATGAGTTGAAAAACACATCATATATCAGTGTTGCCCAGAAATGGGGATTTCGTTTGTCTGATGATAGCCGTGAAACGTCTGAGATGAAGAAGGATTTGGCTTATGCTGATTTGTTGCTCATTGTTTGTACTGCCCCTTCAACGATACAGGGAAAGACAAAGAAAGCCGGAAACTGGTCAATTACCGACACAAGCAAGACTATTTCTATCAATGACAAGAAAAGATTGGAGCAACGCGCAAAGGATTTATACGCCAAATGGGGTTTGAATTTGGATGTTGGAACTGATGTTGAAATAACTAGATTAAGATGGTAGTATGGGAAAGAGTATTTTAGGTGAGGATATGTTTCCTGATATGGTGAGAATTTATCAGAACAAGAACAGTTCGGATAAATATCAGACCACCCCGTATTGGGAGATGATATACGAAGGAAAGGCAAACATACAGGAAAAGGATACTGGTTCGGAAACGAATGATGTTGACAAATCCGAATATGCCGCCTACCTAGAAGATAACGATGTAACCATACCTTCTGGGTGTCTGTTGGATTGGCAGAATTTCAACCATCCGTTTTCGGACAACAGCAATAGTTGGCGTGAGATAAAGAAACCTCCATTTAACAATATGGAATTTGGTACGGTGATATACTTTAACCAAATAGAAAACTAGAATACTATGACAATCAATTGGACGGAAATAATACTTGCTTTGTTGGGTACAAATGGCATAACCCTTCTAACTTCAATGTTAATGTTTAAGCAGAAGAAGGAAAAGATGGAAACTGAAATTGATTCTTCTACCTTGGACAATCTTGAAAAGGGATTTGCTATTCAGGGTGCTCAGTTGAAGAAGGCGCAAGAGGAAATTTTGAGTTATCAGCAATCTCTCCACGATGCTTATCAGAAGATACAGGAACTTTATAATGAGATGAATGATATTAAAACGGAACTGAAATGCGCTAAGGTTGATCGAGATTTGCTAAAAAAGCAGATTGAGAAACTGAGTAAACCAGTAACAAGAAAGACAAGTACAAAAAATGCAGGCAAATAACAACGATAAAGTATTGAAAGAGTTTGGTAGTAATGTCCAGCTTGCCTTGGATGCTTCTATCATGCAGTTCATGGAGGATATTGCCACGAATGTCATGGATGATATAAAAGACTTGGAGGGCTTTACCAACCAAACTTTCAATCTTGAAGATAGTTATGGATGTGGCATTTACAAAGATGGGGTCCTAAAGAAGATTGTGTGGGCAAATGCAACGAAAGTTGCAAATGAGCCTAGGAAACGTAACAATGTCGAGTATTGGGGGCGTGAACTTGCCGAAGATTTCTTCAATAGTTATAAATCCGATGGTTCTGAAAAATATGAACTGGTTGTCGCTGCTGTCATGTATTATGCTAAGTATGTGGAAAACTATCATTTGTTGAATGTTCTTTCAGATTCTTGGATTAAGACAAAGACAGATTTAAAAGGGGGTAAATATACTGTGGTTTTTAAGAAAATTGCAGCTAATATGTTAAACAAATATTTTAAGTGAAGTTATGGGCTACTTTAATCCTTCAACAATAAATACCACCTTGTACAATATTGTATTGGACAAGAAGATTGCTGACGATGTATATAAGGTGCAGCGTCCTGCAAGTGTTGATGATAAGGTAACTAGTTTTATTGTCGTAAACAACAATACAAGAATTGTCAGCAATACCGAGAGCGGCCCTTACGGTCACTTCGGGAAAGGCGAAACGATGGCTACGGTTACTCTGTTTGTAAGGGCATTGCCCGGGAACGTATATCCGTCTGTCATGGATGCGTTGAGTGAGAAAATGGTAGAACTGTTCCCGCAAAAGACTGTGCAGCTTCATTTCGAGATATTTAATGTTTTACCACCAATGTTTGACGGGGTTGGGTTCTATTATATGTCCGTCCTGTTGAATGTTGATATTTCAAAGGATTAGCTGCATGAGAAACGTGAGAAAAAAACAGTGGAGGCGCATCGGCAGATACGTTTTCAACAATTAACAATAACTTTTTAAATACAGAAAATAGAATGGCACGAGTAAATTTAGACACTAGCCCTGCTTACTTGAACGGGCAGTCGGCTGCTTTGACATTTGATGCGATTGAAATCACCGATAGTACTCAATATTCAAGTTTTAGGAATCCGAAGATTCTTCCCAATATTGAGTCTGGTACTACGGAATCTTCTGGTACTGACGCTGATACTTCTGAAACAAAGAACGAACAGGGTGCTACCGTATTCCAAAATATCACACCAGGAACTATGGCATTTACCTTTACAGGTATGTCTACATCAAAAGCTGCTTTCGCTTTCTTTACGCAAGGAAATGAAGCAAAGGCTGAGTTGGAATTGAGTGACTTAACTGATACCATTGATGCTTTTGGAAAAGGTGCTACTCAGAAACTGAAAGCGTTTGGTGTAAGCTCATTCAAGCAGTTTGTACGTCCTATCGGTATTATCAACGGTACTGGTGACCGTATGATCTTCTTCCCGAAGGCATCATGGGCTGTCAGCTTCACAGGTGCTCCAAGTAACGCTGGATACCTTGGATTCTCCGTTACTGTGACAGCATTGGAAGTTAACACTCAGTATTTGAAAACCATGATGGTTCTCGAACTTGACAATTCGTCGTCTGCTGGTTGATGTAGACAATTGATGGATTATTAGCCGGGCATTTTGTCCGGCTTTTATTGTTTTTTAACTGATTGTGTTTGATTTTTATTAACCTTTGTTGTATTTTTGCTTTAAAAATTAACACCATGACAGATAAAGAATTGTCTGATAAATTAAAGCAAAAGGCTATAAGTCTTGGAGCTTGCGAAAAAGGGTTAAACGAATGGGGTAACCTAGATAAATATGAATTATGCGAGATGTATATTAGATACATTGATTTCTGCCTGCTTAACAGATACCCGTCAAATGAAATAATCAAGAAGGAGTTTGCAGGATTTAGGGAGAAGTTTAATGTATTCGTTGATGATACAAACCTGTTCATAAGCAATCCTAAATGGTCTATTTTTAATGGTTCGTGTGATTGTGTTGTCACATTCAACGATTTCGGTATAGGAGAAATGTATGTCAAGGATAACAGCCGTGTAAGCCTTGTTGCGCTTGACAACAGCATAGTACACGTTTCTTTGATTGACGATGCCAAACTTGATATTGTATCGTCTAAATATACAAGGGTATTCGTTTATACAAATACTCCAAAGAACATATCAAAGGTAGATGTGAAAGGAAAATTAATGATTAAACCGTTCAAGTTAGTTTAAAAATGGGAATATTCAACTGGAAACAACCTGACTTAGATGATCAGATAAAGATGCAGAAGTTTGCCACTCATAAATACAAAGAGGTTATGGTTGGCAATAAGAAATTCAAGGTGCGTGGTCTTAGACTGGGTGCATACGATTATATTGTAGACAAGCTGTTGATACGTGACATTATCAATCCCGATACAGCGAAAAAGGAAATGATTGCAATTATGAAAAATGACGCATCTATTCCGTACAAAGTTGCAGCGGCAGGAGTGTTGAACAACTATTGGTTTTTTGAGATAATTCCTTTTGCAAGACGTATATACGCTTGGTGGTTAAGCAGGCACTATGACCATAAGGAACTCACTCCGTTGATAGAAGCCATCGTGGAGGGGGCTAATGTAAGTGATTTTTTTACAAATACAATCCGTTTAGCGTTCTTGATAGATACGACAGCGACATTAAGCAAGAAGGATGCCATGAAATTATCTCTCGATGCAAAATCGGCTCACGAGGATCTATCCAAAAAGATTTCCCCCAATTCAGAGGGGATTTAAGGCTATTCGGAGGATTGATGATAATCAAGGACTGGGCTTTGCTATGGAAATATTCATGGAGTTATATACAGGCAGTAATAATGGACCAGCCTAAACTTGATTATCATTTTGAAGAGAAAGTTAAGTTGTACAAGGCTTCTCTTACAGAAGATTTATATAAGGAAGCTAACAAGGATGCAAGTGGCTTTATATATAGATTCAAGGAATCTAAACCTAAAGAAGAGCATCCCGATATATTACTAAAAGATGTTTTGCGATGATAACAAAATACGATCCTAAAATATATCCCCTTAAACTGTATGTTGCAGTAGGGGATGACCAATGGGGGAAAATATATAGAAAATTCACCAAACTTAATCATGACCCGATAGATACATCCAAAGATGAAATTAAGAGATTTAATGGCATGACTATTTTTGTAAGAGAAAAAAGTACAAACCATTTAGGTGTACTTATTTGGTTATCCAACGATGGTATAGGGGTGAGAACTGTTTCTCATGAATCTGTTCATTATGTTTGTAATGTATTTGGGTATTGTGATATTTCTATGGGATATGAAAATGGGCAGGATGAGCACTTTGCATACCTTTTAGGTTGGTGTGTTGAGTGTGTAATGGATAGTGTTGCGAAATATTTAAAAAACAATAAACATGAAGATTAATTTGTTTGTAAACGGAAATTTGGTGTGCGACCGAAGCAAAGCGAGGGAGCACAGAGGGGTTTTAGCCCGACAGAGGGGTTTTAGCCCGACAGAGGGGTTTTAGCCCGACAGAGGGGTTTTAGCCCGACAGAGGGGTTTTATGAGATAATAGCCTTAGATGGTAGTGATATACCAGAAGAGTTTGATTTGTCACAAGCTGTCATTATTGATGGTGATGTACGTGTGACGGGTAGTTTGATTTCATGCGGCAATGTCGTCTGCAATAAATTTGTGGAGGTGTAGTCTATGGGTCACTCTAACGGTAAAATTACCTCTCCTGTAGGATTGGATAGTGATGTATATCCTACCCTAGGTATCGGTCCTACTAGCAATGGCTATGATTTAGGATATGCGTGCGCAAATACGCATGGGAAAATAAATAAATGGAGTAAATATAAACCTGTGAGGCAACCATACTTAGATGATCGTTCTGATTATTGGAAAGCTAATGATGGTTTATGTGGTCTAAGTGTAGTGGGATACATGTCTCCAGGAACGCTTGAAAGCGGATTTCTAAAAGACCTTTTTAATGGCGTAGACTGGGGATATAATGCTCCTACTGGTGGAGATTCAGCACCTTATCGGATATTGGATTTCAACGGATATAATCATAATGCTATAGTTCCTTTTGGAGATGACGTTCCATCAGATGTATATTTGGACACATCTAATAATCTAGAAATACAACTTGAACAGACAACAAATGCTGATGATAACATTTTGCTATCCTATTTAAGCTATCAAGGAACTCCATTTTCTGAAATGTATGCAGGGGTAGGACTTTTACAAAATACTAGATACATTTTAGTAACATCTGAAAGTATGTTTACTGATTCAGTATCTATAAGGTTATTAAATATAGGTAGTTATGTAGGTAAATGGAAAGTAGCTTTTTTCTTGTCATCTAATAAAATAGGAGTAGGTGATGAATTAAAACAAGGAATATACATACCTATTCCAGTAACACCAAAAACAATGACTATTCATGCAGCTGGATCTCTATACGTAATAGAAGCATTTGGTACATGGAACTCTTCTAATAACCAAATTACATACAACTTCATTATAACAAATAATAGTGGGTCATCTGTTACTATACGTGGTATAGTTCTTGTGTTAATGAGGACAAGAACAGTTCCAGAAGCTGGAGAAAATGCTGGTTCATTACTTACAGGACTTATTGCACAGGTTCCGGCAAAAGGAACATATAGATCATCTATGTATTCCTTTAATGTTAGTAGAGATTTTTCTTATGATTATTATATTGCAGCAAGAGCCACAGGGGTAAATACCACCTATAATATGGTTGAAGATTACGCTCCATAAATTTTATCAATCCCCAATAAAATAAGCCCGAAAGTTACACGAACTTTCGGGCTATTTTGTAACCTGAAAACAATATGAAACCGATACCTATGTATCCAAGATTGATTAGTATTTTTTGCCATTTAGACAATTCCTTTTCTACCTTTACTTCTACAATTTTCTCCACGGTTATTATCGAATCTTTCGTCACTACCGTTTCTTTCTCCAAGGATGGGATGCTGTCTTGTAAAAAGTCTTTCTTGTTTTTCAAACTATGAAAAAGCCTGCCATCCGACATTATTTTAGCGTCTGATACGGCTAATGATGTTTCCAAGTGTGAACTATCTTCAAATGTTGTATGTTGTATGTGTTCTGTTGGAAGAGTTATTATTTTTGATTGCCATACTACTCTTTCCGTTACTGTCGTGTTGTGGTCTACTATGGTTGTATTTGTCGAAGATGGAAGTAGCTTGCGTGAACAAGAACACGACAGTAACAAAAAAAATAGCAATATAGAAAACGGCTTATTCATGTGCGTTTTATTGTTAAAAACATTAAATCATATTATAAATCTGAAATTCATTTATTCGTCACATCAATCAACCCATATGAAATATATTTCAATTTCTTATAAGAAACATCTTTCTTGTTGCTTCCATTGTCTTTTAAATTAATGTTTATTCAACATAAGTCGGGATTACTCCCGTTAAATACCCATCGCCAATGTTGGATGAGGTTTTCATAAGCAGCACCGTTTCACCGAATACGCTACTCCTTTTAACCACTTAACTTAGAGCTACAGACTTGGGTAAACATCCGTAGGTAACTATATATCATTCTCATCCAACGTAGCACTCAAAGTGCTTAGGCTAATAACCTGACTCCAAATGAAGCATATATAAAATATACAGTAAACTTTAATATATTATATATTATTCGAGGTTATCGACAAGATTTGTTGCGATAAGCGAGATAAATTCCTCCTTCGGTATTTCCAATGCTTCGGGAGAGTTCCATTTCACCTTAATTGCACCGTCAGTACCAATGAGTTCAATGATTTTAGTGAATCCTTCAAAGGCGAAGTATCTAGGCTTCATATCACATTCCTCTTTCATTTTCTCTTGATATGCTTCGGAGTATGCCTTATTCAACTCTTCTGTTTCCTTGTTGAAATCTTCTTCTGTCTTTCTGATTTCATCCGCTTCTTTCTTTTCCTCTTTTGTCGCATCTTCCTTTCCGTCAATCTCTTTCATGTGATTGATTTTCTGTGCGCGCTCGTCATATCCTTCCTTCTTTATTTCTTTAAGAACCTGTTGCATATCATCATCGAATGCTTTTGCAGCCTTGTCGTAAGCAACACGCATAAGCATGATTTTTGCTTTCAGTTCTGATGGAAGTTCCTTCCCTTCTAGTGATAAGGGGATATTCAAGAGAGTTAATCTCTTTAAAAACATTTCTTGGTTCGTCATTTTTCTTGCCTTTTTTAGATTGAAACTGATGAGATTCCTTTCGTGTTAATGTATTTTTTCACATCGGTTACGAAAGAGTTGATGATGGTAATGATAGCAATTTGTGCTTCCAAATCGGGATGATCGTTGTAGTTGATTGCGATACCACCGTTCTGATTGAAATAGAATGTGGCGAGTTGGTTCTCTGATTCCAATGACTTCACCTCTCCGCCATCAAATGAATCAATGTTTTTTCCGTTTGATACGTTTACATTCGCATTCACCTTGTATTGTTTTTCCACATTAGCTTCATTGCTGAATGTTACGCTGGCTGAATTTACGCCAACGAGTGTTACTTTGTTTTCTTCTATAGCCATAGTTAAAAAATTATTTTATTGCAAAGATAACATAATCGTTTTTATCTACCATTTTAAATATGTTAAAAAATACTAATGGATTTTTGTTTGTTGTAAATCATGCTCTTGTGCTTATTTTTGCTATTTTTGCAATAATTAAAAAACAATAACTATGGCTGATGTTGATTTAGGAGCATTAAAGTTTAAGATCGGTCTAGATGATTCCGGTCTTGACAAACAGATAAAGGATATACAGAAGAAGTTGCAGGACACATTTAACCAGGAGATGTCCTTCAAGCCTATGTTGACCGATATAGGCAAAATGAATGACGAACTTAGCGAGGTTGTAGATAAGATAAACAAAGCGAATGAAAACGCGTCCAAGGTAGGGAAAGGGAAGTCGAACAAGAAAATGGATATACTTGTTCAGATGGAAGAGTTGTCAAACAAGATTGTCGAAGCGACAAGGGAGTATGACAAGCTGGAAAAGACTTACCGTAACCTAGGCAATGCAGGCGGAGATAAGGGGATGGCTACAAGAAAAGCCAATCTTGAAAGTCAGAAGAAAGCGATAGATGATCTTGTGGCTGAATTGAACAGATTGAAAACCGCATATTCCCTTACTGCTAACAGTGCGCCTAAATTGTCCATTTCCGATGAAAGAGAACTTAATCTTCTACGCCAGCAATACGAGATGGAGATTGCACGGACAAAAGAGATGGATAGACAAGCATCAAAGCAGGAACAGGCGAGTAAGAAGATGCAGCAGACCAATCAGAAGTATCTACAATACTTTTCTAGTCAGTCTGGACTTGCCCTTGGTATGCCGGAGGGAAGTGCTGAGGACTTGAACAAGAAGATTGCCGCTATACAGAAACGCCTTGAACTATTGAATAAATTTAAGGTTGAAGTTCCTTTAAACAGCAATCAGATAACAAAGGCTGACGCTCTTATTCAGAAATTGCAAGGCAGGCTGGAAAAGTTGCAATCATCTTTAAGAAAAACGTCAACGCATGACTTGCTTAATATCAATCCTACGTCTATCAATCAGGCTAACAATCTTATTTCTGAATTGACGAACAGGCGTAATGCGCTTAATACGACTGATGCAAACTATAACCGTACCCTTACTCTTCTCAACAGGAAGATACAGGAACACAACAAGTTTGTAAATGAAGCCACATCCTATGGAACAAAGATGCAGCAGACCAATCAGAAAAATGCTGCAAGTTCAAAAGAGTTTTCCGAGGAACTGACAAAGCAGAGCAGAATGATGCGTGAGTTTGTCAATACGATAAAGACTTATGCAGGATTCTACTTTTTCAGAGATATGTTTCAGGAACTTGTTGCTATCCGTGGAGAGTTCGAGTTGCAACAGGTATCATTACGTGCCATCATACAAGATGCAAGACGGGCTGACCAGATATTCAGTCAGATTAAGGGGCTTGCTGTAATATCTCCTTTCCAGTTCAGTGATTTGGTTGGATATACCAAACAGCTTGCTGCATTCCAGATACCTGTCAACGAATTGTACGGTACAATGAAAAGTCTTGCGGACGTTTCCGCAGGTCTTGGCGTTGATATGGGTCGTATCATTCTTGCCTATGGACAGATAAGAAGCGCAGGTGTATTGAGAGGGCAGGAATTACGTCAATTGACAGAGGCCGGTATTCCTGCATTGGACGCATTAAGAAAAAAACTGGAAGAAGTAAGAGGCGTGGCTCAAACTACTGATGATGTGTTCAACGCCATATCAACACGTCAGATTCCTTTTGAGTATATTCGGGAGATGTTTACCACAATGACGGAAGATGGTGGTATGTTCTACAAAATGCAGGAAATACAAGCTGCATCTTTGAAAGGTATGGTAAGTAACCTTGCCGATTCATACAAGATTATGATGAATGACATAGGCGAGGCGAATGATTCCGTTCTGAAAGGAATTGTTGGAAGCATAACCGATGCGATGAACAACTGGAGATATTTCTCCAAAGCAATAGAGGGTGTTGCTGTAGGATATGCCGCATTGAAAGGATTGCAGTTGGCTAGAACAGCCATGCTAGGAAAAGAAGTTGTCGCAACAACTAATGCTATTAAGGCTGAGAAATTACGGGAAGCCCAGTTGCTTAAACAGGCTGCAATGTACAGAACGCTCACTACTGCCGAGAGGTGGAAGATAGCGACAGCGTCAAAACTGTCTGCCGTAGAGATAGTTGCTGCCGTTAATTCGGGAAAGATGTCAGCAGAGATGGCAAAACGTATTCTTGCCACGAATATGCTGACACAGGCTGAACGGCATCTTCTTGTCACCGAACTTAAACTGACAGGTGCGGAAGCTGCAAGAATGTTGTCTATGACAAAAACGACAATGTTGATGAACAGATTCAAACTGGCAACATTCGGTTTGACAAATTCATTGAAAACATTGTGGCTTACGATAAAGGCTAATCCGCTCATGACGATACTTACTGTTGCAGGACTTGTAGCGGAAGCGTTTCATATTATGTCTGCACGTTCGGAAGAGTTCAATCAGAAGATAAAGGATAGTGCAAAGTCTTTCCGTGAATCATACAGTGATTTGCAAAAAGACCTTGACAAGATAAACTTCGATAAACTCACCCCGGAAAACCTTGAACAGCTTGACACGAAACAGTTGCAGACGTATGAAGAAACACTGACTGGAATATTGTCTAAATATGGCAATATGGGGCAATATATAGTACAAAACAGTAAGAAAATAGATGATCAGAGATCTCGTGTGGAATATCTGCAAAAGTCAGCATCGGAACTAGAGCAGGTTTATAAACGTGCTGCTGAAAATGCGGATATAATGTTCAAGGCGGATAAGGCAACATCTACGGGCGTATTTGGCGATTCATTCTCTGATATGCTTAAAGATTACGAGAAATCGTCTGTAAAACTCACTTCGGCAAGTAAGGATATAGAAGAGTTTCGTGGGCAGATAGTACAGGCATCCAAGGAGATTATAAATATGGGTAAGGGTACTAAGGAATGGAGAAACGAACTTACCGAACTGATAAACAAAGGGGCTTCGGCGGCTACTATTGTAGAGAAGATACGTTCTTTGGCTGAAACGTCAGGAGATGCACGGACATTTGAAATATTCAAGAACAAAACCCATTTTGACAGTGAGGAATTGTTGAAGGAGTATGAGAAATTGAGGATGGGCATTACGGATGAAGTAAAAAAACTTGAATCATCATTTAATTTATTTGCAAAATATACTGAGAAAAAACTTAAAGATGTATTTGGTAATATAGATGTAAAAAACCTTACTGATGAGCAACAGAAACAATTAAAGATACATCTTGATGAATTTGCAGTAGCTAATGAATTAGGGGAAAATGCTAGAAAGAAATTAAACGAACTGGCAAAAGAAAGATGGCGTATTCAATTTGAACTTGATGATAGGGAAGCCCAAGCAGGATTGACAGGATGGAAGAAATCTCTTGACGAGATTACAGGAAAAGCGTGGACTATAACAATCAAAACGTCAGATATAAAGACTGTAGAAGATTTCTTTAATGCCGTAAAAAAGGAATATAAGGATTCAAAAAGTACAATAGAAAACTATCAGAGAACTATTGACAAATTTTCCAAAGAGGGTAAACTGAAAAAAGTAGGGGATAAATACGAACTGACAGGATTGGTAGACCCTGAAGAACTTGAAACATTAAGGCAAATAATAAGCGAGTTTAACGCTGCCAACGAAGCGATGTCAAAGGCTACGGGAACAGCAAAACAATTCAACCTTGAACTGGAAAAGCAGAAAAAGGAAGCACAAAAAAGAGATCCTCTTGCTGACCTTTGGAAAAACAGGTTGTCATTGCTTGAATCCGCCTATTCCAAGTTCAAGGATTTGAGCATTAACATAGGTAAGGAAGAAGCCAAAAAGCAGATTGAATCCATCTACGGTTCACAGGCGTTAAAACTTGGCGTAGACCTTGTATATGACAAACAGGCTATTGTTGACAATTACAACAAGGCTGCAAAGGAATTGGAAACACGTGTTCCACAGGATGCTGTTAAAAATGCAAGGAAAGCAGCCGAATTGTCCTCTGAAATTTATGTTGATGCAGCCAAGAAGGTGATGAAGAGGATTACGGATGAGTTTGACAGATACAAGAACAAGTATGACTTTTACAGTGACATACTTGGGATAACGGGTGATTCCGAACTTGCCTTAGACCTTGCCGTTCAGTTTAGCGGTGACACATCTACTATGGCTGAAAGTTTTGCAGCAGGCATATATAACAATCTGCAATCCGCATTGGCAGGAATGAATCTTGACCTTGGCGTTTCTGTTGTGCCCGATACATCTTCATTCACCTCAATGAACCAGTATATAAATCAGATACAGGAAGCAATTAAGGGGAATAAGAATATCGGAGAAGATCAGAAAGAGGTTATCCAAGGAATGATTGATGCATGGAAAGGCTACTTTGGTGAGATGGCAAAGCAGTATGCTAATGACCTTGAAAAATATGGTGACTACTACACCCAAGTTGATATTATTAGAGAGAAGTACCGTCAAAGGATTGAAACGGCAAAGGGTATGGGCAACACATCCTTATCTTCCGCATTGCAGAAAAGCGAAGAGATGGACTTGTTCAAGCTGACCACAGACTATCAGAACTTCTTCGGTGCTGTTGAAGCGATGTCTATGGAAGCTGCAAATACCGTTGCCGACAAAGTAAGGGAAATGCTCAACAGTGCGTTCAGGTCTGGTGCTATCAGTGCAAAGGAATACATGAAAGAACTTGAACGTGTGGACAAGCAGATAGAGAAGATGATGAAGAATAACCAGTCTGACTTGCAGACGTACATGAAAGAAGGTATTGAAGGTCTGTATAACAAGCGTTATGATGCAGGAAAGTCAAAGATGATGGCAGGCATGAATGATATGCAACAGGCTATGGCTGACATCGAAAATGCTTCCAAGGCATACGAGGACGCGATGAAGAATGGTGATGAAGAAGCTGCCAACGCTGCGTTGAGTGCCAAGTCGGAAGCCGAATCAAGATATAAGAGCGGACAGGAAGCTGTCAATACTGGTAAAGAAATGATGGCTGCCGCACAGAACGCTTTGCAGACGGTGAATCTTATTGACTTTATCATAACCAACATATACAATGCCATAAAAGCCATGCAGCAGATAATCGCATCCGTGTCCAACCTTATGGATTCTATGGGTAAGGATACTGACAGTGGTTTCATGCGCGAGATGAACCAGTTCTCGGAAGCTATGGGCGTTATGAATGAAGGAGTGAAGAAATCATGGGATTCATTCAAAAGCGGTGATTTTGCAGGTGCGATAGGCTCGGTTATATCCATGCCGCTTGATGTTATCGCTACGTTTAACAGGCAGCATGATAAAAGGCTTCAAAAACATATAGAGAATCTTGAATTTGAATCAAAGAAACTTACCAATATCTATAATATGCTTGAAAAGGAATTTGAGCACATTATAGACCCGGCAAAACTTGATGAGGTTACATCCCAACAGGTATCAAATCTGAAAGAACAGTTGCAAATTCAAAAGGATATTCTAGCAGCCGAAGAAGATAAGAAAAAGTCAGATAGAGAAAAAGTAGAAGATTACAAACAGACAATAAAAGAATTGGAGTATGAGATAAGATATTATACGGAAACGCTTGCCAGCAAATTGTACAGCATTGACTTGAAAGACTGGGCTAGCCAGATAGGTGACGCTCTTGTCGAAGCATGGCTGAAAGGTGAGGATGCTGCAAAGGCTTATAAGGACACTGTGGCAGACGTTATGAGAGATGTTGTTAAGAGTTGGGTACAGCAACAGTACATAGAAAAGGCAATGCAACAGGTACAGACCACACTGTTCGGAGCAGACGGCAAAGGTGGTATGTTTGCGGATAACAAGATAGATAAGGATGAACTTATAATACTAGGAAATGTAATGGGCTCATTGGAATTAGCCTTTGCGGAAGCCGGAGGTGTAGTCAATGAGATAAACAACGCCCTTGGTGGTATGCTTACCGAAACGGAAGAGAACGCGGAAGGTCTGTCCAATGCCATTGCAGGAGTTGACGAGAATACATTTAACCAGGCATTGGGCTATCTTAACGGGATGAGATACGAAATGGTTGTACAAAGCGATCTTCTCCGTCAGTTGGTATCGTTAAACGGTGGTTCGGCAGGAACGGGAGGAACGAACATGACAGCCATACAGCAGTCACAGTTGGAGGTTCTCACCCAGCAGCTTGCCGCAACTATGGCGATAAAGACAGCACTCCTAAGTGTCGTTTCCATTGCCCCAAGGTCAGGCGGAAATGCGATAAAGGTTATAATTGACTAAAAACAAACGCCCTGCTAGCTTCACAGTTGGCAGGGCGTTCCAGTTTGATTATGAACAAAAAATCCAATCACTTGAGGTGCTTAGCGGAATCGAACCGCTGTTGTCGGTTTTGCAGACCGTTGACTAAACCACTCATCCAAAGCACCTATTGTGATGCAAATATAGAAAAATAATTTTTAAATTTACATAAACTTTAAAACTATTTTTGCTATTTTTGCACTAATAAACAATGTACACGAATGGCTATATCTAAATATTTTATAAAGAAAGGAAGCGATACGGCAAAGGATTTGTATGCCACATACAGGCTGTATATACTTGAAAGCAAGGGATTATGGGATTTGCCGACAAGAAAGGAAGCCTATGCCGAAAAATGGTATGACAAGAACGGTCAGAAGGTGTACGAACCTGTCACGCCTGTTTACCAGCCAACGGAAGGAAGCATAACATTTGCCGCTTTGGGAGATGTGGAAACGGTAAAGACGAATATCCGTTCGTTCTATTCATATATAACCAATGTGATACCTGCCACTCCCGGTACGCCTTACGGTTCATCCTCTTTCTCTATATGGAATGATATATGGGGGGAATCGGCAAAGCAGGTGATAAGATGCACGGGTTTTGAAACAGGCGCAAAGCTGAGTTATCAGGACGTTCAGGACTTGCAGAATCCTGACCGACTTGTGTCCGCCTATACATTTTCGTTAAATTTCAGTATTGACCAACCAACGCTTTAAAGACCAATGATTTTACAGATTAAAAGAGGAAATAGGGTTATTGCGGAGAGTGCTGATTTTTCATACAGCCCGTCTTTGCAGGAAGTGAGAAAATTGACTTGTGAAGTCGTTTCCGTTGTTCCGATAGAGTTCAAGGCATACAACTCAAAGAGTGAATCGGAATACGATACAGTCGTATATAACGGTAATACATTCATCCTGTACCAAGCCCCATCGGGAGATAATCTTAACGAAGCAGGAAAATACAAATACTCCCTTCTGTTTTACGGTAAGGAGGTGCTTTTGCAGAATGTGGCATTCCTTGACATAGTAAGCGGAACAGGCGGGGAGATAAACAAGATAAGATACACTCATGGCGGTCTGTTCCAGTTCTGGGGTGATGCAAAGCAGCTTGCCGCACGCATCGAAGCAAATATAGAATCTTACAATGCGTCATTGGGTGCAGGATATACAGGCATTGGCACATGGACGCTCAACGTGGATGCGGAAGGTGATCTCACAGAAGATATGATTGACATAACCGATGGGACTAACCTGTTTGAAGCATTGAAGAACTTCTATGACAAGTTTTATCTCAATTATTACTTCTCAACGACAGCGAACGGTGGGATAATAACCATTACGGACAAGACAAGACCGTCCGTAAACTGGACATTCAAGCAGGGTGACGGTGGGGGTGCTGTAAAAGTTTCCTCTTCCGTAGATACAAGCACACCTGTCATAACCCGAATCATACCACAAGGTGGAAGCAGGAACGTTCCGCCTGAATACAAGAAGGACGCTAAGCCTGCCGATGAATCACGCTATTGCCCGTACATCCTTCTTCCGAATGATTCTGACGGGAATATAAGATATTATATTGACAGCGAATACGGATTGAAGAACTATGGTGTGAGAGGGAAAACCATATCAAACACGTTCAGTGGGATATATCCTTCCATTAGAGGAAAAAAACTTGGTGATCTGTACCCGTCAGGACTTCCCGAATGGGATACATACAAGGCGGACGGAGAACCCGATCCTCAATCGGGAAAGGTGGCAGGTGAGGGTGCTAGCGCATCTACACGGATAGACAAGATTATCGGGTCTACTCCTATAAAGAGTAATGATAGTGACAGTTTCTTCATTTATATGACCTCTCCCGGATTCAACCTAGGGTACAAGGTATATGAGGACGGTGATTCATCCGACAAGATAAATGACAACGTGCAGCCTCAGTACAAGCCCCATGCTATGTTTGACAAGTACAGGGATTTTGAGAGTTTTGATATATATAGTACAAGGGCATATTATGACCAGCCTGTAAAGGCTACTGCATCATTCTCAGGGAAGATGCTTTTCAGTATATTACCTATAGGAAGTGATGCTGTAGGGAAAAAGGTGAAGATTAACCTACGTATGGTTTTAAACCGTGTATTGGGTCAGGCTTCTCCTTTGAAAGAGGTTGTTATCGGAGAGGAAGGTGCTACTAGTATGCTTGAAATACCTTACGACAAGACCGCTCTTGTAGGATATATAGAAAAAGGTAAGAATACGACAGTTACCATACGTATTGAGTTCACGTTTGATTCTGACGTTCCTGCCGGAAGCTGTAAGATAGGCTTTAGTGAGGAAATGACCTGCAACATACATTTCGGTAATCAGGACGGTTCACAGGATAGGTTCTATTACAAATACGCTTCTGTAACGGACGCGGTGTTCAGTATGCGTACAGGAACTTATACGGGAACGGAATTTAAGATAAACAAAAACGGTATTATTCCTCTTTACGGTGAGGTGAACGGTGATACGGGGGAAACGGAAGAGGATGTTGCCATGTTTAATAAGGGGGCACGATATAAAATATCATGCTACAGAACGGATAGCGACAATGCCAAACTTCCGCTTTATACGGATGGTAAATCTCCTTCAATTGCAGCAGGAACGGAGTTTGTCATTCTGAATATCGTCATGCCCAAATCTTATGTGACAATGGCTGAGAACACGCTTGAAAAGGCGGCTCTTGACTACCTGTCAAGATATGACCATGAGAACCGAACCGTTTCACTTGACATATCTAGCGGATTTGTCGCAGAGCATCCTAACCTTTTCATTGACTTCATAGAAGGAAATATGCTAAAGGTAAGGGATGATGGAATAGGCGTGTTCGATTTCTCTGATAACGGTCAGATAGTGGATATGCAGTTACAGATACAGTCTTTGGAGATTAAATATTCCAAGGAGAATATGTTTCCGTCATATTCATGCACCATTGCAAGAAGAAAGATACTGTCTTTCTATGAACGGCTGGCACAGGAGAATCAGACCGCTTCAACACAGAATACGACAAATGTAACATTAGGTGGAAGTGGTACGGGAAGCGGAACAAATATTTTCTCTGAACAGCTACTTAATGACCTTATTGCATCGTTTCAGAAGTTCAACGGATGGTTTGAATGGGATGAAGTAAACCAAGCGTTACGATGCAAGTCAGCGTTCTATACAAACCAATGGATATCAGCGTTGGGCGCACAGAGTGGTAGCGGAGAACCGGGAGGTGGTGAAGGTGGACTGATTAAGGCCGTGTACGGATTTGCCGATTTAGGTAAGACGTTTGACGATTCCAACCTTAGCAATACATTCAACGCATATACCATCAACGAGATATGGAAGCTAGCCAAGGAAGGCGGAATGAATACGGACAAATTGTGGCAGGAGTTGGAAAAGGATGATCCGACAAAGAAAATTCACATATCCCATCTTCCTGACAATAAATTTGTAACGCTTGATACGGAACAGACAGTTACTGCAAGCAAGATATTTACTGGTCAGTTGTCTACGGCAAATGTAGTTCCTAGCGTGAACAACGCATCCACACTTGGTCTTGAATCGAAGAGATGGGAGAATATTTATGCTGTAGATGCCAACATAAGCGGCACGGTGAAAACACAGTCGTTGCAGGTTGGCGATATAAAGATTATATATGATTCCGTAAACAAGGCAGTAACATTTGAGCATATAGATGGAAGTACGGAAATAGGCTTCTATACCAGAGGATGGATTTCCGCTTTAGGCGTATCGCCTGGAGGAAGCGGAGGAAGCGGTGGTGACGGACTTGTGAAAAACGTATATGGTTTTTCCAATCTCGGCACAACCTTCTCCGATTCAGACCTTGACAATACGTTTAATGCGTACACGATAAACGAGATTTGGAAAATGGCGAAGGAAGGTGGTGGTATAAAAAACATCACCCAGTCGGGAAGTGGAAATGCCGTAACAAACATGGCACTTAGTTCTGACGGGAAAACCATCACTGCCGTATTCGGGGAAACATTCGCTAGACAACAGGACTTGGGTACGCTGAATAATACCGTAACACAGTTAAGCAACAAGTTGAACAACTTCCTAGAAGGAAGCGATGCCGATAACATTATCAACAAATGGAAAGAACTTGAAGCGTTTCTTGACGGTCTTACGGAAAGCGACAACCTAGCCGAACTTCTTGCACTGAAAGCGGACAAGACCATAACGATAAGCGCAGGAACAGGTCTTACGGGAGGTGGAAACCTGTCCGCAAACCGCACATTGTCACTAGCCACCACAGGGGTGAAGGCTGGTACATATACGAAAGTTACAGTAGATACCTATGGGCGTGTTACAGTCGGTGATAATCCTACCACACTGGCAGGGTACGGGATTACTGATGCCGTTACCTTGACTACTGCTCAGACTATTTCGGGAAGAAAAACGTTTAGTCAGAATATAGTTTTCAATAATAACGGTGGTATAACATATACTGATTCAAATGTAGTATTAAGAAACTCAGACGGTCATACAATACTAGCTAGCTTTGGAAATGGCGAAATAAATCTAAGACCGAATGGGCATAATAATACGGAAGGTGCTGTTTGGATTAATAAGGTAGGAAATGTTCAAGCACCATCAGTGTCAACAAATGCCATTACGATAGGAGATGCCCAGCTTGTTTACGATTCGGCAAACAAGGCTCTGAGAGTGAAGCATAGAACAGACGGAAACACGGTAGGATTCTACTCGGACGGTTGGGTATCTGCTCTTGGTGTGAAAACAGGTGGTAGCGGTGGTGGTAGCGGTGTTGTAAATACCGTTTACAGCTTCGCAAACCTTACTGACGGCACAACCTTCTCCGATTCAGACCTTGACAATACGTTTAATGCGTACACGATAAAGAAACTGTACGATATGGCTGGGAAGGGCGGACTTGACGCTGATGCTATGTGGGCTGAATTGAAAAAGGCTGATTCAAGTAAAGTCATAGACGCAAGCCATATCCCTACTTCCGTATTGGACGGTAGATGGGTGAAAAAGGCTGGCGATACCATGACCGGAACACTTACTTCCGCATCTTCTTCCGGCTCAATCGTATTCAAGGGATTGGAAAATTGTGATATTACCAATATCTATAAGGATAACGGAGTTATCAAGAACGATGATGGTGGGTTAACTTCTATAAGAAACGGATTAAGGTTCAACTGGTATGACACTTACTGGTACATAGGAAACATTAGAGGCGGCAGTACGGAAAGTGCAGGATTTGGTGTAGTAGACCATAACAACAAGCTGGTTTTACGTGTCACTCCAAATGATGTGAGAGCACCTAGATTCATGTCAACTGTCGCCACAGGGGTATCACCTTTGATAGTTTCAAGCAATACGCTTGTTAATAATTTAAATGCAGATTTATTAGACGGTTATCATCAATCTAAATTTTTGCGGACAGATGGAGTTAACCAACATATAACACTTATAGGAGGGGATGGAAATACCGAAGGTTATAGGTTGGTGCTTGATGCTACCGTATCTGGTGGTTGGTCTATTAACAACATGACACTTCTAGTAAACAGCCGACATTCAGGTACAGGTATAGTAAGTATAGTATTTCAGACGACTAATCAAGAAAGCACTACTTTTGTAGGCTCTTTGAACTATTATGGAAGTCTTATTGGTTTTGGGAATAACATGTGGAGGTTATTTTATAATACATCTACCAAGAGATTAAGACTGTTTTGGCATTTCTATGATTATAATGATTGTCAGGTATCAATCCTAAACAGACGTGGTTCTATGTTAGACATAGCAAATTCAGGCTGGTACACTACAATACCTGACGGTATGGGAACAGAAATTCCATCATATTATAATAGGTCTGATACTACCGGCTCTCTTGCCACCTCCCGTACCCTTTGGGGTCAGCCTTTCAACGGTACAGCCAACGTAAGCGGAAACATGACGGGCGTTGGTAGCATTAACATGAGCGGTGTACTGACAATAAAGAATTCAACCTACAACAAACAGCTTATAATATGGTCAGCAGGTTCTACTGCAAAGAATCAAGGAGAAGGTATTTGGTTCAGAGGTAATGATGCAACCCAAGAAGTAGTATTACGCCATGAATGGTATGATACATTTGTTCCCGGCTACGGGATTGCTGTCAGCAAGCATGATTCCTTGGAAGCAGGGGATGCAAATATGTTTTTTTACAACACAGGACGGTTCATATCAAAAGCACCGCAAGGAACATCACCCTATCAATGCGTGTCTACTACTGTAAACGCCAATCTTAACGCAGATATGGTGGATGGATTGCACCTGTCTGATTTTGACGGACGCTACGTGAAGAAAGCAGGTGACACCATGACAGGGGATTTGACGATGAATAACACCAAAGGATTCAATATAGGCTGGTCAACTAGAGTGGTTAAAACTTCGAGTGTTTGGATTCACGGTGGCAGTGATGCAGCTTCCGTAGACGATGCGAACTTACGTTTTGGCTCATGGAATGGTATAGGCTGGTATCCTACAATCAGCGGACAAACCGTTGCACAAGGGAAAAACGCCATGTGGTTGAATGTAAGAACAGGGGTATTAGATGTACACAGCAACATTACTTCCCATAAAGGTTATCTTGCTGCAAACTGGGATTCGGCTAAACGGTTGGTATTGGGCGGTGGAGGTTCCTTTGCTTGGATTGATTCAAGAGATTCAAGCAATAATGTATTATGTAATATCGTACTGTACGATAATAAGGTTTATATAGGTAATTATGTTGAATCGAGCAGGTTCGTATCTACCGTAGGCACAGGCAAGCAGCCTTACCAATGCAATTCCACTACATTGAATACCAACTTGAACGCGGATTTG
>NZ_CAJLKP010000041.1 GCF_905207245.1 uncultured Bacteroides sp. | reverse complement strand
CAAAAGTCCTGCAAATTGATTTGTAGAAGCGATGCAGAACGTTTTGCGGTTTTTAAAATTGAACTTTTTGCATATCTTTGACTAAGTATATTTTATGCGTTTGGTAGCCTAAATATACATAAAAGTTCTCTCATATCAGTGGATAGAGAGAACTTTTTTTCGAGGGGGAGCTTTTTAGTCAACCCCATTTCTTCTAATTTAATTATGTTATGTCCATTTGCTGGCACAAGCGTGGCGCAAAGGTACTTGCGTTTCATTGAATATCAGTGGAAAGGGGTGGCGCAAACGGTGTCAGGGATATGGCGCAGAAAAAAGTGTTAATTTGTAGAGTTTATCTGATAATGGAAAATAATTGGTTACGTGTAGGCTACGTCATGGTTTCAAGGGCGTTGCTGATGAGTATGTGTGAAAAGCAGGGTGCGGCAAATGGTGATGAAGAGGCGTTTCTGAGAGTGTTGACCCACGTGAATTACAAGACAAAGGTGGCGTGGTGTAATGGGGTGGAAGTGACCTGTGCCCGGGGTGAATCCGTTATCTCTTTTATGGGTTGGGCGGACATTCTGGGATGGAGGAGAGGACATGTCCGACGCTTCTTTGAGCGCTGCATTGCCGGCGGACTTATAGAAAAAGTACCGGGGAGTTGCCCCAGTCATATCCGCATTCCGGGCTATGATGCCTGGACGGGTAATTCCGGTGAAAAAAAGAGGGAAGAGAAGAAGGTAGATGAAGTCTTTGAACGGTTTATTGACAAGTATGGCGAAGTGACGCACATACGCATAGAGAGCAAGGCGTTGGTTAGGAAGTTGTGGAAAAAGCTTTCTACCCGTGAGCGGGAACTTGCCCTTGAGCGCATAGAAGACTACTATTACAGTCTGAACGACGTGCGTTATTGCCGGAGTGCGGCCAAATATCTGGATCTCAAAATCTTTAATGAAGATTTTACGAATTGAAAATGAAAAAGAACTATGGCTGAAATTCTGAATCCCCACGATGCCGACCTGGAAGAAGTCGTCCTCGGCGCCTGCCTGCTGGAAACGGCAGCCATGGCGCTCGTGGCCGACAAGCTCCGCGCCGAAATGTTCTACGAACAGAACAATTGCGAGATATTCTCCGCCCTGCTGGCTATGTATCACACGGGCCGGTCCATTGACATCATCACCGCAAAGAATGAACTTGCCGCCCGTGGCAAACTGGAAACCGTGGGCGGACCGTTCCGACTGACGCAACTGACTTCGCGCGTGGCTTCTTCCGCCCATTTGGAGCAGCATGCCGGTATCCTGCGTGGGATGTACGTGCGGCGGGAGGCTATCATCGGCATGCACCGATTGCTGGCCGCCGCCTCGGACGAGACGATAGACATAGCCGACACACTGGTGGAATTGCATAACCTTGCCGACCATCTGGAAGGTGAGGCGGCCTTTGCCGATTACCTGCGCGACATGGACCGGCTGATGCTGGACACCCTGAAGCTAATGGATGCCCGTGTGGCAAACAACCGGAACGGCATTACGGGCATTCCCACAGGACTCGCGGAGCTGGACCGACTGACGGCGGGCTGGCAACCGGGAGAGCTGATAATCATTGCCGCCCGTCCGTCGATAGGTAAAACGGCCTTTGGCTTGCATCTGGCTCTTACGGCAGGTCGCGCGGGCAAGTATGTGGTGGTCTATAGCCTCGAAATGCAGGGAGAGCAACTGGGCGACCGCTGGATAACAGCCGTTTCTGCCGACATCAATGCCAGCCACATGCGTACGGGGCTGATGACTGCCGATGAGCAGCAACAGGCTTTGGAAACTGCCCGTGAACTGGCACGCCTGCCCATCTATGTGGATGACAATCCGAAGATGGGGATGGAGCATATTCGTTCGTCGGCGCGGTTGCTGAAAGGCAAAGGTCGCTGCGACTGCATCATTATCGACTATCTGCAACTTTGTGAAATGGCTTCCGGGCAAAAGAACCGGAACCGCGAACAGGAAGTGGCGGAGGCAAGCCGCAAGGCGAAATTGATGGCGAAGGAATTGGGTATTCCGGTGGTTCTGCTCTGCCAGTTGAACCGTGAGTGTGAGGGGCGGGGCGACCACCGGCCTGCACTGAGCGATTTGCGCGAAAGCGGGGCGATAGAGCAGGATGCGGACCTCGTGATGTTGCTCTACCGTCCGGCTTTTTATGGAATACCGACAGAGCGTAAGAGTAAGTATCCTTCGGAGGGACTGGGAATGGTGATTGTGGCGAAGCATCGCAACGGGGAGACGGGAGATGTGTATTTCGGACACAATGCCAGCATGACGAAGATAGGGGAATATGTGCCGCCACTGGAATGGATGATGAGGAATGCGAAGTGAATGATAGATGAAAATAATTGTCGTTTTTGAAGTAAATAAATGGCGAAATACTTGACTTTTGCCTCTGGATGTTGTATCTTTGTGAAGTGCTTAATGATAAGCATTACAGAATGTTTTTTAACCTAAACCTTATTTTTTATGGACGTACTTGTAGAACGCTTTAAGCGTAGAAAAATCGTGAGTGATAAGAACTCGCAAATGTTGTTTTATCTTCGTCAGAAACCACGCACGTGCGGCACGGTGGATATTGATACACTGGCCGCCAGTATCCAGAAGAATTGTGCTATGACCAAGGGTGATGTGAAACACGTCATCGAGGCTATGGTGGAGGAAATCCAGATGAATCTTGCCAATGGGGACAAGGTGAAATTGAACCAATTGGGGACGTTTCACATGACTTTCCGTTGTCCGGGAGTGGTGAAATCGGATGATTGCACCGTGAGGAATATCAAACGGGTGAATATCCGCTTTGTTCCGGACAAGGAGCTACGCCTGGTGAACGGGACGACGGCTACTACGAGAAGCCCGGCCAATGTGACGTTTGCATTGGAGAAGCCGGACGATAAGGAAGGAGGCAGCTCGTCCGGAGGCAGTGGCTCCGAGGGAGAAGGAGGACTTGAAGGGGACCCGTTGGGATAGGCTCTAACGCCGGAGGCGTTAGAAATTAAAAATTAAAGAATTAAAAATTAAAGGCTGCGCAGCCAATTAATAATTGATATTTAAAAATTAATAATTAAACTCTCTTCATTATGAAAAAAACGACTTGGGACAAGATTTTGAAAGTAATTATTGCTGTGGCTTCTGCTTTGGTTGGCGTGCTGAGTGCACATGCCATGACGGGCATTCGCTGATAAATTCATAGTCATGCGAAACATTGATTTATTCGTCATTCATTGCAGCGCCACCCGCGCTGACCGTTGTTATACGGAATTTGACTTAACCACTGATCACCTGTGCCGGGGCTTCTCCGGCGCAGGCTACCATTTTTATATAAGGAAGAACGGAGATATTAAAAGCCTCCGTCCTGTTGAAAAGCCCGGAGCGCATGCGAAAGGTCACAATGCAAGCAGCATCGGGATTTGTTATGAAGGCGGACTGGATGCGAATGGGCGTCCTGCCGATACAAGAACTGATTTTCAGAAACATTCCCTTCGCGTGTTGGTCATACTGCTATTGCAGGATTATCCCGGCAGCAGGATAGTGGGGCATCGCGACCTTAGTCCCGACCTGAACCATAACGGTGAGATTGAGCCGGAAGAGTGGGTCAAAGAGTGTCCCTGTTTCAATGCAGCAAACATTCTGCGGGAAGCACCAGCGAATCCGGGATATTTTATATAAAAAATGTTATCAGATGAACAAAGTATGTGTGTCATTGTTACTTTTGTAATGATTTCAAATTAATTAAAAAATACGATTATGATTACTGAAAAATTACAGAATGCAATTAACGAGCAGATTACGGCTGAAATGTGGTCGGCTAACATGTATTTGGCTATGTCTTTCTATATGGAGAAAGAAGGTTTTTGTGGCATGGCACATTGGTTGAAGAAACAATGGGCGGAAGAAAATGAACATGCTTGTGCGCTGGCCGATTATGTAATCAAGCGTGGTGGTAAAGCCAAAGTTGATAAGCTGGATGTAGTTCCTAATGATTTCGGTACTCCGCTGGAAGTATTTGAACAGGTCTACAAACACGAACGTCGTGTATCTGAAATGATTGATAAACTGGTGGATGTGGCTGCTGCTGAAAAAGATAAAGCAACTCAGGATTTTCTGTGGGGATTTGTCCGCGAACAGGTAGAAGAGGAAGCTACTGCATCGGGTATCGTTGATATGATTAAGAAAGCTGGTGCTACGGGCATCTTCTTTGTAGATGTGAAACTGGGCGAACGTTAATAATCTTTTTGATATAAATTGCTAAGAAGGAGCTGCTTGAAAAATTCAAGCAGCTTTTTTTGTGTTCGTCTTTGTCGTTCCAATGTTTTGATTTACCTTTGCTTTACTTTAATAACACGTACCATGAATTACTATGCTGTATGAGTAAAACAAATTCTATATTACTCTTCTTGTTAGCACTGTCTTGCTTTTTTCTGAGTGGTTGCTCGGAGAAAGAAGTTGGAAAAGTGTTGGTTGTGCACTCCTACGAAGAAACCTATGCTGCTTATCCTGATTTCAATGAAATGATTGCCGGGTCTTTCCGGAAGAGAGGAGTTGATGCGGATATTCGTACGGTATATCTGGACTGTGAAGCTTATCAGGAAAAGGAGGAGCTTCTGCGGATGTATTCTTTACTGGACGAGGTTTCCAAAGACTGGAAGCCGGAGGTCATACTGGTCAATGAAGATCAGGCAACCTATTCGCTATTGAAGTGTGGGCATCCGCTGGTAAAAGAGGTATCTATTGTGTTCGGCGGAGTGAATTATCCCAACTGGCCGCTTATAAAGCAATATCCCAACGTGACCGGATTTCGTGATAAAATAGATTTCAGGGCGAATATTGAGGTTGTGAAAGAACTGTTCGGGAAGAAGATGCATCTTTTTACCCTCATTGATACCACTTATCTGGATAAACAGATAAGACAGGATGCCCGTGAACAGTTGGAAGGCACAAAGGTGAAAGGATTCATGAATTTTAAAGAATTGAACACCAGGGAGTGGAGGGAATTTGTGAAGGATGAGAACTATACCTATTTTGCGGGGATTGCTATCCGCGTCAAGGAAAATAATTCGGATGCCGGACTTTTGTGGAGTTTGAGCCAATATACGAGAGACAGGTGTTATCTTCAATTGAAAAGGGATTTCACAACTGTCAATATCGGTAATATTTGTTCCAGTCCCAGTCTGACGGCTATCAATGAAGGGTTTGGCTATGGCGAAAAACTATTGGGCGGCTATATCACTACTCTTTCTATACAAGTGGGGGAGATGGTGGGTGCGGCTGTCCGGATTTTGCGTGGTGAGAAACCTTTGGATATGCCTGTGGCAAATAGTGCTAAAGAATATGTGGTAGACTGGGATGTGATGGTGCAAAGAGGACTTTCAAAAGCGGATATTCCTGGGAAGTACTCCATTATCCATATCCCGTTCAGCAAAAATCATCCTTTATTGTGGGGAGGGATTGTCTTTTCGGTTGTAGTTTTGCTACTTACGTTGTTTGTCTTGTTGTTTTTTCTTTATCGGCGGGAGCAGGGGAGAAAAAAGAAAGCTCTCAATGCACTGGAAGATGAGAAGGAGACGCTGGCGCTTGCCATTGAGGGGAGCGATACGTATGCATGGAAGTTGGAAAATGATTATTTCATTTTCGAGAGTGACTTCTGGCAATCACAGGGGATGAGATCGAAGGTACTTACATTTGAGAAACTGATTAATTTTATTCATCCGGAGCATTGGGATGAGGTGCGGGAAAACTGGAGGAAAATATCTATGATTCGTAAAGTGGCGGTGCAGGTGCGTTGCGATTTTAACGGAAAAGGGTATCAGTGGTGGGAGTTCCGCTACAAGACCATTGCATTACCGGATGGAGGATATAAAGCCGCCGGATTGCTGCTGAACATACAGGATATTAAAGACCATGAACAGGAGTTGGAAGAGGCACGCTTGCTGGCCGAAAAGGCAGAGCTGAAGCAGTCGTTCCTGGCAAATATGAGTCATGAGATTCGCACACCGTTGAATGCGATTGTCGGTTTTTCTAATATTCTGGCGGCCGATGAAGATTTGGAACCGGATGAACGTTGTGAATATATCAAGACTATCAATAGAAACAGTGACTTGTTGTTGACATTGATCAATGATATTCTGGAACTTTCGCGACTCGAATCGGGGTACATGACCTTTGAATTTATGCCATGCGAGGTGACGGAACTGGTAGATGAAATTTTTCAGACTCATCAGGTGCTGATACCGGAACGCCTGGAATTCATTAAAGAGCAGGATACGATACCGGCAAAGATAAATGTGGATAAGGGGCGTCTGGTGCAAGTGCTTACGAACTTTCTGAATAATGCTTCTAAATTTACTGCTTCGGGGTATATCAAACTGGGATACCGCTATTTGCCCGAGACTTCGGAAGTGGCGATTTATGTGGAAGACACGGGTTGTGGCATTCCGCATGCCGAGCAGAAAATGATTTTCAACCGGTTTTATAAGCAAGATGAATTTTCGCAAGGTACCGGTCTGGGACTTTCTATCTGTCAAGTGATTATGGAGAAACTGCAGGGAAGGATTGAACTGTGGTCGGAGCAGGGGAAGGGGAGTCGGTTTACAGTGGTGGTAAAAGTAGTGACAAGCTACTAGCTACTAGCTACGAGTTGGCTGCGCTATACCTTCTATACACATAGCGCAGCAACTTGTAGCTCGTAGCTAGTAGCTTGTATCTAGAGTACTCCAAGCTTTTTCCCTACCTTAATAAACGCCTCAATGCATTTATCCAGATGTTCTTTCTCGTGTCCTGCCGAAATCTGTACACGGATGCGTGCCTGGTTTTTCGGAACTACGGGGTAGTAGAATCCGGTTACATAAATACCTTCTTCCTGCATGCGTGCTGCATAAACCTGAGATAATTTGGCATCATACAGCATCACAGCACAAATGGCGCTCTGTGTTGGTTTGATGTCGAAGCCGGCGGCTGTCATCTTATCGCGGAAGTAGTTTACATTATCTACCAATTTGTCATGCAGTGCATTGCTTTCTTTCAGCATCTTGAACACTTCGATACTTGCACCTATCACGGCCGGAGCCACGGAGTTGGAGAACAAATACGGACGACTGCGCTGGCGCAACAGGTCGATGATTTCTTTTGGTCCGGTAGTGAATCCGCCCATGGCGCCGCCGAATGCTTTGCCCAATGTGCCGGTATAGATGTCTACGCGTCCGTAAGTCTTAAATAATTCGCTCACACCATGTCCTGTAGGACCTACCACGCCTGCGGAATGCGATTCGTCTACCATAACCAGAGCGTCGTATTTCTCTGCCAGGTCACAAATCTTATCCAGTGGGGCAACATTTCCATCCATAGAGAACACACCGTCCGTCACGATGATGCGGAAACGTTGTGCCTGAGCTTCCTGTAAGCATTTCTCCAGTTCGACCATATCGGCATTGGCATAACGGTAACGTTTGGCTTTGCACAGGCGCACGCCGTCAATGATGGAAGCATGATTCAGGGAATCGGAAATGATGGCATCTTCTTCCGTGAATAACGGTTCGAATACACCGCCGTTGGCATCAAAGCAAGCAGCATAGAGTATGGTGTCTTCTGTCTTGAAATAATCGGAAATGGCAGCTTCCAGTTCCTTGTGAATGTCTTGTGTGCCGCAAATGAAGCGTACGGAAGACATGCCGTAGCCACGGCGATCCATCATTTTCTGGGCAGCGGCAATCAGTCGCGGATGGTTGGATAGACCCAGATAATTGTTGGCGCAGAAGTTCAGCACTTCTTTCCCTTTTACGTTGATAGCAGCTTGTTGTGCACTCTCAATCAGGCGTTCCTCTTTATAGAGTCCGGCCTCTTTAATTTCAGCAAGCGTGTTGCTGAGGTGTTCTTTCATTTTCCCGTACATAGCTTTATAATTTAAAAGTTTGTCTTCTTAATAGTAGACGATACAAAGGACACGATTTTTCTTCAAATAAACAATAGCAAAATGATAGAATAATGAAAAAAAAGTATGTATATTTGCACGTCTCTAAGGATAGAGCACCTTATAAATAAGTCGTATGAAGAATATTTTGGTAATTGGAGCTACCGGACAGATAGGTTCGGAGCTCACATTGGAGTTGCGTAAACGTTATGGTGATGACCATGTTATAGCCGGATACATTCCGAGCGCTATGCCTAAAGGAGAACTGAAAGCATCGGGACCATCGGCTATTGCCGACGTTACGGACCGTCAGTCTATTGAAGTTGTGGCACGACAGTTTAAAATTGATACGATTTATAATCTGGCCGCTTTGCTTTCGGTGGTTGCTGAAAGTCGTCCGGCTATGGCTTGGAAAATCGGTATAGACGGACTGTGGAATGTGCTGGAAGTGGCGCGTGAGTATGGTTGCGCGGTGTTCACCCCGAGTTCCATCGGCTCCTTCGGTGAAGCAACACCCCATGTGAAAACACCGCAGGACACCATTCAGCGTCCCCGTACCATGTATGGTGTGACAAAGGTGACCACTGAATTGCTGAGTGATTATTATTATACGAAATATGGAGTGGATACCCGCGCGGTTCGTTTCCCGGGAATCATTTCCAATGTAACCCCTCCGGGTGGCGGAACTACCGACTATGCAGTGGATATCTATTATTCTGCTGTGAAAGGTGAAAAATTCGTGTGCCCTTTGAAGCAGGGTACTTATATGGACATGATGTATATGCCTGATGCCTTGAATGCAGCTATTTCATTGATGGAAGCGGCTCCGGCACGCCTGAAACACCGGAATGCTTTCAATATTGCTGCTATGAGCTTCGATCCGGAACAGATTTATCAGGAAATCAAAAAGCATGTACCCGACTTTGAAATGGTATATGAGGTTGACCCTTTGAAGCAATCCATAGCAGACAGTTGGCCTGATAGTCTGGATGATACTTGCGCCCGTGAAGAATGGGATTGGAAACCACAATATGATTTAGAGTCCATGACGGTGGACATGCTTGAGAAATTAAGAGCTAAACTAAATAAGTGACCTTTCAGGGTCCGGTAAAGAATGAGGAAAATAGGATTGGGGGTGTGTCTTCTTGTTTTCTTGGTGTCCTGTGGAAACAAGAAAACGAAGATGGACCCTTTTGTGACAATCACCAATATGGTGGATTCGGCTTCATGCAAGGTTGATACAGTGTCACAGGTTGAGGTTGATAATGACCCCAAACCAACAGAAGCGGATGAGTCGTTTGATGATTTTGTCTATGCTTATGCTTCGGATAATGTTCTGCAACAGCAGCGGACAAAATTTCCGTTGCCTTATTACAACGTCGATACTCCTTCGAAAATAGAAAAGGAGGATTGGGAGCATGATTATCTTTTCACTCAGCAAAGCTATTATACGTTGCTCTTCGACAATGAAGACGACCTGGAACTGGTGGGGGATACAGCCCTTGCGTCCGTGCAGGTGGAATGGATTTTCTTGGAAAACCGTATGGTGAAGAAATACTATTTTGAGCGTATAAAGGGGGCCTGGATGTTGGAGGCTATCAATCTCCGGCAGATGGAACAGGACGAAAATGAGGATTTTGTTACTTTCTATTCGCGATTTGTGACAGATAGTCTCTACCAGAGCAACCATATCCGCGAACCGCTGGAATATATAACAATAGACCCGGATGATGAATTCTCCATTCTGGAGACAACCCTCGATCTGAACCAATGGTATGCTTTCCGTCCGGTATTGCCTGTGGATAAGTTATCCAATATCAATTACGGGCAAAAGAACAGTGATGACTCGAATACGAAAATCCTGAAAGTGAACGGGATTGGAAACGGATATACCAATATCTTCTATTTTCGCAGACACCGGGGAAACTGGGAACTGTATAAATATGAAGATACAAGTATTTAATAATTAAAAATTAATAATTAAAAATTAGATGAAGATTCCCAATACATTTGGGCTTGATGTTGAAGCTGCCGTATTTCTGGAATACAATTCGGTAGAGGAACTGGAGGAGTTGATTGCCGCAGGGCGCATCACTTCTCCTTATCTGCATATTGGTGGAGGAAGCAATTTATTGTTTACCGGTGATTATCAGGGTGTGATATTGCATTCGTGCATCAGCGACATAGAGGTAACAGCAGAAGATGAGGAGGCGGTATCGGTGCGCGTAGGAGCCGGGGTCATATGGGATGATTTTGTGGCCTATTGTGTAGAGCATGAATGGTATGGTGCCGAAAATCTGTCACTTATTCCCGGAGAAGTGGGGGCGAGTGCTGTGCAGAATATCGGTGCTTATGGAGTGGAAGTGAAGGACCTGATTTCTTCGGTGGAAACAGTGAACATACAAGGATTGAAACGTGTTTATCGGGTGGATGAATGTGAATATTCATATCGGAATAGTATCTTTAAGCGTCCGGAGATGAAGCAGGTGTTTGTTACTCGTGTTTCTTTCCGGTTGAGTAAAAAGGAACATTATACGCTGGATTACGGTACGATTCGCCAAGAATTGGAGAAGTATCCGGAGGTTGATTTGAAAACATTGCGTCAGGTTATTATCTGCATCCGTGAAAGCAAATTGCCTGACCCGAAGGTGCTGGGCAATGCCGGCAGTTTCTTTATGAACCCTGTCGTGTCGCATAGAGTGTTTGATGCTCTGCAAAAGCAATATCCTCTGATGCCTTTTTATGAATTGGATGCTGATCGGATAAAGATCCCTGCCGGATGGATGATAGATCAATGTGGCTGGAAAGGTAAGTCGCTGGGACCTGCTGCCGTGCATGATAAGCAAGCGTTGGTGTTGGTGAACCGGGGTGGAGCAAAGGGGGCTGATATTGTAGCTCTTTCAGATGCTGTAAGGGCGTCTGTCCGTGAGAAATTCGGCATTGACATTCATCCTGAAGTGAACTTTATTTAATTAATAATTAATTTTGAGTTGAAGTGAAGCTAAGAATATTAGGAAGCGGGACATCGACAGGAGTGCCTGAAATTGGTTGCAAGTGTGAAGTTTGCACTTCTACTGATCCGCGTGATAACCGCTTGCGTGCATCGGCTTTGTTGCATACGGACGATGCGGCAATATTGATTGATTGTGGACCGGATTTCCGGGAGCAGATGCTGCGTGCGTCTGTGTTTGAAAAGATAGACGGCGTGCTGATAACTCATGAGCACTATGACCATGTGGGCGGACTGGATGATTTGCGCCCTTTCTGCCGCTTTGGTGAAATACCTATTTATTCTGATGAATATACTGCCTCCCACTTGCGTGTGCGGATGCCTTATTGTTTTCTGGAGCATAAATATCCGGGCGTTCCGCAGATATTCTTGCAGGAAGTGGAGCCTGGGAAGAATTTCTTTATCAATAACACGGAAATTATTCCTGTTCAGGTGATGCATGGACGTCTGCCCATTCTGGGGTATCGTATCGGCAAGCGTATGGCCTATATTACGGATATGCTGACCATGCCGGAGGAATCTTATGAACAATTGCATGGTTTGGATGTTCTGATAGTGAATGCCTTGCGTGTCAAGCCGCATCCTACGCATCAGAGCATTTCCGAAGCATTGGAGACAGCGAAACGCATCGGTGCGAAAGAAACTTATTTTATCCATATGAGTCATCATGCAGGTTTGCATGCCGAGCTCGAAAAACAGTTCCCGCCTCATGTGCATTTGACTTTTGATGGAATGGAAATAGAGTTTTAAGGCACAAAAAATCTAAAACTTTTTTATATCTACTAAAGTTTTTGAAACATTTGTTTTGTTTTATTAGTAGAAATAGTTATTTTTGCCGAAACTTGATGCCTGAAAAACCATGAAGTTACGCCTTATCATAAGAATTGCCGTTATTGTGTCCATAGTGCTACTATGTACGGGTTTCGGGGTGTATTCATTTTTTAGGTTGAATGCAGTAGAGAGCCAGAAAGATTTTAATCTTTATACATTGGTTCCTCAGGATGCAATAGCTGTGCTGGAAACCGACCGTATGGCGGAGTTGGTGGATGACATCAATCAATTGAGTTGCAGCAAAGACAATCACTTCCTTTATGCTTCCGAACTTTTTGTTTACTTGAAAAATTATCTGCATACTTTGCTCGAAGACACTCCACATGGGTTCAGCAAGCAGATGAACAAAATGCTTATCAGTTTTCATGAACCGGATAATCCGATGAATCAGGTATTGTATTGTAGTCTGGGCGCAGGAGATTATGAATTGGTGGAGTCATTTGTGAGGAAATATTGTGCCAGTTCGTTTCCTTCCAGGTTCTTCGATTACAAAGGTGAAGAAATAAGTATTTACCCCATGCCTGACGGACGTTTCCTGGCCGCCTATTTTACACCGGACTTTTTAGCGATCAGTTTTCAGAAACGACTGATAGAACAGGTGATTGACGCCCGGCTTTCTAAAAAATCGTTAATAGATATGCCGTCGTTCAAGCTGATGCATGCGGGAAAGGATGCTAATGTGCAAGCTACGGTATATGTTCGCATCAAATCGGTGGAGATGGGTAAGAATACGGATGGTATTCGTTCGCAGACTTATCTGGGAAGTTGGGCGGAATTTGATATGAAGCTGAATGAGAATGCAATTTATTGTTCGGGCATTAGTCATGGTTCGGACACGACGCGCACCTTTATAAACGCTTTGCGCCGCCAGCAACCTGTGGAAGGTTTTCCTGGAGAACGTCTTCCGCTTTCTACTTTCTTTTATGATTGTTGGGCTATTTCAGATATGGAGTCCATGTGTGGTTTTACGGCGGAGCAGGAATATGCTAAAGCAACTTATTCCGATTATATCAAGGAGAGGGATGAAGAGTGGCTTGATTTTCTGAAAACGTATGCAGGTGACCAGGTGACAGCTTGTCTTTTCCAACCGAAAGATACGGTGAAGAAGTATCCTTGCGCAGTGATGAGTGTTCCGGTGAAAAATGTGTCGCAGGCCGAACGTCGTCTGCAATCGTTGCTCTATACTACTCCGCAGGAAGTGGATGCGCCGCCTCCACCACAAGATTCTCCCGAATACCATCTTTATCCGAGAGCGAGGGGGCATCGCTGCTATGTGCTGCCTCGTAACACGTTGTTGACTCAGTTGACAGGTATCACGGAGTCTGCTCTTTATACTTATGTATGTTTCTATCGCGGGCATCTGTTGATGGCACCCGATGCTGTCAGCATTACGGCTTATATTGATGCGATGGAAAATGGCGAGGTGCTGGACGAAACTCCGATGTATGAGGAAAGCATAGGCAGCCTTTCTCCGGTTTATAGTTTTGTGATGATGGTGGATATGGAAGAAATGTTGTATCAGCCGGAAACGTATGTGCGCTTGATACCTAATTTCTTTTTCAGGCAGGCGAAATTTTTCCGTCATTTCATACTTGCCATACAGTTTACTTGTGTGGAAGATACGGTTTATCCTAATCTTGTGCTTTTATACAAAGGGGATAAAATTTGATATGCTATAAACAAAAAAAAGGAAGATATTCTTCCTTTTTTTTGTTTATATCTAAAGCTTTTTTTAGAATGGCAGGTCGTCTTTTGCATCACCTGAAAGGAAATCGGGAGTAGCAGACGGTGCCGGCGGCGGAACCGGAGCACCCGGTGCACCTGCAGGAGCTGCCGCGCTAACGCGCTCCACCTTCCATGCACGGATACTGTTGAACCAACGATCTTGCCATTGGCGTGCATCCACATCAAATGATACGGTCAGTTCTTCACCCATCTGGATGTTAAACTGTTCTATCTTGTCTGCTCCGAAAACATCGAAACACATTTTGCGGGGATATTGGCCGTGATCCTCAATCACGTATTCTTGTGCCTTCCATTCATTGCCCGACTTTGCAACTCCGCCCCTTGGCTGGAGTATAGCGATAATTTTTCCTGTAAATTCCATTGTGCTCTTTTTAAATGATGCTGCGAAGTTACAATTTTTTAGGGAAATCCGGAGAACTTCCGGGCGTTTTTTCTTAATTTTATTTGCTGTAGGAAAATCTTTTTTTGTAACTTTGTCCGATACTATGGAATTATAGTACGAATAGGTATAATATAAAACTTAAATACATAGAATATATGAAATTTATCGTTTCGAGTACTGCGCTCTCCAGCCATTTGCAGGCTATCAGCCGTGTGATTAATTCGAAGAATGCGTTGCCCATTTTAGACTGTTTCCTTTTTGAACTGAAAGACGGAACGTTGTCGATTACCGTTTCGGACAGTGAGACAACTATGGTAACCTCAGTTGAAGTGAATGAAAGCGATGCCGACGGACGTTTTGCCGTAGCTGCCAAAACCATTCTGGATGCTTTGAAGGAAATTCCCGAGCAACCGTTGTCATTTGAGGTAAACACTGATTCATTGGAAATTACGGTGCAGTATCAAAACGGTAAGTACAGCCTGATGGGGCAGAATGCGGATGAATTCCCGCAATCGGCTATGTTGGGTGACAGTGCTGTACGTGTAGAAATGGAAGCGTCTGTATTATTAGGTGGCATTAACCGTGCTGTGTTTGCTACGGCAGACGATGAACTTCGTCCGGTGATGAACGGTATCTATTTTGATATTACGACGGAAGATATTACAATGGTAGCATCAGACGGTCATAAACTGGTACGATGCAAAACATTGGCTGCCAAAGGTAATGAACGTGCTGCGTTCATTCTGCCCAAAAAACCTGCTTCGCTGATTAAGAACCTGTTGCCGAAAGAACTAGGACAGGTTGTGATAGAATTTGATGAACGTAATGCGGTATTCACTTTGGAGAAATATCGCATGGTGTGTCGTTTGATTGAAGGACGCTATCCGAACTATAACTCGGTAATTCCACAGAATAATCCTTATAAGGTGACGGTTGACCGTATGCAACTGGTAGGGGCATTGCGTCGTGTGTCTATTTTCTCATCACAGGCAAGCAGTCTTATCAAGCTACGCATGCAACCCAATCAGATTGTGATTTCAGCTCAGGATATTGACTTTTCCACTTCTGCCGAAGAATCATTGGCATGCCAGTATGACGGAAATCCGATGAGCATCGGTTTCAAATCTACTTTCCTGATTGATATTTTGAATAATATTGCTGCAGATGAAGTAGTGATAGAATTAGCAGACCCGTCACGTGCAGGCGTCATCGTTCCCGTTGAACAAGAAGAAAATGAGGACTTGCTGATGCTGTTGATGCCGATGATGCTGAATGATTAATATTTAATTAAGCTACAGGCTACGAGCTACAAGCTACAAGTACCATGCGGCATAATTGCGCAGCCACTCGTAGCTTGTAGCTCGTAGCTTGTAACTTACCCACCCATAAAACAATAATAATGAAACTAAACCTCAAGAATCCGATTGTCTTTTTTGATTTGGAGACTACCGGAACGAGTATCAATGCAGACCGTATCGTAGAAATATGTTATCTCAAAGTACACCCCAATGGTAATGAGGAAGCGAAAACGCTCCGTATCAACCCCGAAATGCATATTCCTGAAGGAGCATCTGCCATTCATGGTATTTACGATGCTGATGTGGCGGATTGCCCTACTTTTAAAGAAGTGGCGCGCACCATTGCCAATGAAATAGAAGGCTGCGATTTGGCAGGCTTCAACTCCAATCGTTTTGATATTCCCGTACTGGCCGAAGAATTTCTCCGTGCCGGTGTAGATATTGACCTGAGCCGCCGCAAATTTGTGGATGTACAGGTCATTTTCCATAAAATGGAGCAACGTACCCTTTCTGCCGCCTATAAGTTTTATTGTGGGAAAAATCTGGAAGATGCACATACGGCAGCAGCCGATACGCAAGCTACCTATGAGGTGTTAATGTCTCAGCTTGACCGTTATCCGGAGTTGCAGAATGACATCGCTTTTTTGTCTGACTATTCCAGTTTCAATAAGAATGTGGATTTTGCCGGACGTATGGTTTATGATGATAATGGGGTAGAGGTATTCAACTTTGGAAAGTACAAAGGAATGTCGGTAGCTGATGTTCTGAAACGTGATCCGGGCTACTATAGCTGGATTCTTAACAGCGATTTCACCTTGAATACCAAGGCGATGCTGACCAAGATACGTCTACGTGAACTGACCAATAAATAGGCTTATGGCAAATACACTGAAAGGGAAAAAAATCGTATTAGGTATTACCGGAAGCATTGCTGCCTATAAAGCTTGTTATATCATCCGGGGACTGATTAAACAGGGTGCGGAAGTGCAGGTTGTCATTACGCCTGCGGGAAAAGAATTCATTACCCCCATTACGCTTTCGGCACTGACGAGCAAACCGGTTATCAGTGAGTTCTTTGCCCAACGTGACGGTACTTGGAACAGCCATGTAGACCTCGGTTTATGGGCGGATGCCATGCTCATTGCTCCGGCAACAGCTTCTACTATTGGCAAAATGGCAAATGGTGTGGCGGACAATATGCTGATAACAACTTACTTATCGGCTAAAGCTCCTGTCTTTGTGGCACCTGCCATGGACCTGGATATGTACGCCCATCCCTCTACACAAAAGAATCTGGACACGCTTCGTTCCTACGGAAATCATATTATAGAACCGGGTATAGGAGAACTTGCCAGCCATCTGGTAGGCAAAGGACGTATGGAAGAACCGGAAACCATCATACAATATCTGGCGGATTATTTTGCCGGAACAGAAGGTGACTTGCGTGGCAAAACCGTTATGATAACTACCGGACCGACTTATGAAAAGATTGATCCTGTGCGTTTTATTGGTAATTATTCTACTGGGAAAATGGGTTTTGCCATAGCGGACGAATGTGCTGCCCGGGGAGCAAAGGTAATTATGATAACAGGGCCCGTACAACAGAAAATGCATTATCCTGCTTTTCAGTATTATGCTGTGGAATCGGCTCAACAGATGTATGATGCTGCGTATAGCTCGTTTGCACAGGCGGATGTTGCCATCCTTTCGGCTGCCGTTGCCGACTTTACACCGGAACAAGTGGCCGATGCCAAAATTAAACGGGAAAAGGAAGGAAAAATGACTTTGCATCTGAAACCTACGGAAGACATTGCAGCCTGCCTGGGACGGATGAAGAAGGATAATCAGGTTCTGGTGGGCTTTGCCCTGGAAACGAATGATGAACAGCATAATGCCGAGGATAAGTTACAACGGAAGAATCTGGATTTCATCGTATTGAACTCCCTGAATGATAAAGGAGCCGGCTTCCGGTATGATACGAATAAAATCAGTATTATAGACCGTGAAGAAAAAACGGATTTTCCGTTGAAATCCAAGGCAGAAGTGGCTGTGGATATAGTGGATCGTTTAGTGAAAGTTTTGAAGAACAAGTAAAGATAGGTAGTGAGGAATAAGACACTCTATATTATGCTGTTTTTGTCTGCAGTAGCGTTAAAGACTGTAGCTCAGGAATTGAATTGTAAGTTGACAGTGAATTATTCTCAGATACAAGGTACGAGTACGCAGGTTTTCACCACACTTGAAAATGTGCTGATGGAATTCATCAATACGCGTCGGTGGACACAGGCGCAATATGAAGTGAATGAACGAATCCGTTGTTCCATGAACCTTACGGTGAAGGAATATAGCGAAGCGGACGGGCGTTGGAAGTGTGAACTTATCGTACAATCTACCCGTCCGGTATGGCAGTCCGGTTATCAGACAGTAGTCTTTAGTTTCAAGGATACGGATGTGTCTTTCAACTATCGTGAGTTTGAACCGTTGGAACTGAGGGACAATGTGATAGATAGTAATCTGACAGCCGTTATTGCCTATTATGCTTATATGATTATCGGTTTGGATATGGATACGATGGCCCTGCAAGGTGGTACAGATTTGTTTCGGGCAGCCGAAGATATTGTGACTGCTGCACAAAACCTTGGTGAAACCGGTTGGAAGGCATTCGACAGTAGTCGTAACCGCTATGCATTGGTTTCCGATTATTTGGAAGACGGTATGTCGCCCTTGCGCAAACTGATGTATGACTATCATCGTACGGGAATGGATGAACTTTCAGTCAATGCCGTCCGTGCCCGTGCTGCAATTACAACAGCATTGGGTGCATTGAGGCAGGCACAGCAGAATAAACCGATGTCGGCATTGCCCGGTTTGTTCACGGAAATAAAGAAGAATGAATTAGTTAATCTCTATTCCCACGCTGCAATGAAGGAAAAAGAAGAAATCTGTGAGTTGCTTTCTTCTGTTAATCCTTCGCTGACTGCCGAATGGGAAAAGATGAAATAATGATATATGTGAGTAAAATTTTAATTTGTAAATAAGCTATGTTACGTTCGCTTTACATACAGAATTATGCTCTTATAGAGAAGCTTGACATAGGCTTCGGTGCAGGTTTCTCCGTTATTACAGGTGAAACAGGTGCCGGAAAGTCTATCATATTGGGTGCTATCGGTTTAATGCTTGGGCAACGTGCCGATGTGAAGGCCATTCGGCAGGGTGCTTCAAAATGTGTGATTGAAGCACGCTTTGATATTTCAGCTTATGGCATGCGCCCTTTTTTTGAGGAGAATGAACTGGAATATGAAGAAGAATGCATTTTGCGCCGTGAAGTTTATGCTTCCGGTAAGAGCCGTGCATTCATAAATGATACTCCGGCTTCGCTTGTGCAGATGAAAGAACTGGGTGAGCAGCTTATCGATGTCCACTCTCAACATCAGAATCTTCTGTTAAATAAAGAAGGTTTTCAGCTTAATGTACTCGATATATTATCTCATAATGATGAACAGCTTTTTGCTTATCAATCTTTATATAAAGAGTGGAAGCAGGCACAGCAGGATCTGGAAGAGTTAATAGCCCGTGCCGAGCAAAATAAAGCTGACGAGGATTATATCCGTTTCCAGTTGGAACAACTGACAGAAGCCAATCTGGTTGCAGGTGAACAGGAAGAACTGGAACAGGAAGCAGATACATTGAGCCATGCCGAAGAAATTAAAGCCGGTTTGTTTCGTGCCGGACAGTTGTTGTCGTCTGATGAAGGTGGTTTGTTGGCTTCACTAAAGGAGAGCCTGAACACGATGTTGGGGTTGCAAAAAGTATATTCTCCTGCTGCCGAACTTGCCGAACGTTTGGAAAGTACGTATATTGAACTGAAAGATGTCTCTCAGGAGCTTTCTTCACAGGAAGAGGATGTAGAGTTTAATCCTGACCGTCTGGAAGAAGTGAATGACCGTTTGAACCTGGTTTATACTTTGCAGCAAAAACACAGGGTAACCACTGTGGGAGAATTATTGGCGCTTGCCGAAGAATATTCAGCAAAACTGGCAGCTATAACTTCTTATGATGAACGTATTGCCGAACTGACGATGCTTTGCGATACCTTATATAATAAGGTGAAAAGACAGGCGGCGGTTCTTACCAAAGCCCGCTCAAAAGCAGCACGTGAGGTAGAAAAGCAGATGGCATCCCGCTTGGTGCCGCTTGGCATGCCTAATGTCCGTTTCCAGGTGGAAATGGGAATACGAAAGGAACCCGGAGTGCATGGAGAGGATACTGTTAACTTCCTTTTCTCAGCCAATAAGAATGGTGCATTGCAGAATATTTCATCTGTAGCATCCGGTGGTGAGATTGCCCGCGTCATGCTGTCGATCAAAGCGATGATAGCTGGTGCGGTGAAATTGCCTACTATCGTATTTGATGAAATAGATACCGGTGTGTCCGGTGAGATTGCCGACCGCATGGCGGATATCATGCAGGAAATGGGAGAGCAGGACCGGCAGGTTATCAGCATCACCCATCTGCCGCAGATTGCCGCTCGTGGATGTGCACACTACAAAGTATATAAGCAAGATAATGAAACCGAAACCAACAGCCACATCCGTCGTTTGGCAGATGAGGAAAGGGTAGAGGAAATAGCTCACATGTTGAGTGGCGCTACTTTGACCGAAGCGGCCTTGAATAACGCAAAGGTACTCCTCGGCACTGGCCGATAATTTTTAATTTTTAATTTTTAATTTGAAAGATGGTTGATAAAAGTGAAATGATTTTCGGCGTTCGCGCTGTGATAGAAGCAATACAGGCAGGAAAAGAAATCGATAAAATTCTGGTGAAGAAAGATATCCAGAGTGATTTATCCAAGGAACTTTTTGCTGCATTGAAGGGTACTCTGATTCCCGTTCAACGTGTTCCGGTGGAACGCATTAATCGCATAACCCGCAAGAATCATCAAGGGGTGATTGCATTTATCTCATCTGTTACTTACCAAAAAACAGAAGATCTGGTGCCTTTCCTTTTTGAAGAAGGTAAAAATCCACTGTTCGTCATGCTTGATGGAGTGACGGATGTGCGCAATTTTGGTGCTATTGCCCGTACCTGCGAATGTGCAGCGGTAGATGCTGTTATTATTCCGGCTAAAGGAAGTGTGACAGTGAATGCCGATGCTGTGAAAACTTCTGCAGGAGCATTGCATGTATTGCCGGTTTGTCGTGAGCAAAATCTGAAGACTACTCTACAATATCTCAAGGATAGTGGTTTTCGTATTGTGGCTGCCACGGAAAAAGGTGATTATGACTATACAAAAGCCGATTATACGGGGCCGATGTGTATCATCATGGGAGCTGAGGACAAAGGTGTTTCTTATGAAAACCTGGCTCTTTGCGACGAATGGGTGAAAATCCCGATGTTGGGTACTATTGAGTCGCTCAATGTCTCTGTAGCCGCAGGTATTTTGATTTATGAAGCTGTGAAACAAAGAACCAACTAAGATATGAAAAAGAACTTATTGTTGACGCTCGTCCTCTGTTTACTGGCTCAGTGGAGTGTAGCTCAAGCGCCTAAATGGGTGGAAAAAGCCAAACGTGCTGTTTTCTCGGTGGTTACGTACGACGAGAATGATAAAATACTAAATACGGGAAACGGATTTTTCGTGACCGAGGATGGTGTTGCTCTATCTGATTATAGTTTGTTTAAAGGTGCACAACGTGCTGTAGCTATCAATTCCGAGGGAGTACAAATGCCTGTAGATGTTATTTTGGGAGCAAATGACATGTATGATGTTGTTAAATTCCGCGTAGCAATCTCCGGAAAGAAAGTTCCTGCATTGGTGGTATCTACTACAGCTCCGGCTGTTGGGGCAAGCGTTTATCTGTTGCCTTATTCTACTCAAAAAGATCGTTCTTATACTACCGGACAGGTAAAAGAGGAGTCTAAGGTGGAAGAAAAGTACCATTATTATACTCTTGATATGCACCTGAAAGACAAGATGGTGAGTTGTCCTGTTATGACTGTTGACGGACAGGTGTTTGGTTTAGCTCAGAAATCATCCGGGAAAGATACGGCTACTATTTGTTATGCTGTAGGTGCTGATTATGCGATGGAACAGAAAGTAAGCCCTCTTTCATTCAATGACCATACTTTGTCGAGTATTGGTATTAAGAAGGCATTGCCTGATACAGAGGAACAAGCGCTGGTATTTCTCTATATGGCTTCTGCACAGCTTACCCCGGAGAAGTATGCTGAGTTATTGAATGACTTTATAGCCCAATACCCTAATAGTGCTGATGGATACCTTCGCCGTGCTAACAGCCAGATGTATCTGTCGAAGGAAACAGATTCAATGGATAAAGTGGCTGCTGACATGGATAAAGCACTTGAAGTAGCACAAAAGAAAGATGATGCGTACTTCAATCGTGCCAAACTGATTTATAACTATCAGTTGGGTAAACCTGAAACTACTTATAAAGATTGGACATATGATAAGGCAATCGAAGAAGTTCGTAAGGCGATAGCAATCGAAGAGCTTCCGGTATATGTCCAGTTGGAAGGTGATATCCAGTTTGCCAAGAAGGATTATGCGGCAGCTTTTGACAACTATCAGAAGGTGAATGCTACCCATCTTGTTTCTCCTGCTACATTCTTTAGTGCAGCCAAGACAAAAGAATTAATGGAAGCTGCGCCGGAAGAAATATTGGTGTTGTTGGATAGTTGTATAGCACATTGCCCGCAGCCTTTTACAGAAGAAAATGCTCCTTATTTGCTGGAACGTGCCCAGATGCGTATGAATGCAGGTCAGGCACGTGGTGCAATGCTCGATTATGATGAATACTACAAAGCGGTACGTGGCAATGTGAATGATGTGTTCTACTATTATCGTGAACAAGCGTCTTTCCAGGCCAAACAGTTCCAACGCGCATTGGACGATATGGCAAAAGCTATTGAGCTGAATCCGAAAGAGTTGACTTATCGTTCGGAACTTGCAGTAGTGAATATCCGTGTCGGCAGAAATGAAGAAGCCATCAAAGTTTTGAAGGAGGCTATAGAAATAGATCCTAAATACGCTGAAGCTTACCGCTTGATAGGAGTTGCCCAATTGCAGTTGAAGCAGAACAAAGAGGCGTGTGCCAGTTTTGCAAAAGCAAAAGAAATGGGTGATCCGAATGTAGATGCTTTGATTGAGAAACATTGCAAATAAAAACACATCATCCGTTTGACCTGAACAGATGATGCATTATAATGAAAAAAAGGCTCTGCTTTCACAAGCCGAGCCTTCGTCGGGAAACTCCCGTGTCAAAAAAGAATTAGCTAAGTCTAGGTTTTAAAACAGGTATAAGTGAATTTCTTTTGTGTATAATCCTATAAGGTAAATGCATGAACTTTCGGAATACTGCATATAATACCTGTTTTTTTCAGAATTAATTATAAATTGTTGAATATTAAATTTATATCGGAATGAAAAAAGTAATTTGCAGCCAGAAGGCACCGGGGGCTATTGGTCCTTACAGTCAGGCTATTGAAGCGAATGGAATGATATTTGTGTCCGGTCAGCTACCTATTGATGCAGCCACCGGAAAGATGGCAGAAGGTGCTGAAGCGCAGGCACGCCAGTCATTGGAGAACATCAAACACATCCTTGGAGAAGCTGGATTAACGATGGCGAATATCGTTAAGACCACAGTTTTCCTGGAGGATATGTCGTTGTTTGCAGATATGAATAAGGTATACGCTACCTATTTTGATGGTGATTTTCCCGCTCGTTCGGCTGTTGCAGTGAAGGCTTTGCCGAAAGATGCTTTAGTGGAGATTGAGTGCATCGCGGTTCGCTAACAGATCAGCCACAATAAAGCTACTGCCTCCCACGAAGATAAAGTCTTCCGGGAGGCTTTTTTCTTGTGCGGCATGCACAGCAGAGGGAACATCCGGATAGCAATCTCCTTGTAACCCTGCTTCGGAAGCAAGTTGGGCAAGTTCTTTTTCGGGCAATGCACGCTTTACGCTGGCTTTTGTGAAATAATATTCGGCATCTTTGGGTAATAGTGCCAATACTCCACGTATGTCTTTGTCATTCACCATACCTATAATCATGTGCAGCTTTCTGTAAGACTGTTCCTTTAGCTGCTCTGTGATATAAGTAATCCCGCCTACATTATGTCCTGTGTCGCATATCAGGGTAGGGGTGTCCTGTAGTTTCTGCCAGCGCCCCATCAATCCGGTCAGCTTGCAGACGTGTGCGAAACCACTACGGACGGATTGCTCATTCAGCTTGTATCCGATTTTTTGTAGTTGCGGAATAGCTGTAAGCAAAGTGCGGGTATTTTTAACTTGATATAATCCTTTCAATTCACATTCCAGGCCAGAATAATCATTCGTTTCATTTTCTTCTGCAAAGAAAATAGGAGCTCCGGTTTCAAGGGCTTTCTTCGTGAATACAGGTTTCGTTTCTGGGGTTGTTTCTCCAATTACTACAGGAGTCTTGCTTTTAATGATGCCGGCTTTTTCTCCTGCTATCTTTTCCAATGTATCTCCCAGGAATTGGGTATGGTCAAAACTGATATTGGTGATGATACATAAATCCGGTTGTATGATGTTGGTGCAGTCCAGCCTTCCGCCAAGGCCTACCTCGATAACAGCCACATCCACGTGCTCGTCAGAAAAATAGCGGAATGCCATGGCTGTAGTCAATTCAAAAAAAGAAGGATGTAATGGTTCGAAGAAATCCCGTTCTTCTTCTACAAACCTCACCACGTAGTCTTCGGGAATCGGTTGGCCGTTTACCCGGATGCGTTCGCGAAAATCCACAAGATGCGGAGATGTGTATAACCCCACCCTGTATCCTGCTTCTTGCAAGATTGCGGCAAGGGTGTGTGAGCATGAACCCTTTCCGTTTGTTCCTCCTACATGGATGCTGTGGAAGTTTCGGTGTGGATGTCCGAAATGTTTGTCTAAAGTCAGTGTGTTCTCCAATCCCTCCTTGTATGCCGAGCTTCCCACCTGTTGGAACATGGGGACACTGTTATATAAGTATAATAAAGTGTTCTGATAATCCATCTTTTTAAATATTTAACGAGAAAGGAAACCATCCTTTCTTTTTAATTCCTATCTTAGAAGCTGCAAAGATAATGCAAACCGAGAGCAGAATAAAATGAACTTGTTCATTTTTTATGTTTAGGTGCAGCTTGTCTTCGTTTTGGAGACAAATATATCAACAATTTAAATCTAATTGAGTATGGGAGCAAAGAAAAATTTTGTGATTGATACCAACGTAATCCTTCACGATTACAACTGCCTTAAAAATTTTCAAGAGAACGACATTTACCTTCCCATCGTGGTTCTTGAAGAATTGGATAAATTCAAGAAAGGGAATGAACAGATAAACTTCAATGCCCGTGAATTTCTCCGCGAACTCGATTTAATTACCGATGACAACCTTTTTACCAAAGGTGCTTCTTTAGGTGAAGGACTGGGACGTTTGTTTGTGATAGCCGGAACCGTGAATGCTCCGGATGTGCATGATTCTTTCCCCGAACGCATTCCGGATCATCTGATTCTGTGTGTGGTTGACTGGCTGACGCGGGAAAAGAAAAACATGAAAACCATTTTGGTGACGAAAGATGTGAACCTGCGCATGAAAGCACGCTCCATAGGTTTGCTTTGCGAAGACTACATCAACGACAAAGTGATTAATGCCGATATATTTGAGAAATCAAATGAGATATTCGAAGGAATTGATCCTTCTTTGATAGACAGGATTTATTCTTCCAGAGAGGGTTTGGATATCAATGAATTTGACTTCAAAGATATTATCCATCCGAATGAATGCTTTATCCTGAAGAGTGACCGGAATAGTGTTTTGGCACGTAACAACCCTTTTACGCATACTATTTGCCGGGTGAATAAAACGAAGAATTATGGAATTGAACCAAGAAATGCCGAGCAAAGTTTTGCTTTTGAGGTTCTGAATGATCCAAATATAAAGTTGGTTGCCTTGACAGGTAAGGCCGGTACGGGAAAGACGTTGCTGGCTTTGGCAGCCGCACTTAGTCAGATGAATGATTATAAGCAGATTTTGCTGGCACGTCCTATTGTTGCTTTGTCTAATAAGGATATCGGTTTTCTTCCGGGTGATGCGAAAGAAAAAGTGGCTCCTTATATGCAACCTTTGTTCGATAATCTGAATGTCATCAAGCATCAGTTTGCTTCCAATTCCACAGAGGTGAAGCGACTGGACGATATGCAGAAAAGTGACCAACTTGTAATTGAAGCATTGGCTTTCATCCGCGGACGTAGTTTGAGTGAGACTTATTGCATCATTGATGAGGCACAAAATTTGACTCCGCATGAGATAAAAACCATAATTACCCGTGCCGGTGAAGGAACTAAAATGGTGTTTACCGGTGATATTCAACAAATTGACCAACCCTATCTGGATACTCAATCCAACGGCTTGGTTTACATGATTGATCGTATGAAAGATCAGAATCTTTTTGCTCATGTAAATTTGTTAAAAGGAGAACGGAGCCAACTAAGTGAATTGGCTAGTAATTTGATGTAACAGAGCTCTGTAGACAATAAATAGGGTGGCAAGGTTGTACACGCAACTTTGCCACCATTTAATTTTATCACACAATTTCATTCTTTTCTTGTCCAGATTGATAAAAAATAATGTATCTTTGCCTCGCCTAAAACAAAACTGTCAAACGAAATGAAACATAAATTTTTTCATCGTTACCTTTCAGCAAAGGTATTGCCGATTTGGACTATTCTGTTGATTGATGTACTGATAGTCGTCGTATCCAGCCTGTTGGCTTATGCACTTCGATATGATTTCAGGAGTATTTTCCTGGAATCTTCTACCATTGACAAAACGATTGTATGGACGGTCATTGTCAACTTAGTCTTTTTCCGCATTTTCCGCACATACTCCAATGTGTTGCGCTTTTCTTCGTTTATAGACATCATGCGTATCTTTGTTTCATTAACGGTGTCTTATGCACTGCTGATGATTTCAAGTGTACTTCTGGCAGGTTATATGGATGTTCGTTTAGCGCCTGTAAGTGTGCTGTTCATGGCATATATTATCAGTTTTGCCATGATGTCTTGTTCGCGAATTGTAGTGAAGATGTTTTATGAACTTCTGAATTTTGATGGAAGCCATAGCGCCAATGTCTTTATTTATGGTGCTAAAGAAGCCGGAGTAAATATTGCCAAGGCATTGCGTGTGAACTTGCGTAATCATTACCGCTTGCGTGGATTTATTGCTGATGAGCCGGAACTGATTAATAAGGTGATGATGGGAGTGAGAGTATTCCCCAATGATGAGTCGTTGATTGATGTATTGAGTGACCGCGATGTGCATACTATCATCATTTCTCCTGCCAAGATGGAGGAACTGAAGAAATCTGATATGGCTGACCGCCTTTTGGCACATAACATCAAAATGATGACAGCGCCTCCTCTTAGTGAATGGAGCGGACAGACCTTGAACCGTACTCAACTGAAAGAAATTCAGATTGAAGATTTACTGCAACGTAATCCGATTGAAATAGATATTCATAAGGTAGCTTCCCACCTGGAAGGAAAACGAGTGATGATTACCGGTGCAGCAGGTTCTATCGGTAGTGAGATTATGCGTCAGGTAGCTTCCTTCAATCCATACAAGTTGATTCTGATTGACCAGGCAGAAACTCCATTGCATGATATTCGTCTGGAACTGCAAGATCGTTGGCGCGATATTGATGCGGAAACGATTATTGCGGATATCTCCAATGCTACACGCATGGAGGATATTTTCAGAGAGTACAAACCTCAGTATATTTTCCATGCAGCCGCTTATAAGCATGTGCCGATGATGGAGGATAATGTTTCCGAATCCATTCAGATAAATGTGTTCGGAACCCGTACGCTGGCCGATTTAGCAGTGAAATATAGTGCTGAGAAATTTGTTATGATTTCTACGGATAAAGCTGTAAACCCGACGAATGTGATGGGATGCTCCAAGCGTATCTGTGAAATCTATGTACAGTCTTTAGCTAAGAAACTGCAACAAAAAGGTGGACATGTGACGCAGTTCATCACTACGCGTTTTGGTAATGTATTAGGTTCTAATGGTTCGGTAATACCCCGTTTCCGCGATCAGATACAACGTGGCGGTCCGGTGACCGTAACGCATCCTGAAATAATCCGTTATTTCATGACTATTCCCGAAGCTTGCCGTCTGGTACTTGAAGCCGGGAGCATGGGTAATGGAGGTGAGATTTATATCTTCGACATGGGTAAGCCTGTGAAGATTGTAGACCTTGCCAAACGTATGATTAGCCTTTCCGGACGTACGGATGTGAAGATTGAGTTTACCGGTTTGCGTCATGGTGAGAAGCTGTATGAAGAATTGCTCAATGTGAAAGAATTGACGAAGCCTACTTATCATGAGAAGATTATGATTGCTACGGTTCGTGAGTACGATTATGATGAGGTGAAGGAGCGTATCCAGAAGCTGATAGACGTAAGTTACACTTACGATCAAATGAAGATTGTGTCGGCAATGAAGGATATTGTTCCTGAATTTATCAGCAAGAATTCATGCTTCGAGGCACTGGACAAGAAAGAGGATTAAAGTAAGAGAAGTTTCTGTAAAGGAAATCCCTATAATTGTAATGCCCCGTAACAATATATGTTAGATTTGCTAACAATATATGTTACGGGGCATTACTATAATGATATGTTGTGTAGTTCCTGCTTATTTCCTGCTGGAGAAATATTTCATGAACTGTGTGCGTTCGAAGGTATTTACACCGTTCAAATCGCTTACATTCAGCATTCCCTTGAATTGAGAGATTGTTTTCATGCCTTTACGGTCCATCCACAAATTCATGAAGCGGATGTATTCGCCTACAAGGGCATAACTGTTCTGATAGAATGCACTACAGATTTCTACAGCCGAGGCTCCTGCCAGGATTGTCTTTATGACGCTTTCGGGAGAATGTACACCACCCGATGCTGCATAATCCAACTTGTTCACAGCCGCAGAAGCAATGCCTATCCAGCGCAACGTTTTTACCAAATCAGCTTCTGAACTGAATACGTTTCCTGATATTTGCTTCATCTTTTCGATGTCGATGTCCGGCTGATAGAAACGATTGAACAATACAACTGCGGCAGCCCCGTTGGCATATAACTGATCTATCAATGCTATCGGATTAGTCAGGTTGTCTCCCAACTTCATGATGATAGGGATGTTTACTGTCTTTTTGATATGGCTGAGAATATCGATGTGACGTTGTTCAAAAGAACCGTAATTGTACTGTACATCGGTCTGAAGAGCCAGGATATTGATTTCTATTGCATCAGCTCCTGCGGCTTCCATTTGTTTGGCAAAGTCCACCCACTCGGCATCCTGATAGCAATTGATGCTGGCAATAACAGGAATGGGGCATACTTTTTTAGTCTCTTTTATTAGCTCCAGATATTCTGACAGTTTATGTTGGCGGATATATTCTACCAGGTAGTCACTGCCTTCGGGGTACATATTCGGATCTCCCAACCAGTCGGCCTCCAACATGATTTGTTCTTCAAAAAGAGATTTGAGAACAATGGCACCGACACCGGCTTCATAGAATTTCTGATTTTTTTCAGCACTGTCAGTTAAGCCAGAACTGCTGACGATAATCGGGTTTCTTAATTCCAACCCGGCAAAAGTAGTTTTTAATGTTGCCATGGTAATAATGTTTATTGAATGATCATTAATAAATTCTGTCTCCAAAAATCTTGCTTCCTACGCGTATCAGAGTACTCCCGGCAGCAATGGCCTGATGATAGTCGTGGGACATTCCCATTGACAATTCCCGGAAAGCCGGCGTATCGGCAAACCATGAGTCCTTCACTTCTTTGAAGAAGCTACTTAATGAACAAAATTCTTTCTCTATTTGTTCATTGTCATCCGTATTTGTTGCCATACCCATCAAACCACATAATTGTATGTTACTGAGACTTTTCCACTCTCCGGCTGTCAACATCTCCCGGCATTCGTCAAAGCTGAAGCCGAATTTGGTTTCTTCCTCTGCAATGTGAAGTTGCAACAAGCAGTTTACTACCTTTCCGGCTTTGGCTGCTTGTTTGTTAACCTCAGCCAAAAGCTTGTATGAGTCAATTCCGTGAATAAGAGATACATAGGGGACAATAAATTTTATTTTATTGGTTTGCAGATGTCCGATAAAGTGCCATTCGATGTCTTTAGGAAGACTTTCGTATTTGGCAGTCATTTCCTGCACCTTGCTTTCTCCGAACACTCGTTGTCCGGCGCGATAGGCTTCTTCTATCGCTTCATTGGGGTGGAATTTGGAAACTGCTACCAATCGTACCCCCACAGGCAACTCATTAAGCACCTGTTGAAGATTCTCTGCAATGTTCATAATTGGATAAATTGAGAATTGAGAATTGAAAATTAAAAAAAATCAAGTAGATAAGTGTACAGAGTATCTGTTCTTTCTCTATTTTTCAATTTTTAATTTTCAATTCTCAATTTATTAAACTTCAGGTTTGTCATTGGGTTCGGCGCTATACGGATATACATCCATAATCGCTGTTTCGCTGACTGATGCGATCTGATAATCGGCCATTGTGCCTTTCATGCCTTCGTCCAGTTTCTTAACGGCATCGCGCAGGTCGGCAGCCTGTACCAGTACCTGAGTGGATGTTTTCTTTTCAGCTCCGCTCTTCTCATCCAGAGTGATGAAAACCAGCTTGCACTTGAACCAACGGTCGGCAGCCTCTTCTTCACTGGGGAATAATTCGCTATAGTTGGCACGTTTGATATCCGATACTGTAAATTCTCCTGAGATAAACGGAGTCATTTCTTCTATGATACGCGCTTCCGCTTCTGTAAAACTGAGTGCATCTACCAGATAAGGTTCGGTTACTTTCTTGTTCATTCCGTTCTCCATCACTTTCTCGTAACGGATTTTGCACTCAAACCATGTATGCATTGCCATAATTTCTTTGTTTTTTTAATTATGAATTTATATTCTTGTTATAAAACTGACCACAAAGATAATGCAAACCAAGGGTAGAATGAAATGAATCTATTCATTTTTTTATGGGAAGAGCGGATTTGAAACCTTATAGAGACGGCGGTCGTTTCCTCTCATGACAACTCTGTTTACGCCAAGTGGAACTCTGTTTACATGCCGTGGTAAAAGCCGTTACATACCGAGGTAAAGAGCGTTACAATACGGGGTAAATGTCGTTACATCCTGCGGTAAATGCTTTTACATAATGACGTAAACAGTTGGTAAATGCAATGCTTTCATAATTAGCCAACTAACGTTTTTGTGAATTCAATATTAGGACTTGCAGGCAGTTGAAAAGGAAAAATTGTCTGTCACAGAAAAGAAAGAAGATTTTTCTTGTTTCTTTTTATAACCAGCTTCTGATATGGAAATATGTATTCCTACATAATTTGCTTTGCCATCCTCGAAATAAGTGATGTAAAATAAAAGGGGTAAAGTGAGTGAACTTGCTGTATTTCATTGCTTAATGATGCTGTGATTTTTCGTTGTTATTGCTGTTCTTTGGCGCCGTTAAACCTATTAAAAAATCAAATTATGGTAGTAGCTTATTTAAGAGTAAGTACAGAAAAACAGTTTCTGGCAAATCAACGTGAGGAAATTCTGCGCTTTGCAGAGAAGAATGAGTTAATGATTGACAAGTGGTACACTGAGACGGTGAGCGGCAGTGTGAGTAGTAAAGAGAGAAAGTTGTCGGGGTTGTTGAACCGGATGCAAAAGGGGGATACGCTGATTGTGACGGAGATTTCAAGATTGAGCCGTACGATGCTGGAAATCATGACGATTTTGAATTCATGTATCAAGAAGAATGTTGTTTTGTACAGCACCAAAGAAGGGTATGTGTTTCAAAACGACATAAACAGCAAGGTCTTGGGGTTTGCCTTCGGATTAATGGCAGAAATAGAACGTAACCTGATTTCCATGCGAACCAAAGAAGCATTGGCAAGACGAAAAAAAGAAGGTGTCAAGTTGGGCCGTAAAAAGGGAACCTGCCCTGCTATGAGAGTGCTCCGTGAAAATAAAAGACAATTGAAAAGAGATTCCCAGCGAGGGGTTTCTTGTTCGGAGCTGGCTCGTCAGATGGGAGTATCTCGTACTACTATGTCCCGCTTCCTGAACACTCACTAATGAGAAAACGAGTTGACAGGTTCCTGTTTCCGGGTACTGTAGTCAACTCGTTTCTCCGGGTTGCAGAATGTTGATTATTCTACACTGATATTTCTTTTCCTTACTTATTCACTCTTTTCTTTCATTTCCTTTCTCCGTTTGTGCAAGTTCTTCAATTCGAATGACAACATGATGCGGAAGAATCCGATAATCAGGAACGCGAACGAAATCATGTACACAACATAGATGGCGCCTATGGCTGGTTGCCACAGGATAATGAGCGAACAAATCACAGCCAGTATGCCGAGGGCGATATACCATCCCCAGTCTCTTGTGCCATATCTTTTCAAATCCATGGCATAACCGATAGAAGAGAAACCACGGAACATCAGCCAGAACGCGATGATGAAAGGTATGACTTCCATACTTAGCAATGGGTAGGCTATCAGATAGAAACCGAATATCATATCGATGATACCTCCCGCCAGATACCAACCCCAACTGGATACATTCTTACGGTTGCTCACGGCAAAGGAAATCTCCAGCAAACCACTGAACAACATGGATATGCTGAACAGGACACTTAAAACTGCGTAACCGCTGAGTGGGGAGAACATCAGGCTTATGGCAACTATAACATAGAGTATACCGAGTAAGAGAGACATCCACCAGTTTTTTACTTCGCATTGAAGTTCGTCAAATAAAGTTTTCATGCAATTATAATTTTTATTGGTTTTTGTTTGGTAGACTAACAATTTGCAGCAGAAAAAGTTTTGGAGCGAACTTTTCTAACAGTTTGTTTGTTGTATAAACATATAAAACAAGAAAATTATGGCTACAACAAAATTTAAAGGACAGCCGGTCAAGATTATCGGCGAGTTTATAAAAGCAGGGACAGTTGCTCCCGATTTTGAGTTAGTAAAGACTGACCTTTCTTCTTTCTTTTTGAAAGACATGAAAGGAAAGAATGTGATATTGAATATCTTCCCGAGTCTGGATACCAGCGTGTGTGCAACGTCTGTGCGCAAGTTCAATAAATTGGCTGCGAGCCTGCCCGATACCGTGGTATTGGCGATTTCCAAAGACTTGCCTTTTGCCCATGCGCGTTTTTGTACAACGGAGGGTATTGAAAACGTGATTCCTTTGTCTGATTTCCGCTTCTCGGATTTCGATGAAAGTTATGGTGTGCGTATGGCAGACGGACCGTTGGGCGGTTTACTGGCACGTGCTGTGGTTGTTATCGGTAAAGATGGGAAAGTGATGTATACCGAGTTGGTGCCCGAAATCACTCAGGAGCCGGATTATGACAAAGCAATAGAAGCAGTGAAGAAATAGTAATCTCAGATTTTTTGATAATCAATAAAAAAAGATGGTGTACAAAGGTCGCGAGACTATTGTACACCATCTTTTTTCATTGATTTATGGTGAGTAACTGACTTTTTTTGTTTTACTTTGTGCCGTGAAAATCAAGTATTAATAGGTTAAACAGTCAAAGAAAAAGATGGAACGAGGTTTAAAAGACTACGCCCTACTCATGCTAAAAGGTGTGGGCATGGGAGCAGCCGATGTGGTTCCCGGAGTGTCGGGGGGGACAATTGCTTTTATTGTGGGAATTTATGATGAACTGATAGATTCAATAAAAAGCATTAACGGGAACAGTTTGAAGTTGTTTTTTACAGGAAAATGGGTAGCATTCTGGAAAGCTATTAACGGTAATTTCTTGATTTCCCTTCTGCTGGGAATCGGTATCAGTGTATTTTCGCTGGCTAAGGTTATCACATGGTTGCTCACGGATCATCCGATCATGGTTTGGGCATTTTTCTTCGGGTTGGTACTGGCTTCCACATGGTTTGTGGGAAAAGATATAAAGGAGTGGAATAAGAAAACGATTCCCGCCTTTATCATAGGAGCGGCGGTGGCCTATTACATTACGGTGGCAACTCCTGCTGAGACTCCTTCCAATTTATTCTTCATCTTTCTTTGTGGTGCAATTGCTATTTGCGCTATGATTCTGCCAGGTATATCGGGGAGTTTCATTCTGGTGCTATTGGGCAAATACTTCTTTATCATGGAAGCTGTCAAGACACTTAATATAACCGTTTTACTGGTGTTTTTTGTAGGTGCTTTTATCGGAATAACTTCCTTCTCGCGTGTTCTTTCGTATGCATTGAAGAATTTCCGTAATATTACGTTGGCGGTATTGACAGGTTTCATGCTGGGTTCGTTAAACAAAGTGTGGCCCTGGAAGGAAACGCTTGAGACTTTTACGGATAGTCATGGAGTGGTGAAGCCGTTGGTTGAAGCTAACATCCTGCCTAATCAGCATATCATTGAAGCTATAGTGTTGATGATAGTAGGTTTCTTCCTGGTATATTTTCTGGAAAAGCTTTCTACGCGTAGTGCAAAATAAGGATATTCTGAAAATATAGAAAAAGTAAAGGGTAAAGAAATCATTTCTTTACCCTTTACTTTTTTATTGCAATGCTTTTATGATACCTTGCATATAGATTGCCAATTCTTCCCGGTCTTCGCTCTCCATAAGCGCCTGCATCCTTTTCAACTCTTTCAAATCGAACGGATGGACGCATTTTTGATTGTATTTTATGAAGTTTTCTTTATCATGCAGAGTCATGTAGAGCAGAGTTAACTTTTCATTGATACCGTCAAAGTCAGGTTCCATCTCGCAGACATGTTCAAAGGCCACTTTGGCATAATCCAGATAACCAATTTCCATACTATGCATGCCTATCTCATTCCAAGTGTCAGCATAAGGCGCACAATTCAAAGCTTTCGCCCATTGCCTTATTCCTTTATCATAATTTCCTTCTTCAACGTAGATTCGTCCTTCAATCAAGTACGACTCCGGATCCTTAGGCTCCAGTTTTTGAGCTTTCTTGCAATACTGATGCGCTTTACGTTTCTTCCCCATTTTGGAAAGGCAAAGTCCTGCGTTGGCGTATAAGTTGGGCAGGGCAGGCGAAGGAGTTTCTTCCGCCTCATTCTCCAGAATTGCTTTTTCCAGGTTCTCATAGCCTTCTTTCCATTCACCTTTGGATACTTTGCATAAGCCGATGAAACTGTAGATAAATTCGGTGTTGAGCCCATGTAATTGTTGAGCTTTCTGGTAATGTTCCAGTGCTGCATCTTCATTGCCCAATTGATAGAAACAATGTCCTTTCATTATATAGGCATCCGTAAATTCATCATCACCTACCAATGCATAGTCGCAGGCATCAATGGCTTGGTCGAACTTTTGCTCTTCAAAATGGCATCTTGCTAAACCGAACCAGTAAGGAGCTGAATATGGATTTTGGTCTATCAGTTTGTTATACAAAGGAGCAGCTTCTTCCGTCATACCTTTACTATAATAACAGTCGGCTACTACGGCAATATAGGCTTCTTCATCAGCATACTCTTCCTTTATCGGTTCCAGCCATTCCAAAGCTTTGTCCGAATATCCCATATCGAGGAACATATAAGATACATCAATTGCGTTCGCCAGATCTTTTTTATCCTCAATCGTGTCGAGTAATTGCTCGGCATCGTCCAGCTTCCCTTCGCTCAACAGCAAGTGGGCACGCACCACCTTAGCTTCCGGTGAATAAGTATCAGGAAGATTCTCGATGATTTCGCGTGCTTTGGCTCTTTTACCGCTATCCAGATGCAGGTATGCATATTCAATCATCAATGCAGTGCTGTCGGGATGCAGCTTTAATCCATATTCTGCTATCTCAAGAGCCTTATCATAATTCTTTTTTGTACCGTACCAGTCGGCAAGATCGGCCAAGTCGTCTGCGTCCTGATAAAACGGTTTATTCTCAGACATTGCCATTTCGTATTGTTCGGCAAGTTCTTGCAATTCTTTATCTCTGCCGGACAGCAGGTTCTTATTACTCATTTAATAGTCTACTCCTTATAATCCTTACTTTATTTGTTAATCTTACCCCAGGTATCTTTCAGTCCCACAGTGCGGTTGAATACCATCTTCTCCGGTGTGGAATCCGGGTCTACATTAAAGTAACCGATGCGCTGGAACTGCAAGTAAGTAAGCGGTTTCATGCCGGCGGCATACTTCTCGATGTAGCAATGAGGCAATATATTCAGTGAGTCCGGGTTGATGATATCTTTCATCGCTTCCAGAGCATCGCAATTCTTTGCTTCACGAATGGCAGCGAGTTCGTCGCGTGGATTCTCCACTTTCCACAGGCGGTCGTAAAGGCGTACTTCAGCTTCGAGGCAATGGCCACAGCTTACCCAGTGAAGCGTACCTTTTACTTTGCGGTTTGCTTCGGGCATGCCACTCTTGGTATTTGCGTCATATTCGCAATATACTTCCACCACTTCTCCGGCTTCGTTCTTCTTGCATCCGGTGCACTTCACAATGTAAGCGTTCTTCAGGCGCACCTCTTGTCCCGGAGTCATACGGAAATATTTCTTCGGCGCATCTTCCATGAAGTCTTCACGCTCCATCCACAACTCGCGGCTGAATTCGATGAAATGGCTGCCTTCTTCCGGCTTCTCCGGATTATTTATGGCTTCCAGTTCTTCCACCTGTCCTTCGGGATAGTTGGTAATCACCAGTTTCACCGGATTTATTACGGCTGATATGCGGGTAGCACGTGTATTGAGGTCTTCGCGTAGGGCGCTTTCCAGCAAGGCGAACTCATTGAGTGCATCGTATGTCGTATATCCGATTTTATCAATAAACTTATGGATAGACTCAGGAGAGTATCCGCGACGGCGGAAACCGCAAATTGTCGGCATACGGGGATCATCCCATCCGTTCACCAGATTCTCTTTCACCAGAATCAGCAGGTTACGCTTGCTCATCAGCGTATAGCTGAGATTAAGCTTGTTGAACTCGTACTGATGCGGGCGGTTATCATCTAAATCCTGACCTTCCTTCACCCAGTCTACAAAAAGATCGTAGAGCGGACGGTGGGGAACGAACTCAAGCGTACAGAGAGAGTGGGTCACACCTTCAAAGTAGTCGCTCTGTCCGTGTGCGAAGTCATACATCGGGTAGGCTTTCCAGGTCGTACCTGTACGGTGATGCGGATGGTTCACTACACGATAGATGATAGGATCGCGGAAATGCATGTTCGGGTTCGCCATGTCAATTTTGGCACGGAGCACCATAGCGCCTTCTGCAATTTCGCCTGTATTCATTTTCTTGAACAGGTCGAGGTTTTCCGCTATCGGGCGGTTGCGATAGGGACTTTCCACACCCGGCTGGGTAGGAGTACCTTTCTGCTGTGCTATTTGTTCGGAAGTCTGTTCGTCAATATATGCTTTACCTTCTTCGATGAGGCGGATGGCGAAATCCCATAATTGCTGGAAGTAATCGGATGCGTAGTATTCATTACCCCACTGGTAACCCAGCCATTGGATATCTTCCTTGATAGCCTCTACGTATTCCACATCTTCTTTGGTCGGATTGGTATCGTCGAACCGCAGATTGCAGATGCCATTATGGTCGGCTGCAATGCCAAAATCAAGGCAAATGGCCTTGGCATGTCCGATGTGGAGGTATCCGTTGGGTTCCGGCGGGAAACGTGTTTGCACTTTGCCACCGTTCTTACCCTCTTTCAAATCTTTCTCAACAATTTGTTCTATGAAGTTGAGGCTCTTTTTTTCACCTACTTCTTCGCTTTTAATATCTGCCATAGTGGTATGTATATATTCTAAAAAATCAAGCTACAAAAGTAAGACATTTTTTTCGTTTATCCTTATTTCACCGGAATATATCCACTCTTTTTAATGATTTCCTGACCGGCGGGTGAAAGTATGAAATTGACGAGGGGAGCTACTTGTTCGGAGTTTTCCTTATTATAATAATAGTATAAAGGGCGCACAATAGGATAGCTCTTGTCTGTGGCACTCTCCATTGTGGGCGGTGCGTAGTGCTTTCCGTCGTAAGAAACGGAAATTGATTTAACGCGAGGGGACAGGTAGGCCAGACCTACGTAACCTATCGCTCCACGTGTCTGGCTGACAGATTGGATGATAGCACCCGTGGCAGGCATAGAGAGGCTGCTGCTCATGTAATTTTTATTCTTGAGTACGCTTTCTTTAAAAAACTCATAAGTGCCCGAAGACGTTTCGCGGGAATATACCACGATTTTGCGGTCGTCTCCGCCCACTTGCTTCCAGTTCGTAATTTTTCCCCGGAAGATGTCTTCCAGTTGCTGGCGTGTCAGTTGTTTTACGGGATTGGAGGGGTGCACCACAACGGCGAGGGCGTCGTGGCCTACGATTACTTCTTCCACTTCCTTGCCTGCGGACTTCACTTTCATCTTTTCGCTGAATTTGATGGGACGTGATGCCATGGCGATGTCCGTTGTACCGTCCAGCAAGGCTGAAATACCTACGCCGGTGCCTCCGCCCGTCACGGTGACACGGGCTTCGGGGGTGAGTGCCATGAATCTTTCGGCAGTCTGTTGCGCTATGGGCAATACGGTGTCACTGCCTTTGATGCGTTGCGCCTGTGCTCCGGTTGTGGCCAACGCCAGGAGTAGGATGATGCTTATTGTTTTCATTATAATCAAAAAAGGTTTTTATTATATTCAAAATAGATTTTTATTATAATCAAAAAAATGGCTGATACTATAACCAAACAGATACTCTTCTTGTTTATCATTTGCAAAGAAAGCGATTGTATATTACAATTTTATTGCAGGAGTGCTGTTTCCGGGTGTTGTAACACATTTGTAATATGTTTGAAACATTTCTTTCAAACGTTAGTCACACCCTCTTAACATGCTCCCCGTTTCTTTGCATACAGAATTTCAACAGGCATTTATGAAGAAGCTTTTTGAGAAAATAGTGGAAGGGGTGTTGGCTTGTAGCGGGTTTGTAACAAGCATCACCATTGTGCTCATTATCTTGTTTCTCTTTTCCGAGGCGTTGGGACTATTCAACAGCCGGGTGATTGAAGAAGGATATGTGCTGGCACTGAATAAAGATAATAAGGTGAGTGAGCTGACACCGGCTCAGATAAAGAATGTTTTCGACGAAGAGATAACGAACTGGAATGAGGTCGGAGGGCAGGATATGCCTATCCGGCTTTTCCGTTTGGAAGATATCACCGAGTATTATACGGAGGAAGAACTGGGGGCTGCCTACGAACACGCCGGAGCAAAGATAACGGAGTTGGTGGAACGTACGCCGGGCATCATTGCCTTTGTGCCGCAACAGTTCATTATCCGGCAAGACTCCGTGCACTTGCTGCGCGACAATACTATCTCGGTGAAAGATGTCTTTGCCGGGGCGGAATGGTTTCCTACAGCTACGCCTGCCGCGCAATTTGGTTTTCTTCCGTTGATAACGGGTACATTGTGGGTGAGTCTGTTTGCCATTCTGATAGCTCTTCCGTTCGGTCTTTCAGTGGCTATCTACATGTCCGAAGTGGCAAATCCGAAGATACGCAATCTGTTGAAACCGATCATTGAATTATTGAGCGGTATCCCGTCGGTGGTTTATGGCTTCTTCGGACTGATAGTGATTGTGCCACTCATACAGAAAGTGTTTAATTTGCCTGTGGGTGAAAGCGGGTTGGCAGGAAGCATCGTGCTGGCTATAATGGCATTGCCCACCATCATCACCGTAACAGAAGATGCCATGCGCAATTGTCCCCGTGCCATGCGTGAAGCCAGCCTGGCGTTGGGAGCATCGCAGTGGCAGACCATATATAAGGTGGTGATACCATATTCCGTATCGGGCATCACTTCCGGTGTAGTGCTGGGCATCGGGCGTGCCATCGGTGAAACGATGGCAGTGCTGATGGTGACAGGTAATGCGGCAGTCATACCGCATACTATTCTGGAACCTTTGCGCACTATTCCCGCCACGATTGCAGCAGAATTGGGAGAAGCACCTGCCGGAGGAGCGCATTATGAAGCCTTGTTCTTGCTGGGGGTAGTGTTGTTCTTTATTAGTTTGCTGATAAACTTCACGGTAGAAGCTGTATCAGCCCGGAAAAGGTAGTGTTTCGTAGAGAAAGGGAAAATAAGTATGATAGACAAGAAACATCTTTCGCAAAGCATTGCATTCGGAACGTTCCGTTTGCTGAGCCTGACGGTGGTGGGGATACTCTTCGCCATCCTCGGCTTCATTATATATAAAGGTATAGGAGCCATCAGTTGGGAGTTCCTTACTACCGCTCCGACGGACGGCATGACGGCGGGTGGCATTATGCCTGCCATAGTCGGTACGTTCTATCTGATGGTAGGCAGTGCCTTGTTTGCCTTCCCGGTGGGAGTGATGAGTGGTATTTATATGAACGAATATGCCCCGAAAGGTTGGATTGTACGCCTCATCCGTATGATGACGAACAACCTGAGCGGCATACCCTCCATTGTTTTCGGTCTTTTCGGTATGGCGTTGTTTGTCAATTATATGGGTTTTGGAGATAGCATCCTTGCCGGTTCGCTTACGTTAGGATTACTTTGCGTACCTTTGGTCATTCGCACCACGGAAGAGGCACTGAAAGCTATTCCCGATACTTTGCGTGAGGGGAGCCGGGCTTTGGGAGCCACCAAGTTGCAAACCATCTGGCACGTCGTCCTGCCGATGGCAATGCCTAATGTGATAACCGGACTGATTCTTGCTTTGGGGCGCGTTTCGGGTGAGACTGCGCCGATTCTGTTTACTTGTGCCGCATATTTCCTTCCGCAGTTGCCCACAAGTATACTCGACCAGTGTATGGCGTTGCCCTATCATTTATATGTGATTTCCACCAGTGGTACGGATATGGAATCCCAGCTTCCGTTGGCTTATGGCACCGCTTTGGTCTTAATAGTAATCATCCTCTTGGTGAATCTGGTGGCGAATGCCCTGCGGAAGTATTTCGAGAAAAAAGTAAAGATGAACTAACAGGAATAAAACAGTAAACGAAATGATAGGTAAAATAGAAGCAAACAATGTCAATTTCTGGTATGGAGACTTTCATGCTTTGAAGGGCATCAGCATGTCGATAGAAGAACGTTCGGTAGTGGCTTTTATCGGTCCTTCGGGATGTGGTAAGTCCACTTTCCTGAGATTATTCAACCGTATGAACGACCTTATCCCCCATACCCGCCTGACCGGTGAAATCCATATCGACGGAAAAGATATCTACGGAAAGGATATCCAAGTAGATGAACTCCGCAAGAAGGTGGGTATGGTGTTCCAGCGCCCTAATCCTTTTCCGAAAAGCATCTTCGAGAATGTGGCTTATGGGCTTCGGGTGAATGGCGTGACGGATAATAACTTTATCCGCCAGCGTGTAGAAGAATCCCTGAGGGGTGCCGCCTTGTGGGATGAAGTAAAGGACAAACTCAAAGTCTCTGCTTACGCCCTTTCCGGCGGACAACAGCAACGGCTTTGCATTGCCCGCGCTATGGCTGTGTCTCCTTCCGTGTTGCTGATGGATGAACCGGCTTCTGCACTCGATCCTATTTCTACTGCCAAAGTGGAAGAGCTTATCCACGAACTGAAGGAACAGTACACCATAGTCATCGTCACACACAATATGCAGCAGGCTGCCCGCGTTAGTGATAAGACGGCTTTTTTCTATCTGGGGCAAATGGTAGAGTTTGACGATACAAAGAAGATATTCACGAACCCCGATAAAGTGGAGACGCAAAACTATATCACGGGACGTTTCGGGTAATGAAGCATTTTTGAAATATAATACAAGTAACTTAAAATAAAAACATTATGGTAAAGTTTATCGAATCGGAACTCGTCTTGCTGAAAAAAGAGATAGACGAAATGTGGACCTTGGTATATAATCAGCTTGACAGGGCAGGGGAGTCCGTCCTTACTTTCGACCGCGAGTTAGCACAACGAGTGTTGGTGCGTGAGCGTCGTGTGAATGCCCTTGAACTGAAAATTGATAGTGATGTGGAAGACATCATTGCCTTATACAACCCTGTAGCCATCGACTTGCGTTTTGTGCTGGCTATGCTGAAGATTAATACCAATCTGGAACGTCTCGGTGACTTTGCCGAAGGCATAGCCCGTTTTGTATTGAACTGCAAAGAGCCGGTTCTCGACCCGGAACTTCTGAAACGATTACGCCTGGAAGAGATGCAGGCACAAATGCTTTCCATGTTGGAGCTTGCCAAGAAAGCCCTTCAAGAGGAGAGCCAGGATTTAGCCACCTCAGTCTTTGCTAAAGACAACCTGTTGGATGAGATTAATGCCGAAGCCACTACCATTCTGGCAGAGTATATCAGCAAACATCCTGACAGCACCCTTCCTTGCCTGAACCTTGTGAGTGTTTTCCGTAAGTTGGAACGTTCGGGAGACCACATCACCAATATAGCCGAGGAAATCGTTTTCTTTATCGACGCCAAAGTGTTAAAACATAGTGGAAAAACCGACGAACAATATCCTTTCAACAAGAAATAAGCTCTTTTTAAGGTAAAATTTAGTGTTTGTTGGAAAAATGATATATATTTGTCCATTGAAAACGATTGCGGATGTAGGAAGGCTATATAAATGATAATAAAACCAAAGAAATTTCAAAAAGATGTTATAAGACATGTTTTTTAATTTGGTAAGTATCCCTAAAAGCCGCTATATTTGCACCGTTATCCTGAAAACAATCTTTTTACCTTAAAAAAAAACTAATACCTATTGAAAACTGAAAAATGGGGCTTTGTGAAAAGCTCCATTTTTTTATGCACCTATATGGTATGAACAGCTTGAATAGGGGGTAAAAAATCCCCCACTCACTTACCATTATCTTCACAGACGATTCGTAAGTGGGGTGAGGAATACAAACACCCCTTCCACTTATTCGGATTCGGAGAATTCATAGGTTCTTCTCCTTTTTCTTTAAACTGCATGGAATATAACGCCCCTTTTCGTATCTTTGCCATGAAGTAGGTTTTTAGAAATAGTAAGTTGTTTAATAATAATAGAATTATGTTTTCTGGAATAGTAGAAGAATGCGCCACCCTTGTGGCATTGGTAAAAGAACAAGAGAACGTGCATTTCACGTTCAAGTGCTCATTTGTAAATGAATTGAAAATAGACCAGAGCGTATCTCATAACGGTGTATGCCTCACGGTAGTCAGTATGACGGATGATTCCTATACGGTTACGGCCATGAAGGAAACATTAGAGCGTTCCAACCTCGGACTTCTGAAAGTGGGAGACAAGGTGAATGTAGAGCGCAGCATGATGATGAACGGTCGCCTTGACGGGCACATCGTACAGGGACATGTGGACCAGACAGCTACCTGTGTCAGTGTGGAAGACGCTGAAGGAAGCTACTACTTCACCTTCCAGTATGCTTTCGACAAAGAAATGGCAAAGCGTGGATATATCACTGTAGATAAAGGTTCTGTAACAGTAAACGGCGTCAGCCTGACTGTATGCAACCCGTCAGACAATACTTTCCAGGTAGCTATCATACCTTACACTTTTGAGTACACTAACTTCCACGATATCAAAGTAGGTAGTGTCGTGAATCTTGAGTTTGATATTATCGGTAAGTATATCAGCCGGATGTTACAGTTTAAATAACAACTTACCACAGCCTGCATAGATAATTCTGTTTTTTTCGAATCTGTGTTTGTTTGTGTAATCTGTGGTAAATCAAAATTATAATCAAATGGATTTTCTGCAATTAGTCGCCTCCCGTCAGAGTGACCGTGCTTATGATATGACGCGTCCCGTTGAACCTGAGAAGTTGGAACGGATATTGGAAGCTGCTCGTCTGGCGCCTTCTGCCTGCAATGCACAACCGTGGAAGTTTGTCGTAATCAACGACCCGGAACTTTCTGTCAAAGTAGGTAAGGCCACTGCGGGACTGGGCATGAATAAATTTGCCAAGGATGCTCCTGTTCATATTCTGGTTGTGGAGGAATCAATGAACATCACTTCATTTCTGGGTACAAAGATTAAGGATAAATATTTTCCGTTAGTAGATATCGGCATTGCCACCGCCCATATCACTCTGGCCGCCGAAAGCGAAGGATTGGGTTCATGTATCCTCGGTTGGTTTGATGAAAAGGAAATAAAGAAGTTGGCCGGCATCCCGTCTTCCAAGCGTTTACTATTAGTCATTACCATCGGCTACTCTGTGAAAGAGAAAAGGAAAAAAGCCAGGAAACCGAAAGAAAAGGTGGTTTCCTATAACAAATACTGAATAAATTGAAAATTGAGAATTAAAAATTGAAAAATAGCTGCGCAATCATGCTGCATAGCATTTTTCAATTTTTAATTCTCAATTTTCAATTTATCAAAGGTCTTTCAGCAACACATGGCTTGCACTCCTGTAGTACTCTTCCCGTGCTTTCGTCAGCACGTTCCATTGCTCGCTGAATTCTTTATCCTTATCGATTTTGAAATCTTCCGAACCATGTGTATCCAGCCTGTCCAGTAGGAGGGCGACGTTCATCTTATTGATATCCATGGAGGGCTGATAGCCTATGTCGTCATTGTCTTCATCCACAACCTCATGCAGCAGGTTGATCTCCTGTAGTTCGTACAAAGTCTGGTGTGTCAGACGGATAGGTATCTGGCATTCTTCGGATATTTCTTCGGCTGTATATGGTTTAGTGTCTTCTTCAAATCTCTTGGCGATGAGGGACATGATGAGGATGGAAACAAAATCCCGAAATCTCCGGCTAATGTTCTTTGTATCTTTGTCGAAACTGAAATTTCGTATGTTCTGTCCTGCATACGTCAGTTCTGCACCGAACAAGCAGATTGTCCATGAGATTTGCAGCCATAGCAAGAACAGAGGAAGGGCGGCGAAGCTACCATAAATGGCATTGTAGCGTGATACCCACAACTGACCGCTGATATACAAGAACTGGAATGCCTGATGAGCCGTTCCTGCAAGGACGCCCGAAATGAGTGCATGCTTGAACTTTACTTTTGTATTCGGCATATAGATATACAGCCCTGTGAACATGAACCATGTCAGCGCAAAAGGGATAAGACGGATAAGGAATTTCAAGATAGGAGCAAGTAGTACGAAGTCCTCAATGTATTTCAACGTCGTACTCATGAAGATGGAAAGACCACCCGAAATCACAATCAGGATAGGCATCAGCAGAAACATGGAGAAGTAGTCTGTGATTTTGCGGTACATGCTTCGAGCCTTTTTCACTTGCCAGATGCGGTTGAAGGTGATTTCGATGTTGCTGATCAGATTGATAACCGTCCATAACAACATAATCAGACCCACCCCGATGAATATACCGCTCTTGGTTTCGGAAAGATAGGAGTCTACGAACTGGAGGATGATTTCTGTCGTTTGATTATGTCCTCCGAATCCCATTCTCACCTGATTCTCCATCAGATTGGAGAAACCGAAACCACGTGCTATGGCGAACAGGATGGCAAGTATAGGTACTATGGCAAGCAGGGTACTGTAGGTCAGTGCGGAAGCTTTGTTTACCAGCCTGTCCTTAGTGAAGCGGTTGATGCACAGGTAGATGGTTTTGATTATATTGTAGAGGGAGAAAGTTGTCTTAGTGACTTCATCCTCCGTAATACGCCAAATGTCGTATGTCAGAAACTTCCAGAGAGCAGTAATACGTTTGTTCATACTAAATTGAGAATTGAGAATTGAAAATTGAAAAATAGCTATAAGGATAACAGCACTTTTATTTCTTGGTTTTCAATTTTCAATTTTTAATTAAAAAAAAGCAGTCAGTCTGTAAGCCGGGTTCTGTATCTTCTTAAATCGAATATTGAAGATTAACAAACATCCTGCGGATATTTTTTAATTTTCAATTTTTAATTCTCAATTTATGAAGTGTCTGTCATTTATCTGAGCCGTATGTCACCATACAAGCTTTAGCGGTCTACCCTCCGACATGGAGCGAGCAGCTCTCATAACGCCGGTTTACATGACCTTACAACTCCCAAGACGCACAGCTCTTGTGTCGCCACAAGACTGGTAGGCTCTTACCCCACCTTCTCACCCTTACCGACATCCGGAAGACGTCGGCGGTTGTTTTCTTCTACGTTACTCTACCCTCGCGGACAGCTTTCTGTTAGGAAGTGGGATGCTCTGTGTTGCCCGGACTTTCCTCGTGCGCCGAAGCGCAAGCGACAGACCGACCAACTGCTTTTGTCCTGCAAAGATAGTGTAAACTGAGGGGACAATGAAATGATTCATTCATTTTTTGTGCGAGTTATGATTCTTTTCACCACACTCGCTCCATATCTGCTCCATATCTGCTCCGTACCAAGTCCGTATCTACTCCGTGCCATCTCCGTATCATCTCCGTATCCTATGACACGGACTTTCTACGGAGCAGGTACGGAGTAGATACGGACTTGGTACGGAGTAGACAGGCTTCATTCTAAAACTAATTCTTAATATTCTTGAAAAAGTATATTCAAAATAGAAATTATTTCTAACTTTGCTACACTTAATAACCCCCAAATTATTTTAGCTAATGAAGAAACTTATTCCTATCGTGTCCCTGTTCTTTTTTACTTCTCTTTGCTCGGTGGCTTCGGAAGTCGGAGACAGGGCTATTCCTGCCGATGTAACGCAATTGTCTGACAGTTTGAAACGTCAGTATGCACCGGATAAACGGGTGGCACTCTTTGACGTCGACTATTCCTTTTCCGGTAAAAATGTGATGTTGCGTGGTGTGACTACCTCGGCTGCAGCAAAGGCTGCATTGCTGGACGGATTGTTGAAAGCAAATTATAAAGTGATGGATTGCCTGCAAGTGTTGCCGGATGAGGCTGTCTTGGAGGGAAAAACTTACGGCATTATAAACGTATCGGTATCCAACCTTCGGGTAGACCCGGATTTCTCGTCAGAGATGATGACGCAGGGATTGATGGGGATGCCTGTCCGTGTGTTGCAGCGTGACGGCTGGTATCGTATCCAGACGCCGGATAATTACATTGCATGGGTGCACCGCGTAGGCGTTCATCCGGTGACGAAAGAAGAACTTCATGCTTGGAACGCCGCAGAAAAAATAGTGGTGACATCTCATTACGGCTTTGTTTACTCCGAGCCGAATCAGTCTTCACAGACCATTTCAGATGTCACCGCAGGTAATCGCCTGAAATGGGAGGGGACGAAAGGTGCTTTTTATAAAGTGACTTATCCTGACGGGAGAACCGGATATATCTCTAAATCCATCTCCATGCCGGAGAAGAAGTGGCGTGCTGCTTTGAAGCAGGATGCTGCCAGCATCATCCACACCGCGCATACATTGATGGGTATTCCGTATCTTTGGGCAGGGACTTCCTCCAAGGGAGTGGATTGTAGTGGTTTCATGCGTACCATTCTCTTCATGCATGACATTATTATTCCCCGCGATGCTTCGCAGCAAGCATATGTAGGCGAGCACATTGATATTGCTCCTGATTTCAGTAACCTGCAACCCGGCGATTTGATATTCTTTGGTCGTAAAGCTACGGCGGACCGCAAAGAACGGGTGGTGCATGTGGGAATGTATATCGGCAACAAACGTTTCATTCACTCGCAAGGTGATGTGCATGTCAGCAGTTTTGATGCTGCCGACGAGCTTTTCGATGAATACAACCTCGGACGTTTGCTGTTTGCTACACGCGTGTTGCCTTATATAAATAAGGAGGCACCTCTTAACACTACGGCTACCAATCCTTATTATGAATAATACAGTTACGAGCTACAAGCTACAGGCTACAAGTGCTTTGCAGCGTGGATAGCATTGCTACTCGTAGCTTGTAGCTTCGTAGCTCGTAGCTTAAAAAACAAATATTATGCAAAACAGAAGAGATTTCCTGAAAACAGCCGCCTTTGCCGCACTGGGTTCCGGTATGGTAATTAATAATGTGTTTGCAGGGGAAAGTACCCCGGCACCGTTCAATATCAATAAAAGTGGCGCGAATGCCCGGATGAAATTGCGCTTCTTTCCCTATGAGTTGAAGTTGCGCCATGTATTTACCGTAGCTACCTATTCACGCACCACCACTCCTGATGTGCAGGTGGAGATTGAATATGACGGTATTACCGGTTATGGAGAGGCTTCCATGCCGCCTTATCTGCAGAAAGAGTTGGGGACAATGGAAAGTGTAATGGCTTTCCTGAAGAAAGTGCAGGATGTCATCGGTCAGTTTCCAGACCCCTTCCAGTTGGAAGACATACTGGCGTATGTAGATAAACTCTCACCGGGAGATGCTGCGGCTAAAGCGGCTGTCGACATAGCTTTGCACGACCTTGTAGGCAAATTGCTGCAAGCTCCATGGTACAGGATATGGGGACTGGATAAGGAGAAGGCTCCTTCCACTACTTTCACCATTGGTATAGACACTCCGGACGTGGTGCGTGAAAAGACAAGAGAATGTGCCGAGCAGTTCAATATCCTCAAAGTGAAACTGGGCCGCGATAATGACAAGGAGATGATTGAAACCATTCGTTCTGTAACTGCCCTTCCCATTGCTGTGGATGCTAACCAGGGCTGGACGGATAAACATTATGCTCTCGACATGATAAATTGGCTGAAAGAAAAAGATATTGTTATGATTGAACAGCCAATGCCCAAAAAACAATTGGATGACATTGCCTGGGTGACGCAGCAAAGTCCGTTGCCCATCTTTGCCGACGAGTCGTTGCAGCGCCTGAGTGATGTGGCTGGTTTGAAAGGTGCATTCCATGGCATCAATATCAAATTGATGAAGTGCACCGGTATGCGCGAAGGCTGGAAGATGGTGACACTGGCACGTGCGCTGGGTATGAAAGTGATGGTGGGGTGTATGACGGAAACATCTTGTGCCTGTTCTGCGGCTGCCCAATTCTCTCCGGCGGTTGATTTTGCCGACTTAGATGGCAACCTGCTCATTGCTAACGACCGTTTTAAAGGAATGGAAGTGGTGAAGGGTAAGATTACGTTGCCTGATTTGCCGGGTATCGGAGTTGTGAAACTTTAAAAGAAGTATCTAAAATATTCTTATTATGAAAAAAGTATTGTATGCTGCCGCCTTGTTCTTCCTGTTTGCCGCTTGCACCCCAAAGCCGGACACCAAGCCCTACACTTGGGAAGACGACCTGCATCAACGCCTCCTTACTGATTTCTCTCGTTCGGAAGCTGAAGTGAAAGACTATATCCGCAAGTACATCCCCGACGTGACCGATGAACAAATGCGTCAGTGGGAAGCCTCCAAAGCATTGGAGTGCATGACCCTGGATGGCGAGAAGCGCTATTTCCGTAATGCCGCTCCTAATCTGTTCCGTGTTGATTCTGCCTGCTATAAAATAAAAGCAGCTAAGGATGGTGTCTCCTTTAGTGGGAGCGAAAAAGTGAATATGGAGCATCTGCCCGAGGTCATTGCAAGCGTAAAGAAGGAAGGCACCTCTATTGTTACCCCCAAACGGATGCGCGTCACTTACACCCTCACGGTAGACAGTAATGCTGTTCCTGCAGGAGAACTTATCCGTTGCTGGCTTCCTTATCCACGTCAGGACCAGCCACGTCAGCAGGATGTGAAGTTTATCTCTGCCAGTGAACCTGACTATATCTTTTCTCCGGAAGAATGCCTCCACAGCACTCTTTATATGGAGAAGCGTGCCGTAAAAGATGAGCCGACTGTATTTTCCGAGAGTTTCGAGTATACTTCCAACGCCGAATGGCACAATCTGAAACCGGAAGACATCCAACCATATGACACGGCTTCCTCTATATATAAAGAATATACCGCCGAACGTGAGAAACATATCATCTTCTCATCGCGTATGCGCGAACTTGCTGCCAAATTGACAGCAGGTGAAACCAATCCGTTGCTGAAAGCCAAACGCATCTTTCGTTGGGTAAACGATAATTTCCCTTGGGCTTCGGTACGCGAGTATTCCACTATAGAGAATATCCCTGAATACGTATTGGATAATCATAAGGGAGATTGCGGCCAGGTTAGCCTGCTGTTCATCACTCTTTGCCGCATCAGTGGCATCCCTGCCCATTTTCAGAGCGGTTTTATGATGCATCCCAAAGCATGGAACCTGCACGACTGGGCGGAAATCTACTTTGAAGGCATCGGTTGGGTGCCTGTAGACCAGTCATTTGGTGTTCCTACCTTTGCCCGCAATGCGGACGAAGAATATTTCTTTCTGGGCGGCATCGACTCCTGGCGCATGATTGTGAACAGCGACTATGGCATGCCATTAGTCCCCGAAAAGAAGTATCCCCGCAGTGAAACCGTAGATTTCCAGCGTGGCGAAGTGGAATGGGAGGGAGGTAACCTGTATTTTCCGCAATGGGATTATCATATGGATATAGAATATCTTGATAATTAAGTAAATACCTGCCTCATAAAAACAGATGGTCTGTTGAGGGTAAACAGATGGTGCGTTTGGGTTAAACAGACCATCCGTTTGTCCCTAACAGACCATCTGTTTTATACAGATAGACGGTCTATTTCTTTTTAACGTCTATCTGCCTTATTTTCACGTCAGTAAACGTGCATAAATGTAAAATTGTCAGCCCCTGCCGTTAACCGCTGTTAAGCCCCAAAAGTTCACTGTTAAAAGAGAACAAAAAAGAGTGACAAGCGGAATAACTGAACGATTTTTGTCGTTATTTTAACGTCGAAATGTTAAACGAAACTTGAATATTAACAATTAAAACAATAGAAGATTAATATGAAACAGACAACAAAAAACATTCTTGGGGTTGCAGCTATCGTACTTCTCAGTTCAGGAGTAGCAGGTTTAACCACCTATAAGATGCTGCAAAATAAAGTTCCTGCCAATAGTACCAGTGCGTTCAGTGAAATGTTTGAGCAAAATCCTGATGTACGTTTGGCCGCTTATAATGCTGTTGATGCACAACCGGTAGACTTGACGCAAGCAGCAGAAAGTTCAGTTCATGCTGTAGTACATATCCGTTCTACTCAAGCTTCCAAAGTTCAGGAAGTGGAGGTGAGAGATCCGTTCTCTGATTTCTTCGGTGAATTCTTTGGTGGTCGGGGCGGTACGCAGAGACGCCAGATGCAGACTCCTGAGCGCACTGGTTTCGGTTCCGGTGTCCTGATCTCTAAAGATGGATATATCGTAACGAACAATCACGTAATTGCCGGCGCGGATGAAATCAGTGTTACGTTGAATGACAACCGCCAGTTCAAAGGACGCATCATCGGTACGGATGAGAACACCGACTTAGCTCTGATTAAAATAGAAGGTGATGATTTCCCGACTATTCCGGTGGGTGACTCTGATGCACTGAAAGTGGGCGAATGGGTGCTTGCAGTAGGTAACCCTTTCAATCTGACTTCTACCGTAACTGCAGGTATTGTCAGTGCCAAAGCTCGTTCTTTAGGTATGGCTAAAGAAAGTATTGAATCGTATATTCAGACTGATGCTGCCATCAACCAGGGTAATAGTGGCGGTGCATTGGTAAATGCACGTGGCGAGTTGATTGGTATTAATGCCGCTCTTTTCTCTCCGACAGGATCGAACACCGGTTATGGATTTGCTATCCCTACCAGTATCATGAAGAAAGTGGTTTCTGACTTGAAGCAATTCGGTGCTGTGCAACGTGTGAAACTGGGTGTTGCTGTAACTCCTCTTGTTGAAGAACCTGGTGATACTCAGCGAGTAGTGGATGAGAAAGGCAAGAAATTGAGTGAAATGAAGAAAGAAGCTCGTGAGAAATCCGGTGCGGTTGATGGACTTTTGGTTGGCGAAATCGTTGAAGGTAGTTCAGCAGCAGGTGCTGATATTAAGGTGGATGATGTTCTTATTGGTATAGACGACAAGCCTATTCATAAGTTTGCTGATTTGCAGGAAGCTTTGGCAAAACATCGTCCGGGTGATAAAGTGAAGGTGAAACTGATACGTGATAAGAAAGAAAAGACTGTAGAAGTTACGTTGAAGAATGAACAAGGTACTACGAAGGTAGTGAAGAATGCCGATATGGATATTCTTGGTGCAGCTTTCCGTCCTATACCCGATGAATTGAAGAAACAGCTTAATCTGAGCTATGGACTCGAAGTTACAGGCGTTAGCAATGGTAAGATGGCAGAAGGTGGTGTTCGCAAAGGCTTCATCATTCTGAAAGTGAACAATGTGCCGATGAAGACTGTGGAAGATTTGGAGAAGGTGATGAAAGAAGCTAGCAAGACTCAGGAACAAGTACTGTTCATCACAGGTGTATTCCCTTCCGGAAAACGTGGTAGCTATGCAGTAAGTGTTGCTCAGGAATAAAAAAACGAATGATAAAGGATAATTTAAGGTAAGAAGATTGTAATATTAGCTAACAAAGAAGAAAATGGGTGTCGGCAACTAACTTGTCGGCACTCTTTTTTGTTTATATAGTATAGTGAATAAGATAAAAAAGTTAAGGCAAGTTAGCTTGTAACTAAATAAAATGTCGTAACTTTGCAACCCAAATCTGTTTTAGAAGAATGAGACAACTTAAGATTACAAAAAGTATCACTAACAGAGAGAGCGCTTCTCTTGACAAGTATCTGCAGGAAATCGGTCGCGAAGACCTCATAACTGTCGAAGAGGAAGTAGAGCTCGCTCAACGCATCCGTAAGGGTGACCGTATCGCGCTGGAGAAGTTGACACGTGCCAATCTGCGTTTCGTTGTATCTGTAGCCAAGCAGTACCAGAACCAAGGTTTGAGTTTGCCCGACTTGATTAACGAGGGTAATTTAGGACTGATCAAGGCTGCCGAAAAGTTCGATGAAACACGTGGTTTCAAGTTCATCAGTTATGCCGTATGGTGGATACGTCAGTCCATTTTGCAGGCTTTGGCAGAACAGTCGCGCATTGTGCGTCTTCCGTTGAACCAGGTAGGCTCGCTGAATAAAATCAGCAAAGCATTCTCCAAGTTCGAACAGGAAAACGAACGTCGTCCGTCTCCCGAAGAATTGGCAGATGAACTGGAAATCCCTGTTGACAAAATCTCTGATACGTTGAAGGTATCCGGACGCCACATTTCGGTGGACGCACCTTTCGTAGAAGGAGAAGACAACAGCTTGCTGGATGTGTTGGTAAACGACGATTCGCCTATGGCGGACCGCTCTCTGGTTAATGAGTCTCTTGCGAGGGAAATT
>NZ_CAJLKP010000040.1 GCF_905207245.1 uncultured Bacteroides sp. | reverse complement strand
TGCCTTTCGGAACATAGCGCAGCTACTTGTAGCTTGTAGCCGGTAGCTCGTAACTTTATTCGTTTCTGAGCAGTAGTATTCCATTTGTAGAATCAATCTTTCCTTCTTCCAATAGCTGGTGTACAGCTTCGGTCAGAAGTTCTTTATCTACCAATATTTGTTCGGCAAGACCTGCCGGGGTGACTGATTCTTTTGCAAGAAGTTGAAGCACTTTATCACGTAATTCCTCCATTGAAATCTCCTGTGCCACTTCTTCCGCACGGTGGCTGAGGCAAACATCACATATCCCGCAGTTGTGCTCATTCTTCTCACCGAAATAACGCAGCAACATGCGGCTGCGACAAATAGTGTCGGTTGTCACATAATCTACCATTGCTCCGATTCGGATCTCATACCGTTCTTTACGTTCTTCATATACACTGGGTGGTATTTGCAGTTGCTGCATTTCTATGCGTTCACGCGTGTATATAATATAAGGTGTCTTTTTGTGTGGAATATAGTGTATGATGTGCATCTTAGATAAGCGCATCAGCATATCATACACCCGTTGTCGGGTCAACCCGCTACGCACAGCGAGCGTATCTTCGTTGATAAAAATGTAATCTGTAAACACACCGGTATAGGAGCGCAGGACGATTTGGATAAGCTTATCCATATCCTCTCCTAATTCCCGCAACTTGTAGAGTTCGTCACGGCGAACGGTGAAGTAGAGTCGGGAAGCATTATCCTGTTCATCCGTATATTCCAAGTATCCTGCCTGTGTCAGAATCTTCAATGCACTGTCGGCAGGCACGGGGAAGTACTTGAACTTCCGGCAGAAATCTTCCAGACTAAACTCTCTGACGCATCCCAGACCATCACCCATAGCCATCTGATAATAGTATTGCAAGTGCTCGTATACCTGCTTGATGTAATCTTTCTCAGGGAAAGTATCCGGAATACGTTTATGGAGGGTAATCTTATCTGATTTGGCATACAGGATAACGGCGTATGCCTTGTTTCCGTCCCGTCCTGCACGTCCCGCTTCCTGAAAATAGGCTTCGATGGAGTCGGGCAGGTCGAGGTGGATGACGATGCGCACATCCGGTTTGTCAATACCCATGCCGAAAGCATTGGTAGCAACCATCACCCGGCTTTCACCCTTCTGCCAGCGTTGCTGGCGCACGTCTTTGGTAGCATCATCCAGACCGGCATGGTAAAAGTCGGCGGTGATGTCTTCGTGAATTAAAAGTTCGGTGATTTCTTTGGTTCGGCGGCGGTTGCGTACGTAGACGATGGCACTGCCGGGCATACGGCGCAGGATATGCAGCAATTCTCCGGTCTTGTTTTCTGTTTTGCGGACTATATAAGCGAGGTTTTTGCGCTCGAAACTCATGCGGAAAACATTCTCCTTCTTGAAGCACAGGCGTTCCTGAATGTCTTTCACTACTTCGGGAGTAGCGGTTGCGGTAAGTGCCAGTACGGGGACACCCGGCAATAAATCGCGTATTTCGGCTATTTTCAGATAAGCGGGGCGGAAGTCGTACCCCCATTGCGAGATGCAATGACTTTCGTCCACAGTAATCATGCTGATATTCATCTTCCGTAATTTGGTACGGAAGATTTCAGTGTCCAGCCGTTCGGGAGATATGTACAGAAACTTGTAGTTGCCGAAGATGCAGTTTTCCAGCGTGGTGATAATTTCCTGCCGGGACATTCCGGAGTAGATGGAAAGTGCTTTGATACCCCGTTTCCTCAGGTTCTGTACTTGGTCTTTCATCAAGGAAATCAAGGGCGTAACCACCAGACAAAGTCCCTCTTTGGCAAGTGCGGGTACCTGAAATGTGATGGATTTGCCGCCACCCGTAGGCATCAATCCTAATGTATCCTTACCCTCGCCAATGCTGTTGATGATATCTTCCTGTATGCCGCGGAAGTTATCATATCCCCAATATTGCTTTAAGATTTCCTTGTACATAGAAATGAAGAATGAAGAATGAAGAATGAAGAATGAGCCACACAATTATGCCGCATGGTAATTCTTCATTCTTCATTCCTCATTTAATTGGGTTTAATATCCTCTATCTGTAACTGTACTTCTCCCCGCTTATGGGTGTTTTCTTCGATGGAGTAGCAGATGTCGAATGAACGTTTAGTCTTGATGAAACGCACATGCGAACTTTGTCCGAAGGCGATGCCATTCATTACATTGTTCGATTTGTTGTCCACCAGCTCCAACTTGATGTGTTCCTGGTCGCGACCCACAACTTTGCTCGTACCATAATCATACACGTTATGGGTGCAGAATATAGGTTTCGGATTGTCCGGTCCATAGGGGTTGAATCTCTTCAGGTCACTGAAGAACTTGGGAGTGATATCCTTGAAGTCTATTTCTGCATCAATATTGATGAGGGCACTGGTCTGTTCGGGAAGAATGTTCTGTGACACAAACTCTTCAAAACGTTTGGTAAAGGCGGTGACGTTTTCCACTTTCATAGAGAGCCCGGCGGCGTATGTGTGTCCGCCAAAGTTCTCAAGCAGGTCGCGGCAATACTCGATGGCTTTGTACACGTCGAAGCCGGATACGGAGCGGGCAGAACCTGTTGCCATATCATCCGTGCGTGTCAGTACCACGGCAGGGCGGTAGTAAATTTCCGTCAGGCGGGAAGCAACGATACCGATGACTCCTTTGTGCCAATCCTCATTGTATAGTACGATGGAACGACGTCCGGCAAGTCCGTCCAGTTCAGCCACTATTTGGTTGGCTTCTTCGGTCATACTTTTGTCGAGGTCCTTGCGGGTTTCGTTGTATTGGTTGATTTGGTTGGCCTTTTCCAAAGCTGTGGAGAAGTCCTTTTCAGTCAGTAAGTCGACGGCTTCTTTCCCGTTTTGTATACGGCCGGAGGCATTGATGCGCGGTCCTATTTTAAATACGATGTCACTGACGGTAATATCCTTTTCCGTGAGTCCGCATACGTCGATAATCGCTTTCAGACCTACGCTGGGATTACTGTTCAGTTGCTTCAAACCGTGGAAAGCAAGTATCCGGTTTTCGCCCATGATGGGCACGATGTCCGAAGCAATGCTCACGGCAACCAGGTCGAGCAGTGGGATAAGGTGATGGAACTCTATGCCGTTGCTGATGGCAAATGCCTGCATAAACTTAAATCCTACGCCGCAACCGGAAAGGTGCTCGTAAGGATATGTATTGTCTAAACGTTTGGCATTCAGTATAGCGGCGGCAGGAGGAAGCACATCGTCGGGCACATGATGGTCGCAAATGATGAAATCGATGCCTTTCTCTTTGGCATACGTTATTTCTTCCACGGCTTTGATGCCGCAGTCCAATACAATAATTAGTCCTACGCCGTTTTCAGCGGCATAGTCTACTCCTTTGGTGGATACCCCGTAACCTTCGTTGTAGCGGTCGGGGATGTAATAGTCAATGTTCGAATAGAACTGTTGAATGAACTTGTAGACCAGGGATACCGCAGTGGTGCCATCTACATCATAATCTCCGTAAATCAGAATACGTTCTTTCTTTCCCATTGCCTTATTAAGGCGCTCCACGGCCAAATCCATGTCTTTCATCAGAAATGGGTCGTGCAAGTCGGGCAATTGCGGGCGGAAAAACTTCTTGGCATCCTGTGCCTTGGTTATTCCCCGCTTCACCAATAATCCTCCAAGAATCGGGCTAATCCCTAATTCTTGGGCTAGTTTTTGGCTTGTCTCTGCCTGTTCGGGTGTAATGGGTTGATAATTCCATTTGTGGGTCATTTTATATATTGTTTTTTCTTTTTCCTGTCTCGGGGCTGGAATGGATTTCTTTTCTCTCGAAAAAGTCCATATTCTCCAACAAGCTGTAAAGGTATGAAAAACTCTTGAAACGGAAGTGGATTCTCACGAAAAACTTCATGAAATAGCAGTGGATATCAGAATTTACCTATTTATGGTTATCTTTAAAGAAGCTAAGCGGCATCTCAGCAAAACTTTTCATGCAAGCATGAAAGTTCTGCATTCGATTTGCATTATCTTTGCTTCCCGAAAACTTATAAATGACGTAGTATGTTGATATTCATCTCTTGTGCCAAAACAATGGCAGTACGCACTACTGTGAAGGTTCCTGAAATAACTGTTCCGCATTTTCAGGCGGAAGCATTGCAGAATGCAATGGATATGGGACAGTATTCTGCCGTTGAGCTGGAACACTTGTTGCGGGTGAACTCTAAAATTTCTGCTGAGAACTACCTGCGCTATCAGGATTTTTTCTCAGAAGCTAATTGCCCGATGCCTGCTATTTGTGCATATACCGGTGCCGTCTTCAAACGTATATTACCGAAAGATTTTTCTGCAGATGACTTTCTCTATGCACAGCAGCATTTGCGCATCACCTCTTTCCTTTACGGGCTGCTCCGCCCGTTGGATGGAATAAAACCTTACCGGCTGGAAGGAGATATACATTTGCCGGAGAGAGGGAGAATGTCGATGTTTGATTACTGGAAGCCCTTATTGACGGATCTGTTTATAGCCGACATCAAGCAACAGGGCGGCATACTTGTGAACCTTGCCAGTGGTGAAATGAAGGATTTGTTTGATTGGAAGCGGGTGGAAAAAGAAGTCCGCGTCATCACTCCCGAGTTTCAGGTCTGGAAAAATGGACAGTTGAAAACGATTGTTATCTATGCCAAGATGTGTCGTGGCGAAATGACACGTTTCATTATAAAGAATCGCATAGAGCGCCTCGAAGACTTGAAAACTTTTACATGGGAAGGTTTCGCTTTCGATGAAGTGCGGAGTACGGATAGCCATCTGCAATTTACATTGGCTTAGTCCTTTCGCAAATATTCCATGTATTCCTCGTAGCTGATATATCTTCCTCCCATTGACTTCAAGTGTGGCGTTTCAAACTGGCAATCTATCAGTAAACCTCCATTTTTCCTGAAGATTTGTGCCAGATAGATAAGGGCTAATTTCGAAGCATTGGGAACCAGTGAGAACATGCTTTCACCGAAGAAACAGCGGCCTAATGTTACCCCATAGAGGCCACCTGCGAGGCGTTCTCCTTCCCACACTTCCACGCTGGCTGCAAACTTTTGTTCGTGCATGCGTGTGTAGGCTTCTGTCATTTCTTCGCCGAGCCAGGCACCTTCCATATTCATCCTTAATTCACCGCAGGCATGGATTACATCGTGGAAAGCCTGGTTGACACTTAGGTCATACTCTCCCTTTTTGATAAACGTGCGCATGGAGTGGGAGATATGTATTTCCTCCGGAAAAATGACGAAACGTTCCATCGGACACCACCACTGTATCGTGCCCTCTTGAAAGGCATACCAAGGGAATATGCCGTTGGAGTAGGCAAGTATGAGGCGGTCGATGGAAAGGTCGCCGCCTACTGCCAGCAACCCGTCGGGTTCGCCATAGCGAGGGTCGGGAAAAGCTATTTCTTCAGTCAGTTGGAAAACCATGTTGCTACTCTGTCGGGATTTGTAGTTTTAAGTTCTCCTTCTCTACTTGTACGCAGGCTGTTCCTCCGGATTTCAAGTTACCAAAGAGGATTTCGCGCATCAATAACGGTTTCAGGTGCGAGGCAATCACGCGGTCCATTTCCCGTGCACCGTATTCCGGCAGGAATCCCCGTTGCAACAACCATTCACGGGCTTCGGGGCTTAATTTCATTTCTACCTGACGGGCGGCAAGCTTTCCGCTCAGTTCTCCGAGTTTTTTGTCGAGGATGAGCGAAGCCATCTCCCGGTTCATATCGTGGAAGACAACCGTAGCCGAGAGGCGGTTGATAAACTCAGGTTTGAAGGTTTTCTTTACCTGTTTCAGCATAGCTTCTCCGGCTGTAATCTGGCTACTGAATCCGATGGATGCCTGGCGGGCATATTGTGCACCGGCATTTGAGGTCATGATGAGCACTACATGGCGGCAGTCGGCTTTGCGTCCCTTATTATCGGTAAGCACGGCATAGTCCATTACCTGCAACAAGATGTTGAACACATCGGGATGGGCTTTTTCTATCTCATCCAGCAACAGTACGCAATGAGGAGTTTTGCGAATGGCGTCGGTCAATAATCCACCGTCTTCATAACTGACATAACCGGCGGGTGAACCAATTAGTTTGGCTACAGTATGCTTTTCGGTGTATTCGCTCATGTCGAAACGTTGCAGGGCGATGCCCAGTTCGGCCGCCAGCACTTTGGCTACCTCGGTTTTGCCTACTCCGGTAGGTCCTACAAAGAGGAGGCTTGCCAACGGCTTGTTTTCATCCAGCAATCCGGCTTTAGACATTTGCACAGCTTCCACTACCTGGCGCACAGCTTCTTCCTGCCCGTAAATCTTGTTGCTGATGCGTGCATAGAGTGTTTCCAGCGAAGCGGTGTCTTCTTCTTTCATGGCAAGTGCATCTACTTTGCAGACGCGGGCGAGCACATCGGTAATCAGAGTTTTATCCACTACCTGCTCTCCGGAAGAGGTAGGGTGTATTTCACGATAAGCTCCCGCTTCATCCACCAGGTCGATAGCTTTGTCGGGCAGGAAGCGGTCGTTGATGTAGCGGGCGCTTGCTCTGACTGCATAAGGGATGACGTCGGGCTGGTAGGTCACTCCGTGAAATGTCTCGTACTTTTCTTTCAGCCCTTCCACAATATGGATGGTTTCCTCGATGCTCGGTTCGAGTATGTCTATTTGCTGGAAGCGACGTACCAGTCCCTTGCTGCGGGCAAAGTAACGATTATATTCCTCGTAGGTGGTGGAACCGATGAAGCGGATTTCTCCTCCTTCCAGATAAGGTTTCAGCATGTTGGAAGCATCCATAGAACCGTCTCCTGTGCGTCCGGCACCTATTAAGTTATGTATTTCGTCTATGTAAATAATGGCGTGCCCTTCGCTCCGTACACCTTCCATGATGACTTTTAGTCGTTTCTCAAAGTCGCCCCGGTATTGCGTACCTGCCAGCAGGGTTCCTAAGTCCAGTTCATAGATGCGGCAATCCGATAGGCGTTCGGGAACATTTCCTGCCTCGATGCGTGCTGCCAGCCCGTAGGCAAGGGCCGTTTTACCGACACCCGGCTCTCCTACATGCAATGGATTATTCTTCTCTTTGCGGCAGAGTACCTGAATGGTGCGTTCCAGTTCCGCTTCCCGTCCGATGAGTGGATTGTGGGTTTGCAGGCAGTCGTTCAGGCAAGTCACGTAATTCCGCCAGGGTTCGCTCTTTTCTTGTCCGGCAGTTTGCTCATAGACCATTTCTTCTGCTTCTTCATATTGCGAAATGAGTGAGCTGAGAAATTCCGGTAAGTCTTCCCCGATGGTTTCTTTCAGGAAGTGTGCTGCCCAGGATTCCTGCAATTGAATCATTCCTTGCACCAAATGCGGGACATTCAGTTCCTCGGCACTCGAATAGTTTATCATCAGATAGGCGTGTTGTATGAGTTCATTCAGTTGCGCTGAAACTTCCAATTCATACTCCACACCTTCGGGGATGCTCTCTAACTCTTCAGCGAAATAATTTTCTAACGAGAGGGAAAGTTCCTCAACGTCACAGAAGAATTCTTGCAAGGCATTTAAAAAAGGCGGTTGCTCCAGAAATGCGCTCAATAAATGTTCGGGCATGATGAACTCGTGCCGGTAGGATAGCGCTTTTCTTTGTGCAGAGGAAAATGCACTGCTTACATATTCTGTATTTTGTATGTCCATATCTTTTTTCTGTTTTTATTCTTCCTCCGGTGCAACGGTGAGCCGGAGTGGAAAGCCTTCGCTACGTGCCATGCGGGTGGCTTTCTGCACTTTTGATTGTGCAATGTCGTATGTATAGATGCCTACCACTGCCGATTGGCTTTTGTGTACCTGCATCATTAGCGCTTCTGCTTCTACCGTTGATTTATAGAATACGGTAGTAAGTATCTTTACGACGAACTCCATAGTGGTGAAGTCATCATTGTAGATTGTCACTTTGAAACGCCGCGGTTCGCGCAGGTCTGTGCGTTCTTTTTCTTTGAAAGATGATTGTTGCTGTTCCATGATGGGGACAAAAGTATAAAAAAAGAGGCATATTTGTTCTGCATAAGTTCTTCAAATGTATATAGCCGGTAAAATCACTATAGGTTCAGTACTCGTTTAATGCAAACTCGGTATAGATTCGGTTCAAATTCGGTATAAATTCGGTTAGATGGCATATTTTATGGGAAAGAACCGAATTTGCTCAAAGTAAATAGCAAAGATGTAAAGGAGTAGATAGTTGTTGCATATTTACGCAAAATGAAGAACTAAATACGCATTTGAGGATAAAAAAAAACAGCCAGCCCTCTACTTTTGCACTTATCAAAACTTTAGAATAATATACTATGGAACGAAAGTGCTTGCGAATGTTTTATGTGTTGGCTTTAGCCATATCAATATCTAATTCTCTTGCTTGTGCCGGGAACGGTGACATGCAAAGTGTTAATGCAGGTATGCAGAACAGTAATACTACAGGAAAAGAAGAATGGATGAAATCTCTTCCGGATACACTTCCAATGTGCAAAATATCCATTCCCGGCACGCACGACAGTGGCACCACCAAAGGTGGACGCATGCTGAAAACACAGGCAATGGACATTACCGCTCAGTTGCAGCAAGGCATTCGCGCTTTTGACATCCGCCTGGAGAAGAAAAACAATAAATTAGGAATCTTCCATAGTCACGCTTTTCAGGATATATATTGGGAGGATGACGTATTGCCTGCTTTCATAAACTTCTTGCAGGCACATCCCTCCGAAACCCTGATTGTTTCACTGAAGAAGGAGGGAGGGGAATTAAAAGATTATGCTTCTTTATTATCAGCTTCTTTAAGTGCTCCTGCACATCAGAGCTACTTCATTGCGGACTTCCGTCCGGAACTAACATTAAAAGAGTGTCGCGGAAAGATTCTCTTTTTGCATAGAGACCATGCAATGGATAACTATCCAGGAGCTGCTTGTATAGATTGGAAAGATAATGCCACTTGTCAGCTAATTCTCCGTAATAAAGACGGAAGGGAGGGGTATGTTCTGCTTGAAGATGAATATCAATATGAATCGGATAAAGGTGCCAGAAAGAAAATAGAGGTATGTATTCGTAATTTTGACAGGGTATCTTCTGAACCTGCTTCTTCGCGCCGATGGGGAATTACTTTTGTAAGTGCTACCGGGTTGCCTTTGGGGACACCCGTTGTCTTTGCCAATAAGGTCAACGCACCTGTAGCTAATTATCTGAAAAAAGCAAATAAACGGAATTGTGGCATTGTCTTTATTGATTTTGTAAACAAACAAGGGGGAAAACGTTTAGTGGAATATTTAATAAGGAGTAATATTGGTAATGACTGAATGTTTACGCAAAATGAAGACTTAAATGCGCATTTGAGGATAAGAAAAAAAATCAAGCGCCTTACATTTGCAGATATTAAAACCTTAAAAACTATATACGATGAAACTGGCAATTGATCTCGGAGGAACTAACATTCGGATAGCGCAAATTGAAGACGGCAGATGCTTGAATAAGACATCGGTATCTTGCCTCGCGCAAGCGGATTCCTCTACAGTACTCGGACAACTTTTTCAACTAATCGAGAGTGTAATGAATGAACGGATAGAGGGTATCGGCATAGGTGTCCCTTCGATTGTTGATCCGGAAAAAGGTATTGTCTATAATGTGGCTAATATATCTTCCTGGAAAGAAATCTACTTGAAGACGATTCTGGAAGATAGGTTTAATGTACCGGTCGCTATTAATAATGATTCCAATTGTTTTACGCTTGGCGAAAAGTTGTTCGGTGCAGGACAATCTTATGCTAATATGGTTGGAGTTACCATTGGAACGGGTATAGGAGCGGGCGTCATTATCAATCATCGTTTGTATTGTGGCGAATATATGGGAGCCGGTGAAATAGGCTCATTACCTTATCTGGACTCTGACTTTGAACATTATTGCAGTAGTTTCTTCTTCAAAGAACAGCATCACACTACCGGTGCAGTAATAGCAGAAAAGGCGAAGCTGGGAGAACAGGTTGCGCTGGATATCTGGAAAGAATTTGGTATTCATTTGGGTAATCTTATGAAAGTAATTCTTTTTACTTATGCTCCACAAGCCATTATTTTGGGAGGCGGCATTGTGTCGGCTTTTTCACTCTTCGAAGAAGCCATGAAGGGTGCGATGCATGAGTTTCCTTATGATGTTATATCAAATAAGGTGAAGGTGATACCATCACATCTGAAAGATGCCAGTTTACTGGGCGCCTCAGCTTTGTTTGAGGAGTAAAATCGGATACTTATTTTAGTAGAAAAAGGTTTAAGAAAAAAATATGATACAGCTGTAATCCTGCCTTTCAACCTTTGAGGCAGACGTGAAATTATCTATAATTATTAACTTTAATTTCTTAATGCATGGAACAAGTAAATCTTAGAATCTATCGAACGATTCTAACCTTATTGTTAGGCCTGTTCTTGTCGGTGGGTGCTTACGCACAACAGATTTCGGTGACGGGAACAGTGAAAGACCAAACGGGTGAACCTGTGATTGGTGCCAATGTTTTGATAAAAGGAACTTCTACGGGAGTTATAACGAATCCTAATGGTGAATTTTCGTTGTCGGGGACTAAAGGGGATATACTGGTTATCAGTTTTATCGGCTACACCACTCAGGAAATTCCGGTTACGGGCAAGCCTATGATGGTTATTCTGAAAGAAGATACGGAACTTCTGGAAGAAGTGGTTGTGCTGGGATATGGTGCAAATGCCCGCAAGCAAGACTTGTCGGCTGCTGTAGGGGTGCTGAATAACACGGATGAACTGACGGCTCGTCCGGTCAGCTCTACGGAAAGTATGTTGCAAGGTCAGTTGGCGGGTGTCACGGTTCAGGCCGATGGCGGTGACCCTACTTCCACTCCCTCTATTGTGATTCGCGGACAAGGTTCGCAGAATGGTGATAATGTACTCTGGGTGGTGGATGGCGTGCCGGGTGCTCCCATTGCATCTATGAGTGACATCGAGTCTATCGTAGTGCTGAAAGATGCTGCTTCGGCTGCTATTTATGGTGCACAGTCGGGTGCAGGCGGTGTTATTCTGGTCACTACCAAGAAGGCTAAAGCAGGTGCGCCTACACTTAGCTATGAGGGTACTTACGGCATCCGTCAGGCTACAAATCTGCCGGAACCGCTGAATGCGGAAGGAGAGTTGGAAATGCGCAGAATCTCTTATGCTAATGCTGGCATAGCTCTTCCCGATGGTTGGAATGTAGAAAAGAATCCGTGGATTGCCACTACCCGTACCAACTGGATGGACGAGATTTTCCGTACAGCTTTCTATCAGCGTCACAACATTGCGCTGAATGTAGGTACCGACAATTATTCCAGTCGTTTGTCTTTCTCTTATGATAACGATGAGGGGGTATTGATTAATACTTATAATAAGAACTACTCCATCCGATACAATGGCAAGTTCGAACTGAACAAATGGGTGAGCATTAGCGAAGATTTTGTATGGAAGAATACGGAAAGTCGTTCTAAGGATACGAATGACGCCTATACAGGTCCTGTTCTTTCAGCTATCTACATGCCAGCCAGTGCCACTGTTTATAATCCGTTGGATGGCACGTGGGGAGGTACTACTACCGAAGATCCGGCTTACATTGCGAAGTATGGAAGCAATTTTGCGGGTGCGCACGGTGATGCTGTCAATCCGGTACGTTTGCTGGAGGCGGAAAATCGTTTCAACAGAACCAGTGATGTATGGAGCACTACCAGTCTGCAAATAGCCAATGTGGTGCCCGGTCTGAAATTTACCAGTCGCTTTACGTACAATCTGAAGAGTAACAACTATAAGAACTTCCGTCCCATTCAGGATGAACCGGGCAAGCCAAATAACTCGAATAGCCTGGATGTGACCAATTATCGTTCTGATGCTTGGAAGACAGAGAATACTTTGACTTATGATAATAGTTTTGGGAAGCATACAGTCGGCGCCTTGTTATCTACTACAGCCGATCATTATAATGTACGCGGTTTGGAAGTAAATGGTAAGAATTTTGCAGATGAAACTCCGTACTTACAATATCTGGCTTATGCAGGTTCTACTTCGGCCACCGATTATATGACAGGTCCTGATGCCAATGTTTCATTGGTGGCTCGTCTTGCCTATTCTTACGATGACCGCTATTTTGTGACGGCATCCTGGCGTCGTGATTATGCCGGACGCTTGCCAAAGGATAATAATTTTGGAGATTTTCCGGCAGCTACTGTGGCATGGAAGATTTCTAACGAAAAGTTCTTTAAGAAGAGCAACCTGCTCAGTTTGTTGAAGTTGCGTGCTTCCTGGGGACGTGTAGGTAATCTCGGCTCTATCAGTTATAGTTACAAATCACTTTTGCTGGGAACATCATACTGGCAGGAACAAGCTCAATATGGTGTGGTTAATAATACGACTTGGAACAATTTCGTATATAACTCTACTGCAATGAACAAAGACCTGACATGGGAAACTTCTGAGCAGTATGATTTAGGTTTGGATGTTGAAATGTTCAAGAATCGTTTGTCTCTGTCGTTCGACTACTTCGACAAGCGTACCTTTAACTTGATTCAGAAACAGACCATGGACTGGCCGAGTTCTATCGGATTGGATCCGATGTTGATTAACCAAGGTGAAGTTCGTAACCGTGGTTTTGAAGTGACAGCCAGTTGGAACGATCATATCAATAAGAATTTCTCTTATTTCATATCCGGTAACTTCTCCTATCTGAAAAACTGGGTTTCTGATATAGGCGTGAAGAATGCTGATGGTAGCCCCGGTGTATGGACTGACAGTGATTCTAAATTCCGTAATATTCCTTATACTCGCCAGACTGCAGAAGGTAAACCGTTAGGGTCTTACTATTTGATTAGGACAGACGGTATTTTCCAAAGTGATGAGGAAGCTGCTGCATATGTGAAAGATGGAAAACGTATTCAGCCGAATGCTGTTGCCGGTGACTTGAAGTTTGTTGACTATAACAATGATGGTAAGATTGACGATAAAGACCGTCAGTATTGCGGTAATTCTACTCCAAAGACGACATATGCTTTCACACTGGGTGCTACCTATAAGAAGTTATCCGTTAGTGCTATGTTCCAGGGAGTAGGAGGTGCTCAGGTATTCTATGCAGGTAAAAATATGCTTTTAAGTGACGCAGATGGTAACTTCAACCGTTCAAAAGAAATTTTGAATGCATGGAGTCCTACCAATACCTCTTCGAATATCCCCAGACTCTCCGCTAACGATCCGAACTCTAACTTCACAACAGCTTCCGATTGGTATCTGGAAGACGCTTCATATTTGCGCCTCAAAAATCTGACCATCTCTTATGATTTGACAGACGTGCTTCAAAAGTGGTCTCATTTAAGTGAACGCAGTAGCCGTATGTCTGTTTACTTTAGCGGTGAAAATCTCTTTACGATTACTAATTATTCAGGTATGGACCCTGAATGTGGTGGATGGGATGCGCTGAAGTACCCTGTGTCCAGAGTATTCTCTTTTGGTGTGAAATTAACTTATTAATTAAAATTGAGGATTATGAAAAAATATATACCAATATTAGCTTTATCAGCATTGGTCTTCTGCTCTTGCGGAGATTTTTTAGATGTGCAGCCTGAAGGTAAGCCTACCACTACAACTTATTTTGTGAATGATGGACAGGCGATTGATGCCATTGACGGACTTTATGCGCCCATTCATCAGGAAAAAGGTTTTGGACGTGAGTTGTTCTGGGAACAAGGTGCTGCTTGTGATATTGTATGGGCAAAAACACGCGGTTTCAACAGTTTGGCTACTTTGGATTATACCGGTGATGAAAGTCCCATACTCGGAGGATATGATTTGTTTTACCAGAATATGGCTCGCTCTAATTGGATTATCAAGCAGTTGCTTGCCAAAGAGAAAGTGACTACACTTACTGCGGTAGAACACCGGAGCTTAGGTGAAGCCTACTTTATGCGTGGTATGGCTCATTTCTGGATTGCCTATCGTTATGGTACAAAAGAGCTGGGAGTTCCTTTTGTGCGTTATGAAGATTTTGAAGGAGACTATGATAACTCTATTCCTCCGCAGCAGGCATCTGTAATAGATAACTATAAGTATATTATAGAAGATATGGATAAAGCCATCTCATATTTGCCAAAGTTTGAAGAATATACGGATGAAGACAAAGGACGTCCGCACAAAGCGGCTGCCGTGGCCTATAAAGCTAAAGTATATGCTTACTGGGCTATGTGGGACGAAACGCAATGGAACAATGTGATTTCTATGGTCAATTCCCTGGAAAGTGATTATGGACGTGATTTGGCTCCTACTTTTGACGAAGTGTTCTCTTCTGATTTTAAGGATTTCTGGAATAAAGAATATATCTGGTCTATTCCCGGTAATGGTGGTTCTACAGGTGGTGGTGTCGAGTTCATAGGTGTTATTCTGGAAGATAAAGGCTGGGGTGTATATAATGGCTGGGGACAAATTAAGCCATCTTATGATATTTATGAAGAAATGAGAAAAGATGGTGCAGGTAACGATCGTCTGGTACGCTCTATCTTGGAATATAATCAGGAATTCCAGTTCTTTGGTGAAAAACGTAAGTTCTATTCTGATACGAATCTGGATGTAGGTTTCCAGATTAACAAGTATATGGACCCGTTTAAGCATAAGGATGCTGACACTCAGGGATATGTAAATACAAACGGCAACTGGCCGACAGGTCGTGTGAACTTCCCGTTGATTCGTTTTGCAGAAATGTTGTTATTCCGTGCTGAAGCCTATCTGATGACCAATCAGGCTGACAAAGCAAAAGAAGATTTGAACCGTATCCGCAGACGTTCTAATTTGGAAGAACTGACAGGTACAGTAACCATGGCGGATTTGTATCACGAACGTCGTTGTGAATTGGCTTTTGAATATACCGATCACTTGTTTGACCTGAAACGTTGGCATCGTTCCTCAAATACTGAGATAAAAAATCTGGCAGCTCAGGAATTGAATGCACATCCACGCATCCGTAAGTATACCGACCGTTCTAATCCGGAATCGGAATTTACGATTGAACCTTATGCTGATTATTTGAAAAAGGGTACGTATGCGGATTATATGCTGGTATTCCCTTATCCGTCGGAACAGATTACCAAATCGAATGGTAAGTTGAAGCAAAATGCCGGTTATAATTAATCTTCGTTCTGAAGAATAAATTTATAGAATAGACCTCATTGCCATTGGTCTAATCTGCAAGGGTTGGTATTTTCCCGTATCGATCCTTGCAGAATTTTCTTCTTTTTGCTTTCCGGAGCAAAGATTATTAACAGAATCATATTTTTAATGTAGCCCGATGAAATTAAGAAATTTGACATACGCAGTTATTGCCCTCCTTGCTTGCTGGTCTTGTAGTTCCGGTGAGCAATCCCCCGTTGATTATGTAAATCCCTTTATAGGTACCGGCTTTCACGGTCATACCTATCCGGGAGCAACTGTTCCTTTTGGTGCAGTGCAACTGAGTCCTGATACCCGTTCCGGAAATTGGGATGCTTGTTCAGGGTATCACTATGACGATACAACCCTGAATGGTTTTTCGCATACACATCTGAGTGGAACCGGATGTATTGATTTGGGGGATGTTTTGTTCCGTCCAACAATTCAAGAGGCAGATTTGGCTGCAGAGAAGTGTATCTACCAGCCTGCTGTTTTTTCTCATAAAGACGAGAAGGCATCGGTGGGATATTATTCGGTGGTTTTAAAAGAAGAAGGCATAAAAGTAGAACTGACTGCAACCACACATGTCGGTATGCATTGCTATACATATCCTTCTGGTAAAGAGGCGTCTGTCATCATCGATTTGGCTCACTTGCTTGACAATGAATATATTTACGAAGCTTCCTTGGAGCAGACGTCTGCCAATGAAATTGCAGGTATGCGAAGAACCAGGGGATGGACGGACAATCAATATGTCTATTTTGTAGCCCAATTCTCTAAATCTTTCAAGTCTGTTGATTTTGTAAAGGATAAGAAGATAATGCCTGCCGGAACAAGATTGTTTGGCACCGACTTGCAGGCTGTTCTTGCTTTCGATAGTAGTGATGGGGAACCTGTTGTAGCCAAAGTGGGATTATCACTGGTAAGTGAGGAAAATGCACGCATGAATCTGGAATCTGAAGTGAAAGACTTCAATTTTGATGCAGTGCATGCTGCTGCCCGGCTTGCTTGGGAACAAGTGCTATCTGCCATCACGATTGAAGGAGGAGATGCTGATGATTTGGCAGATTTTTATACAGCCATGTATCATGCTATGGTGGTGCCCAATGTTGTGAGCGATGTCAATGGTGAGTATCGCCGCCATGACATGCAGATAAAGCAGTTGCCTAAAGGCGAAAAGCAGTATTCCACTTTCTCCCTTTGGGATACTTTCCGTGCATGGAATCCTTTGATGACGCTGATTGACACTACATTGGTAAACAATATGGTTAACTCCTACCTGAATATTTATGATGCTTCGGGCGAACTTCCTATCTGGCCGCTTTCAGCCAGCGAGACAGGGACTATGATTGGATATCATTCGGTTTCTGTCATAGCTGATGCCTATTTGAAAGGAATCAGAGGGTTCGATGCGGAAAAAGCATTGGATGCTATGGTTGTTTCATCCGAAAAGAATAAAAAAGGAGCAGACTATTATATTCAGTATGGCTTTATTCCTTCGAATATCAAAAAAGAATCTATCTCCTGCTTATTAGAGTTTGCTTACGATGATTGGTGCATTGCACGTATGGCTCAGGCGATGGGAAAAGAAGAGGTATATCAAAAATACATCGAACGCTCCCAGAACTATATCAATGTATTTGATGGCTCTACAAGGTTCTTCCGAGGTAAGCGGATGGATGGCAACTGGGAAACTCCCTTCAATCCTTCCGAGGTAGGACGTGCCTATACGGAAGCCTCTGCCTGGCAGTACCGCTTCTTTGTGCCTCACGATGTGAACGGAATGGCGCAACTGTTTGGCGGAAAAAAAGAATTTACTGTTGCGCTCGACTCTATCTTTACGGTAGAATCGAAAGTGGATGGTGATCTCGTTGATATTACCGGCCTGATAGGACAATATGTACATGGTAACGAGCCGAGCCACCACATCGCTTATCTGTATGATTATGTGGGACAACCTTGGAAAACACAGGAAATGACGCGCCGCTTGCTTCATGAAATGTATCACCCTACTCCGGAGGGTATTATTGGCAACGAAGATTGTGGGCAGATGTCTGCATGGTATATATTATCAAGTCTGGGAATCTATTCTGTATGTCCCGGAAGCAATGAATTTGCATTGACCAGTCCTTTGTTTGAGAAAGCAGTCGTGAAGTTAGCCAATGGGAAGACACTGACCATTCTTGCCAACAATCCGAAGAAGAATGTATATATAAGCAAAGTTGAACTGAACGGAGAACCGATAGATACTAATTATATCACTTACTCTCAACTAATGGGAGGCGGTGAATTACGCTTTACCTTATCTGATAAACCGGACAAGATAAGAGGGATTTCCGAGGAAGCTTCTCCTTACTCTTATACTAAGGAGAATGTGGTTTCCATTCCTTACGTTGACAAAGATCTGAACTTGTTTATGGGTACGGTAACCATTGCTCTGGCTACAGCGACGAATGATGCAGAAATCAGATATACGCTGGATGGAAGTGAACCTACAGAATTGTCTCCGCTTTATGAAAAACCCTTCGAACTGGATAAGACCACGCAGATAAAGGCAAAAGGATTCAAAGGAGGCTTCCAACCGAGTAGCACCTTATCCATTTGGGCCACTAAAGCTGAATTGAAAGCATCGCTTCCGGTGAATCCTGTTCAAAATGGTACATCCTATAAATATTTTGAGGGCACTTACCAGAAAGTGGCGGATATGGAAAAAACTCCATTAGTGGAATCAGGCATCATGCCGGAACCTTCCATAAAAGGAGCCCGGCAAGAAGACCATTTCGGTTATATATTCTCTGGTCTGATAAACGTTCCTGAAGATGGGGTTTATACCTTCCAGACGCGCTCGGACGATGGCAGTGTTTTATATATCGACCATGAATTGGTAGTGAACAATGATGGTTCTCATGCTGCTATTCCTGCTACGGGATTTATTGCCTTGAAGAAAGGATTTCATCCCTATATGCTTTATTATTTTGAGGACTATGAAGGTGAACATCTGAGTTGGGCCTGGAAGCTTCCTTCTGCAAAGGAGTTGGCACCTGTACCGGCTTCTGTATTGTTTGTGAAATAATCATTAATACATAAATATCATGAAAAGAATATTTTTGTTGTTTTTACCATTCCTTGCTGCATCATGCGGGCAAGTGAAACAAGAGGTTTCCGCTCCGGAACCTATCAATGTAATGTCTTTCAATATCCGTTATGATAATCCGGAAGATAGTCTGGATAACTGGAAATTCAGGAAAGACCGTGCTGCAAATGCTATTCGCTTTTATAATGTAGATATATTGGGAACACAGGAAGTGCTGCACAATCAGTTGGAGGACTTGAAACAACGTTTGCCGGAGTATGATGTGATTGGAGTGGGTCGTGAAGACGGAAAAGAGAAAGGTGAATATAGTGCCCTTTGGTATAAGAAAGACCGTTTTACGCTGATAGATTCCGGATATTTCTGGCTGAGCGAAACACCTGAGGTAGCCGGTTCCAAAGGATGGGACGGAGCTTGTGAACGTATAGCTTCGTGGGCAAAACTGAAAGATAAGGTTTCCGGTAAGGAAGTCTTTGCATTGAATACCCACCTGGATCATGTGGGTATTGTGGCTCGTCGCGAAGGGATAAGCCTTATGCTGAATAAAGTGAATCAGTTGAGTGACGGACTGCCGGTGATTGTTACCGGAGATTTCAACTCGGAACCGGAATCGGATGTAATCAAGCATGTAACTGATCCTACTGATCCGGAACATTTGACGGATGCGCGTACGGCATCTCCCATTGTTTATGGCCCTTCGTGGAGCTACCATGATTTCGGAAAGATTCCCTATGATCATCGTCCGTTGATTGACTATGTATTTGTGCGCAATGGACTTAAGGTTCTTAGATATGGTGTTCTGGCGGAAACTGAAAATGCTGCTTTCCTGTCGGACCATGCACCTGTTCTTGTGACGGTGGAGTGAGAGGGCTTTATAAATGGAAATAGTTGATAACAGTAAATTAATAGCAATGAAGAAGATTTTGAGAAACTGCGTATTCGTAGTTTTGGCAATTGCATTATTGCCTGGCAGTGTATTGGCGCAAAGTCGCCGGGACAAGGAACAAACGTATGTATTGGAAAATCCGTATGCAGTAACAAAAATAACCCCGCCTCAAGGGAAAAAGATAAAGAATGTCATACTGATGATTGGCGATGGCATGAGCCTTATGCATGTATATTCGGCATGGACAGCCAACCGTGGTAAGTTATTTCTGGATAATTGCCAAACTGTAGGTTTATCCAAGACTTACTGTGCCAATAAACTGATTACCGATTCCGGTGCAGGTGGCACAGCTTTGGCTACCGGACACAAGACAAATTATCATGCTGTAGGCGTAGATACGGAAGGCCGTCCGTTGAAGTCGTTAGTAGATTTCGCTGCTGCCAAAGGTAAATCGACCGGAATAGCAGTGACCTGCCGCCTTTGGGATGCCACTCCTGCTGATTTCTGCTGCCACAATAGCGACCGGGATGCCGAAGCTGAGATTGTAACAGATTATGTGAATTGTAGTGCAGACTATGTATTCGGTGGTGGTGCCAAACTCTTTGAAGACCGCGAAGACGGACGTGATCTCTTTAAAGAATTACGTGATAAAGGTTTCCAGACTCCCCGTAGCTGGGATGACTTGGCAGCCATAAAGAGCGGCAAAGTATTCGCTGTGCCCTATCCGGTAGATACTCCGCTTCCTGCCGAACGCGGTGATCTCCTTACCCGCGCTTCATTGAAAGGCATCGAGTTGCTGAACCAGAACAAGAATGGCTTCTTTATGATGATTGAAGGTTCACAGTTGGATGATTACGGACACTTCAACGATCTTGATCTGCTGATGCAGGAAACACATGACTTTGACCGTACCATCGGCGCTATTTATAAATGGGCTGCCGAGGATGGGGAGACATTGGTAGTGGTTACCGCCGACCATGAAACCGGTGGGCTTACACTGGTGGACGGCGACTTGCAGGAAGGTAAAATCGTATGTAAATTCTCTACGGGAGGACACAGTGGAGTGATGGTACCGGTATATGCATTCGGCCCCGGGGCAGAAGAGTTTACCGGTATTTATGAGAATACTGCTGTCTGCGATAAGATAAAGAAATTGCTCGGTCTATAAACTAAACAACTATTTCCCATGCTGAAACATATTTTATTTGTATGCCTGCTCGCCTTTCCGGCACTTACTTCGCTGAAAGCCCAGAGCTGTGGTAATGATGAGAAATATCATTTGCCTTATAAAAATACGTATGTAAAAGAGCCCTTGGTCACCGAGAATGAGTATCGTGTGGCTAAACCCGAAACGATTGAACCGAAGAGCTTTGAAGAAGCCCGGCAGATTCTTCCCAATCCCATTTGGGGCGGGCATGAAAAGGAACTTGAAATGTATTGGCGGGCATGGGAAATAGCTATCGGTAATATCCGTGCACCGCAACCGGGTTCCGGCTTTGTTTCAAGCTATCTGGATACAGCCTATAACGGTAATATCTTTATGTGGGATTCTTCGTTCATCCTTATGTTTGCCCGCTATGGTACACGCTTTTTTCCTTTTCAGCGTACATTGGATAATTTCTATGCCAAACAGCACCCCGACGGTTTCATTTGCCGTGAAATAAAGGTTGACGGGGCTGATTGCTTCGAGCGTTATGATCCCGTTAGTACGGGACCCAACCTGATTCCCTGGTGCGAAATGGTATATTATCACCAGTTCGGAGATACAGAACGCTTGCATAAGATATTCCCGGTGCTTTGCGGCTATTACAAATGGCTGAAACTGAACCGTACGTGGCGGAATGGCACATACTGGTCGAGCGGCTGGGGAACGGGTATGGATAACATGCCCCGTGTGCCGTCAGGCTACAATCCCATTTACAGTCACGGACACATGATTTGGTTGGATACCAATCTTCAACAACTGTTTACCGCCAATCTGCTGCTTGAGATGGGATTCTATCTGGAGCGTTGGCAGGAAATAGAAGAGTTTGAAGACGAAGCCAAGATGTTGGGAAAATATATCCACGACAATCTTTGGGATGAAAAAACGGGTTTCCTGTACGACCAGTATGCTGACGGGACACTTTGCACAACGAAAGGAATAGGTGCTTACTGGGCTTTGTATTCCGATGTTCTGGATACCAAACAACTTGACCGCCTGGTGAAGGAACTGGATAATCCGGAGACATTCAAACGAAAATACCGGGTGCCTTCCTTGTCTGCCGACAACCCCAAATATAAGGAAAACGGACGCTATTGGCAAGGTGGAATATGGCCGGGCACCAATTACATGGTGATGCAGGGACTTATCGAGAAGGGCTATCGCAAACTGGCACGGGAGATTTCTCTGAACCACTATGCCGAGGTGCTGGAAGTATATAAGAAAACCGGTACTTTCTGGGAATATTATGCTCCTGAAAGTGCGGACCCCGGATTTATGGCAAGAAAAGAGTTCGTGGGCTGGGCCGGTCTTCCGCCTATTGCCGAACTGATAGAGTTTATCATAGGTATCCGAGGAGATTATACTGGACAGCAGATTGTCTGGGATATGAATCTGACAGAGGTTAACGGAATAGAGCGTTATCCTTTCGGACCGGAGGGAGTAATCAGTCTGAAAGCTGAGGCACGCCGTTCTGCAAGTGACGAACCCCGTATCACTGTAGATACTAACGTAGGCTTTGAACTGCTTGTGCTCTATGGTGAGAAAGAAAAGAAGATTAGTGTCACACCCGGTAAACATACCTATTAATAAAAAACGTTTATCATGAAAAACAAGATGTCACGACGTCAATTTCTGAAAGCTGGAGGACTTGCCCTGGCTGCAATGGCAATCCGGCCGTCTTCAGTGTTCCCTTCATCCGGAGAGTTGGGGCAGAAGTATACTTCATTGCGTCCTTCTGAGGATAAGAGGTGCTTTACTTCCAAGGCAGTAGAGGCAGCCATTGCAGAGGGAAAGAAAAAGATAAAAGATGAGAAACTCCGTTGGATGTTTGAGAACTGTTTCCCAAATACGCTCGACACTACTATCCGGCATAAGATGAAGGAAGGCCGTCCGGACACTTTTGTCATTACGGGGGATATCGATGCTATGTGGCTGCGTGACTCTTCTGCACAGGTATGGCCATATTTGCCGCTGACGAAAGAAGATAAGGAACTACAACTTCTGGTAGCAGGACTTATCAACAGGCAGGCGAAGTGTATCTTGATAGATCCTTATGCCAATGCTTTCAATGACGGACCGTTGGGCAGTTATTGGGAGACTGACCACACACAACATATGGTGAAGGAATTGCATGAACGTAAGTGGGAAGTAGATTCTCTGTGCTATCCTATCCGTTTGGCTTATCATTATTGGCTACAGACGGGTGATACTTTAGTGTTCGGTGCAGACTGGCACGAGGCTATGACGTTGGTGGTTCGAACCTTTAGGGAGCAACAACGTAAGGAGAACCTGGGGCCGTATAGTTTTACGCGTGACTGTGATCGTCCGACTGATTCGCAGATTAATAATGGATGGGGAGCACCGGTCAAACCTGTCGGTCTGATAGTCTCGTCTTTCCGTCCTTCGGACGATGCTACTCAATACGGTTTCCTGATACCTTCCAATATGTTTGCAGTTGTGTCATTGCGGCAGTTGGCGGAGATAGAGCATAAAGTGTACAAGAATGAGACCTTTGCCGGAGAATGTACGGCATTGGCAGACGAAGTGGATGCTGCCATTCGTAAATACGGAACATTCAATCATCCTGTTTGCGGGCGAATTTATGCCTTTGAGGTGGATGGCTTCGGCAATGCACTTTGTATGGACGATGCCAATGTGCCCAGTCTTTTGTCTGCTCCTTATCTGGGTTATTGTTCTTCTAAAGATGCCATTTACCAGAATACCCGTAAAATGATATGGAGTGACAATAATCCCTATTTCTTCAAAGGAAAAGCCGGGGAAGGGGTGGGAGGCCCTCATGTCGGGTTAAATTATATTTGGCCGATGAGCATCATCATGAAAGCCTTTACAACAGACAATCCTGAGGAGATACGCGTTTGCCTGAAACAATTGCGTGATACGGACGGAGAAACGGGCTTCATGCATGAGTCCTTTAATGTGGAGAATGCAGCGGACTTTACTCGCTCCTGGTTTGCATGGGCAAATACATTGTTCGGCGAACTTATACTTAAAACAATACGTGAATACCCTAACTTATTATCTCAAACGTTATGAAAATAGCTTATTGGATACTTGCCGCATCGTTTACTCTTCTATCCTGTGGAGAAGGGCATAATGATAGTATGAAAGACTACGGCATTATACCTATGCCTAACGGGATAGTTCCGGAACAGGGAACGTATATTTTGCAGGGTGAAAAGACTGTGGCTGTATCTTCTGAAGAACCTTCTATAAAAGTTTTTCAGTATATGGAGAATGCCTTGAAGAATACTTCGGTTACACTAAAGCGTGTTTCTTTAACTGAACAGGCTGATATTAGTTTCCTGATAAACGATACTTTACCTGATGAGGCTTATACGTTGGAGGTATCTTCTCATAATATAAAAATCAGTTCTAATGCAAGTGCAGCCGGACTGTTCTATGGCGTTCAGTCTTTATTGCAGCTCATGCCCGCAGAAATCTATGATACTCAGCGAAAGTATGAAAACAACATAGAAATTCCTGCAGTCAACATTACGGATGCCCCTCGTTTTCCCTATCGTGGAGCTATGATGGATGTGGGGCGTAATTTCCTGCCCAAGGAAGAAGTCTTGAAGTTCCTCGACCTGATGGCTATGTATAAACTGAATAAATTTCATTTCCACCTGACGGATGATCAAGGTTGGAGAATAGAGATAAAAAAATATTCGAAACTTATTGAAATAGGTTCTCATCGTAAACAAACCCAAGTAGGACATTGCGATTACTATTATCCGCGGCGTTTCGATGGAAAAGAGAAAGAGGGATATTATACGCAGGATGAAATCAGGGAGATTGTGAAATATGCCTCCGACCGTTTTATCACCGTAATCCCCGAAATTGAGATGCCGGGACATGCTTCGGCTGCATTGGCTTCTTATCCGGAACTTTCCTGTGGATTAGGGAAGACTTATGTTGTGCGCGATTACTTTGATGTTTTTGATGAAGTCTATTGTCCCAAAGAAGGTACGTTCAACTTTTTGGAAGATGTGTTGACGGAGGTTATTGACCTTTTCCCCAGTCACTATATTCACATCGGTGGAGATGAATGTCCGAAGAAAGCATGGAAAAAATGCGGCCATTGCCAGGCTTTGATGAAGCGGGAAGGCTTGAAGGATGAGGAAGCGTTACAGAGCTGGTTCATACATCGGATAGAGCAATTTGTGAACAGTAAGGGGCGCGATATTATTGGCTGGGATGAAATATTGGAAGGAGGACTTGCTCCTAATGCCACGGTGATGTCATGGCGTGGAGAAGAAGGAGGTATCGAAGCTGCCCGCCAGAAGCACAAGGTTATTATGACGCCCGGTGACGAATGCTACATTGACCATTATCAGGAAAGTCCGGAATTTGCTCCGTTGGCTATCGGCGGTTTCTTACCGTTAGACAGTGTTTATGTTTACAATCCGCTTCCCACCGAACTGACACCTGAAGAGCAGGCTTACATCATAGGAACTCAAGCCAATGTCTGGGGAGAATATATTCAAACTCCTGAATACTTTGAGTATATGGCTTTCCCTCGCTTGTTGGCGATGTCCGAGGTGCAATGGACTCAACCGGAGAATAAGAATTTCAGCTCATTTGCTCAGCGATTGGATGGAGAATTCAAGCGGTTGGATTATTGTGGAGTAAATGCTTGCCGTAACTTCTATGAGGTAAATCTGACGGGAGCATGGAATGATTCTCGTCATACTTATGAAGTAACTCTGAAAACTTTCTGTCCTGATACTGAGATTTATTATGCAATTAACGATTCTGTGGTGTCTTCTTCTTCTAATTTATATAAAGCGCCTGTGAGTTTATCCGAAGATGCTACTGTTTATGCGGCTGTTTACAGGGATGGAAAACCGTTGGGCAGAATTATGCATAAGGAGTTTGCAGTGAACAAGGCTACTGGAAATCCATATGAATGTGTACCGCTTCCGGTTGCGGAGAAAGTGAATGAAGGCATTGGGCTGACGGATGGTATCCGTGGTTATACCCGTGATTTGCGCCGTTGGGTGATTTTCCGTGGAGATACGGTGCGGATTACCGTTGATCTTGGGAAGGCGATGCCTGTAAATAGGGTGGCTTTTGCTTTTCTGTGGCGGCCGTTTGATACACTTTGGCCTGCAAGAAAACTATCAGTTTCTGTTTCTACAGATAGTAAGACATTTACTTCTGTGGGTAGCACAGAGTATTCTTATGATTTCACACCTACTGAAGCCACTCGTTTCCCTGTGTCGTATTCCTTCCCGGAGATTACTGCAAGGTATATCTGCCTGGAACTATTGAACGGAGGCTTATGTCCCGAAGGTTACTATCATGCAGGACAACAGAGCCGCCTGGCTATTGATGAAATAGAGTTTTATTGACCTTAAAACATATGTATTATGAAGAAGAAACTTATTCTTTTATTTTTGTGGGTATGTATACTTCCTGCTTTGCTGTCGGCTCAAAGTCGGTTCGCTTTCAGAGACGGAAAGTTTGTAATAGCCCAGTTTACGGACTTGCACTGGACACCCGAATCTCCGAAGTGCGCTGAAACAGCCGCTACTATTCGTGCTGTCCTGAAATCCGAATGTCCAGATCTTGCTGTATTGAGCGGAGATGTGGTGACTGCTGACCCTGCCATTGACGGCTGGAAAGCGGTGGTCGGCATCTTTAATGAAACTAAAACTCCTTTTGTTGTGACTATGGGCAATCACGATGCAGAATACATGACACGTGGTGATATTTACGATTTCCTTTTAAAATCTCCCTATTATGTAGGGGCAAAAGGTCCGAAGGATGTTGGATATGGCAATTGTGTCATTCCTGTTTATGCCTCAAAAGAGAAAGATAAAGTAGCAGCATCACTCTATTGTATGGATTCTAATGACTATCAGCCAAATAAACTTTATGGTGCTTATGATTGGATTCACTTCAATCAGATTGAATGGTATCGCAAGCAGAGTGCATCTTTAGCAGCCGGTAATGGTGGCACCCCTGTGCCTGCATTAGCTTTCTTCCATATTCCGCTGATTGAATATAACGAACTTACCGGAGATGGAAAAACCTTTGGCAATGACAAAGAGGGCGGAGTTGCTTCATCAAATATCAATTCCGGTATGTTTGCTTCATTTATTGATATGAAGGATGTAATGGGAGTATTTGTAGGGCACGATCATGATAATGATTTTATTGGAATAGCTAAAGGGATAGCTCTTGGCTATGGACGAGTGACCGGTACAGATGCGTATGGAGTATTGACCAGAGGTGCCCGTATCATTGAGCTATATGAAGGTAAATATAAGTTTGATACATGGATATCTACTCCTTCAGGACGGGAAGCTGCCTATTATTATCCTTCGGGACTAAATTCGGAAGAAGAGCAGACCATGACTTATCAACCGGCCAAGAATGTGTCTCCTGATAAGCATGGTGTGGCGTATATCTATTATGAAGGAAAATGTAAGCGTGTTGCTGACATCGCATCTTGTGGTAAGGTGAAGGAGGGAACCATGAAGAACTTCTCAATTGGAGAAGCTGCTGTTACAGATCACTTTGCTTATGATTTCCGTACATTGGTAAATATCCCCGAGAAGGGCGTCTATCGCTTTTATACCTTCTCTGATGATGGTTCTGTGCTTTACATAGACGGTAAACTGGTGGTTAATAATGACGGCGGGCACAGTGGACGCCGTGCTGAAGGGAAAATAGCTCTTGAGAAAGGCTTCCATGAGCTACATTTGTTATATTTTGAAGATTATATGGGGCAGGAATTGGAAGTGGGATATTCCGGACGGAATATTCTGGAAACGACCTTACCTGACGATATGTTGTTTATTCCTGATTAATAGGTATTACATATATATATTATTTCGTTATCTTTTTGTAATTGCAGTCAGTCATCTTCTGATGTTCTTTTCTGTATTCATTGGGTGAGACTTTTTTTAGTGCTTTGAACTGGCGGGACAGGTTTTTTAAATTGTTTATTCCAACCTGTTCCGCTACTTCTACGATAGGGGCGTCACTAGCCAACAGTAACTGGGCAAAACGCTCCATTCTAAGGTTGAAGATATATTTGTGAATAGATTGTTGGGTGACCTGCTTAAAACGAATTTCCAGCAAACGGCGTGACAAAGGAACTTGTTTAACAATATCTGAAACAGTGATGTTTGAAGCCAGATTCTGATGGATATATTTCAGGGCGGTATGTATGTACGCGTCGGCGGTGGAGTAGAAATCAGTTGAAAGGCGGTTTACTATGTTGACGGGTTGAAGGACTACGTCATAGTAACTGGCCTCTTCGTCGTTCAGCAAATGTTCTATGAGTTCGGCCGCTTCAAAACCACCTCTCACGATGTTGTGGCTGATGCTGGATAGAGGAGGATCAGAAAGGTTGCATATAATTTCATCATTATCAACACCCAATATGGCTATTTTATCAGGCACTTTGATATTGTTGACTTTACAGATTTCGGTAATGCGGTTCCCTTGATTGTCATCACAAGCCATGAGTGCTGTGGGCTGAGGTAGCGACTTCAGCCAGGTGAGCAAGGGGGAAGCTTCATAAAACCATAAATCATCAAGGGATTGCTCCTGATAAGAAGAAAAATTGCTACCGAAACCTTGCGCAGCTATACACTCGTAAAAGCCGTCACAGCGTTCCTGTGACCAGACGGTATTACGATAGCCGTAGAAAGCAAAGTTCTGGAAACCTTTGCTCAGAAAGAACTCTGCTGCCATTCTGCCGGTTTTATGATAATCGCCGGTAATATTGGGAATGTTGGTAAACCTCGATTTATAGTCTTGCGCCACTGCTATAATTCCGTTCTTGCGGAAAAGCTCTACATTATCTTCATTGTCGAATTGCCCGATAATTGCATCTGCTTGCCAGGCTTTTGCCCATCTCAATACTCCCTCTATGCCATAGGTATGTTTGTAGGAAGGTGGCATCCGGCATACAACCCATGGCTCATGGCTCTTTGAGTAGGCGAGAACTCCTTTAAGCAAATTATATGCAAAGGATTCAGTAAAATCTGTCAGCAATATCAGGCGAATCATATAAAATAGTAAAAATGAAAGTAATTTATTTTGTATTCAAGAAAATGTGGCTGAATGCGGATAAATCTTATCTACGTAAATTTACTGCTCGTATCAGAAATATCCGTTTTTATGCAGTTGGGTCCAATCAATGGGACTGTGCTCCATAAATAATTTTTTTTAGTCATGTTTCCTTTTAATTAATAAATTTCTGTCTGGCAAATATAATTTATTAATTTCTATTTCCCTAATGGAAACAGTATAATAATAACGAAACAGCATCTCTTTTTTTTGATTCGTCTGGAGGGTACGTAGGTAAATAAATAGTTAGGGAACAAATAAAGTTATGTAAAGAAGTGAAGTAAATGACAAAATGTTAATCCTGGCATCTCACGTTTCTTTCTTTCGTGTAGAGGGAGGACATGGTATGGAAAAACGCAAGGATTCTCCGTTTGAGAAATGCTATTTGATGCAGAATGGGGACAAAACGGAAACTTAGGAAGAAAAAAATGTTTTGTTTGATTCTTATTTGAACATATATCAGAAGAATTTCTTTAAAAATGATTATTTAGCTATGTGGCTTGTTTGCTTCGAAATAGAAGAATAAGCACCTGTTTATCGGGAGGACTACACCCTTTTTAGGTGATGGTATCACCCTTTTGTAACTAAGGTGTAGCTTTATGGTACAAAAGGTGTAGCCTTAGTAAATGGAAGATTGCTTGTTTGGGCAAAAAAGACCGTTTGTTTTGCTCAAACAGACCATGTAATTGCATCGAATAGACCATCTGTTGTATGCAAACAGATGGTCTGATGCTGAAGACTAAAGGTTTCAATCTTCCGAAAGTGGCTTTTAATTTGAAGTCTTGGTTACTGATAGTTGATGAAAACCGACATTCTGCAACTAAAATGTACTATTTGCCTGTTATTGTGATATAATGAATGGACGATTTTATCATCCGCTTTATTTCGATAAGCACATATCACTCCTATTGTAAATCTGAGAAATGGAGAGACTCAGAATAATAGGAGGGAATGTACTAAGAAGCTTGTGTGATGAGAATTTGTTTTTATTTCTTCTTTCTCAAATCTCTTCCTTCATATTGACAGATTGCATTAATCCATTCCTCCTCCAGTGGCTTGGATTCATGCTTTTCAAGATTGAAAGCAACCATGATGGAGGTGCAGACGCACTTGATTTCCTGAGTTTTCGTATCAATCACTCGCTGGGCGAGGTGAAAACTCTTTGTCCCGATTTCCGTAACGGCAGTCTGTACGGCGATGTGGTCCGAACCGTAAATTTGTGCAAGGAAGTTAGCTTCGATGTGCACAACGACAATGCCATCTCTTTCCCAGTCAACGTCCGGACACACAGAAGCAAAGTACTCGGTTTTTCCCAAATCATAGAAAGAGAAGTAGACCGTATTGTTCACATGACCGAACTTATCGACATCATTAAATCGTAGTTGTATGGGCAGGGTGTGGTTAAATTGAATTTCTTCCATTGTTTTCTCTTAAACTTTTCTATTAATCCGTGCAAAAATAGTACTTTTGCGTGTTAATCACTGTATTTATACACCAAGAAATGATAGAAGATATTAAAAAAGCCTGTCAGGTGATGAATGAAGGCGGAGTCATTTTGTATCCCACCGACACCATTTGGGGCATTGGTTGTGACGCCACCAACGAAGAAGCTGTGCGGCGCGTGTATGAGATTAAGCAGCGCTCGGACAGTAAAGCGATGCTGGTATTGGTCGATTCTGCCGTGAAGGTGGACTTCTATGTGCAGGATGTGCCGGAAGTGGCTTGGGATTTGATTGAAGTGGCAGACAAACCACTGACTATCATCTATTCCGGTGCACGCAATTTGGCTCCTAACTTGCTTGCCGAAGATGGTAGCGTGGGTATCAGGGTGACGAATGAGGAATTCTCAAAACGTCTTTGTCAACAATTCCGCAAGGCGATTGTTTCTACATCTGCTAATGTCAGCGGACAACCTTCGCCAGCAAATTTCAGTGAAATTACAGAAGAACTTAAGTCTTTGGTAGACTATGTGGTGGGGTATCGCCAGGATGAAATAGGACATCCGAAACCATCCAGCATTATCAAACTGGATAAGGGGGGCGTTATTAAAATCATACGCGAATAAATGATGCTGCTTTAGTCAGCTACCTTTATCCGGTTTGCAGGGGTGAAGGTCTATAAATAGGTATAATGGAAAAAGAGAAGAGAAGTTTGTTTCAGCGTTTCCTTTTATGGCGCGAGAAGAATATTAAGGAAAAGCAGTTTATTTTGATACTCAGCTTTCTGGTAGGTATTTTTACGGCTATCACTGCCCTGATACTGAAGATGCTGATACATTGGATACAGAATTTCCTGACGAATAATTTTAATACAACAGAAGCCAACTACCTCTATTTGGTTTATCCCGTAGTAGGTATTTTCCTGGCAGGATTGTTTGTGCGATATGTGGTGAAGGATGACATTAGTCATGGAGTAACCAAAATCCTCTATGCAATTTCCCGGAGGCAGGGACGAATCAAGCGGCATAACACATGGTCGTCTGTGATTGCCAGTTCCATAACCATCGGTTTCGGTGGTTCGGTAGGGGCGGAGGCACCTATTGTGCTGACGGGATCGGCTATCGGTTCCAATCTGGGAAGTGTCTTCAAGATGGAGCACCGCACGCTGATGCTTCTGGTGGGTTGTGGTGCTGCCGGTGCTATTGCCGGTATCTTTAAGGCTCCTATTGCGGGATTGGTATTTACATTGGAAGTACTGATGATAGACCTGACCATGACTTCTTTACTCCCATTGCTGATTTCTGCAGTGACTGCCGCCACTGTTTCTTACATCACTACAGGTACGGAAGCAATGTTTAAGTTTCATCTCGACCAGGCATTTGAGATGGAGCGCATTCCCTATGTGATTATGTTGGGAATCTTCTGCGGACTGGTTTCGCTCTACTTTACCCGTGCGATGAATTCTGTGGAAGGCGTATTTGGTAAACTGAAAGGTCCGTATCAGAAATTGGCTTTGGGCGGCATAATGCTGAGTATATTGATTTTCCTTTTCCCACCGCTTTATGGTGAAGGTTACGATACTATTGAATTGTTGCTGAATGGTACTTCTAATGCTGATTGGGATACGGTGATGAACAATTCATTCTTTTATGGGCATGGCAACTTGCTATTGCTCTATCTGATGCTGATTATCCTGTTTAAGGTATTTGCATCCAGTGCCACGAATGGCGGTGGTGGTTGCGGTGGTATTTTTGCACCCTCTTTGTATCTGGGCTGTATAGCAGGTTTTGTCTTCGCCTTTTTCAGTAATAAGTTTGATTTTTCTTATTATTTGCCTGAAAAGAATTTTGCTTTGATGGGTATGGCGGGTGTGATGAGTGGTGTCATGCATGCCCCGTTGACGGGAGTCTTTCTGATAGCCGAGCTTACGGGAGGGTATGACCTCTTCCTTCCGCTAATGATTGTGGCCGCCAGTTCTTATCTGACAATAATAGTTTTCGAACCTCATAGTATCTATTCCATGCGTTTGGCAAAGAAAGGTGAGTTGCTGACACATCATAAAGACAAAGCTGTGTTGACGCTAATGAAAGTGGAAAATGTGGTGGAGAAAGATTTTGTTGTTGTTCATCCTGAAATGGACTTGGGTGAATTGGTAAAGGCTATTTCTGCTTCCCGTCGTAATATATTCCCTGTGACGGATAAAACCGGAATATTGATTGGCATTGTAATTCTGGATGATATCCGGAACATTATGTTCCGCCAGGAATTGTATCACCGCTTCACGGTGGGCAAATTGATGATAGCTATTCCGGCTCGTCTGTATGATACGGATAGCATGGAACAAGTGATGCGTACATTTGATGATACGCAGGCATGGAATCTTCCTGTGGTAGATGAAGAAGGGCATTATCTGGGATTTGTTTCCAAATCAAAGATATTCAATTCCTACCGTCAGGTATTGGTACATTTCTCTGAAGATTAGCATATTAACATATTAGCACATGACTTGTTATGATGAAGAAAGAAGATTTGCGAATAGTTTATATGGGCACTCCCGATTTTGCAGTGGAGTCTCTGCGTTGTTTGGTAGAAGGTGGATATAATGTAGTAGGTGTCATCACTATGCCCGATAAACCGGCGGGTAGGGGACATAAACTTCAATACTCGCCTGTAAAACAATATGCTCTGGAACAGAATCTTCCCTTGTTGCAACCGGAAAAGCTGAAAGATGAGGCTTTCATCCAGGCCTTGCGTGAATGGAAAGCTGACTTGCAGATTGTGGTTGCTTTCCGTATGTTGCCTGAGGTTGTATGGAATATGCCACGTCTGGGGACATTCAATCTTCATGCTTCCCTTTTGCCCCAATACCGGGGCGCCGCGCCTATCAACTGGGCGGTTATTAATGGTGATACGGAAACGGGTATTACGACTTTTTTCCTGCGTCATGAGATTGATACGGGCGAAGTCATCCAGCAAGTTCGCGTTCCCATTGCCGTTACGGACAATGTGGGCATAGTGCATGATAAACTAATGATGCTCGGTGGAAAGCTGGTGACTGAAACTGTTGATGCCATCTTGAACGATGCTGTGAAGCCTATTCCACAGGAAGAAATGGCTGTTGTCGGTGAACTGCGTCCTGCACCGAAGATTTTTAAAGATACTTGCCGCATAGACTGGAACCAGCCGGTGAAGCGTATTTATGACTTTATCCGTGGTCTGTCTCCTTATCCTGCTGCCTGGTCGGAACTATTGCAGCCTGACGGTGGAGCGGTAGTCATGAAGATTTTTGAAACGGAAAAGCTTATCAAATCTCACCAGTTAGCTCCCGGCACTTTGCTGACAGATGGCAAGACTTATATTCGGATAGCTGCGGCAGATGGATTTATCGAAGTCCATGCCTTGCAACTTCCAGGTAAGAAGCGACTGAAAACAGATGAACTTTTACGTGGTTTCCGACTGACAGAAGAGTTCAGAGTGAGATAGTTACGAGCTACGGGCTACAAGCTACAAGTGCTATGCAGAGTGGTAGCGCAGCAACTTGTAGCTTGTAGCCCGTAACTTATAGCTTATATTTTTGTTCCTTTCCCGAAAATTTCCTTTCTTTGCATATTATTAACTTCTAAAACATAGAATGCCTATCGGAATACATTACGCTGAAAACTAAAAAACACACGTAATGAAAGTACAAGCAAATGCTGCTGATGAAATGTTAGTGGCTCTTTATTCGCAAGGTAATAACGAGGCATTCGATATCCTGTTGAACCGTTACAAAGACCGTCTTTATACGTATATCTATTACACTGTACGCAATGAAGAACTGGCAGAAGACATATTTCAGGAGACTTTTACGAAGGCTATCATCACCATTCAGCAGGGGCGTTACAATGAAAACGGTAAATTTCCGGCCTGGCTGACGCGCATTGCCCATAATCTCATTATTGACTGTTTCCGTCAGGAAAAGCAGGAAAATCTGGTATCCTGTGATGAAGAAGAACGGAATTTATTGAATAATATCCGCCTTTCTGAAGGAACAGTTGAAACTGAAATTGTGAATCATCAAATCCTCGCAGATGTACGCCGCCTGATGAAACACCTGCCGGAAGAGCAACGTGAGGTGGTACATATGCGCTTTTATCAGGACCTCAGTTTCAAGGAGATAGCAGAGATGACGGGAGTCAGCATCAATACTTCTTTGGGGCGGATGCGCTATGCTATATTAAACTTACGCCGGATGGCGGAGAAGCATGGAATAGTGCTGACTACGGACTAAGAATACATCCTTTAACAAGCTTTTTCCTTTTCATGATGCAGTATTTACGGAACGCACTGCATTTAACCTAATGTACGTACAACCTTAATTATGTGAATTATTAATTTATTTATCAAACTAGACTAAAATTTTTATGTCATGGAAAAAGTACACTATCTAAAGCGTTTCATGTTTCTTGTAATGGTCCTTGGCCTGATAACCACATTTGTTTCTTGTGATGACGATGATGAACCTAAACCAAACTCTCCTGCATTGACTGACGTAGTAGGTGACTATACCGGTAAAATGCAAATCTTATTCCCGAATCCGACAGCAGAAGAAGGTGAAGAAACACCGGAAGGAACGGATGTAACTGCGAAGTTAACACAAGATGAAGTTGTATTTGAAAAATTCCCGGTAGCGGATCTGATAACTGCCATTGTGGGGAAAGAAGCTGCTCCCGGAATTATTGAAGCTGTGGGTGATGTCAGCTATAAGATGAAGTACACCCCTACTTTTAATGATGAAAAAACAACCATCAGCCTGGCATTCGCTCCCGAACCTCTGGTTCTTGAAATCAACTTACCAACGAAAGAAACTGCCGAAGAAGGAGAAGAAACTCCGGATTTGAAAGTGGAAGTAACAGTTGCAACACCTGCGGCGGGTACCTTTGCCTATACCGGTAATAAATTAGACTTCAATCTACAAGCAACCGGAGTAAAAGTGAACGGTGAACCTCTTGAACTACCTGTTACTACCTTCTCGTTTAATTTAATCAAAACGAAATAAATCATTTTAATTAAACTTACAGAACTGCCCGGGCATAGTGCTTTTGCATTGTCCTGGGCTATTCTGTTTACATATCTCATGTTTTTTTATAACTTCTTGTATACTATTTCTCGTTCTCTCCCGTTCATAACATATAGAGGTATTTCTATCTATTATAGGTAGTCTATAACTTCATTTTTTTAATTTTTAATTTAATAAGCCTATGAATAAGAAAACTACTCCTTTTTTACCTTCTTCATCTTTAAAGTCTCGTAGCTCCATCAGGTCTGTGGTTGGGGGACATCCGCAACCTTCTGAGAAAACCCTTGTTTTTCTCCGTGGCTTTGCTCGTAACTACCGGGTGGAACCTCAGCTTCCGCAGGGTTTACAAGGAATTATATTAGGATGAATGAAATCTTTTGTCTACATTTGTACGTTATAACTATATATGACCTGTAAAATGTAGTGTATTATGAAACCAATCATAGCTCCTTCTATCTTGTCCGCAGATTTCGCTTATCTGGCAAAAGATCTGGAAATGTTGAATCGCAGTGAAGCCGATTGGACTCACATTGATATTATGGATGGTGTGTTTGTCCCTAATATCTCTTTCGGTTTTCCTGTATTGAAGTATGTGGCCAAGATTTCAAAGAAACCTCTGGATGTGCATTTGATGATTGTGCAGCCCGAGAAGTTTATTAACGAAGTAAAGGCATTGGGTGCACATACCATGAATGTGCATTTTGAAGCTTGTCCGCATCTGCACCGGGTGGTGCAACAGATACGCGAAGCGGGTATGCAGCCTGCTGTTACACTGAATCCTGCCACACCTGTGGCTATGTTGAAGGATATCATTCAGGATGTGTATATGGTGTTGCTAATGAGCGTAAATCCAGGTTTTGGAGGTCAGAAGTTTATAGAACATACGGTTGAGAAAGTGCGTGAGTTGCGTGCTCTGATAGATAGTACCGGTTCAAAAGCATTGATTGAAGTGGATGGAGGTGTCAATCTGGAAACAGGCGCCCGTTTGATAGCTGCCGGTGCCGATGTATTGGTTGCCGGAAGTGCCGTTTTTGCAGCTCCCGACCCTGAAAGAATGATACATTCATTGAAGAACCTCTAACTTTTCCTCCAGTTGATAATCAACAGCCTGCAACGACATCCTTTCTTACGACTTCTGATGCCGTTTGCAGGCGGTATTATATGTGGAGATGCGTACTTCTTCCACCAGCGGACAGAGTTCCCACCAGAATTTCCGGCAGAAGTGTCTTATCTGTCCTTTGAACTTGTGCCCGTCTGGATTTGCGTGACAGGTTTTTTTCTGCTTTTTCTAGCTTATTTCTTTTCCAATAAATATCGCCTTAATTGGGTGTATGGCGTTTCTGTTTTTCTTTGTTGTTTTGGTTTAGGTGCCGGTATGGCAGAGGAACGGTTGCATTGCACGGATTTTTCTTTTTCTGATAAAGCTGAAATCTATCAGGCAGTCATCCGGGAAAAGCCGGATATAAAAGAACGGAGCATTCTGTGCCGTGTACAATTGGAAGGCAAAGTGAACAGTGGGGCTGTGCAGAAAAACACACACGGCAATGCTGTTTTACTGTATTTCCCCAAAGACTCTGCTTCTGCCATGTTATGCAGGGGAGATAAACTGTGGATACATACCCGCCTTGCCCCTCCTGCCAATAATGGTAATCCGGATGAATTTGACTATATGCGCTATCTTATCCGTAAGGGTGGTAGTGCTACTGCTTATGTTCCTGCCGGTCATTGGAAGGTGAACGGGCACGAGGTTTCCCGTACCTTCCAGCAGGTAGCTTCTGATTACCGTGAGAAAGTGGTGAATTTATATCGTTGTTTAGGTTTTCAAGGAGATAATCTTGCAGTGCTTTCGGCGCTCACGGTTGGGGATAAGGAAAATCTGAGTGAGGATATTCAGGAAACGTACTCTGTTGCAGGAGCCAGTCATGTTCTGGCTCTTTCAGGACTTCATATAGGCTTTCTCTATGCCTTGCTACTTTTCTTGATGTCTTTTATCTGGAAGCGATGGGCTTTTTTCAAACCTTGTGGACTTTTGTTTATCATTCTTTTTTTATGGGCGTTTGCCTTTCTTACGGGATTCTCTTCTTCCGTGGTACGTTCTGTCATCATGTTCTCTTTATTAGCTGTTTCCTGCCTGCAACCGGAGAAACCGTTAACTCTGAATACATTGGCAGCTACTGCCTTTCTGATGTTGCTTTATAATCCGCTTTGGTTGTTTGATGTAGGTTTTCAACTATCTTTTGCTGCGGTGGCTTCTATCTTATTGATACAACCCAAACTTTATAACTTACTTTCTGTGAAACGTCGTGTTCTCCGTTATGTTTGGGGATTACTAACTGTTTCTGTTGCAGCACAAATAGGTACGGCACCTTTAGTTATTCTCTATTTCTCCCGCTTTTCCACTCATTTTCTGCTGACAAACTTGTGGGTGATTCCTATGGTGACGTTGATTTTGTATTCTGCTGTCTTTCTGCTTATTCTTACTCCTTTTCCTTTCTTACAGTATGGTTTTGCTTCGGTTGTCAATATTTTGTTAAGTAGCCAGAATCGTGTTCTCCGCTGGATAGAGCAATTACCCGCATCTTCTATAGATGGGTTGTGGATAGACCGTTTGGAAATTGTGTTGTTTTATCTTTTTCTGGTGTTTTTCTACCGGAACTTGGTTATCTGCACTGTCCGTAGTGTGTATTGGATGTTGTGTTGTTTGCTTTTTCTGACGACTTATCATGTTGTTTCGGTTAGCCTGTCTTCTCCCTGTCGTAGCATAGCTTTTTATAATGTTCGTAACTGTCCTGCTGTTCATTGTCTTGCTGCTGATGGGAAATCCTGGCTGGCGTGTGCTGATAGCTTACCGGATATATCTCGTTTGCACCGTACGCTTGCTCCCTGTTGGAATCACCTGCACCTTTCAATTCCCAAAACATTGACCACAGATTATTCTATTCCTGGTTTTACTTTCCGTAACCATATTGTTTCCTATGGCGGTAAGCGGATTTGTTTGCTCCATGATTCTCGTTGGGAGAATAAGATTGCAAAACAACCTCTGGCTATTGATTATTTATACATTTCTAAAGGCTACAACGGGCGTATTGAAGAATTAACTTCTCTGTTTCGCATCCGAACTGTTATTCTGGATACTTCCCTTTCCGACTATCGCAGTGATATTCTACGAAATGACTGTTCCCGTTTGGCTATCTCTTGTATTTCTTTGAAAGAGAGAGGAGCGCTTTGCATTCGTTTGTAGTCTTGCATTTAGTGATAATTCTTCTAAATTGGTAACGTAATCAAAAGAAAATGTAACACATTTCTTTTCTCTGTCTTGTTATATGTCTTACTTTTGCTATGACAATAACTATCTTAAATGAAATAATAGATTATACTATGAAAATGTTAACACTGTTAATGGCATTAATGTTGGGTATGCTGACTACTTCCAGTGAAGAGGACAGCAATACTGCTATGGGAAATTGCTATGTAATGAATCTGGATAGTGCCCAAAAATTGGAAAAGATGACCTATTCTTCTTTATTCAGCAAAGCAGGAATTATTGTTCTGGAAGATACGGATGAATCTTTATTGGGAAGAGTTGATAAGATAGAATTCCTTGATAATTATTTGTGTGTATTGGAGAAGAGAAGAGGGCTTTTTCTATTTGACAAGCAAGGTAAATTTGTGAGGAAGATAGGAAATAAAGGAAATGGTCCCGGTGAATACGTATCGCCGGATGATATAACAGTCGACAAGGAAAATAAGAAAATATATATACTGGACTCAAATCAAAGGGTTTTGAAATATAGTAGTAATGGGGTTTATGAGAGCTCGTTTAGACTCGCAAATGATGCTACGAGAAGTAATTACATACAGTATTCTGAAAATGCACTGTATACGAATTTGTATACATTTGATAAATCCCGGAGTCAGTTTCTTTTGAGCAAAGTGAACATAATCAATGGAAAAAGAACTTCTTTTCAGTTAGATGCCTCCCAATATAATAAAGGGTGGGACGAACAATTCAGTACTGATCAGCATACATTTATCTCTGTTCCTGCTGGAAATCCTAAATTTATGCAGATTTTCATGGATACAATATTTGAAATAACTCCTAAAGGAGTAAAACCGTATATCGCTTTCCAAAGTAAAAGTCTGGTGACAAAAAAGGATATAGAAGTTCAAATGGCTCAGTATGATATGTCAGACCCTAGAGTCATTTCGAAAATATGTGATGGGTTGACAAAAGCTAAGAAGATATATAGTATATATGACTATTGGGAAACTGATAAATATATTCATTTGAACTATCTGGTCGGGATGTATGGATATACTGCTCTCTATAACAAAAAGAGCAATGTAACTTCTGTCATGACTGGTTTTAGTGACGATTTGTTCTATACAGATAAAGCGGAAACCAAATTGGTTTTTAAGACTGCTGCGTTCGACAAGGACCGGATATATTGTATAGGGATGAATGATGGTTTTACAAAAGATATACTTTTAAAGAATATGGAAAAAGGTGGAATAAGCTCCCGCATAGAGGGTGCTGACAAATTGAAGACATTGACAGAAGATTCTAATCCTATTCTAATATATTATGAGTTTAAAAAATGACAGGTTTGCTAATAAGCACTATAAGATTGTGGTATTCTTTCCGCTTTAGGCGAAATAATAATCACATTTTTGGCATAAAATGTAAAACGTATGAAAATAAGTGATATTTTTATGGACAGAATAAAGTCGATATTTCTGATAAACCGTTTGAAGCCCATGAAGAACTACTATATCTTATTGTTTTGGTTTCCGCTTTTCTTTTCATGTGGCCCTGCTCCCTTGCAGTCGTATGAGGAAATAAAAGAAATTGTGATAAACCCTGAAGAGGTAGATCCTATCTTAGATTTGTCCGAAGTATTGGATGACTCGATTGAGATAATTCCATTAGAAACGAATGACGAATGTCTCATTGCTGATGTGAAACGAGTTGAATTTTATAAGGATAAGATATACGTGCTTGATGGGACGAATAATGGAATATTGGTTTTTGATTCCCGGGGAAAGTATCAGAAGCGCATTGGAAAGCAAGGAAATGGCCCCGGTGAGTATGCTAAATTGTGGAATTTTACTTTTAAAGGAGATTCAATTCTTGTAAAGGAAATGGGTGGACAGAAATATATTATCTATGATTTGAATAGCGATTTCTACAGGGAAGTTCCTTATGACGTTTGGCATTTTGAAGTGTTGTTATTGGAAAATGATACGATTTATCAGATATCGAACTACGATGCGAGTAAGCATGGCAATTATAATCTTTTCAAGTTCGATTTAAGAACTGCCGAGGTCATTGCATCTTATATTCCTTATGAAGAAAAACATAAAAATAAGTCGGGGTATGGATTAGGCAGGTATACCAGTAGGTTTGGCGATGCTGCTACTTTGATTTATCCGTTTAATGATACCATCTATACAGTGAAAAAGGATACGGTATATCCTTCTTATGTTCTTCATTTTACTTCAAGAAGTCTTCCTGAAGATGTAGATGTGAATAGGGAGGATTTTTCCAGATATGTTCGTCGTAATAAGTTTCTGAAGGGATTTGAATACTTACAGACTACGGAACGTTTCATGTTAGGATATTATGTGGATTATAATCAGTTTAAGTATTTTCTTTATGATAAGCAAACCTCCGAATACAAAGTAGGCAGTATGGCCCAACTATCCCGGTTAGGCGGACTGAATATCCATTATTTTTATACCACCACTACGGGTGAGCTGGTTTTCCTGCAACAGGCAGAATGGTTAATTTATTACTGGAAGTGGGCAAGAGAAAAGTGCTCGGATATGTATAGGGAAAAAATGGATAGAATGATTACTTCTGTAACTGAAGACTCTAATCCGGTATTGTTTAAGGTTCATATGAAGTCGTTTGATGAAGCTAAGGATAATGAAAATTTATAATACAGATGTAATATCATAGTTTATGAAAAAGATATTTGTTGCTGCAAGTTTATTGTGTTTGTTTGCCTGCCAACGCAAACAGGAAAATAAAGTGGAAAGTGTAGACGCTAATACGCTGGCAATTGATTCGCTGACTAATCTGCCGGAACAGAAAATAAAGGAAATACGTTACATTCCTCTGGAGACTAATGATGATATATTGATAGGAGGAGTTTCTACGGTGCGTTATGTTAATGGCTATTTCTATTTTATATCTTCACAAAAGATATTGGTTTTCGATAAGCAGGGCAAGTTTGCTTACTGTATTGATAAGGTGGGACAAGGACCTGGTGAATACACTTCGGCGTGGGGGGTAGATGTTAATCTGCAAGGAGACGTTTATGTGGCAGATACTTCTGTTGGGAAAGTAATCAAGTATTCCTCAAAGGGAACACAGTTTGAAGAATATATGATTGGAGAACGGATGCTTGATTTTGCTGCATTGAATGACAGTGTCTTTTATTTGGCTAACATATTGAAAGGAGGAGAGAGTGATATTGATATTGCTTTGGCCAGATATTCTACTATTTCTAAGGAACTTAAGGTATTGTCAACCTATGATGATATTTTTGATGATGGCATTCAGCGTTTTGGATCGTCTTTCTTCCGCTCAAATGGTTCCCTTTATTATTATAAATTGTTTTCATCGGAACTGTGTGAGGTTACAGAGAACGGCATCAAGAGTTATTTAAAATTTCCATCCACCCGTTGGGCTACTAAAGACATAATAAAGAAGTGGCAGAAAAATATGCAGGCTGCATATAAAGAAGACAAAGACGTGCTACGTGGGATAAGTGCTTTTTGTGAGACAGGCGAATATCTTTATATCGACTTAAGCAGCTTTCCTTCTGTTGCAATATTGAAGAATAAAAAGACCGGGGAACTTACAAAACCTAACTTTTTCTCCGGAAAAATTCGTTCTTATCAACAAGTGAATGGGGCTACAGATAATTACTTGGTCTTTCTGACTTCACCGGAATCAGAAAATATAGAATATATTCTGGAACATGACACTGATATGCTTCCTGAAGAAAGGAAGGCTTTGAGCCATTTGTCCGAGGATGATAATCCGGTACTGATGTTATTGAAATTTTAAATCTCTGTATTTTCCTTATATTTGAAGTCATATGTGACATATCATAATTATGAATAATAGAAACTATCAATTTGTAGGCAGCCGTTGGTTTTATGCCATCTGCTTTGCCGGGCTTTTTGTAATTGAAACGTTGATAGCACTTTTTGTGCACGATGCATTTATCCGCCCGTATATGGGAGATGTGTTAGTGGTGGTATTGGTGTATTGCTTTGTACGCATCTTTATTACCCGTCCGTTACGGTGGTTGCCACTATGGGTGTTTTTGTTTGCCTGCTGTATTGAAGCATTGCAATATTTGCAGTTTGTCACTTTGGTAGGACTACAAGATTGTACGTTGGCAAGGGTGGTACTGGGTACATCTTTTTCATGGTGGGATATTGTCTGTTATGCTGCCGGATGTTTGCCTCTTTTCTTTATCCGCCGGTAAGCGGATGCACCTTAAAGGCACTTTTAAATATGGGTTTTTAGTTCTTTAACGATAAAATTTAGTTTGAGAACTAAAAATATTAGTTTATTTGCGGAAACGTTATGAATGTTAAATCTAAAAACACACAAGAAATCATGAAAAAAGAATGGTTATATGCCACAGGTTTGGTTTGTCTGATGGCTGCTTGTACTGGCACTCCGCAATCGTCGGCTGACGAATTGTGTTCTATTGATGTGGCAGGGGCAATGGAAAAGCCTGCTGAGTTGAAACTTTCGGAATTGGGTGCTGATGTGCGTTATGTTGCATTGGAAACTACTGATTCGTGCCTGATAGGAAGAAATCCGAATATCACTTTGCTGGATAAGCATATTGTAGTGGTGTCGGGAAAAGACTGTCTGCTGTTTGATAAAGAAACGGGTAAATTCCTGACTAAGGTTGGGCATGTGGGAGAGGATCCGGAAGCATACTCTACTCCGGCACCTACTTATAATGATATAGATGGTCTACTCTATTTCATGCGACATCCGGCTACTTTGCAAAAGTATGACGTGCAGGGCAATTATCGTGGCAAACTGGCTATACCAAGCAAACCTGCTGTACCGTCTGATTTCTGTTTTACAGATTCGCTTATTATTGGTCATTATAATGGTTTGGCTATGAGTTACAATGCCAGTTCTTTGCTGTTTTTTAACGAAGCCGGTGAACGGGTAGATACAATTCCCTCTCTGTTTCCGTCGGTACAGGAGAAGACTGTAGAAGATATCGCCAGTATTTCGGTTCTTAAACAGGGCAATGCCGGGCTTCTTTTAAGTCGGTTTAAGAATGGGGAGAGTTCTATAAATATCATGGGCGTTCCTTTCTTATGGAAGAGTGGCGGAAAAGTGCGGTTGAAAGAGAGTTTCAATGATACTATCTATACAGTGGAACGGAATGGTTTGGTTCCCTCTATTGCATTTACTACTGGAAAATGGCACTTAGGCGATGGAGAACGTGGTACCTTTGTAGATAGCGAGAACCGCTTATTGGTAAGTTGCATTTATGAGACTGATAACAACGTATTTTTCCAATGCCTTCAGGGGTATCCTAAAACCCATAATGGAATTTATGACCGGAAAGCTAAAACTACCCGTATGAATGATGAAAAGGAAGGCTTCACGGATGACCTGACTGGGTTTATGCCTTTCCGCCCCAAGACGTGTAGTCTGCAAGGAGAATATGGAATGATTGTTGAAGCCGGAGATGCGATGGACTGGTTGGAAGAAAACCCCGAAATTGCCGAAAATAGTAAATTGGCAGCATTGAAGAATTTGACGGAAGATTCCAATCCTATAGTGGTGATTACAGTGCCGAAATAGTGACTACTATATATTCTTGTCCACCTGTTTTGAGGTGGGCGAGATTATATTTGTTTGATAATTAGAAAAGTAACAGTCCAAAGGCTGTCTTGTTTTGTCCATATGCATATAAGGATTCGTAATGGGAAAACGGCTAATTTTGCATACAGAAGTGTAAACGGAAAAACTAATATAGAATGATAAAGACACAGAATTACCGGTTTTTGTTCTGTTTGGCATTGTTTGTGCTGGCAGCATGTTCCGGTGCAAAGAAAGAAGAAGTTGCCGATGAAGGAGTAGCTACCGTATTGCCGGATGAGAAGAATGAAGTGACTGTGATGACTTTGAAGCGGCAGGTGTTTAACCATGAATTGGTGAGCAATGGCAAGGTGGTAGCCGGCGGAATGGCAGATTTACGCTTTGAAAGTTCCGGTATAGTGGCACAGATTTATGTGAAGAACGGTGACCGCGTGCACAAAGGACAGAAACTGGCAGAGCTGGATAAATTCCGTTTAAAGAACAAGACTGCACAATCCAGGGATGCTTTGGAAAAATCAAAACTGGAATTACAGGACGTATTGATAGGGCAGGGCTATGCAGCGGATGATACTGCCAAAGTTCCTGATGACATCATGCAACTGGCGCGGGTGAAGAGCGGTTATGACCAGAGTCTTTCCCAGTATGAACTGGCTAAATATGAAGAAGAACACGCCACATTGATTGCTCCTTTTGACGGAGTGGTAGCCAACCTGTTTTCCAAACCTTATAATGCACCCAGCACTTCCGATGCTTTCTGTACAATAATCGGTACACAAGGTATGGAGGCCGATTTCACGGTATTGGAGAGCGAACTTCCTCTTATTAAGAATGGTGATAAAGTCGTGGTTACTCCTTATGCTGATCCTTCCGCCAAGTATGAAGGGCGTATTTCTGAAATAAATCCCCTGGTAGATGATAAAGGTATGGTGAAGGTAAAAGCTATTGTAAACGGACAAGGCAAGCTTTTCAACGGTATGAATATCCGTGTTAATGTGCACCGCTCTCTTGGGGAGCAATTGGTTATTCCGAAGAGCTCCGTGGTGTTGCGTTCCGGTAAACAAGTGGTTTTCACTTTAGAGAAAGACAAGGCAAAATGGAACTATGTGCATACCGGACTGGAAAATGCCGATAGCTATACGGTAGCGGATGATGGTGTGAAGGAAGGAGATGTGATTATTGTGACGGGCAATGTAAACCTGGCCCATGAAGCCCCGGTGATAATTAAAAATTAAAGGGGAATGGTCAAGTTTCTGGTACAGCGGCCCATTGCCGTACTGATGGCGTTTACCGCATGTTTCATAGTCGGTCTGGTGACGTATTTCACGTTACCTGTATCCTTGCTGCCGGATATTGCCATTCCGGAAATTACAGTACAAGTTTCAGCACCGAACACCTCTGCACGTGAGTTGGAGAATACTGTGGTAAAGCCATTGCGTCAACAACTCATCCAAGTGGCTCGCCTGAAAGATATGGATAGCGAAGCACGGGACGGGGCAGGACTTATCCGCCTGAATTTTGATTACGGAACCAATACGGACCTTGCTTTTATTGAGGTGAACGAGAAGATTGATGCTGCCATGAACTACCTGCCTAAGGACACGGATCGTCCCAAGGTAGTAAAAGCAAGTGCTACTGATATTCCGGTGTTTTATCTCAGCCTCACTTTGAGGAACGACAGTGCTTATGGGCAGACTGATGAGCGCGCCTTTCTCGATCTGTGTGAATTTGCCGAGAGCGTCATCAAGCGGCGCATTGAACAACTGACGGAAGTGGCGATGGTGGACATCACCGGATTGGTGGGACGCCAGTTGCAGATAGTACCCGACGAAAACAAACTTGCCGTTCTGGGACTTTCCATACAGGATGTGGAGACCGCACTTGCGCAGAACAATGTGGAGCCGGGCAGTATGACGGTGCGTGACGGTTATTATGAATACAACATCAAGTTCTCCACCCTTCTGCGTACGGAGGAAGATGTGAAGAATATCCTTATTAATAAGGAAGGGCGTATTATCCGTCTGGATGATTTTTGCCGGATAGGTGTTGTCCCTGTTAAGGAAAAAGGAGTGTCCATGAGTAATGGTAAACGGGCGGTGACGTTGGCTATTATCAAACAGGCGGATGAAAATATGGACGACATGAAACAGGCGATTGGCAGTACCATGGACTATTTTCAGAATGTATATCCGGACATTGAATTCAGCATCAGTCGTAATCAAACAGAGTTATTAGATTATACTATCTCTAATTTGCAGCAAAACCTTTCGTTGGGTTTCCTTTTTATCTGTATTGTAGCTGTGCTTTTCTTGGGTGATGTCAAATCCCCCTTTATCATCGGGTTGAGTATGGTGGTCTCCATTGTTATCTGTTTCCTCTTTTTCTATCTGTTCAAGATGTCTCTGAACATCATATCCCTCTCCGGACTGATTCTGGCATTGGGCATGATGATTGACAGCTCTATCATCGTGACGGAGAATATCTCACAATACCGGGAACGGGGATATTCGTTGAAGCGTGCATGTATTGCGGGTACTAGTGAGGTGATTTCGCCGATGCTCAGTTCTTCTCTGACCACGATAGCCGTATTTGTACCATTGATATTTATGAGCGGCATAGCGGGTGCCATCTTCTACGACCAGGCTTTCTCGGTAACGGTCGGATTGCTTGTTTCTTATTTCACTGGTATTATGCTGTTGCCGATACTCTATATGCTGGTCTACCGCACAGGTTTGCGCAAGTCGTGGTTTTCACGTATCCGTATCAATAATCCTATAAAGGACCACACGCTCGACCGTTTCTATGACGCCGGAGTTGATTTTATATTTGCTCACAAAACCGCAAGTGTGCTGTTTTGCATTATTTCCGTGCCGTTGTGTGTATTCATGTTCTACTTTATCGGCAAAGAACGTATGCCTGAAATAGACCAGAATGAACTGATAGCCCGGGTGGAATGGAACGAGAATATCCATGTGGATGAGAACCGCCGTAGGGTGGACGCCCTGTTTGAAACGTTTAGAGACGAAACCACAGAACAGACTGCAGCCGTCGGGCAACAGGATTATCTCCTGAATCGTGAACAGGCTCTGTCTTCTTCGGAAGCTGAACTCTATTTTAAAACAGAGAATCCCTCTGAGATAGCTTCTTTGCAGGAAAAAGTTTATCGCTCTCTCAAAGCGGAATATCCGTTGGCTGTTGTTTCTTTCTCGCCGCCCGAAACGGTGTTCGAGAAACTGTTTGTGACCGGAGAAGCTGATATTGTTGCCGAACTCTATTCCCGTAATAAAGAAAAGGTGCCGACGGCTGATGAATTACGTAGTCTGGAAGATGAGTTTATTGCCCGTACAGGATATGCTCCTACAGGCATTGCTTTTGAAAACCAATTGAATATCCGTATTAATAAGGAGAAACTCTTGCTTTATAATGTTTCATACGATGAGTTGTATCGTGTATTGAAAACCGCTTTCAAAGAAAACAGTGTAGCCACTCTTCACTCTTACCAGCAATACTTGCCTATCAGTATTGTAGGAGAAGAGCAGACGGTGAACAGCATCTTGCAGGAAACCCTGGTGCCGACACGGGCGGATAATAAGGGTATTGAATATCTGCCTTTGCGCGAACTTGTGTCGGTGGTGCCGGCAGAAGATTTGAAGTCTATCACCGCAGGGCGCAATGGAGAATATATACCGTTCCGTTTCTACGATGTACAGAATGCAGAACCGTTGATGAAGCAGGCGAAGGAAGTTGCAGATGCTACCGGAGACTGGGATACTTCTTTTTCCGGAAGTTTCTTTTCCAACCGGAAGATGCTGGATGAGTTGGTGGTCATCTTGTTCATTTCCATACTGTTGATGTATTTTATCCTGGCGGCACAGTTCGAGAGTTTTGTGCAACCGCTTGTGGTGTTGCTGGAGATACCGATAGATGTGGCGTTCGCTCTGGTGTTGTTGTGGATATGTGGACATACGCTCAACTTGATGTCCGCCATTGGTCTGATAGTGACGTGCGGTATCATCATCAATGACTCCATCCTGAAGCTCGATGCAATTAATGAATTGCGCAAGACGGGCATACCGTTGCTGGAAGCTATCCATGAGGCGGGACGGCGCAGACTGCGTCCCATTATCATGACTTCGCTGACTACCATCTTTGCGATGGTGCCGTTATTGTTCTCTTTCGATATGGGTTCGGAATTGCAGAAACCGCTTTCCATAGCCATGATTGGGGCGATGTTCATCGGTACATTGGTCAGCCTGTTCATCATACCGTTGATATATTGGTTTATTTATAAAGAGAGGAAAATATGATAAATGATAATTTAGCGCGGAGCGCTAAATTAAGTTACGAGCTACGAGCTACAAGTTACGAGTTGCTGCTCTGTACTCGTGGGCGAATAATTATTCGTCCGGCTATCACACCGAAAGGCACTTGTAGCTTGTAGCTGGTCACTTATCGCGCTTCGCGCGATAAATTATCATTTAGAAACAAAATATAAAAGTTTGAAATAATGAAGAAACTTGGTTTAATAATTCTTTTAGGACTTTCTCAGGCGCTTCCTTCTGTCGCACAACAACAGATAACGTTGGACTTGCAACGGACTATTGCCATAGCAAACGACAGTTCGTTGGAAGCGTTCCGTACAAAAAACATGTATCTGTCCGGCTACTGGGAATACCGCACTTATAAAGCAAACCGCTTACCGAGCCTCACGCTGAACATGACCCCTGCACAATACAATCGCGACATCACCAAGCGTTACGACTCCGGGCAGGACTTGGATATCTACCGTAGTCAGCAATCCTTCTACGCCTATGGCAATCTGGCTATCAAGCAAAACTTTGACCTGACGGGCGGTACATTCTATTTGGATACGGAGTTGGGCTATATGCGTAGTTTCGGCTCCAATTCTTATACCCAATATACCAGCGTCCCCATACGCGTAGGGTATTCACAAAGTTTGGTGGGCTATAATCCCTTCCGCTGGGAACGGAAAATAGAACCGTTGAAATATGAAAAAGTAAAGAAAGAATATATTTATAATGCCGAGCAAGTGTCCGAGCAAGCCACAACTTACTTCTTTGAGCTTGCTATGGCACAGGCGGAGTACGACCTTGCAAAGGAGAATGTCGCTTCCTCCGATACCCTTTACCGCATCGGTATGCAACGCTTGAAGATAGCCTCTATCAGTCGTGCCGACTTGCTGACGCTGAAACTGGATGTGGTGAATGCCCGTAACACCTTGCAAAATGCCGAAAGTTCACTGAAACGTGCCATGTTCTCATTGGCTTCTTTTCTCAATTTTGAGAAGAATACGGAGATACGGCTCTCCCTCCCCAGTCGCCCAAGTGAGTTGGTTATTCCGGTGGATGCCGCTCTGGATGCTGCACGCTCTAACAACCCGAATTTCCTTGGATTACGCCAGGATGTGTTGGAAGCCGAACGGAATGTAGATAAAACCAAGAAGGAATCTCGTTTCAATGCCAGCATTAATGCCAGTATTGGTTTCAATCAGGTGGCAGAGAAGTTTGGTGAAGCCTACAATCACCCAATGCAACAGGAAATGGTGTCTGTCAGCGTTTCTATCCCGTTGGTGGACTGGGGAGTGCGCAAAGGCAAGTACAACATGGCCCGTAACAACCTGAATGTAGTGAAAACCTCTTCCCGCCAGAATGAAATCAGCATTGAAGAGGAAGTCATCATGACCGTGAGCGACTTTAACGTTCAGCAAGCCTTGGTGACGAGTGCCGAAGAAGCCCTCGACCTTTCTATTCTGGCATACAATGAAACCCGCCAACGCTTCATCATCGGCAAAGCGGACATCAGCAGCCTCACGCTCTCTTTGAATCGCCAACAGGAAGCCCAGCGCAATTATATCTCCGCCTTGAAGAATTACTGGTTGAACTACTACAAAATCCGTAAGTTGACGTTACACGATTTTGCCAGTGGCTTCTCCCTCTCCGACAAGTTTGACTACAACCAATAGCTCGCCATTACCATCATTTTTTAATTTTTAATTTTCAATTTTTAATTATGAACCGCCTCTCCTCCTTCACCCTCATCGTCACCTTTGTCTGCTTGGCACTGGTTGGTTTGGCTTTGGTACCGTTACTACCGGTCAAGCTGAATCCGTCGCGTACGTTGCCAGGGTTCACGGTGCGTTTCAACATGCCGGGCACTTCTTCGCGGGTGGTGGAGATGGAGGCAACGAGCAAACTGGAATCCATGTTGGCTCGCATCAAAGGGGTAAAAGCGATGTATTCCACTTCCGGTAATGGCTATGGCTCTATTACGGTAGATTTGGACAAGCACGCGGATGTGGATGCAGTACGTTTTGAAGCTTCTACTATCATTCGCCAGACGTGGTCGCAACTTCCTTCCGGGGTCAGCTATCCGTATATTGATATGAAGGTTCCCGATGAGAATACTTCACGTCCGTTCCTTTCGTTTACGCTGAATGCCCCCTCTACGCCTATACTGATACAGCAATATGCGGAAGAGCATATCAAACCACGGCTGGCACAGTTGCAAGGCATTTATAAGATAGACTTAAGTGGCGCCACCCCGATGGAGTGGCGGTTGGAGTATGACAGTGAACAACTACGCACCTTAGGTGTCACTATTTCAGATATCCGGCGTGCCATTCAACTACATTATAATAAAGAGTTCCTGGGTACGCACAACATGGACACCCCTGCCGGTAAGCAGTGGATACGTCTGGTGCTGGTGCCGGATGGTGTCAGTGGTGACTTCGACCCTTCGGTTATCACGGTGACGGCTTCGGATGGTAAAATCATCCGTCTGAATGAGTTGGTGACGGTGGTTCATGTGGAAGAGGCACCGCAGAGCTATTACCGCATCAATGGTATGTCCGTCACGGCTGTAGAAACAGCTAACCAATTGCAACTGAGTAATGAAGTGATGGAAGAAATGGAAGCGATACGCCTGACGTTGCCGCCCGGTTATGAGGTGCATACCAGCTACGATGCCACGGAGTTTATCCGTGAAGAGCTGAACAAGATTTACTTCCGTACGGGGCTGACGGTGCTTATTCTGTTGGTATTCGTATGGATTATTACGCTGAATCTGAAATACTTATTTTTGATAGTTACCAGTTTGTCCGTTAATATTGCCGTAGCGGTTATTTTCTACTATCTCTTCGGGCTGGAAATGCAATTGTATTCATTGGCGGGGATAACTGTGTCCTTGAATCTCGTGATAGATAGCACCATTGTAATGACCGACCATATCTTGCACCGACGTAATCTGAAAGCATTTATGTCTGTATTGGCCGCTACTTTGACAACAATGGGGGCGCTGGTCATCATCTTTTTCCTGGACGAGAAAATACGGTTGAACTTGCAGGACTTTGCCGCTGTGGTGATTATCAATCTGGCTGTCTCTCTTTTTGTAGCACTCTTCTTTGTTCCGGCGATGATTGATAAGATTGGGTTGGTGAAGAAATCGTCAGGAAATACCCTTCGGCGTAAAAGCGGGCGAATGATTATGCGTCCCTACAAGTGGGTGCAGAGCATGAGGCGATGGGTGCGTGCTCATATACGTATTCGTCGGATTACAGTACATTTTACTCGTTTTTATCAATTGCTCATTCGTTTCCTGCTACGTTGGCGGGTGGCGGTGTGCATTGTTCTGGTGCTGGGCTTCGGTTTGCCCGTCTTCCTTCTTCCTGAAAAAATGGAAGGAGAAGGTAAGTGGGCAGAGCGGTATAATAAAACGTTGGGTTCTTCTACTTATAAGGAGAAAGTGAAACCTATAGTGGATAAAGCTTTAGGTGGCAGTTTGCGCCTGTTTGTTCAGAAAGTGTACGAGGGTAGCTATTTCAGTCGTAATGAAGAAGTGGTGCTCTATGCCAATGCCAACCTGCCGAATGGGAGCACACTGGAACAGATGAATACCCTGATGAAACGTGTGGAGACTTATCTCAGCAGTTTCAAGGAAATCAAGCAGTTCCATACTTCCGTTTACAATGCACGCAGGGGTAATATTCAGATATATTTCAAGAAGGAACACCAGCACAGTGGCTTCCCGTATACGCTGAAAGCCAACCTGATAGGTAAAGTTTCTGAATTGGGAGGCGGCAGTTGGGACGTGTACGGATTGCAGGACCAGGGTTTCAGTAATGATGTTCGCGAAAATGCAGGTTCCTACCGCATCAAAATGTATGGCTACAACTACGATGAACTCTATGCGTCGGCCGAGAAGCTGAAAGAAGTGCTGCTTTCGCATCGGCGCATCAAGGAAGTATTCATCAAATCGGAATTCTCCTGGTGGAAAGATGATTATCAGGAATTCTATTTTAATCTGAACAAAGAACGCATGGCACAGGAAGGGATTGATGCCCAGCATCTGTTCGCAGCCATCCAACCGATATTCGGTAAGAATATGCAGGTAGGTTCGGTGGTGACGGAAAGCGGCTCGGAAAGTATCCGGCTTTCTTCCCGCCAATCTCATGAGTATGATGTATGGGCGATGCAGTTCTTTCCTTACGGTGTAGATGGTGGGAAGCACTATAAACTTTCTGAACTGGCCACGGTGGAGAAGGGGCAAATGCCGCAGCAGATAGCCAAAGAGAACCAGCAATACCGCCTTTGCCTGCAATACGAATATATCGGCTCGTATGAACAGGGCAACAAGATACAGAAACGGGATCTGGAAGAATTTAATAAAACTTTACCGATGGGCTATACAGCCGAGTCGGACAGTCAGTCGTGGGCATGGAACAAGAAGGATAACAAGCAATATTTGTTGCTATTGGTCGTGATTTCCATCATATTTTTCACCACAAGTATCCTGTTCAATTCGCTGAAGCAGCCACTGGCTATTATCTTTGTCATTCCGGTATCTTATATCGGGGTATTCCTCACGTTCTATTGGTTCCGCCTGAATTTCGATCAGGGTGGTTTTGCTTCGTTCGTGCTTTTGTGTGGTATCACGGTGAATGCCAGTATCTATATTCTGAATGAGTACAATAGCATCCGTCGCCGTTTTCCTCGCCTTTCTATGCTTCGTGCCTATACAAAGGCATGGAATGCAAAGATATTGCCCATTTTCCTTACGGTGGTTTCTACTATTCTGGGTTTTATCCCGTTTATGGTCGGGACGGATAAGGAGGCTTTTTGGTTCCCGTTGGCATCGGGTACTATAGGAGGACTGGTTATGTCTATTATCGGTATTTTCTTCTTCCTTCCGGTGTTTTGTTTGAAGAGGAAAGAGGTTTGCAAATACTCTAAAAGAAGTATCGCACTTAAAAGTTAAATTCATCTATAAAGGAGCAAAAAGTTTTCTACGGGAGGGACTATTAGTTTCTGTAGTGTACTGAATAAGTTGACACTTCTAAAATTAGAAATTCATATGG
>NZ_CAJLKP010000039.1 GCF_905207245.1 uncultured Bacteroides sp. | reverse complement strand
AAAATATATTGAGTAAACTAACTTAGGTATAACAAGCGAAGTTGTCAACTAAATCCAGTACAGTACAACAGTACAACCCTCCTATATTTAGATCCGTTTCCGCTGCAGGGAACGGCAGTTTCCCCTTATGGGAACTCGCGTTTCCCTTAATGGGAACGCTGGTTTCTCCTGCTGGAAACGATAGTTGCCTGCCATAAGGAAGATCTAAATGATTAGTTCTGAGACCATAAAGATGCCTTTAGGAAGCATTAAGAATAATACGAAAATGCATGGCAAAGCAAGGAATTGACGGAGGGGAATAACTGCCGGATAAGAAGTGATATAGAGAAAAGTCGTAACAATGCAGAAAAAACTTTTCTTTATGTTTATCTTCTTTCCTTAAGCGTCATTCCAAATAAAAAACAAGCGGATTGCAAATCCGCTTGAACGAGGGTGCCCTCACCGTCTTCGGTATATATGAGTATTCTATTCATTTAGACCTAGTATTTCATTCAAATTACAATTAATTGAGCTTTTTCTAGTGCTTTAGACTTAATTTTTATTTCTTTGTACATAAATTCTAATCTAAATCCAATGAGCAAGGCAAAACAAATATTCTTATTGATGCTATTTCTTCTTTTCCCTATCATGCTTCATGCATCTTTGGAAAAGAACTATAAAAAGATGAATATGCAGAACGGTCTTGCCGGTAATTCTGTTTATTCCATCTTTAAGGATAAAGACGGGTTTATATGGTTTGGAACGGGAGACGGGTTAAGTCGGTATGACGGGAAGAATATACGTAGCTTTACTTCGGACAAGTACAATATGACTATTGAGTATATGTATGACACGTCGGACGGATTACTTCTTTTTATAACGAACAGTAATTTGCACTGTTTTGACCGTTATCGGGAATGTTTTGTAGAGACTGGTAATTTTAGGGATAAACGGTATTATAATACAAAAGGGCTAGTGCTCCTGAATGATTCGACGTATTGGTCAATCTCAAAGAATAAACTGCATCTGTTGAAACGGGTTCTCAGTAAGAATCCTAAGAATAAAGAACGGCTGTTCTCCTTGGAAGTTTTGAAAGAGTTCGCATTGACGGATGAACAGGAAGTGATTACTAAGATTTGTAGCTCGCCGGACAAGAAAAAACTCTTCCTGATAACCAAGAAAAGCAGCCTGCTTATATTTGACGTGCCGTCGGGAAAGTTGGAAACAACCGTGAAGCTGTATGCCAGTCGGACTGATTCCTATCAGATTTCTTCGTTGGTGTGCGATAAAGATTATTTGTGGATGGCAACGATTGGGGGAGGGGTGTTGCGTTATCATTTACAGAGCCATACTTTAGATTCCTTTACGAACAATAGTCCGAAAGAAAAACCGGACTTGTCACATAACGATGTATATGCTATTACGGCTGTGGGGGATGAATATATGGCGGCTACATGGAACGGGTATACAGTGCTCTCTGTAGATAAGAAGAGTGGGGAAACAACTACTGAAATCAACAATCAACTTGCCTATCTTTATAATTTTGAATCCCGCATGCTTGCTGTCTATTATGATTCTCGCGGATTGGTTTATTTCGGGACGCATGGCGGAGGAGTCATAGTTCTCGACCTTAGAAAGCAATTTTATGAGAGATTCTCGCAGGGGGAGATCAATGAAATCTGCGATATTGTGTCCGATGATGAAGGGTATGTCTGGTTGGCCACATTCAACGGGACAATCATGCGCAGTACCTTGCCGTTTGAACAGACAGGGAATTTGGATTTTGTAGCGAAAAGGATGCCTGTAGCAGAGGGAAAAGCGGCGCTTTGTGCCATGAAGGATGAAGACGGCAATTTATGGTTCGGCAATTCGGATGCGTCCATCACTTGTTATCAGTCTTCCTCCGGGAAATTCGTGGATTATAATTTGCCTCCTGAATACAGAAAGAATAATAACCTGAAATATTCTACTTATGTATGGCAACTGTTCATTGATAGTAAGCATCGTTTTTGGGTGGGGACACGCAATGGGTTGTTGCTGTTTGACCGAGAAACAACGAATTTCTCTCCGGTTCTTACAGTAAGTGACAATTTGTTGGAGAAATGTTCGATACGTGCTATAGCCGAAGGCATAAATGGAGAGCTTTGGCTGGGTACTCCTGACGGATTATATCAATTGAGTGTAGATACCCGTACCCAAAAAGTAGAGGTGAAGGGAGATTATGAAGTTAAGGCAGGGATCGGAGCCCGGTATGTCCGTGCTTTATTGGCTTCCGGGGACGGACAACTCTATGTCGGTTATACGGACGGACTGGGAGTCTTATCCGAAAGTGGGGATTCGATCCAGCATTTCTACACGACTCATGACGGAATGTGCAGTAACTTTGTCACTTGCATTGCGGAAGATGAAAAAGGATATGTATGGTTAGGTACTAACTCGGGTATTTCCCGTTATAGCCGTCATTTGGATTTGTTTTATAATTACTATATCTCGGGTAGTAACCGTTCTGTATTGCATATCGGGAAAACTTTGTTCTTCGGAAATAACTATGCTTTGACTTATTTTAATCCGGAAGCGGTAGAAACTGTGCCAAGGATAAAGAAAAACCTGTTGCTGGACTTGGAGGTGAACAATAAGCTCGTGGCAATCGGAGAAAAGGTGAATGGGCAGGTACTATTGGAGAAAGGACTTCCTTATACGGATAAGATTGTGCTGGCTTATGCTAATCGTGACTTCTCGCTGTCTTTTAGCAATCTTCTCTATTCAGAAGAAAATCAGAAATATAATTATCGTTTGCTGCCTTACCAGAATGAATGGGTGGTGTGCAATGGAGGAGAAAAGGCTTCTTACACTAATTTGCCCGCAGGTGATTATGTGTTTGAGGTAAAGAGTGTTTATGCTGATAGCTCGAATAATATTGTAAATATGTTGGCAATCAGCATTCAACCTCATTGGAGTCAAACGATCTGGTTCCGTTTAGGGGTGTGTATGGTTCTTATTTTGATAACCGGTTATGGCATTTATCGTGTCCGCCAGGAACAACGGAGGGCTAAACGCGAATTACTTCTAAAGCATGAACTGCATATATCCCATATAGAATGCGAAAAAGAAAAACAGATTCGGGAAGAAAGAGAGAACTTCTTTACCTGCGTGGCTCATGAGTTGCGGACTCCGTTGACATTGGTGCTTTCTCCGTTACAGGAGTTATTGCATCGGAAAAAAAAGGACGATCCCGACTATAAGGCTTTGTCATTGATGTATGAAAATGGTAATTCGCTTCATCGTTTGGTGGATGACCTGTTGAGCGTGCAGAAGATTGAGGCGGGGATGATAAAATTATGTCTTTCCGAAGTTAATATTATAGCTTTATTGAAAGAAGCGGCAGATACTTTCCGGCAAATGGCTGCATCAAGGAAGATTGATTTCGTCATTGATTTACCGAATCGGTCTATTCCTCTATGGGTGGATGTGGAGAAAGTGGCTTCTGCTGTGCGCAATTTGCTGTCGAATGCCTTTAAATATACGGAAGCGGGAGGTAAAATCACTCTCTCTCTGGTCGAGAATACGTTGGATGAAAAAGAGTATTGCCGGATTGTTGTTTCTGATACAGGTAGGGGAATTCCAGATGAACTGCAATATCGGGTGTTCGATTCGTTTGTTACCGGAGCGACTGCTCCTTCCTTTTCTACCAAAGTAGGTATTGGACTGCATATTGTGAAAAATACGATGGATATGCACCATGGTACGGTAGATTTGCAGAGTGAGTTGGGCAAAGGAAGCATTTTTAGTTTGAACTTTCCGAAAGGAAAAGCACATTTCGCAGATGATAATTACGAAGAAACTGTATATGAGCTTGCGAGCGATGAAACGAATTTGGAGAAAGGAACTTCCGAACCGGAACAGATGACTAAAGAAGACAAAGTTGCCGCAAGGTATAAGGCTACCTTGTTGGTTGTGGAGGATAATTTCGATATTCGTCAGTATATTGTGAGCCTCTTTCGAAGTGAATATAATGTATTAGAGGCTGATGATGGGGAAGAAGGTGTGAAACTGGCTACCTTGCATCTACCGGATTTGATTATTTCCGACATTATGATGCCGATAAAAGATGGCTTTACTTGCTGCAAGGAAATCCGAGAACAAGTCGAGACGGCGCATATCCCCCTTTTAATGTTGACGGCGAAAGCGGAAGATACTGATATTATCAAGGGAACCCAGCTTGGAGTGGATGACTATATGATGAAACCTTTTAATCCTTTAATCCTGAAAGCTAAGGTTGAAAATCTAATTTTGCGTAGAAAACATCTGAAACGGATTTATACCAAATCGTTGATGCTGAAACAAACAGTGCAGGAAACCGAAGGGGATGATTTTATGCAGAAGGTAATTAATATCATAGAAGCCAATCTGACTAATGAACACTTTAATGTGCAGACGCTTGCCACTCAATTGAATATGTCACAGCCGACTTTGTTCAGAAAGATTAAGGAGAGAAGTGAACTATCTATTAGTAAAGTGATTCGCAGTGTAAGGATGAGTAAAGCGGCTTCACTTATTACGGAGCATAAATACTCTATTTTGGAGATATCGGAAATGGTGGGATTCAATGATCCGAATACATTTAGGAAACATTTTACTGAACAGTTTGGCATTCCTCCTTCAAAGTACAATGAACAAAATAAGAGAATTGTACAAAGATAAAACCATTATTAATTTCAGTTGAGCTATGATACATTGACTATGCCGATGAAAACAATCTATATCATATTGTAGTATATGTAATATTTATTGCATTAATATATTTGTAGTATACTTTATATTCATTATTTTTGTCGCATTAATATAAAAACAGCGCACTATATGATAGTTAATATTCTACTATGTGATACATTCCCGGGACTTTTTCCTAAAACCATTCCATCATATGTTTCAATGTTTGACAGACTATTTAAGAGTGTGGAAGCAGATACAGAGATCCGGGTATTCAATGCTCACCAAGGTGAACTTCCTCAGACGCTTCATTTTAACGAAATATACCTGATAGGAGGATGCAGACTGAGTGCTTATGATGATGTAGCTTGGATTAAACAGTTGATTGGCTGGATCCAGCAAGCATATAAAGTGAAAGTTAAGCTTATAGGCATCTGTTTCGGACACCAAATTATTGCCCAAGCTTTAGGAGGAAAAGTTGCCAAATCACCCAAGGGGTGGGGGGTAGGTATCCGCAAGTCGGTCCTGACTGATGATGAAGCAATAACATACTTCCCGGATAAAGAGATGCGATTACTTTACAATCACCATGACCAGATGATGGAACTTCCCAAAAGGGCTACTGTAGTGGCTACAGGTTCATTCTGCAAGTATGATAGTTTCCGCATATCAAACCATGTTCTTACTTTCCAAGGACACCCTGAGTATGTACCCGAATACGAAGAATACCTAATATTGAACCATGCAACCGATGAACCTGAAAGTGTGAGGAACAAAGCCCTTCAAAGCCTTGCCAAATCTACCCACCAAGGTCAATCTGTGGCTTCATGGATTCTCAATTTCGGGAAATAATTCATTTTGGTTCTCTTAATATATGCAGGAATAACTGCATTATACTCTAATATACTATCGTAACATATTATGAACGAACAGATTTCTTCTCTCTTTTATTATATACTCCCGATTCTATCGGTGGCAGTTCTATCTGCGCACCGACTTGAACCAGGAACTGATTTCTCGCTTCGACCACTAGCTGGAAAAATATATCCTTGAGGACTTCCGAAGAATAGACGCTTGTCCACCCGTGATAAAATGGCCGGAAGGAAGAATTACATTAAATTCTTTGTAAAGAAATCGATCAGCTTATTCCAAGGAATGCACTTTTTCTCACCACCATCATAGAGATCGCAATGGCTCGCACCGGGGATAATGAGCAGTTCCTTGTTCTCAGGACATGGATTGGGCTTGATGCCAGCCTCAGGACGGCCTTCTACCATATACTTATAAGCATCCTTGCCGAAGTAGAGGGAATGAGCCTTCTCGCCGTGCATCACCAAGACAGCCGAACGGATCTCATTAGAGTAATGGAGGAAACGAGTATTCATATAAGCCTGCGTCCCAAAGGTATGCCATCCGTCGTTTGAGTTTCCGCTGCGAGGATGATATCCACGGGGAGTCTTGTAGTAGGCGACATAGTCAATCAGGAACTGTGGCGCACCTTCCGGAGCCTGTTCAGGGAGTGCGCCGCCAGGAGTCGCTTCACCCTTTTGTACAGTGAGGGTACGCTGGGCAGCCCACGCTTCACGTGTGGCATGACGAGCCTTTTCATTGTTGTCTGCGTCGAAGTATCCGTTACCGCCTACGCGAGTCATATCATACATGGTACTTGCAACTGTTGCCTTGATACGGGTATCAATGCTTGCAGCGTTAATTGCAATGCCGCCCCATCCGCAAATGCCGATAATACCTATCTTCTCAGCATCAACGTTTGGCTGAAGTCCAAGGAAATCGACAGCTGCCATGAAATCTTCTGTATTGATGTCCGGAGATGCAGTACGGCGTGGCGTGCCGCCGCTCTCACCAGTAAACGAGGGATCGAAGGCGATGGTGAGAAAACCATGTTCTGCCATGGTCTGTGCATAGAGTCCACTGGCTTGTTCCTTTACCGCACCGAACGGACCGCTCACAGCAATGGCAGCGAGTTTACCGTTGTAAGTCTTCGGTTCGTAAAGGTCTGCCGCCAACGTAATGCCATAACGATTGACGAACGTAACCTTGCGGTGATTCACTTTCTCACTTTGTGGAAACGTCTTGTCCCATTCCTGCGTGAGTTGCAGTTCTTGTTTCACAATTTTATTATCCATAATCTTAGTGCTTTGTGCCATCATGCCCGTAGCACCTGCTACGACGAAAGCTGCTGTCATTAATAATGTCCTCATATTAAGTTCTGTTCTTGTTTGAGTGCAAAATTACGGAGATTTGGTAGATGCAGAGATACCCCGTTTACGGATTTAATAACCTCAATTACTGAAAGCCACTTTTTCTGCCGATTGTATCCTAATATATAAGGAATAAGAGGTTATTGGTGAAATTCTGTAATTCGGGTTGATATATCTGTAATTTATCTACCTGCACATTGCTTTATTCGCATGATCTTTGCATCGGAAAAATAGAACATAGAATATTGGAAAATCTTATACACACAGAAAGTGCCGCTCCCGTCCGTGGAAAGGAAAGGCACATCGTTTTGGATGCCTTACGCGGACTGGCATTATTCGGCATTTGCCTGGCGAACTTACCCGAATTTTCTCTATACACCTTCTTGCACCCCGATATTGCCGCCGGAATGGCGACGGGAGGCATAGACCGTATCGTTCGCTATCTGCAATACGTATTTATTGATGGTAAATTCTATACTTTATTCTCTTTGCTGTTTGGCATAGGATTTTCCATCATCATCTCGAATGCCATGCAGAAGCATATCAACGGTTTCCTGATTTTCTACCGACGGATGATGATGTTGCTGCTGATAGGCTTCGTGCACCTGATGTTTGTATGGAGTGGAGACATACTGATGCTTTACGCCTTGCTTGGGCTGTTTCTGCCACTGTTCCGCAATGTTTCCAGCAGAGGGTTGCTTGCATCTGCTACCATCTTTTTGTTGTTACCGATAGGAATTGATGCTTTCATTGAAGCGACGGGCATCTATCCTTCTGCCCCCGTGGTACAAGCACAGCAATATTACTGCGCCCGTTACGGCATTACGGACGATAATTTTGCCTATTGGCTGCGTGATGCGGAAAGTTATAAAGAGGTCTTTCATTTCCTTATACAAGGTGCGCTGGTCCGGATACAGGAATTCATCGATGGCAACCGTATATTCAAGGTGATGGGATTATTCTTGATAGGCTTCTATATCGGTAAGAATCGTTTATATGCCCGTCTGGACGAGAACCGCCAACTGCTGAAACAAGTCACCCGTTGGGGCTTTTTCATCGGCCTACCCACTTCGCTGCTGTATGCGTGGAGTGCGCTCAATGCACATCCTTGCGGATTGGCAGTACATACCTTATTTTATACCTTCAGCGTCTTTCCCATGGGTATGGCATATGCGGCAGGCTTTGCTCTCTGCTATTCTCGGAATAAGGAATACGGCGTTTTCCGTTTGCTCGCTACTCCGGGGCGCATGGCTCTTACCAACTACATCGGGCAGTCCCTTTGGGGAATGTTCATTTTCTATGGCATCGGCTGGGGACTGGGGGCAGATATGGGGCTAGTCCATGTGCTGCTGATAGCCACCGGCGTATATGCCGCTGAAATAGCTTTCAGCCACCTGTGGCTGCGTTACTGCCTGTTCGGTCCGCTGGAATGGATTTGGCGGATGCTGACCTACGGCAAGTGGCTCAAACTTCTAAAGTAGATGAATCTGGAGAAACAAAGCAATACCTTCCTGTCCCTCATTCGTGACGGACAACCTATGACACTGAAACAGCAGTTGCGCCTGACCGCTCAACTAAGTATGCCTGCCATTATGGCGCAGGTGTCCTCCATCGTCATGCAATATATTGACGCTTCGATGGTGGGCAGCCTGGGAGCCAACGCTTCCGCTTCCATTGGACTGGTATCCACCACCACTTGGCTGTTCTGGGGTGTCTGCACCTCGGTTGCCACGGGCTTCTCCGTACAGGTGGCGCACTGCATCGGTGCCGGAGACCGGAAGAGGGCAAGGACAGTGCTGCGCCAATCTATTGTGGCGACACTGCTGTTCAGCTTCCTGCTGCTTGCCGTGGGGTGTGGCATTAGTGGCGTGCTGCCCATGTGGCTGGGAGGCGATACTTCCATTGCGCACGATGCTTCGCTCTACTTTCTGATATTCGCCGTGTCCCTTCCGGCTCTCCAACTTAGCTTCTTGGGCGGCAGCATGCTGCGATGCTGCGGCAATATGTTCGTGCCCAGCCTGCTGAACGTACTGATGTGTGTGCTGGACGTGGTATTCAATCTCTTCCTCATCTTCCCCTCCCATGAGTGGCAATGCCTCGGCTTCACGTTTTCCCTGCCGGGTGCCGGACTGGGCGTGGTGGGAGCGGCGCTGGGCACGGGGCTTGCCGAGCTGGTGACGGCGGCACTTATGATGTGGTTCCTCTGTTTCCGCTCTCCCGACCTGAGGCTGACGCAGGAGCGAGACAGCTTTCTGCCCAAGACCGACTGCCTGAAGAGGGCGCTCCGCATCAGTCTGCCGATGGGTGCCGAACACATTATATTATGTGGCGCACAGATTATGACCACCGTCATCGTGGCACCCTTGGGTGTGGTGGCGATTGCCGCCAATTCCTTTGCCATTACTGCCGAGAGCCTCTGCTACATGCCCGGTTATGGCATTGCCGATGCCGCCACCACGCTGGTGGGGCAGAGCATCGGTGCCGGACGGCTGGAACTGACGAAACGCTTCGCTCATATCACAGTGTTACTGGGTATGGTGGTGATGGGGGTGATGGGCGTGGTGATGTACGTGGCAGCTCCGTGGATGATGGGGTTGATGACGCCCGATGCCGAAGTGTTGTCGCTGGGCGTGATGGCATTGCGCATCGAAGCCTTTGCCGAACCTATGTTTGCCGCTTCCATCGTGGGCTACGGTGTGTTTGTGGGGGCAGGCGATACGTTGATACCTAGTGCGATGAACTTGGGCAGCATTTGGGCGGTGCGCCTCACGCTTGCCGCATGGCTTGCCCCGATGATGGGACTGCAAGGGGTGTGGATTGCTATGTGCATCGAGCTTTGTTTCCGTGGAAGCATTTTCCTGTTCCGCCTCTGGAGGGGGAAATGGTTGAAGCTGGGCAAACTTCAGTAATTCGGGTTAATATGTCTGTAATTTATCTACAAAGCCGATACCTTTTCTGCCGTATCTTTGCGGTGTAGAAATGAAAAACAGATAACTGATGAAACGTTTACTTTCAATCCTTTTTATAATGATGTCCCTTTCGGTGAGTTCCGTATCGTGTGGTACGGACGAGCCGATAGTGGAGGCAGGGCAGCCGGAAACGCCTGATGACAATAATAATGATAATAACAACCCTACCATGAGCAATCATCTGAAGATAACAGTCGGCACTGCCTCGTTCAGCGTCGCTTTAGAGAACAATGCGGCGGCAACGGCTTTCAAGGCACTGCTGCCCATGACCGTGAACATGTCCGAACTGAACGGCAACGAGAAATACTATTACTTGTCCGGCAGCCTGCCCACGGCATCCGTCCATCCGGGAACCATCGGGGCAGGCGACTTGATGCTTTACGGCTCGTCGTGCCTGGTGCTTTTCTACGAAACGTTCCGCACCTCCTACAGCTACACGCGCTTGGGGCGGATGAGTGATGCTTCGGGACTTGCCGCAGCCCTCGGGGCGGGGAATGTGAGCGTGACTTTTGAAATACAATAATAAATAGATAACAATGGAACTGATAAAAGACAAAGAATTTGGCGGCGAACGTCCGCTGTTTGGAACACACGACCTGCAACTGGAAAACGTAATCATCCGTGCCGGAGAATCCGCCATCAAGGAATGCAGCAACATCATCGCCACCAACTGCCGCTTCGAGGGCAATTACCCCTTCTGGCACGTGCATGGCTTCACCATCGACCGCTGCTTCTTCGACGTGGGCGGACGCTCGGCCCTGTGGTATTCCGACCACCTGAAGATGAAAGATACCCGCATCGACGCCCCCAAGATGTTCCGCGAGATGAGCGACATCGAGATGGAGAACGTCGAGATGAACGATGCCGACGAAGTGTTCTGGCGTTGCAACGACCTGCACATTAAGAATCTGAAGTTGCACGGCGGCACTTACCCCTTCATGTTCAGCAACAACATCTACATTGACGGACTGGAGAGCGACAGCAAATACGTCTTCCAGTACGTGAAGAACGTGGAATTGCACAACGCCAAAATCACCACGAAGGATGCTTTCTGGGAAGTGGAGAACGTCACCGTCTATGACTCCGAGCTGAACGGCGAATACCTGGGCTGGCACTCGCGCAACCTGCGTCTGGTGAACTGCCACATCACCGGCGAGCAGCCCCTCTGCTATGCACACGATCTTGTGCTGGAGAACTGCACCTTCGGTGCTGACTGCGACCGTGCCTTTGAGTACAGCAGCGTGCAAGCCACCATCAACAGCCCGATAAGCGGCGTGAAGAACCCCGCCACGGGCTGCATCACCGCCGAAAGCTATGGCGAGATAATTATCGATGAGAACATCAAGGCTCCGGCAGACTGCGAGCTGAAACTGTGGGACGACACAACTTGCTTCGACCAATGAGATACAACTTCGACGAACGGATTCCCCGCCGCGGCACGAACTCCTACAAATGGGATTCGGCGGCGGATGCGGACGTGCTTCCCCTGTGGGTGGCGGATATGGACTTCCGCACGGCGCCTGCGGTGGTGGAGGCATTGAAGCGGCGGGTGGAGCATGGCATTTTCGGCTATGTCCGGGTGCCCGACGCCTATTATGAGTCCCTCAGCCGATGGTTCGGGCGGCGGCACGGGTGGGAGATAGACCGCGAGTGGGTGATATACACCTCCGGCGTGGTGCCCGCCCTGTCCGCCACCATCAAGGCAATGACCGTGCCCGGCGACAAGGTGCTGGTGCAGACGCCCGTGTACAACTGCTTCTTCTCGTCCATCCGCAACAACGGATGCGAGACGGTGGCAAGTCCGCTGATTTATGAGGACGGCACCTACCGCATGGACTTCGACGACCTGGAGCGGAAAGCGGCGGACCCGAAGGTGAAGCTGCTCCTGCTGTGCAATCCGCACAATCCTGCCGGAAGAGTGTGGCGGCGCGAAGAACTGCTGCGCCTCGGCGAAATCTGCCTGCGCCACAACGTGCTGGTGGTGGCGGACGAGATTCATTGCGAGCTGACCTTCCCCGGTTACACTTACACCCCCTTTGCCTCCATTTCGCAGGAATTCCTGATGCACTCCGTCACCTGCAACTCACCCAGCAAGTCGTTCAACATGGCGGGCTTGCAGATAGCCAACATCGTGGCAGCCGATGCGGATGTACGCAGAAAGATAGACCGCGCCATCAATGACAACGAGGTGTGCGACGTGAATCCCTTCGGCGTCGAGGCGCTGATGGCTGCCTACAACGAGGGCGGGGAGTGGCTGGACGAGCTGAACCACTACCTCTTTGCCAACTACACCTACCTGCGCGCCTACTTCGACAAGTATATGCCGCAGCTTCCGGTGACGAAGCTGGAGGGCACGTACTTGGTGTGGGTGGACTGTTCGGCGTTGCGGATATCCTCCGTGGAGATTGTGGACTTGCTGCTGAAGAAGGAGAAACTCTGGCTGAACGAAGGCACCATGTACGGTGAGGCAGGAGAGGGGTTTGTCCGCATCAACATCGCCTGTCCGCGGCAGGTGATGTTGGAAGGATTGGAAAAGATGAGAAAGGGACTGCGCTTTTAATTCCGGTACTCATTCATCCTTGTGGGCTACATTCATAGGAATCAGGAGTTCATTATAGACATCTGGTTCCTATTACCCACACTCAGAACCTCACTCCGGCACTGAAACCTATCCAGCCGTTCAGGCGAGTGCTTCCGTTGTCATTGGAACACATGGAATAGGGAGAAAGAGAACTGCCGATTGCTCCTGTTTCAGGGTTGACATAGTCTGATATCGTCATGTTAAAGACCGGACCGGCAAAGACCTTGAAGTGAGGCGCCAGTTCCTTGGACACGCTATATTTTAGTTGGGTAAGCATATTCACTCCTCCATGAAACTCCCCTTGTTCCGTCAGTGCATATCCGATGGCTTCAATCTGATTTCCCCAGCCTTTTTTCCAGTCTATATGAGTACCGAAGCCCAATCCTACGGCATACTCCACCGGACTATTAAGGTAGTTGATGCCGCCGGAAAAGATGGTATAAAGCTTGTCCGTTCCCAGTTTGAAACTTACGGCTGTGTTCAAGGCCTCGGAGAATGCGACTTCAAACTCGTGCTTGCCGCCATGCTTGACGATATTGATAAGTCCGACAGATACTCCTTCGCTCTCGTCCGCATAGTTGAAGAGTCCGAACTGAACGCCTTTTACCTTTTTGGCGATGTTTACGATGCCTGCAAACTGTAATCCTGAGACTTCTTCCGCTACATTGGCAATACCGGCAAACTGAAACGGTGTGGAACCGTCTGCCGCCATATTGGTGATGCCGGCAAATTGGGCTGCATTACGGGTGTCGCCACTGTAGTTGGCAATGCCGGCAAACTGAAAACCTTTGGTCAGGTGGAGATTGACATTGTACAAACCGCCGAACTCGAATGCTGTGTTACCATAGCTGTGTCCTCCAAGGACGTTGAGCGACACCTTGTTGATAGTCAGATGTGATTGCGCCCCGTTTGTTCCCAGTGGAGTGATGAAGCTAAGCTGAAAGTCCCTTTCGCGAGTTTCCTGCGCTGATACGGACATGACGGATATGCAGATGACTGCAACGGATAAAAAGAACTTCTTCATTGTTAATTTGGTTTTATTGTTTTAGCGCTGCAAAGGTAGCGGCGCACGGGAGGCAATGAAAGAAGTTTCGGGCAGACTCCATTTTCCGTTGGATGAAATAAAGCTTTCCTCGGATGAAATGCCGCATACGCTTATTCGCCGTCCAGCCACTGCAAGAAGTCGGGGACACGTACACGGCTGACAAGCAGTTTGTCTCCATATTCAGGTTTCAGGGTAATCTTCAGGCGGCTATTGAAGTATTTTGAAACGCTTCCTATGGAGTCTATCGAGGCAATGCAGCCGCGGGTCATTCTGAAGAACCGCTTCGGGTCGAGCAGCGGCTCAAGTGCCTCTATCGTGTAATCGATAATCTGCTTTTTCCCCTGTTTGGGGACAACAAAAGTCATCCGTTCCTCGGCATAAAAGTAAGCTACATCCTCCATCTTCAGAAAGCTGAACCGGTCACCCGACTTGATGGCTATACGGCTTTTGTATCCTTTGGAGGGCTTGATGGTGTCCAGCAGTTCGGTAAGCTTCTCGGGAGTATAGTCCAGTTTCTCCACAGCTGCAACCAAGTCGCTTTCTACGATGGGTTTTAGAAGATACCCAATGCCGTTTACCTTGAATGCTTGAATGGCGTATTGGTCGTAGGCAGTGGTAAAAATGATGGGAGTGCGCACCTCTACATGGTCGAAGATGTCAAAGCTGTTGCCGTCGGAAAGATGTATATCCATGAATATCAGGCCGGCTTTGCTCTCTTTCAGCCATTCGATGCTCTCCCTTATGGAAGATAGCTTACCGACGATTTTCATTTCGGGAAAACGCTTCCCGATGATACGCACCAGTTCTTCTTGCGCCAGTGGCTCGTCCTCTATAATCAGTACTTTCATAACAGTGGTAATTTAACGGCAAATTCTTGGTCTGTTTTTATAATGGAGACAGTCTTGCCTGCTATCAGGTCGTATTTCTCCTTGATGTTTTCGAGTCCGATGCCCATCGAGTTCTCTACTTTCATGCGTGGAATGATATTGTTTGAGACAATCAGATTCCGGCTGTCACTCGATATATGTATGGTCAGCGGACTGGAGGCGGTCAGTGCATTGTGCTTTACGGCATTCTCTACCAGGACTTGCAGTGTCATCGGGGGAATCTCCCGCTGCATGTCAGCCTGCCGTACATCGAAAGTGAAGTTCAGCCCATCGCCAAAGCGTATCTGTAGTATTTCGATGTAGTTCTGTATAAATTCAAGTTCGCTATGGACGGATACGGTATCTTCGAGGTCGTGGGTAAGTACATAGCGGTAAACGTCGGACAGCTTTTTGGTATAGTCCGTGGCACGCTCACTGTCCTTGTTGATGAGCGACACCAATACATTGAGGCTGTTGAAAAGGAAATGCGGGTTTATCTGGCTCTTCAATTGCCGGTACTGCATCCGTACATTCTCTTGTTGCAGCAGCTGCTTCTTCCTGCTCTGAACGAAGAACTCAATGACGGTCACTGCAAACACATTGAACAGGATAGAGGTGACAACCACTTCGCCATAGCGCATGGACATCAGATACTCCCACACGCCTTCCTCCTGCCGGAACGGGATGTTCCCTAAAATGACGAATACGGCGGCAAGCAGAGAGATGCACGCTCCTTCAAAGACGATTCGCAGCATCAGATGCCTGGAGAACCACTGCGCGTCGTTAATGAAGGACACCAACTTATAGTCCACCCAGGCGATTAACGCCATGAATGGAAATGAGATAGTGACGCTCTTGATGAATGCTACGGACGTAAAGGTCTGCTTGGCAGTCAGAAGTTCTATCAGATAAAGAAACAATGCAAGGAAAGAGAGCAATCCCAGCAGTATCAATACCCAATATTTACGATTTGTATCTTTTGTCATCGGACTATTGTTTTTTAGGGGACGAAAATAAGAATAACCTTTGAATAAGCAACGGGATTTCGGGCGAATTTCAGTATTGTGGACATGAAATGGATATTTTTGGGGCACATACCTTTGCCTTGTTTGCGTCATCTCTTCCGTTTTGTAGTGGAGAAAGAAATAAAATCATACAATCCGCCCCTGCCCCGAAAAGTTAGCTACCAAGTCGATGTCAAGGTAGCTACCTCGGCAAGGCCAAGTCAGCAACCCCTCTACAGATACCTGTAGCGGCCTTTCGGGACAACGGATGATGATGAGCAGAAAAGTAAACAAACTTCTCATGGTTGTCGGCTATTTCTTCTTCTCCAGTTCATTCCTGTATTCCGACGGTGACACGCCGAGCACCTTCTTCACGAACCGGCTGAAGTGGGACTGGTTGTAGAAGTTCAACCGTTCGGATATTTCCGATAGGGTAAGGTCCGGCTTCTTCAGCAGGGCAACGATTTCCTGCGTGGCGTAGCCGTTTATCCAGTAGGAGGCAGGCTTTCCGCTTCCCTTGCGCACTACCTCGGACAGATACTTGGGGCAGACGCACAACTTCTCACTGTAGAACGTCACCTCCCGATTCCCGGCGGCATATTGCCGGACTAAATCCATGAAGCGGTTGAACAGATTGGCTTGTATACTTGATACTTGTTGCAGCTTGTTGATTTCCTGGGCATAGATATTCCACAGGTCGAACAGGAATATCTGCATCTGCCTGCCCAATATCTCTTTGCGGAAGAGGTGGTCCTTGCCCGCCAACTGCTCTCTGAAACGGAAGAAGTCGGCATCGCACAGCGCCTTGTCCTGCTCGTTCAGGTGGAAGACCGGATTGTGCTTGATATAGACGTAGCCCTTGGTCGCCCATACGGTTTCGGGATTGTTCTCTATCAGAAAGTTCCGGGAGACGAGCAGAAAGTCGGCATCGAAATCATCGGAACAGACCACCTCGTCTATGTCCGAACCTATCTGCCAGATGACGAAATCATCCGCCTCTATCCGGAAAGTCTTCTCCGCCATGCAGAACCGGGCTTGCCCCTTATGGCAGAGGATATGGATGTGATACCGCCCTACGTAGTCCGCAGGTGCCGTCTTGTCTGTCCGGGTGTTGAATAGCAGGATGTCCCCTTCGTGGAAGTTGTGTGATTCCATCGTTTCTTCTCTTTTCTGTTTATACTGTTGCAAATGTAGGACTTATCGGTGAGAATCCCTTTCACGGATTGCTGTTTTTCTGCTGAATATGCCCGATTTCCTGCTTCGAGGGAAAAATGTGAAAGTATGGCGGTGTTTTGTGTATCAAGAGAATGAGGATGTTCCGCTACCTTTGCTCCCGAAAGATAATAAAACAAAGTAGTTATGAGAAATTTGATTGCAACAATCGTATTCGTGGCAGGCAGCTGTTTTGCAGCTTCCGCCCAAACTCCGGGAACGGATATTCCGGTAAACGTGACGGAGGCAAATGTGCCTCTGCTGAAATTGAACAATGGACTCACTATGCCGCAGTTCGGTTTGGGAACATTCTGCCTTCCCGAGGGAGAAGTGTCGAAGAACGCCGTGGCGGAGGCACTGAAGAAAGGCTACCGACACATTGATACGGCACATGCTTATGGCAATGAGCGCAGTGTGGGACGGGCAGTGAAAGAAAGCGGCATTCCGCGTGAAGAGATTTGGATTACCTCGAAGCTGTGGCCCAACGAGTATGGCGAAGGCAAGACCCTGCCTGCCATCGACAAGATGCTCCGTCGTCTGGATGTGGACTATATTGACCTCGTTTACCTGCATCAGCCCGTAGGCGACTATGCAGGTGCATGGAAGGAACTGGAGAAAGCCATCGGACAGGGGAAGGTACGGGCTATCGGCATCAGCAATTTCGACTTCAACGACGCAATGTTCAGTGCCATTGTGGACAGCATGAAGGTGAAGCCGACAACGATGCAGATAGAATGTCATCCCTACGCCCAACGTAAGCATTGGCAGGAGAAGTTGAAAGCGAACGGCATTGTTTTGGAAAGCTGGTTCCCCCTCGGTGGAAGAGACAGCAAGGGCGAACTGCTGAGAGATATCGTAATAAACCGGATAGCCCGTGCTCACGGAAAGACTGCTGCACAAGTCATCATCCGTTGGCACATTCAGGAAGGTTTCTCCGTCATTCCGGGTACGGACAATCCGGCTTATATCGAGGAGAATATCCATGTGTTCGACTTTAAACTGAACGAGGAAGAAATGGCGGCTCTGCGGGCACTCGATTCCGAACGCCGATATTTTACCAAAACCTACGATGAGATTAGCAAGTGGTTTAGCGGATATGAGATTTGGGATTAACTTAATGCCAACAGCAAAAAGAGGAACAAAATCATGAGAACAGCTATCAAAGACACGGTAAGGGCGCTTTTTATCGGCACTTTTCTGCTATTCTCCCTGACGGCTTGTGCCGGAGAAGAGTATGCGGAACCCGAAACGCCCGAAGCCGGACAGGAACAAAACCAGCCGGAGGATATGACAGAAGAAGAAAAGGAGATAATGGCATTGCTCGAACGCCGGAATCAGGCGATGATAGACAGGAATGTGGAAACGCTTTCATCGCTGATGGCGGATGACCTGATCCTGACACACATCACCGGTACGACACAGACCAAGCAGGAATGGCTGGACGAAATCGCAGCCGAGAGTATGCGCTATTATGCCATCGAAATGCAGGACTTGAGCATCCGCATTTCCGGGAATCAGGCCACCGCGACTTATGTTTCGGTTATCGAAGCCCGTATATGGGGGTCGCACGGAACGTGGCGGTTGAACAGCAACATGGCTCTGAACAAGACGGACAAGGGCTGGTTGTGGTGTAACAGACCAAGTAACAGTAATAAATAAATTAAAAACGAAGTAGTTATGAGAAACTTGATTGCAACAATCGTATTGGTGGCAGGCAGTTGGTTGACAACCGCCGCCCAAATTCCGGCAGCAGAAGTGGCCGACCGGATGGCGTTGAAAGAACTGGTAGATACCTTCTCGAACCTCGCGGACGTGAAGGATGTGGATGCACAGATGACGCTCTTCACGAACGATGCCGAGGTACATTCCAAGAGTGGTGACCGCGTGTCCGTCATGAAAGGAAAGGAACAGATTGGCAAGGCGTTTGCCAATTATCTCGCCCTGTTCGATGTGGTCTATCACCTGAACGGACAGCAGACGGTGGAGATAAAGGGCAATGAAGCCACGGGAATCAGCTATTGCTTTGTCACGCTCATCGGAGGAGGAAAGAAGAACCAGAGCGGCGTGCGCTATCGGGACACTTATGTGAAGGTGGACGGCAAGTGGCTCATCAAGAAACGCGAATCGAACTTCATGTTCACCACGGTGGAGGACTTTAAGTAAACGAATATAGGAGGACTTTAAAATGATGGAACAGACTTATTTGACATTGAATGACGGGAATCGGATTCCACAATTCGGACTGGGTGTATATCAGATAGACGGCGATGCCGAAACCCGAAAGGCTTGCTTGGAAGCCTTGCAGACCGGCTATCGGCACATCGACACGGCGCACGCCTATCAGAACGAGCGTGGCGTGGGCATGGCTGTGAAGGACAGCGGCATTGCCCGTGCGGAGCTGTGGATTACCTCCAAGCTCTGGCCCAGCGAGTACGGCGAGGGCAAGACGATGGCGGCCATCGACAAGATGCTTGCCCGACTGGACTGCGGGTACATCGACTTGCTGTTGCTGCATCAGCAGTTCGGCGATTACCTCGGCGCGTGGAGGGATATGGAGAAGGCGGTAGGCATGGGGAAGGTGCGGAGCATCGGACTCAGCAACTTCGAGTCCAACAGGCTGGAAGAGGTGTTGCAGACCGCCCAAATAAAGCCCGCCGTGTTGCAAGTGGAGTGCCATCCCTATTATCAGCAGGAAGAACTGAAAGGACGCATCGCCTCTTGCGGAACGGTCATCGAGAGCTGGTATCCCATCGGGCACGGGGATGTCGCACTGTTGGGCGAGCCGGTCTTCTCGCGCCTCGGCCGGAAGTACGGGAAGAGCAACGTGCAGATTATCCTCCGCTGGCACATTCAGCAGGGTCATGTCGTTTTCCCGAAATCGACCAATCCGAAGCACATCCGCGAGAACTTCGATGTGTTCGACTTCTCGCTCACGAATGAGGAGATGCAGGAAATCAGGGCGTTGGAAAAGGGAAAACGCTTCTTTACCATGAGCTTGGCAGAACAGGAGAAGTTTTTGGGAGCGTTCACTCCGGCGGATTGAGATAAATTGAATCACACAAAATGATAAGTCATGAAAAAAGTATCAGTTATTATATGCAGCCTTTTGAGTTTCCTTTTTTGCTTTTCGTGCAGCAAAAATGATGCGGAAGAGCCGATTTCAGGAGAAGAGAACAACGTCAATAATCCGGGCGATACAGATGTTCCGGACGGGGATATTTTAATCGTCTATTTCTCTCGTGCCGGAGAAAATTGGAATGTCGGATATGTAGAGAAAGGAAATACGGCCGTCATGGGTGATTACATCCGTGAATTTACGGGAGGGAATGTTTATGAAATCATTCCCGAAACGCCTTATCCGACTGATTATACTTCGATGTTGGCAGTTTCACAACATGAATCGGATACGAATGCCCGACCTGCAATCAAAAAACCGTTGGAAAATCTGGACCGCTATTCGGTGATTTTTATCGGTTCTCCAATTTGGTATGGAGGTCCTCCAATGATAATGCGGACATTTTATGAAACATATCCGGCATTAGCCCAAAAAACGATTGTGCCGTTCGGCACGCATGGAGGCAGTGGAATCAGCAGTTGTGTAAGCCTTATTCGAACGTATTTCCCCAACGCTGCACTGTTGGATAGTTACGGTATTGCCGGTGACCAAATCCGCAACGAACAATCCCGTGATAATGTACGGGCATGGCTACAGAGAATCGGTATGTTACAAAGCGAATGAAATATCACTTCATTAATTATTAGGTAGGGTGTTCAGTTTGACGTTCCGGCTTTTAGTTCAAGAAGTAACTGTGAATCTTCCAAAGGGCTGATAACCACATAGCATATGGAGCATACTAAAAAGAAAATTACGATGCTTTTTTAAGAGTTAAAATCATATCATAAAATGAGGTTGTTTTAATTCATAATCAATAGATTAAATTGTTAAGCCAATCTCAAAAACGAGAACATAGAGCTGGACACCCTAATTAATTATTCGCAACCTTATTTCTTTGGCAGCAATGTCGCCCGGTACTGGCTGGGCGACATTTCCAAATGCTTTACCACATAACGGCTGAAATAGCCCACCGATGAAAAGTTCATGATGTCAGCAATCTGCGAGATGCTCAGCGTGCTGTTCTTCAGGAACTCCACCACCATGGGAACGGTGTATTGGTCAATCATATAGAGCACGCTCCGTCCGGTATTCCGCTTGATTGTGTCCGACAGGTATTTGGGCGTGACGTGCAGCAGTTCGGCATAATAGCCCACCTCGCGATGCGTCTTCACCCTGCCACCGGACAGCAGGTTAATCAATTCTTTTACAATGAATGTCGCCCGTTCCGATGAATTGACCGTGGCGTTCTGCTTGGCATGGAAAGCGAAGAGGTCGTATATCATGGTTAGCGTCAAGCTACCCATCATCTCTTTATAGAAAGGATGGTCCCGTTCGTCCATCCGTTGCTTGATGCGGTACAAATCATCTAACAGACTCTTGGCATCTTCATCGGACAAATGAAAAATAGGATTATCGAACAGGCTCACGCAGCCGCCTACCCCGTAATGGTTGGCAGGAAGCTGATTATAGAGAAATCGGAACGGAGCAGCAAGGAACACGATGTTCAAATCATCGCTCTGCTCGATATCCTTGGCCAGCGTAGGTTGCGTAAGCACCATGCCATCATTCCTCGTAACCGATATCGTCTTATCGTTGTAGGAAAAACTGCCCCAACCGTTCAGACATACTAAATGAACTCCCCAATTCTCAAATAGAGGGTTGTTTATCTCCTCAAAGGAAGTGGAGAAGATGAAGTTTACATCGTTGTTATCTTCCATTGTTCTATCGTTTTATGCAAAAGTAAACAAGAAAAACGACATAAAAGAACGAATTACGCAAAATGTGTAAAACCAAGAGGATTATGTGTAACCTCTCCCGGCAGAAAAGCCTCTATCTTTGCAATCGAAAGAAAGAACATTAGTATTCAAACTTAAAAAACAGTAGAACTATGCAGTACGTAAAATTTGGAAACACAGGAATGGACGTATCAAGAATATGTCTGGGTATGATGAGTTTTGGTAAACCGGGACCGGAGAACGGCGTTTTCCCGTGGGCAAAGGATTATGAGGATGCAAAACCGCTCTTTAAGAAAGCCATCGACCTTGGCATTAATTATTTCGATACAGCCAATGTCTATCAGATGGGGACGAGCGAAGAAATCACCGGCCGACTGATTCGTGAGTACGGACTGAACCGTGATGAAATTGTAGTTGCCACGAAAGTGAACTTCGAGATGCGTCCGGGACGTCCTAATGGCGGTGGCTTGTCACGCAAGAACATCATGGCGGAGATTGACCACAGCCTTCAGCGTTTGGGTATGGACTATGTGGATGTCTATCAGATTCACCGCTTAGATTCCAACACACCGATGGAAGAAATTATGGAAGCCCTTCACGACGTGGTGAAGAGTGGCAAAGCCCGCTACATCGGTGCTTCTACCATCTTTGCCTGGCAGTTGGAACGCTTGCAGGGCATTGCCGAGAAGAACGGATGGACGAAGTTTGCTTCCTTGCAGCCGCAATACAACCTGATTTATCGGGAAGAAGAACGTGAAATCATGCCGCTGTGCGCCGACCGCAATATGGCTGTTGTACCCTGGAGCCCGTTGGCAGGTGGCCGTTGCGCCCATCCGTGGGGAACAATGACCGAGCGTGTGAAGGTGGACAACGTATCTCCGGCCGTATGGGATGCCACCAACGATGTGGACAAAGTTGTGGTAGATAACTTGGAAAAGATTGCCAAGGAGCACGGGCGCACCATGGCGCAGGAATCCCTTGCGTGGATGTTGTCCAAGCCGTTCATCACTTCGCCCATTGTGGGTGCCACTTCGGTGGAACACATCGAGCAGGCGGTTGTGGCACTCGACATCAAGTTGGATGAGGAGGAAATCAAGGCACTGGAAGCTCCTTATGTTCCTCATATCAAGACCGGTGCATTTTAATTTATAAAAGAATCATTTCTTGTTCATCCTGTCGGTTTGCAGAGAACCTTTCAATGGAAACGGCAGGATGACTTTAAAACCAGAACAATCATGGAAACAATTAAACTGAACAACGGTGTAGAAATGCCAGTCCTCGGATATGGTGTATTTCAAGTAGAACCGAAAGAATGTGAACTATGTGTAAACGATGCCCTGTCCACAGGTTATTGACTGATAGACACCGCACAAGCATATTATAATGAAGAAGGCGTAGGTGAAGCCATCAGCAAGTCGAACGTGAAAAGGGAAGACTTGTTTATCACCACCAAAGTCTGGATTTCGAATGCAGGCGAAGAGAAGGCGGCAGTCTCGATTGACGAAAGTTTAAGGAAACTGAAGACGGAATATATCGACCTGCTGCTCATCCATCAACCGTTCGGCGACTATTACGGCACTTATCGTGCCATGGAGAAAGCACTGAAAGCAGGCAAGGTGCGTGCGATAGGTGTAAGCTCCGTCCGGACAGATTCATCGACTTGGTGAAGCATGTAGAGGTAATGCCCGCTGTCAACCAATTGGAAACAAACGTGTTCAGTCAGCAACAGGAAATGCGGGAACTGATGGAACAGACCGATACGAAGCTGATGGCATGGGCTCCGATGGCAGAAGGACAGCACAATTTCTTCCGCCACGAAGTATTGTCGGCAATCGGCTCCCGCTATGGGAAGTCTGCCGCACAAGTAGGGCTCCGCTTCCTGACACAGCAGGGAATTGTAGCCATTCCGAAGTCCACGCACATCGACCGGATGAGGCAGAACTTGACCAGTCTGGATTTCTCACTCTCTGCCGATGAGCTGAAAGCCATCGAGAAGCTGAACTTGCAAGACGGCGGCAATGTGGAGTTCACCGACCCGCAATTCGTAAACTACATCCTGACCAACTTCGGATAATCAAACCATCCTAATTAGAAGAGATAAAAATGAAAAAATACAGTCTATTAATTATCGCCCTCGTATCAGTGGTTTTGTCTGTGTGTGGACAGAGCCACAAACAGGGCGATACAAATAAAACGGAAATGAAAACGGACAAGAAAATTATCACGTTGTTTTTCTCCATGAAAGGCGAAACCATTGCGCCTGGAATGAAAATCGTGAATTTGGAAAAAGGCAATACCAACGTGTTTGCCGAATACATTCAGCAAGCGATAGGTGGTGATTTGTTTGAAATAGAAACAACCAAGCAATATTCCAAAGATCATTTCAAAATGATTGAAGAAGCCAAGGCGGAAATGGAGTCTGGCGAAAAGGCGCAACCCAGGAAGTGGCTGGAAAATCTGACCGACTACGATGTCATATTCGTTGGCTATCCGATATGGTGGGGCACATATCCACCCATTATCAACACTTTTCTGGAACATTATGACCTGAAAGGAAAAACCATCATTCCGTTCTGCACCAGCGAAGGAAGCGGTTTGCTCAATACGGTTTCGGAACTGAAATCGGTGTGCAAGGGAGCAACCGTTACGGAAGCCCTGCACGTGAAAGGTTCGCAAGTCCGTCGTTCGGAAAAGACAATTTCCGAATGGGCTACCAATAACAAATAAAAGACCCCAGACAGGGGAATAGTATCAACCATTAAACCATCAGAATTATGGCAGCAATCATTATTTATTTTTCCCGTGCCGACGAGAATTACTTCGGCGGAGAATATCGCTATGTAGAAGTTGGTAACACCGAAGTTGCAGCCCGCATGATTCAACATGCAACTGGAGCAGAGCTATTCAAAATAGAGCCCTTGGAACCGTATGCAGCCGACTACAACACCTGCATTGCCGAGGCGAAAGAGGATTTGCGCAGAAAGGTGCGTCCCGAACTGACCGCCTATCCCGAAAGTCTGGATGGATACGACACCATTTACCTGGGTTATCCGAACTATTGGGGAACCGCACCGATGCACGTATTCACCCTGCTCGAACGCTACGACTTCACGGGCAAGATTATCCGGCCTTTCTGTACCCACGAAGGTAGCGCGATGGGACACAGTGAAATCGATATTCAGAAAGCCTGTCCGGGTGCTCGGGTAGAACGGGGCTTGGCAATTTATGGTTCATCGGTAAATGCCGCAGGGGAAATTATCAAGAATTGGGCTCTGAAGTAAAATTGCAAGATGCTATAAACAACTCTTGCTGACAGATTTTAGAGCATCAATCTTATAGACGGGGAATTTGGATAGCACGATATTCATTCGGTGTCTTCCCCGTCACCTTCTTGAACATGCGGCTCAAGTGGTGCGGATATTTGAATCCCATGTCGTAAGCAACTTCACTGATGGTGCGGTTATTTTCCATGAGTATCTCTTTGGCCTGTTCTATGATAGCAGTCTGAATGTATTCTTGAGCCGATTTTCCGGTTTCTTTTTTAATCAAGTCACTGAAGTAGTTGGCAGACAGATGCAACTGGTCTGCGCAATATTGCACCGACGGCAGACCGATGGTTTGTGGCTTGTCGGTTTTGAAGTAATTCAACATCAAGTTCTCGAAGCGGCTCAGCAGGTCGTGGTTTATGATCTCACGCGTGGTAAACTGACGGTCGTAGAAACGTTCGCAATGATTCAGTATCACTTCGATGTTGGCAGCGAGAATCTGCTTGCTATGTTTGTCGATGGCATGTTGCAGTTCCTCCTGAATCTCCTTGAAGCCATTGATGATAATCTGCCGTTCACGCTCCGAAAGATGCAGCGCTTCGTTTGAACTGTACGAGAAAAAATGATAATTCTTCATCGCACGCGCCAGTGGAGTGCCGTACAGTAAATCGGGATGGAACATCAGCACCCAGCCTTTCGGATTCGGCTTTATTTCCCGCTTTTCCGCCCCTGCTATCTGTCCGGGAGCAATGAAGATAAGCGTGCCCTGCTGGTAATCGTACTTATTACGCCCGTATGCCACGGTGCCGCAGTCCAGTTCCTTCAGGAAGATGCTGTAAACGCCGAAGCTCTTGCGGCCAATCTTCATGCTGTCCAGCGTTGAAAGATCAACCACACTTATCATCGGATGCAAGGTTTCCACTCCCAGCAGACGGTTGGCATCCTCTATCGTATCCATTTTCCATATTTCGTCCATAATCATCGGAATTTTATGGATGCGAAAATACGAATTAAAACGGAAAGCCGTAAACCGGACTGCTAAAATCCGTAATATCGGTTAGTGAATCAGCAATCTGTGTTAGCGGGTTGATTATAAAATCCTTGCATTCTGCAATATTGGTATTTAAATCCGTAATTTGTCTATGGACGCGCTTTCATCTTTGCCCTAATTTTGCAGCAGTGAAAGTAAACCGATTAATAACCCTTACAAAACCAAAAGACAAATGAAAAAGATTCTTTTAGCATTGCCGCTGATGTTCTTCGCCTTGGCGGCATTCGCCGCATGTTCGGACAGTGAAGACGCACCTTCTGTCAATGAAGAGCCTGAAATGCCTGCCGGAAAGAGCCGGACTCTCGTAGCCTATTTCTCGGCAACGGGCAACACGCAGGCGGTGGCAAGCCGCATCGCCGGACTGACCGGAGCGGACACCTACCGCATCGAACCGGCGAAAGCCTACGCTGCAAACCCGTACGATGACAGCGAACTGATTCAGAACGAGGCCTACAATGACCTGCGTCCCGAAGTCGCCAACCTTCCCGAAGCGGATGTCGTTGCTGCATACGATACGATTTTCATCGGCTCGCCCCTGTGGTGGCATCAGCCCGCCATGGTGGTATGCACGTTCCTCCAGGCATACGACCTGAGCGGAAAGACCGTTATCCCGTTCTTCACCTACGGGGCAACCACCTATCTGAACGAAGGCATGCAGAAGATATATAAGGTGACACCCCGTTCCGTGCATCTTCCGGCAACGCTTCCCGAAGACCTTGCCCCCGACAATATCCGCAGTCCGCAGAGTGACGATGCCGGAATCGACATGCCGGGCAGTGCCGACGGTGTGAACGGCTGGCTGCAACGAATGGGAGTATTGAGTGAATAATGACAGTAAACGAAAGAATATGAGCGTACAAATTTTAAAAGGAATCATGGCCGGTTGTGCCATCGCCTTCTTGAGCCTTCATGCGAATGCCCAGAATGCGGCTGACACATTCCGGCAGCCCTATGCCTTGGGCAACAAACTTCCCGAGACGAAGAACTTCACCGGGCAAGTCTATCTGTTCCGTCTTTCTCAAGAGAAGGAACTGAACGTTCCGATAGCCAATGTTACTTTTGAACCCGGCTGCCGCAACAGCTGGCACAGACATTCGGGAGGACAGCTTCTGATTGCCACTGCCGGTACGGGCTATTATCAGGAAAAGGGAAAGCCCGCCCGCCGGCTTTTCTCGGGCGATATAGTGGAGATAGCTCCCAATGTGGAGCACTGGCACGGTGCTGCGCCCGACAGTTGGTTTGCCCACCTTGCGATATCGTGCAACCCCAAGACCAACGTGGTGACTTGGCAGAATCAAGTGGAAACGGCCGAATATCTCGCCGCGACCAACGAGGACATGAACCGTTATGCAGAGGAGAATAAAGAACTGAATGCCCGTCAGCAGGCCATTGTAGCCATAGCCTCATATACGGGGAAAGGTGATTTGGAACATTTGCGGCAAGCTCTTGTTCAGGGACTGGAGGCAGGAATGACGGTCAATGAAATAAAGGAAGTGTTGATTCAGGCGTATGCCTATTGCGGATTTCCACGCAGTTTGCGTGCCATACAGACCTTCATGGATGTAGAACAAGAACGTGAAGCGAACGGCATCCACGACGAGCAGGGACGTGAGGCAGCGCCTATAAATAAGGAAGGAAACAAGTTCGACCGTGGCCGCGAGATACTTTCCATCCTGACGGGTGCACCGGTGAATGCGCCCAAGGCCGGTTATGCCATATTCGCCCCGACCATTGAAGTCTTCCTGAAGGAACATCTCTTTGCGGACATATTCGAGCGTGACCTGCTGACCTATCAGGAGCGGGAACTGGCTACGGTGTCCATCCTTGCCGGAGTGGGCGGAGTGGAGCCGATGGCATACGGACACATGGGCATTTGCCTGCATTTGGGCATCACTCCCCGGCAATTGACGGCTTTGCTGAACATCATCGAAATGAACTTGGGAGAGACACATTCCGCTCCACTGCGAAATGTGCTTAAGAATGTAACAAACAGGAATAATCAATAGCGTTAAAAACAAGGAACAAATGAAGAAGTCAACTATCATCAAAACAATAATCATCATGATTTTCGGAAGTATTACAACAGGGCTGTCCGCCCAAAACAATCCCTTTGGATTGGTATATGAAAATGCCCTTACGGAAAACGTAACCGGCAAAGTGAACATCCACCCCATTACTTACACGCTGAACGGGCTGAAGATGGCAGCCAATGTCTATACCCCTGCCGGGTATGATGCGTCAAAGCGTTATCCCGCCCTTGTGGTAGCTCACCCGAACGGCGGCGTAAAGGAACAGGTGGCCGGAGCATACAGCCAGCGTATGGCGGAGGCCGGTTACATCTGCCTTGCCTTTGATGCGGCCTATCAGGGAGCCAGCGAGGGCGAGCCGCGCAACACGGACAAGCCTGCCAGCCGGGTGGAGGATATTCATCGTGCCGCAGACATTCTGGCACAATATCCGGGTGTAGACCCGGCACGTATGGGTATCCTCGGCATTTGCGGAGGAGGCGGCTATACGTTGAAGGCCGCACAGACCGACAAGCGTTTCAAGGCAGTGGCCACACTAAGCATGTTCAACACGGGACTGGTGCGCCGCAACGGATTTATGGATTCGCAGGTCAATCAGATTCAGGAACGTCTTGCCGATGCCTGTGCCGCACGCCAGAGGGAAGCGGAAGGTGGTGAGCCGGAATATGTGGGCGACATGAGCGGTGTAACACCGGAACAGGCTGCCAAGCTCCCGTTCGATCTCTATCGCGACGGATACGAATATTATCTGCAGAGCCATGCGCACCCTAATTCAACCTTCAAATACACCAAAAGTAGTCTGATAGACCTTTTCGCTTTCGATGCAAGCGAAGGCATGTACCTTATCAACCAACCGTTGCTGATGATTGCCGGAAGCATTGCCGATACATTCTACATGACGGAACAATGTTACAGCAAGGCTACGGGAACGAAAGACAAGGAGTTGTTCCTTATCCCCGGTGCCACGCATATCAAGACGTATTACGTACCCGAATATGTAGAGCAGGTGGTAGGCAAGTTGGTCGATTTCTTCGGCAAGAGGTTATAGGACATCGGCCAGAAAAGAATCGTATTTACTTTGATGCAATATTGTAGTTATGAAGAAGCAAAAACTGGGAACTCTTGAAGTTTCTGCCGTAGGATTGGGCTGTATGGGCATGAGCCATGCCTATGGAGCCGCTGCGGACAAAAAGGAAATGACCGAATTATTGGCGCAGTCCGTTGAGTTGGGCTACACGCTCTTTGATACGGCCGAAGTTTACGGAACTCCGGAAGATCCCCATCACAATGAGAACCTTTTGGGAACAGCCCTGAAGCCTTATCGGGACAAGATTGTGCTGACAACCAAGTTCGGCTTGTCTTTCGACCTGAGCAGGCCTGCCCCTTATCCGCTCATGCCGGATTCTCGCCCCGACACTATCCGTAAGTCAGTGGAGGGTTCCTTGAAACGATTGCAGACAGACCATATTGACCTGTACTTTCAGCATCGGAATGACCCAAGGGTTCCCGTTGAGGAAGTGGCGGAAGTGATGAATGATTTAATAAAAGAAGGAAAGATTCTCCATTGGGGACTGTCCGAAGCCAATGAAGAGAATATTCGCCGTGCCCATGCCGTATGCCCGCTGTCAGCTGTGGAAAACCGCTACTCCATGATAGCACGTTGGTATGAATCGTTGTTTCCTGTATTGGAGGAATTGGGTATCGGCTTCGTTGCTTTCTCTCCGCTGGCAAACGGCTTGCTTACCAATGCGTTCAGCAAGGACTCTCGTTTTGAACAAGGAACGGATTACCGCAGTGTCATGCCGCAGTTCCGTCCGGAAAGCTATGAACAGAACCGCCAGTTGCTGGATTTTGTAACGCGTCTGGCCGAAAAACACCAAGCGACTCCTGCCCAAATATCCTTGGCATGGATGATATGCAAGAAGCCGTGGATTGTACCTATCCCCGGAAGCCGAAAGATGAGCCGAGTGCGGGAGAATGGAGAAGCAGCTGCCATCAGCCTTACGCCCGATGAAATAGCTCACATCGACGAAATACTTTCTGTCATGCCGATGTCTGAGGTATTCGGAGGAACGAGATAGTTCCTCCTAATTGCTCCGTGCCCGATACTCATTGGGCGAACATCCCTCCACCTTCTTGAAGATACGGGTGAAATGCTGCGGATACTGAAACCCCAGTTCGTTCGCAATCTCGCTGATGTTCATTTCCTTTTCGGCAAGCATCCCTTTGGCTATTTCTATGATTTTTCCCTGAATAGTTTCCATAGGTGTCCGTCCTGTCTCCTTCTTTATTAAATCACCGAAATAATTCGGTGAGAGGCAAAGTTCGGATGCGCAATATTTCACCGTGGGAATGCCGTCTACTTTTGCACGTCCTTCTTCGAAATAACGGTTCAGCAGTGTTTCAAAACGAGCTATTATATCATTGTTCGCCTCGTGTCGAGTAATAAACTGACGTTCGTAAAAGCGAAGACAATAATCCAGCAGCAACCCTATGTTGGAAGCAATAAGTCGTTTGCTGAAACGGTCTATGTTATGCTCCATTTCATCATGTATCTTGTGCAGGCTGTCCATGAAGACTTCCCGCTCGCGTTCGGACAGGTGAAGAGCCTCATTGGATTCATAAGAGAAGAAAGTGTATTCCTTCATCATACGATTCAGAGGCGTACCTGCAATCAAGTCGGGATGAAAGAGTAATGCCCATCCATTGGGCTGGAACTCTTCGCCATTATCTTCAACCCCGATAATCTGACCGGGAGCCATACAGAGTACAGAACCCTTGCGATAATCGTAATAACGACGGCCATAGAGCAAATCGCAGTTCTTCTCATCTTTCAGATAGACGGAATAGAAACTAAAAGTATGCCGCATGTGGCGCATAGGGTTGGCTTTGGACAAGTCGATGATGCTGACCAACGGATGAAGTGTCTCTACACCGAGCACCTCGTTATATTCGGCTATGGATTTGAAGTTCAATATATCCTTTTCCATGTTCTTTATGATTTTCGCCTACAAAGGTAGTCACTTCTTGACAATAGCAATCACTGATACGAGCAAATCTGTAAATATGGTAAGCAAATCCGTAAAATTATTAAGTAGCATATAATCAATTGGTTAATTCATGTGCAAAATCAGTAATATGATGAAGCCAATCTGTAATTACGCTAAGTGGTTATAGAAGGGATACCTCTATCTTTGCCATCAGAAAAACAATCTAAAACGAGTTAGTATGAAACAAGGAATAATAAAGAGTAAAGGCGTGATACATTATGGATACGTCATCGTATTCTGTTGCTGCCTGATTATGGGAATCAATGTGGGACTGGTGATAAGCTGTGCCGGAATCTTCTATCAGCCGATCAGCCAGGAATTGGGCGTGTCGGTTGGAAAATTAGGTATATATATGTCGCTCAATTATCTGTTCTCGTCGCTGGCTCTGTCGGTGGCAGGACGGATGATGGAGAAGTACAGCGCACGCCTGCTGCTGACCGTCAGTTCGGTAGTGATGGGTGCGTGTCTGGTAGGTATGTCATTCTTCGATTCCGTTTGGGAGTTTTATGTAGCGGGTGGTGTATTAGGTATCACGTTGGCTTTCTTGCTTTATCTGAGTTTCCCGATTTTGGTGAACCGCTGGTTCAAAACGCGCGTGGGCTTCTTCATCGGCGTATGCAGTGCCGCTTCGGGCATCGGAGGTGTTCTGTTCAATCCGTTGGGGGCTTACCTGATAACGGAATATGGATGGCGGATGACATACGGTATCTTCGGTGCCATCATCCTGTTGGTGGTGACACCCCTCATCGGACTACTGCTGCGGGATTATCCCAAGGACAAAGGAATGCAACCCTATGGCGAGACACCGGTAGCACAGGCGGTGAAGCCGAACGAGGGAATTGAATATGCACGTGCCCTGCGGATGCCGGAGTTCTACGGACTGCTGTTGTTCGCCTTTCTGATGATTTCGGTATCCACGCTGAATCTGTTTGTGCCCGATTATGTGACCGGACTCAGCTTCTCGCTGAAAGAGGCGGCGTTTGTGGCTTCGGCAGTAATGATTGGAGCCACTATAGGAAAAGTCGCATTGGGGGCTATCAACGATTATAACAATAAGTTCGGTGTTCTGGCTACATTCGTGTCCGGAGCTGTCGGATTGGCATTGCTTTTAGGCGGACATTGGGTAGGGCTGTGGTTGACCATCGTGGGCGGTTTCTTCTTCGGATGGGCTTATGCCGGAGTATCGGTACAGACGCTGATGTTGGTGCGGACTGTCTTCGGCAGCAAGAATTACGCGCAAATCTATTCCAATATCTCCATTGCCTTTGCCTGCGGAGGCGCCCTGACGGCGGGAGGATGGGGACTCTTAGCCGATCATATAGGCTATTCAGTCATCTTGTGCCTCGGTATCCTGTTTCTGACATTGTCGGCGGGCATCGGGTTCTATGCGTTGCGCAAAAAGTTGTATTAATCAAACTAATTAAAATAAAGAACAATGAAGAAAGAAGTAATGATTTTGACGGGTGCCGGACAAATCGGCATGGCCATAGCCCGCTGCATGGGTTATGGAAAGACCATCATCCTGGGTGACAAGAACGTAAAGAATGCCGAAAGCATCGCGCAGACAATGACGAACGCCGGATTCGACGTAGTACCGATGGAGATGGACTTGTCCTCACGCGCCTCCATTTTGAACCTGATAACCGAAGCGCAGAAGCATGGCGAAATCTCAATGCTGGTCAATGCCGCAGGCGTATCGCCCAGTCAGGCATCCATAGAAACAATACTGAAGGTCGATTTGTACGGCACGGCGGTATTGCTGGAGGAAGTAGGCAAAGTGATAAAGGCAGGCGGTACGGGAGTCACCATCTCCAGCCAGTCGGGACACCGTATGCCGGCACTCACGCCCGAAGTGGACGAGCAGCTTGCCATCACTCCTACAGAAGAGTTGCTGAAACTTGACGTTCTGCAAGTGGAAAATATCCGTGACACATTGCATGCTTACCAGATGGCGAAGCGTTGCAACGTGAAACGTGTCATGGCGGAAGCCGTGAAGTGGGGCGAACGGGATGCACGCATCAACTCCATCTCGCCGGGTATCATCGTCACCCCGCTTGCCATCGACGAGTTCAACGGACCGCGCGGCGACTTCTACAAGAATATGTTTGCCAAGTGTCCGGCAGGTCGTCCCGGCACAGCCGACGAGGTAGCGAATGTGGCGGAACTGCTGATGAGCGACAAGGCCGCTTTCATCACCGGAGCGGACTTCCTGATAGACGGCGGTGCAACGGCTTCCTTCTTCTACGGACCGCTGAAGCCACAAAAATAATCACCTTATAATAGAATGTATAGAATGAAGCAACAACTTTTCTCAATCGCACAAGCCTGCCTGCTGAGCTTCCTGCTGCTGTCGTGTGGTAGCGAGGACGCTCCTGAAGTTACTCCGCCCACAGAAGAGGACGAAAACACAGATTCTTCTGAAAACGAAGGCGAAGACCCTTCCCGTCCGGGACAAAGCGGACGTACCCTGATAGTTTACTTCTCCCGTGCCGGAGAGAACTATGCCGTCGGTCAGGTGGCAGTGGGCAATACCGCTGTCCTTGCCGGCTACATCAAGGACTATACGGGCGGCGACGTCTTCGAGATAGTGCCCGAAGTGGCTTATCCCACCAACTATGACGAGATGCGCCAAGTCTCCCAGCAGGAGACGGCAAGCAACGCACGCCCTGCCATCAAGAACCGTTTGGAGAACCTTACAGACTATACCACCGTGTTTGTCGGTGCCCCGATATGGTACGGCGCTCCGCCCATGATTATGCGCACGTTTTATGAAGCGTATGATTTGTCCGGTAAAACGATAGTGCCTTTCGGTACGCACGAAGGCAGTGGCGTAAGCAGTTGCACCACGCTGCTGAAGTCCTACTTTCCCGATGCCACCTATCTGGAGACCTTCGGCATGCGCGGGCAGGATGTGCGCAGCGGCAGAGAAACGGTGAACGCATGGCTGGAGAAGCTAAATATTACGAAAGGATAAAAGATATGTCTGTTGCCATTGCAGTAATATATCAGCAATGGGAAATGTATCCGCAAGGTTTAATTCTGGAAGAAACGCACCGCACCGATACCTTAGTAAAACCGTTGAAGTAGTGAGTTTTATAGTTAGTTTACCATTTGCGTAAAATGTGTAAAACAACAGGTGTTTTGTGTAACTTCTTCCATGGTAAAAGCCTTTATCTTTGCACTTGTAACAAAGAAAAGAATCCAAGCAAAGTTTTTGAGAGAACAGAAAGTTTTCATATTGAAACTTAAAATTAAAACAAGTATTAGAACTCTTATAAAGTCTATCAACAGATGAAAAGAATATTTGCATTAACCTTTTTAGTCTCCGCAATAATGACGGTGACAAATATGCAGGCACAGGAAATGGAACTACCGGGAATTCCTGCTACAGAATTGGTTACAGTTACTCCTATTACTGCCAATACGGGTGTGACCGTACGGAAAGTATCCTTTCTGCGAAGCAACAACATTGTATTGGTCGGAAATTTGTTCCTGCCTGCCGATTTTGATTTTTCCAGACATTATCCGGCTATTATCAGTGTACATCCGGCGGGAAGTGTCAAGGAACAGTCTTCCGGATTGTATGCCCATCTGCTTGCACAAAAAGGATTCGTGACATTAGCTTTTGACGCAGCTTATGCAGGTGAGAGTGGTGGTACGCCCCATTATTCGGAAGCTCCTTATGAACGAGTGGAAGATATCCGCTATGCAGTTGACTATCTGGTAACCCTTCCATTCATTGATGAGCACAGAATTGGTGCATTGGGATTGTGTGCTGGAGGCGGATATGTGATAGGTACTGCACCTACGGAACGTCGCATCCGTGCGGTTGCCGGAGTCAGCGCAGCAGATATTGGTGCAGCCAACCGTGAGAGTTGGTTGCAAGGAAGAACGGTAGAGGAACAAATAAAGATACTTGAAGACGTTTCCAGTCAGCGGACACGTGAAGCCCGTGGAGAACATTTGATGAAAGTCTATATGTGTCCTACACCGACTGCTGAAACGGCACCTTCCTTCCGCGAAGGTTATGACTATTATCGCACGGTAAGAGCCTTTCACCCTCGGGCTGATAATTATTTCCTGCGTCGCAGCCAGGCTACCAAGATGGCGTTCTCTGCCATAGAAAACATTCAGTTGCTGACACAACCTGTCCTTTTAATCGTGGGCGACAAGGCTGATTCCGAATGGCAGACCAAACGGTTCTATAACGCTTTGCCGGGAAAGGATAAGGAAGTCTATGCAATCAAAGGTTCATCACATATCGAACTTTATGATAAACCTGAATACGTAACTCCTGCCGTAGAAAAGCTGTCTGCATTCTTTCACCGCACACTGGGAGCAGATTAGAATAAATTTTAATCAATAAAAAAAATATGAGAACAAGAAAATTAGGATCATTGGAAGTGTCAGCCTTAGGTATGGGTTGCATGAATTTAAGTTTTGGAACAGGTGCTGGCGTACCGGTAGAAGAAGGTGTAAGAACCATACGCGCCGCTTACGAACGTGGTATCACACTCTTTGATACTGCCGAGGCTTACGGCCCTTTTGTTAATGAAGAATTGGTGGGTGAAGCCATCAAACCGTTCCGCCATGAAATAACCCTAGCTACCAAATTTGGCATGATTTCCGAAGAAGGAGGGCTGAACAGCCGTCCGGAACATATCCGTAAGGTTGTCGAACAATCCTTGAAACGTCTTCAGACCGATTACATTGACTTACTCTACCAACATCGTGTAGATCCGAATGTGCCTATTGAGGACGTTGCAGGTACGGTTAAGGAGTTGATACAGGAAGGTAAAGTGAAGTATTTCGGCTTGTCCGAAGCTGGTGCCAATACCATTCGCCGTGCCCATAAAGTACAGCCAGTAACCGCTGTCCAAAATCAGTATGCCATTTGGACACGTGAACCAGAATATTCTGTCATTCCTACTTGCGAGAAGTTGGGTATCGGATTTGTTCCTTGGGGACCGCTTGGCACAGGATTCTTGGCAGGCAAGATTTCTGCCGATGATACCTTTGACCCGAAGACTGACCTCCGCGCTTCATTCCCCCGTTTCTCAAAAGAGAATCTGAAAGCGAATATGCCGCTCGTATCCATGTTGAACGAAATAGCCGCAAGGAAAGGCGTTTCTACCGTACAGATAGCTTTGGCTTGGCTGTTGGCTCAAAAGCCGTTCATCGTCCCCATTCCGGGAATGGACAAGATAGAGTACATTGACGATAACATCAAGTCGGTAGATTTAGAACTTACAACTGATGATTTAAAGGAAATAGACGACATGCTGTCTAAAGTGGAGATCAAGGGCGACCGCCTGTCACAGGCTCTGCTCAATGACATTCATGAAAAAATAGATTAAGATAGATTGACCATGACTACTAACCAATATGAAAACCTTGGCCGTCCGTTCAACATCGGCAAGGTAACTATCAAGAACCGTTTCGCTGTGGCGCCGATGGACACCGGCTTCTATGAAGGCGAACACGGCGAATATACCAATGACGGAATAGAGTACTTTGTCCGTCGTGCGCAAGGAGGTTTCGGGTTGATTTACTCGTGGGGGCATGCCACTGACTCCATGGTGGACAAGAACAGCCCAACCATGCTACAGCATCCCATGGTATTCCAACGTGCGGGACGGGAACTGAACGCCCGTTTGGAGGCATACGGTACAAAGATGTTTATACAGTTAGCTTTCGGATTGGGACGGAACGTCCCCGGCTTCCATGCTCCATCCGAGCTTCCCACTGTAGGACAGCCGGATGTCCTGACAAAGGCTTTGACAAAAGAACAGATTCATCAGAAGATAGACCAGATGATAAAATGTGCGGCATTGGCGAAAGCATCTGGTTTTGCCGGTGTGGAAGTGCATGCACTCCATTGGGGGCATTTGCTGGATGAGTTTGCCATGACTTTGACCAACAAGCGTACCGATGAATATGGGGGCAGTTTAGAGAATAGATTACGCGTAGTTCGCGAAATAGTGGAAGGCATAAAGAAAGAGTGCGGACAGGACTTTCCGGTGTCTATCCGTTTGGGACTACGCACTTTTGTAAAGGATTTCGGGAAAGCCTCCTTTACAGGGGATGAAAGCGAAGAAGCCGGACGTACCTTGGCAGAGAGTATTGAGATAGCTAAATTGCTGGAGGCTTACGGTTACGACTGTCTGAGTGTGGATACCGGAACATTGGATTCTTTTTACTATTGCTGTCCCCCGTCCTATATTCCACGCGGATATATGGTAGAGATGGCCGAAGCGGTAAAAAAAGCCGTAAATATCCCCGTACTTGTAGGCAGCCGGATGAACGATCCGAAAATGGCTGAAGCCGGAATACGTGACGGTAAGTTCGATGCCATTGTACTTGGAAGACCGTCCATAGCCGACCCTGACTTTCCGAACAAGGTACTTTCCGGACATACGGAGAAAATACGTCCGTGTATCGGCTGTAACTCAGGCTGCATCCACCGTTATTTCACTGCCGGATATGTAGCTTGTGCTGTAAATCCAGAGATGGGACGTAGCGTCACTTACCGGGCATTGCCTGCATTAGTGAAGAAGAACATCGTAATTGTAGGAGGTGGTGTTGCCGGAATGGAGGCTGCGCGTACTGCCGGAATGAGAGGACACCACGTTATCCTTATCGAGAAGTCCGATACATTGGGAGGTAATTTGCTCCCGGCAGGAAAACATGACTTCAAACGCGAAGTGCTGGAGCTGAACGAGTGGTATAAACAAGAACTGGCAGTCAATCCAAATGTGGAAATACGCATGAACACAGAGGCCACACCGGAGCTGATAGCCGGGCTTCATCCCGATGCAGTTATTCTTGCGGTTGGTTCATCAGCTGTAATGCCGGGCAGACTGAAAGGCATTGACCATGCCAAGACACTGTCGTGCATAGATGCCCTTGTGGGCAACAAAGAGGTCGGCGAACAGATTGTGATAGTCGGTGGTGGGCTTGTAGGATGTGAAATGGCATTGGAATATATTCATGAGGGAAAGCAGGTGACCATTGTTGAAGCATTGGATAATATTCTTTCGGCAGGAGAAGTGCCTTTCGGCAACAAACAGATGTTGCTGGATGCATTCGATCATTATCAAACCAGACTGATGTGTGGTTGCCGTCTTTCGGAAGTCAATGATGAGGGTGCAGTAGTAACATTGCCCGGCGGTGAAGTGCAGACGATACAGGCCGATACGGTCATCATGTCGGTAGGATTCCGTCCGTTGCCTTCCATGCGTGAACAGCTAAAAGGCATAGGTGCCGAAATCTATGAAGTGGGCGATGGAAACAAGGTAGGAAGTATCATGACCTCCATCTGGCAGGCATATGAAGTGGCGCATGCCATTTAAAGCGGAATAGCATTTAATATAATAATGAAAGAATATAATGGAATTGAAAGATCAAAAAATGATAGAAGGTTGTTATCGCAGGATGTATTGTGCGATGATAGACAAGGATGAAAAAGGCTTGGACGAAGTGCTGGATGAAACTTTTGCACTGGTACACATGTCAGGAGTTCGTCAGCCTAAGGAAGGTTTCGTCAGTGAAGTACTGGATGGAACAATGAATTATTTTTCAGCAGAACACGTGGAGTTCAACATCAAGATAGATGGAGAACATGCCACAATGACGGGTTACAGTATAGTGGATGCACAGGTATATGGAGGCGAACGTGGCTTCTGGAATCTTCGTCAGGATCTCGAATTGATAAAGCGCAACGATTTATGGTTCATAACGGAATCAAAAGCCTCCGCTTATTAACAAATGAAAGAAAGGAGTCATAAAATGAACATAGATTTAACAGGCAAGGTCGCCTTTGTTACGGGCGGTACGAAAGGCATCGGCGGCGCGGTTTCGGAAGTGCTGGCAGAATGTGGCGCCAACGTTGCTTTTATGGCGCGCAATGCCGATGATTTAAAGAAGATGGAAACGTTGATTAATAGTCGCAAGGGCGGACGTGCGTTGGCAATTCAGGGCGATGTGTCGGATGCGGAGGCATTGCGCAAGGCGGTGGCGAAAACCGTAAATGAGTTCGGCGCATTGCACGTGGCGGTCAACAATGCCGGAATAGCCGGTGCGCCTGCCATTCTGCACGAAGCAACCATCGAAAACTGGCGCAAGGTGATGGGTGTCAACTTAGACGGCATATTCTATGCGATGAAATATGAAATCACGGAAATGCTTAAATCAAACGGCGGCTCAATCGTTAATATCGGTTCCGTTGAAGGGCATACGATATTACCTGAATTTTCCGCATACGTGGCTACCAAACATGCCATAACGGGATTGACAAAAGTCACTGCCCGTGAATATGCTGATAAGGGAATCCGTATAAATACGGTATGCCCGGGCGTCATTCGCACGCCGCTGGTAGAAGCACCCGGACAAAAGGAATATACCGACAAGTTGGAATTGACCATTCCGATGGGACGCTTGGGCGAACCTCGGGAGATTGCCCAAACTGTTGCTTTCCTCCTATCCGACCTCTCGTCCTACACCACCGGTGTGGATATCGTTGTCGATGGCGCATTTTTGCAGCGTGGATAAAATAACCAATCATTAAAATCAAAAAGAATATGAACAACTTTATATTTCAGAACACTACGAAGATTTACTTCGGAAAAGACCAACTCGTGCATCTGGCAGAGGAAATCAAACAGTATGGCAGTCGCGTACTCTTGACTTATGGAGGCGGCTCCATCAAGCGCATCGGACTTTATGACAGAATAATGGCTGTGTTGAAAGAAACAGGCATTACCGTAACCGAACTTTCGGGCGTAGAGCCTAATCCGCGCCATACCACCGTGAACCGTGGTGCGGATATTTGTAAGAAAGAGAATATCGACGTGCTACTTGCCGTAGGTGGCGGCTCCACCATCGACTGCACTAAAGCTATTGCCGCCGCAGCCTACTATGACGGCGACAGTTGGGATTTGGTGAAGCAAAAGGCACAGGTTACCAAGGCGTTGCCCATCCTGACCGTGCTTACCCTTGCCGCTACCGGTTCCGAAATGGATTGCGGAGGCGTCATCACCAATATGGACACGAATGAAAAGTTGGGACTTATCCATCCGTTGCTACAACCGAAAGTCTCCTTTCTTGACCCCACGAACACTTTCAGCGTCAATGCCTTTCAGACAGCCTGCGGCAGTGCCGACATCATTTCCCACGTATTGGATGTGAACTATTTCACCACCGGAGAGAAGATGGACATGGCAAGCCGTATGCAGGAAGAAGTAATTCGCACTGTCGTCAAGTTTGCGCCCGTTGCCATAAAGGAGCCGGACAATTACGAGGCTCGCGCCAACCTGATGTGGGCTTCCACATGGGCGTTGAACGGATTTCTCGACAACGGTATCATGCAAGCACCAACCTGCCACATGATAGAGCATGAACTGTCAGCATTCTACGACATCACCCACGGCTTGGGACTCGCCATCCTCACTCCCCGCTGGATGGAATACATCCTCGACGAGACCACCGCACCGCAGTTCAAAAACTTCGGCGTGAATCTCTTTAGCGTGGACAGTTCCTTGTCTGAAATGGACGGGGCGAAAGAGGCAATCAAGCGGCTGAGCGACTTCCTTTATCAGGACTTGGGACTGCAAAGCAGCCTGTCCGAAATCGGTATCAAGGACGACAGTCAGTTTGCTGCCATGGCAGAGAAGGCTTGTCCCGGCGGTGTGCTGAACGGCTACAAACCACTTACACCTAAGGATGTAGTGGCTATATTCAATAACTGTCTGTAACATGATGCGCTCTATACTGACCGCAATCATTATTCTTGGAGGAATGTGTACGGGTGTGAGTGCCTGTACCGCCTCCTCAGAGGATGAACCAAATCAGGAAACCGTCATATCGAACGAAAAAAATTATGCTATGAATCAAGAAATGGAAGAAGTAGCAAAGCAATGTTACTTAGAGATGTACCGTGCCATGACGGTGAAAGACTCCGTGGGGATGGACAAGATACTGGACAAGAGTTTCGTCCTCATCCACATGACCGGTATGCGTCAGCCCAAGGCGGAGTTTATCCGCGCCGTGCTGGACGGTACGCTGAACTATTACAACGCCGAACACGACGAAATCCGTCTGCTCTCTGCCGATGAAGAGCATGCCACGATGGTGGGCAGGACGCGCGTGAATGCAGCCGTCTTTGGCGGCGGACGACACACTTGGCGTTTACAGCAAAACCTCAGACTGGTGAACCGCAACGGGCAATGGCTCATTGCGGAAGCCCGTGCTTCGACCTATTGAAGAATCACAAATTAACACCCCTTACACTCTTCAAACAATGAAACGAATCATAACAATTTTGACGGTCGCCGCAGCATTGCTCGGCTGTTGTCAACTAAATGCACAGGATATGAAAAAAAGTAATCTCAGCGAAGAAGCCGTAAAGAACCACGAAGCGTGGTTTCCCGGCTATGTATCGACCGTGAAGCCGACAGACCCCGAACTGATTGAGATATTCGACAACTTTGCGTTCGACGAAGTGCTCAATCACGGAAATCTTGACACGAAAACCCGCATTATGGTAACGCTTGCGTCAACCATTGCGCAACACACGGTGAGCGAATATAAAATGATGCTCAATGCCGCCTTTGCCAACGGCGTAACGCCCGTCGAAATCAAGGAAATCCTCTATCAGTCGGTGGCATATGTGGGCGTGGCGCGTGTCATTGATTTCATCGGCGTGACCAACGAGTTTCTGACTGTACATGGTGTAAAACTTCCGTTGGAGCCGCAATCTACCACCACACCCGAAACTCGCTACGAAAAGGGGCTTGCCCTCCAGAAAGAAATCTTCGGACAGATGATTGACGATATGGAAAAAGCCGCTCCCGCCAATCAGAAGCACATACAACGTTACCTCTCCGCCAACTGTTTCGGCGACTATCAAACCCGTACAGGACTCGACAAGAAAATGCGCGAGCTGATAACCTTTTCCATTCTCGTCTCGCTGGGTGGTTGCGAATCGCAGGTGAAAGGGCATATCCGCGGCAATGTAGCAGTGGGCAACGACAAGAATTATCTGCTCGATGTGGTAACACAACTCTTGCCCTATATAGGCTATCCGCGCACGCTGAACGCCATTAACTGCCTGAACGAGGTACTGCCTGAAAATCAATAATTTTAAGCAGAAGAACGATGAAACATCTATTTACCATCCTACTAATGTGCTTGATGACCTATCCATTAACCGCCTGTAACAATGATAACGGCGTTGAAGAAGAACTCATTCCCGATACGGGAACATCGGAAGAGGAAAATAAGGGAACCGTAAATATAAGGATTACCATAGGCGAGACCGTGATTGATGCAACCTGTTTGCAATATTCTTCGATAAAGACACGGAATCCAATCAGCCGGGGCTTATCCGCATGGGAAAGATAACTTCAGATTTGACGGCATTTACCAATCTCGGCAATCAGGTAGAAATGTATATTGAAGTTTTATCGGACAATTAAAAGGTACAAGAATATGAGCGACAAGAAAAACGTAACCCGCCGCGACTTCCTGAAACTATTGGGTGCAGCCGGAGCCGCCACCACCGGACTTACCGCCTGCAAAGACAAGAACAGCACTCTCTCCACACAGAGCGGAGAGCCGACCGGTGAGATGACCTACCGCACCCATCCGCGTAGCGGAGACAAAATATCCCTCTTGGGCTATGGCTGCATGCGCTGGCCATTCATGCCCAATCCCAACGGTGAAGGCGAAGTGATAGACCAAGAGGCTGTAAACTCATTGGTGGACTATGCCTTGGCGCATGGCGTGACTTACTTTGACAGCGCACCGCCCTATTGCCGTGGATTGTCGGAAACGGCAACGGGCATCGCCCTGAGCCGCCATCCGCGCAACAGTTACTACATCGCCACCAAGATGTCCAATCACCACTTGGCACGCACCGGACTGAAAGGTGACGAACTCTACCGTGCCTCGCTGGAAATGTACCACCATTCGTTCGAAGCCCTCCGGACGGACTACATCGACTATTACCTGCTGCACAATCTGGGTGGAGAAACCCGTATGCCGTTCCTCATGCAACGCTTCTTCGATAGCGGAGTGCTCGATTTCCTGCTGAAAGAGCGCGAAGCCGGATGCATCCGTCACCTCGGCTTCTCCTATCACGGCGATGTCAAGGTGTTCGACTATATGCTTTCACTTCATGAGGAAGTGAAATGGGACTTCGTACAGATTCAGCTGAACTATGTGGACTATCGCCACGCTTCGGGCATGAACTTCAATGCGGAATATCTCTACGGAGAGTTGCAGAAGCGCAACATCCCCGCCGTCATCATGGAGCCTTTGCTCGGCGGTCGTCTGGCTTCGCTGACCGACCATCTGAATGCCCGTCTGAAGCAACGCCGTCCGGAAGACAGCGTCGCCTCATGGGCTTTCCGCTTCTCCGGCTCCTTCCCCGGCGTGCTGAGTGTATTGAGCGGCATGACCTACATGGAACACCTGCAAGACAATCTCCGCACCTATTCTCCGCTCATTCCCTGCACGGACGAGGAACTGGAACTGCTGGAAACGACCGCGCAGGACATGCTGCGCTATCCTTCCGTGCCCTGCACCGCCTGCGAGTATTGTATGCCCTGTCCCTATGGCATCGACATTCCCGCAATATTCCGGCATTACAACAAGTGTATCAACGAGGGCAATGTACCTGCCGGTTCGCAGGATGAAGACTATCGCAAGGCACGACGTGCGTTTCTTGTGGGCTACGACCGCAGTGTGCCCCGCCTGCGCCAAGCCAGCCACTGCATCGGCTGCAACCAATGTGCGCCCCATTGCCCGCAAAGCATCCAAATTCCGGAAGAAATGCACCGCATCGATACTTTTGTGGAGCAGTTGAAGCAGGGAACGCTGTAGCCCCCGTCCATCATTTGCGCAAAAAGTGAAAGACTACAGGCATTCTGTGTAACGCCTCCCAAGAGGAAAGCCCTTATCTTTGCATCCGTAACAATGAATAAAAAAACAAAATGACTATGACCGTATTTGAAGAAATGTACGATGGGAAACCCTACGACATCCGCGATGAGAAGTATCAGAGCGAGGCTATTCCCGAAATGAGCCGCTGCCGCCATTTATGCTTCGAGATAAATGGAACGGAGCCTAACGACAACGCCAAGCTGTGGCAACTGGAGAATGAACTGCTTTGCGGCAACCTTCCGCAAGACTCTTTCCTGATGCCGCCTTTCCAGATAGACTTCGGCTGCAACCTGCAACATCGGGAAGAATGTGCTTGCCAACCACGGACTGACCGTCATGTCACTGGGGCGAATCACGATTGAAGACGGGGTGATGCTGGGACCGGAAGTGGGACTGTTCACCGTCAATCATGACCCGGCAGAGATACGCATCCTCCAGACAAAGGAAATTCGCATCTGCCGCAACGCGTGGATTGGAGCCAGAGCCAACATCATGCCGGGAGTCACCATCGGCGAAGGGGCTATCGTGGCAAGCGGTCAGGGCGGACGCTCAATAAGTATAACATCTTATTAGGGTTGTATTATTTCCTAAATATGTAGTCCCTTCCCTGTATTTTTCAATATTTCCTGCTCCTTTTGTCTGTGTGTAATATAATTCATTACATTTGCTTTTTACTATATTAAATCCATATCTCAATATGACCATTCAAGCATTTTCAGCTATAATTCCTGATGTAAGAGATGATAAGAATAAAATATATCAGTCTAACGAAATAGTGTTCATCGCCCTAGTCGCTGTTATCTGCGGTGCTGATACGTGGAACGAAATAGAAACATTCGGAAAAACACATGAATCATATTTCAAGGCTCGTCTTCCGGGCTTGGTTTCTATTCCTTCTCATGATACCTTGAGCCGTTTCTTCTCCATATTGGATATCGATTGGTTTGAAGAATGTTTCAGGTTGTGGGTTGATGACATCTGCCGTAGAATTCCCGGAGTGGTAGCTATTGATGGAAAAGCCATTTGTGATAATCCCGATAAAAGTAGTAACTCAAAAAATGGAGTGAGAAGTAAACTCTACATGGTCAGTGCCTGGTCTGTATCTAACGGTATTTGTCTTGGGCAAAGAAAAGTAGAAGAAAAATCGAATGAAATAAAAGCTATCCCCGAGCTGATAAAGACACTGGATCTTGAGAATTGTATCATAACCATTGATGCTATCGGCTGTCAGAAATCAATCACTAAACTAATAATAGAGAACAAGGCTGACTATATTTTATGTGCCAAAGATAATCACGAAGCACTCAGGAATATAATAGAGTTTAATCTTAGTGAGGAATCGAGATACTATTTATGTCACGCAAAAAGGTACTTTGAGGAAAACAAAGGGCATGGAAGAAGTGAATACAGAGAATGTGTATGCATAAGCGCTAAAAATCTTCAGTATTTTCTCAAAGGCTGGACGGGAATCAAGACATTGGCAATGATAAATTCTATTAGAAAAATGGGGGATAAAGAGGCTGTCATGGAAACAAGGTATTATATATCATCATTGGAACCTGACCCGATTATCATACTCAAATCGATTAGATCACACTGGGAGGTTGAAAATAACCTACATTGGGTACTTGATATAGGATTCAGAGAAGATGATGACAGGAAAACAGGAAATGCAGCTATCAACTTTTCTGCCATATCAAAGTTAGCACTCATGCTATTGAAACAGAGTGACATCAAACTGGGAATGGCAGGAAAGAGGAAAGCATGTGGATGGGATGAGAAAATAAGAGATAAAGTCATTGGTATTGAAAAAATATAGAAAATGATAAGATGTTATACTTATTGAGCGTCCGCCCTGGCAAGCGGTGCGGTGGTGACAAAGGATGTGGAGCCATTTGCCGTGGTGGCCGGCGTGCCTGCCAAGTTCATCAAGTCCAACAAAAAGGAATAAGTGAACGGTAATATTGGTAAAACATTCCGTAGTTCATGTAGGAACAGTGTGCCGAATTCGTCGTACATTTGTATCATTGACACAGTAACTCTTTAAAAACGAAAAGAATATGAAGAAGATTTTATTACTTGCCGCATTATTCATCGCCTTCTGCGCCGTCTCAGCCTGTGCAGGGAACAGTAGCAAAACCGATGCCTCGCCGCAGGACTTCACCGGAAAGAAGGTGCTTGTAACCTACTTCTCACGCACCGGCGAGAACTATGCCGTGGGCAATATCAAGAAAGGCAACACCCACATCATCGCCGAAATGATTGCCGCAGAGACCGCCGGCACCCTGTTCGAGATAAAGACCGTGAAGCCTTATCCCACCGAATACCGCGCCTGCACCGACATAGCAAAGAAGGAGAAGGAGTCCAACGCCCGTCCCACATTGCAGGCTGACACGAAAGTGGAAGATTACGACGTGATTTTCATCGGCTATCCCAACTGGTGGGGTGACATGCCGATGGCTGTCTACACCTTCATCGAGAAGCATAAATGGCAGGGAAAGACTGTCATTCCATTCTGCACGCACGAGGGTAGCGGACTGTCTTCCACCGAAAGCTCGCTGAAGACAACCTGTGCCGGTGCCGAAGTGCTGAAAGGTCTTGCCGTGAGAGGTTCGGTAGCGCAGAACTCGCAGGAGCAGGCGAAGCGTTCCGTATCGGCTTGGCTCAAGAAATAATAGGCGTTCTATTTCTTCGGCAGCAATGTCGCCCAGTACTGGCTGGGCGATATTCCCAAATGCTTTACCACATAGCGGCTGAAATTCTCAAACAAAGGGTTGTTTGGATAAGGGGCAACGCTTCTTCACCATGAGTCTGGCGGAGCAGGAAAAGTTTTTGGGGTGGTTCACTCCGGCAGATTGAGAGGGCGCTCTGCCCAACTGGTTTCCTGCAGCTGCCCAACTAACTTCCGGCACTTGCCTAACTGCAAACTTACAGCTGCCCAACTACAAGTTTATAGCCGCCCGGATACAAGTTTGCAGCCGGGCGGCTGTAAACTTACACCTGCCCGGCTGTCGGAATACAACCGGGCAAGAGAGGGGACGCTCCCTTCCCTCCGGCAAGCGGTGCGGTGATGACGAAGGATGTGGAGCCATTTGCCGTGGTTGCCGGAATGCCTGCCAAGTTCATCAAGTCCTACAAGAAAGTTAAGATGTTTCTCTTTAGAAATAGTCATACTCTTACCAAAAGCGTATGAGCTTTATGCTTTTTTGCCTTAAACCGGGAGTCCGACATATCCGGATGCTTGTACTTATTCAGTTGGCCTGCCTCAATGTTCCACCTGCTTCTGCTGCTCCGCATTATACCGTTCGCCCACAACCGGTATAGCGGCAACGGAATTCTCCAGTTCTTTCCACTCTTCGGGAGTGACGTTGAAACTCAATGTATGCAGATTCTCATCCAAGTGCGATTGCTTCGTTGTACCGGGAATGGGAACCATCCACGGGGATTTTTGCAACAGCCAGCCCAGTGCCACTTGTGTGGAAGTCATGCCACGCATGCGTCCGAATTGTTGCAGTACGTTCACGATGCGTGTGTTGGCACGGATGGCGTCGGGCTGGAAGCGAGGCAACGTCTGGCGATTGTCATTACTCACATCAAACACTGTGTATTCATTGATGCAGCCACCTAAGAAACCACGGTTGAGCGGACTGTAAGGCACAAAGCCGATGCCGAGTTCCCGGCACACATCGAGCACGCCGTTTTCTTCCACCAGGCGGTGCATCAGGTGATATTCGCTCTGTATGGCAGTGAGCGGTTGCACGGCATGTGCCTTGCGGATAGTGTTGACGCTCACCTCGCACAAGCCCCAGCGTTGCACTTTGCCCTCTTTTATAAGGTCACCGATGGTAGAGGCGACTTCCTCAATCGGGGTGTTCCTGTCGAAACGGTGCTGATAAAACAACGGGATACTGTCGATGCGCAACCGTTTCAGCGACTCTTCGCAATAGCGGCGGATGGTTGCCGGACGGCTGTCCTGTCGCCCCGTTCCTTTTCCATTCACCACTTCATGCCCGAACTTGGTCGTCACATTCACTTTGCCTTTGTAGGGTTCCAGGGCTTCCCCTGCCAATAATTCATTGCGCAGCGGTCCGTAGATGATGGCTGTGTCAAACAAAGTCACTCCCCTGTCCACAGCCTCGTGGATGATGCGAATACACTCCTTGCGGTCGGGCGACTGCGAGCGGTTGTAGTTCATGCCCATGCAGCCGAAACCGAGTGCAGATACCTCCATGGCGGCATTGCCCGTGCCGAGCGTGCGATACTGCATTTCCTCATTCTTCACGGGCGAAGCTCCGTTAAGGGCAACATTTGCTGCATTCACCTTATTGATTGTGGGCTGTATAGTCAATGCCGCACCCACAGCCGCTGCCGCTTTAAGAAAACCACGGCGGCTCATTTCTTGTTCTTTCTTCATAATTGATTCTTATTTATTTACCTCTATCTGTTTGATGATACGTGCCGGATTGCCTGCCACGATGCTCATTGCGGGAACATCCCTCGTCACCACGCTTCCTGCGCCGATGATTGCCCCATAGCCAATCTTTACGCCCGGAAGTATCGTGGTATTGATGCCAATCCATACTTTGTCCTCTATCACTATGGGGCGGCCATACGTGGCACTGCGGTTCTCCGGATTCGGGTCGTGGTTAATGGTAATCAAGTTCACTTTCGGTCCGATAAACACATCATCGCCGATAGTGATGCCGCCTCGTCCGAAGAACGTGCAGCATTGCTGTATGAAGCATCTTTTTCCGATGGTTACGGGTTTGCCGTAGTCAATGTACAGGGGAGGCAGGACAGTGGTACTTTTTTCGAGCGGCTTGCCCAGTATCAGGTCCATGTATTCATGCACTTCTTCGGGCGTGCGATAGCCTGTGTTCATTTCCGTTGCCGTCTTCATCGTGGCGAAGATATCGGCAATCAATTCATCATATCCCGGTTCGTCCGGAGAAACCAACTCACCGCTGAGGTCTTTTGCAAAAATATCATTCATCATACGTAGTGTTTTAATGTTCTGCCTGCAAAGATAGGCGGCCTCTTTTAGTTCCGCTTTGCTGTGCAGCCCATGTTGCTTTGCTCAGAAGCTCACCTTGTCGGTGCCACCCCGTATGTCTCCTTATAAATCTTCGAGAAGTGCGATAAATTCTTGAATCCCACATCGAAACAGACTTCCGACACTTTGCGGCCGCCTTTCTTTATCAGTTCGTGTGCGGACGCAAGCCGTCGCTGTATGAGCCATTTCTGCGGTGTAAGGTCACTGCATTGCTTGAAGTCGCGCTTGAAGGTAGAGAGGCTGCGTCCTGTATAAGAAGCTATTTCCCGCATGGACAAGTCTTCCTTGTAATTCTTCTCAAGAAAGTCCAGAATATCAATTTTCCACGGATCGATAAAGTCGAACAGCGAGGCATAGAGGTTCAAATCGGTATTCAATATAGCATATACCCCTTCCGTCATTTTCAGCTTGAGAATTTCCTCCGACGGCTTTGTCTCTGCATCGAAATAGGGAATGACCGATTCAAACAGACTGCGGACGTCGAGCCGGTTTTCCGGCAGGACATAAAGACTACTTTTGTCACGTTTGGCATCCACGGGTATATCCTTGTGATTGAGTGTCTGATAGAATTCCCGCAGAAAGTCGCGCGAGAATTTCAGGACAATGGAACGGTAAGGAACATTTTCTTTCACCCGTTTTTGCAGCCATAGGCGGTTGTCGCGGCGCATGAAAGCACAATCTCCCGGATGCAGAATCGTTTTCCGTCCACGTTCGGTTATTTCCAGTTCGCCGGAATAGATATAGATAAGGGTATGCTCGCGATTGCAGTGCGCACAGTCGCGGTCATCGGTGAAAAAGCTCGATATGAATACGTTCGAGCAGTTGAAAACATCTTGTCGTTCCATAATTTATCTCCTGATTTCTTTCTACAAAGGTACGATGATTTTTATAGAGTACACTTTGTTATGAGGCTCAAACTTTACTTCGGATAAAAGATTGAATGATTCAGTATTTATACTACTAAATCAGAAGACAATCCGGCACGACACCCCTTTCTCCCGTACCGACAGATACGGAGTGATATAGGTGTTCTTCAAATACTGCTTATGAAAAAATGTCTTTGAGATAACGGGGTAAAGCCAGTACGCCGCCTGTACGCTCAGTATGCCGATGCCTGCGCCGGTGATGACGTCCGTCAGCCAATGGCGGTTGTTGTACATGCGGAAGAATCCGGTGCCGTCGGCTACGGCATAGTATCCATCTTGCACTATTCTTTTGCCCGCACCAACTCAATGGATTCTTTTCCTGTCATGTGTTCAATGGCGATTTCAACCATAAGTAAATGATTGAACCCTTTATGTATCTCCTCCGATAGTCCTTCGGGATTGTCTGACGAATATTTCTCTCCCAACTTCCGTAATGCCGACATCTTTTCTTTCTCATCTGTCAGAATACGAGTCTTGCCGAATACAATCACACTTCGGAAATAGGTTGTAAATTCTTCCGGAACGATACAATCTTGACCGATTACACAAAATGAAACGTTGCAGTTTTCTTTCAACAAATCTATTTTATGCCCTTTTACTGCACTGTGGAAATAGATTTTGTTATCCGCATAAACGTAACTTAACGGAACGGCGTATGGGTATCCATTTTCTTCATTGAGAGCCAATACACCCGATGTCATTTTCTCAAGAACAGCCACACATTCCTCTGTGGAAAGTTGTTGGCGTTTTCTACGCATTTCTTTAAACATATTCTTATTCTACGGTTAAACCATAACTGATAAAACGCTGCAAAATTAAGTCTTTTGCGCTGTTCAATACTTATCATTTGATAAAAAACATTCATGGCACTGGTAAAGTTGTATCTTTGCACCTTCAAATACAGGTCATCATAACTAGAATAAATATGAAGAAGAAAGTTTTATTGATTAACGGCAGTCCCCGAAAGGACGGGAATACGTACATTGCCTTGTCGGAAGTGGCTTCAGCATTGGAAGCCAATGGCGTAGAAACGGAAATAGTGTCTGTCGGAACAAAAGCAGTGCAGGGCTGCATCGCTTGCAACAAGTGTGCCGAACTGGGCAGGTGTGTCTTTAAGGATGAACTTTACAATGCAATCCGTGAAAAACTGGAAGAAGGTGTCGACGGACTGATTGTCGGCTCGCCCACCTACTATGCCGGGCCGAACGGTTCGCTCTGTGCGCTGCTGGATCGTGTGTTCTACTCTTGCGGAGGGATGTTGCAGTACAAGCCCGCGGCTGCCGTCGCCGTGTGCCGCCGTGGCGGTGCAAGTGCCGTGTTCGACCGTCTGAACAAGTACTTTACCATCAATAATATGCCTGTGGTTTCTTCCCAATATTGGAACAGCGTGCATGGCTGTCTTCCCGGTGAAGCGTTGCAGGATGCCGAAGGTTTGCAGACCATGCGCGTGCTTGGCAGAAACATGGCATGGCTGCTGAAGAATATCGGGCAAGGAGGGCAGCCTGTTCCGGAAAAGGAAGAGCGGATAACGACAAGTTTTGTACGGTAATCCGTACATTACTTTATTTGCCCTGCCTTTTCAGACTACATTCCCTGCTTTTTGTTTGCCATTCTGCGCCATGATGCCTACTAATGCGTGCGGTACATAGGGCTCTTCCAGATAAGTAATTTCATCTGCCGTCAGCTTCAAGTCTACCGCACGCACCGCGCCGTCCATCTGTGCTGACCGGTCGCAGCATTGCCGAAACCCATGCAGCCCAGGCAGATGCGGGACACGTGGAGGTCGCTGTTTCCTAAAGTTATCTTTTCCATGACTTTCTGTTATCAGTGTTTTTTTCTGATACAAAAGTACAACGCTTTTTGCGGGCGGGCGATAGACGGATTACCGAAGAAAAGACCAATTCTCATTTTTATTCCATAGCTGTTTAAAATAGCTTCCTAATATCTATCGATAGAAAATCTTCAACCCCGATGCCACCATCACCTACAATAAAGGATGATTGGGGATTAAACAGCTGTCTGAATTTATCCAAACCTTCTGTTCTTTTCTCCGCATTACTCTTGACTTCTATTGCTACCACTGCCCCCTTTTTACGGAGAATGAAATCTACCTCGTCATTACGTTCACGCCAGTAGAACACTTCAAAGCGATGGGTAAATGCTTGGCTGATAAGATAAGCTCCAATACCCGATTCAAAGATATGCCCCCATGCTTTACGATCAAGAATTGCTTGTTCAAAAGTGAAAGGGCTAAATACCATCTTCAAAGCGTTGTTATAAACTTGCAATTTGGGAATACTTGCTTTTCGCCTTGCCGTATCGATACTAAATTTCTGAAGTCCACCGAGCAATCCGCTCTCATCTAACAAATTGATATATCCGGCCAATGTAGCCGTATTGCCTGCGTCTTGGAGTGAGCCTAACATCTTATTCAAAGAAAGCACCTCTCCTGAATAAGCTGCTCCCAATTCAAATGTCTGACGAAGTAGAGCCGGTTTACTTATGGGGGTATCCATTAAAATATCTTTATTGATAGTTGCCTCGATTATGGATGATTGGATATATTGCTGAAAACGGTCATCGTCATCAATCAAAGATGCAGCACCGGGATAACCTCCATAGAACAAATATTGATCTAACCCTTGATGTTACGGTCATAGAATGTATCATCATCCCATTCTTTCTTAACCACTTCGCTCCAATTGGCAATCTTCTGTATCTCATCGATAACAAGAATAATACTTTCCTGTTCTTTGCTCTCTTTCAAACTGCGAACTGCTGCCCAACAATTAGAAATCCAAGCACTGTTCGTAGCCGGAACATTATCGGCAGAAAAAAACTGATAAGGAGCATTCAAATCTTTAAGCACCTGCTTGACAACGGTCGATTTCCCAATCTGACGAGCTCCCATCACAACCTGAATAAACCTTCGTTGTTCTTCAAGCCTACCTTTAATCACCTGATATTCTGTCCTTTTATACATACTGTTACATTTTACGCAGTGGAATGCCTATTTTTACGCAATGCAAATATAATAAATAGTTCTGAGTTATAACAATACTTTGTATTTGATAGTGGGCGGATGCGCCCCGCTTCGCGGTGCGGAGGGGGCGAAATAGCCAAAATCTAAAGCAGTAGCCTTCCTCCTACAGGAACCGGTGCAAAAGAACTCCCCGGATGCTTCGTCCTTTATGCTTCCGGTTCATCCTCCGCAATTGTTTCCAAATCGAAATATAACAGGCGGGTGTCCGAATCGGCATCCTCTTCATTCAAGGGGACAAAGCCGTTCTTCAGATAGAAAGGAATGGCGCCGGCATAGGCATCTCTTGATGAAATTAAGAAGAAAAGTCCCTACAGACTGCCCTTTCATGGATGAATCACCCCCTAAACGGCAAATCTTCACGGCAGGATAGCTCTTCAGCCGCTTCTCATTGACAAACTTGTGCTTCCGGAACCGGTTAAATTCCGTCTTGCTCTCAAAGTCGTTCAATGAAACCTTGTCGTTTGCCAGGCTGAAATAAGCGGAAACATCCTGCCTGTCCTGCTTGTTTTCCATCACGTAGCTCACCGCCAACAAGGCTTGCCGATAAAGGGAAGATTCCTTCAAAATAAAATCGTTCAGATCCGCGTCACCGCAGTCGAACGATTCTATTGATTCCTTTTTACCAAGCCTGCGTATATCATACGCAGATAAAAGGTATTTTCTAATCTGCTGCTCCATACTGTGTTTATACCTTCAGCATTTTCATTGCAGTCTCATAGTCTTCCAGACGTCTTTTTCTTTCTTCCTTCGTCTCTTTGGGCGGATTCTTCATCCGTTCCAAAAAGCGGCGGGCGTCTTCCCCGTAGAGTATCGGGGTTTCTTTGATGGGTCTTGCCATACGTTTTTCCTCCTTTCAGTTGATTTACAGGGGCAAAGATAGGCTGTTTTTCTTTTGCCTCCAAATAGTAGCGTCTTTATTTCCTGCCCGACTCACTCCCCGTACTTGCCTCCGCCTTATCCCAGCGGATTCTCTTCCAGGCCTCCGTCAGAGCCGGAGCCTGTGCCGCCCTGTCCCTTGGCCTCCAGATAGGCGCGGGTGGTGGCGTAGGTGAAGCCCTCGTCCACCACGCCGGCGTTCTCGAAGGTGAGGCCGTCCTTGATGGCGGACATCAGCTCCTTGCTGGGGGTGAAGATGACCTTGACGTTCTTTATCATCGAGGCGGCGTTGAAGTCCTTGAGGTTGTCCACGCCCACGCTGCCGAAGGAGAGGCGGATGGTGCCGAGCTTGCCCAGCTGCACGCTGTTGCCCTGCTGGAGCTGCGGGGGAACGCCGTCGCACACGAGGTTGAAGCTGGATTCCAGTTCGGTGGGAGCCACGGTGGTGTTGCGCGTCACGGCGCGGCACACGGTGGAGGTGTTCAGCCGGTTGGTCACTGTGGGAGAGGCGTACCACTTGCCCGGGTCGTCCTTCACGTTTGGTTTACTTTTCTTTACAAATCTAAATTTAGCCATACGGTTTAATTTTTAGGGTTAATACTGGTGATTTATACGATATACCCCCGTCAGAAGCACTTCTGGAGGGGGTGGAAAATGCGACACGTCGCGGTTAAAAATGCGACGTGTCGCAGTTGAAAATGGAACGTGTCGCAGTTTTAACTCCGTCACGTCGTATTTTTTGCTCCGTGCGCAGGGAGTTTGCGGGGGCGCCGGAGAGTGCGATAATTCCTTACAATCTCCGCTGCGACGGGGTTAAGTCTTCTAAGCGGCGGCACAAGGCCGCCTTTATTCTGAGACGGGGCGCACCGACTGACCGAAGTAGCGGTAGTTGCTGCCCCTGCTGACTACTTTGCCGTCATAGGAGAAGTACAAGTAGTACGCGTCGCTCAGACCGCAGGCCGACCCACTCCAATAGACGCCGAAGAAGACACGGCCCTCCACCTTATCCCCGCCGCGATACCCCGCCGCGGGAAACGAGAGGGTGTTGGTGATAGTAATAGACTGACTATTGACGGTGGTACACTCACAGGCATATGTGCCTTTACGCCCTCTATTCCATACATTAGAGACTTTAAGCAAGCCAATCATCTCATTCAATTCATTATCATCTGGCATATACCAACTGCCGCCAAGCTGCGCACGGGCAATGTCATAACTGGTACCACTGATGCTAGTGGTAATGGAAGAGGCGTAATCACCGTCATCCAGACTTGTCTTCAAACCCGTATCGTCGCCCCAACCGAACATGTTCCACTGGGAACCAAGGGCACAAGCTGCGTAGCCGTCTGTTGCGCTTACGGTAGGGGTGACATCATAAGGAGTAGTGGTTTGGGTAGCTGTACTCTCTTTCGCCGTTTCATCGACGGTGGCGATGTGGAAAGCCGTGGCTGTCTCATAATCGGCAACCTCGCCCTCTTTTGCTGCATTCGTCTTGGTGGCGATAAGGTTGCCCGTAGCCCAGTAGAGGGGAGTTTCTGTCGGGGTAGTGCCATTATACTTGTTGATACCCATGTACAGAGCAACAATCCAGTTGTTCTTATAATAATTGTCACCTGCCTTGTAGGTATCACCGTCTTTCAGAAGCGTGCTGCCCCCGTCCTTGTCGGGCAAGGTCAGTGCTTTAGCGTCCACTTCGGCTTGCGTCAGTGTGTGGAAGAACTTCACCACACGGGGGATGCAAAACCAAATCTTACTGCCGGCTTTCAAGCTCTGTAACGTCGTCGGCGGAAAATAAGCCTTGCCTCCGGAAATGGTGACTGTGGAAAGCGGAGTTGTACTTTCCTCAGTGCCTATCTGCATCTGGAGGCCGTTGTAGGTATAGGTGGCGGTGGAGGCAAGGCCGGTGCTCACCACGAACGAACCTGCCTGATATATCGTCAGGCCTATCTTGCACATCTTTCCGGCAACGAACCCGGTGATGCCGTCAATGGTGGCGGTTGTCGTGCCGTTAAGCCGGATAAGGTTTGTACCGTCCACCGTGCTGACGGGCACCACGTTGGCTTCCCATACATCGCTGCCGTCATAGTGCATGGTTATCCAGTCTTGTCGGCTGCCGTCTGTCGTTACTGTGCCCTTATCGTTGGTGCAAGTGGGGTAGCCCTTTATCTCTACTTTATTTATAGCACCGGCTTTTGCACCGGTCAGCGTCACGCGCACTTTGGCAAGCTGGTGGGTGAATGTCAAATTCACGGCTGCATCGTTGTAGGTTCCTTGTCCCGTACCTTTCAGCACGTATGCAAGCCCTTTGCTTTGGTCACTAAGCGTTACCGTTCCCTCCGTTGCGGGATACCATGCGTAGATGGTTTGCCGTGTCGTGCTTTTCCAATAGACAGGGGTCGTGGCAGTCAGCGAAGTGACGTTTCCGCTTCCGTCCACATTCACGGTATATATGCCCGTCTCTGTGTCCGTGTCGTTGCCTATCTGCACGCCTATCTGGTCGCCATTCGTCCATTGGCTGCTCGTGCCGTCCTCGTTTTCCGATACGCGGGTTTGCGGTGCGCCCCACGGCTGCGCTTCTCCAGCCTCCACGTCCATCGTGATGGTGGAAATCTGCAACGGATACTTGCCTTCGGGCAGGGCGTTCTCGTCTGCC
>NZ_CAJLKP010000038.1 GCF_905207245.1 uncultured Bacteroides sp. | reverse complement strand
AAGTCTAAACGGTCGGGGAATAATAAAATTTCACCCTCATTATATTGTTTAAATTGAACTTTTTGCATATCTTTGACTAAGTATATTTTATGCGTTTGGTAGCCTAAATATACATAAAAGTTCTCTCATATCAGTGGATAGAGAGAACTTTTTTTCGAGGGGGAGCTTTTTAGTCAACCCCAATGGAGATAGTACTGTTTATCATTTGCCTCGTTTCTGCACCAGTCTGAATCAATCCAAAACCGACACATCAATAATCTGACTTTAGCTTGAATAACATTTTAGAAACAAATTGCTTCTGTATCTTAAAATAATGTATCTTTGTGTCGGTTAAAACCCTATAACATATAGAATTAAATCAAAATACCATGAGAAGAAAAAGCATTCTTTTGCTTTTGTTGTGCCTTTTCAGCCTGTGGGTGATGGCACAAGAGAAGAAACTTGTAAAGATAGCCTGTGTAGGCAATAGCATCACCTATGGTTCAGGAATCAAAAACCAGTTTCAAAACAGCTATCCGGGATTGCTTTCCCAACTTCTGGGCGAAGGATATGATGTTCGTAATTTTGGAATCAGCGGTCGTGTACTGCTGAATAAAGGAGACCGCCCTTACATGCACGAACAAAAGTTCCGCGACCTTCTGGCATTTCAGCCGGACATTGTCACCATTAAGTTAGGCACTAATGACAGCAAACCTTGGAACTGGCGTTACGGAAAAGACTTCAAGAAGGATTTGACAGAGATGCTGGACATGCTCCAGGATTTACCTTCAAAACCCAAGATATATCTTTGCCTGCCTGTACCCGCAGTCAATTCCAATTTTGGTATTAATGATAGTGTCATAACAAATGGCATCATTCCCGTGATACGCAGCGTTGCAAAGAAGCGTCACTTGCCTGTAATTGACCTTTATACAGTGTTGAAACCGCATCCTGATTACTATGTCGATGGCATTCATCCCAGTGAACCGGGTGCTGCCCTGATAGCCGGAGAAATTTATCGTACACTGACCGGCAATGAAGCATCTGCTATCATTATAGACCAGCCCTTCCCTGGCAAGAAGTCGCAATGGGAAGGTTTCGACCGCTATGATTTCATTTGCAATGCCCGTCAGGCCACAGTAGTTGTTCCCCGTAAAGTGGCTGAAGGCCGTCCCTGGATATGGCGTCCCGCTTTTTTCGGAGCTTTTCCCTCGGTAGATAAAGCTTTGCTGGAAAAGGGTTTCCATATTGCTTATTATGATTTGACGCACCTTTACGGCAGTCCCCGCGCGCAGCGTTTGGGTACCGACTTTTATGATATTATGCGCAGATACTATCGGTTGTCTCCCAAAGTGACGCTCGAAGGTTTCAGCCGTGGCGGTCTGTTTGCCTTCAACTGGGGAGCAAAGAATCCCGATAAAGTGGCATGTATCTATGTGGATGCCCCAGTGTGTGATATGCTCTATTTCTCAAAGAATTGGGAGCGCAGTTTCTGGGAGGGTTTCCTTGCAGAATGGGGATTGACTGAAGAGAATGCGAAGGATTTCAAAGGCAATCCTATCGATAATCTGGCCCCTCTGGCAGCAGCAGGTATTCCTGTTATAGGTGTCTGTGGGGATAGCGACAAGACGGTGCCCTATGAACTGCACATGAAGATTGCCGCCGAACGCTATCGTGCTCTGGGCGGACTTGTGGAAATTATTGTGAAGCCCGGTTGCGACCATCATCCCCACAGCTTGGAAAATCCGGAGCCGGTGGTCGATTTCATTGTCCGCAACCAACCGGATTATCAGAAGAAACAAGTGATTCACCAGCGTGGCAACCTTGCCAATTCTTATCTGAAATTCACAAAAGAGAAGAAAGGTTGTGTTGCTTTCCTCGGCGGTTCCATCACTGAAATGCGCGGCTGGCGGAATATGATACAGGAAGATTTGAAACAACGCTTCCCCGGTACGGAATTTACCTTTATTGATGCCGGAATACCTTCTACTGGAACTACCCCTCATGCTTTCCGGTTCGAAAATGACGTTTTGCAGAAAGGTATGCCTGATTTGCTGTTTGTTGAGGCGGCGGTGAACGATGATACTAATTCCTTCAACTATATTCAGCAAATACGCGGAATGGAGGGCATTATCCGCCATGCGCGCACTTCGAGCCCCGAAATGGATATTGTCATGCTTCATTTCATTTACGACCCGTTCATTCCTTTGCTGGACAAGGGCATACAGCCCCAGGTGATTATGAACCATGAGTGTGTAGCCAACCATTACTATGTTTCTTCCATCAACCTGGCAGAAGAAGTGGCGCATCGTATGCGTGACGGTGAATTTGACTGGAAATCTTTCGGCGGTACACATCCTGCCTGGGAGGGGCATAAATATTATGCCGCCGCCATCAACCGCCTCTTCGATCTCGAATGGCACGATGATATGGCAAAGAAAAACGTTCAGCCGCATGGGATACCGGAAAAATCAATAGATGCTCATTCTTATGATAAAGGAATCTTTGTCAATATCCGTTCGGCTGAACAACTGCGTGGTTGGAAGATTGTGGACGACTGGGTGCCTACAGTGAAAGGAAATACGCGTAAAGGCTTTGTACACGTTCCCATGTTGGTGGCGGACCGTGCCGGGGCCAGTCTTTCTTTCTCTTTCGAAGGTCGCGCGGTGGGGATCTTCTGTGCAGCCGGTCCGCAAGCCTGTGTGCTGGAATATAGTGTAGACGGTGTTCCCTTCAAAAAGTTGGATACGTTTACCGATTGGAGTCAGAAACTGTACATTCCGTGGGTGTATATGTTTGAAACGGAGCTTGCTTCGGGTTACCATACACTGCGTTTGCGTGTAGCAAAAGGGAATAAAACCGGGTGTCAGATATGTAATTTCGTAGTGAATCAATGAATCTTTATCCCTCCTTACAGATGCTCTGTGAGGGGGATAAAAACAAATTATACCTTTTTTAATAACATTTCGGGGAGAGCGATTAACCAATCTATCTCTTGTTTGTAACATTCCTTCAGAGGTCTTTCAACTTCATTCCATACATTTGTGGTGGTTTCTTTTGCAAACTAAAAAAGCAATAAAATCTTTGATATTAACCATTAAACAATGTACGATGAGAAAGACATTCTTTGAAAAGTGCATAAATCTGCATTTATGCCGTGTTGCGTTGGTACTGCTACTTCTGGTACCTGCAATCAGTAGCCTTCAGGCTAACCCTTCTCAAAGCAAAACCATTTCGGGAGTTGTGACATCTGCTACGGACAATGAGCCGTTGATTGGTGTCAGCGTTCAGGTGAAGGAGACTTTCACCGGTGGCATTACCGATATGGACGGTAAGTATTCTGTAACTGCCCTGCCCGGGCAAACGCTGGTATTCTCTTATATCGGCTACACGGCTCAGGAAATTAGGGTAGGCGACTCTTCGGTTATCAACGTATCTTTAAAAGAAGATACCGAAATGCTGGATGAAGTAGTCGTAGTGGGTTACGGTGTTCAGAAAAAGAAGCTGGTGACCGGTGCTACGGTTCAGGTGAAGGGTGAAAACATTGCCAAATTGAATACAACCAACCCTTTGCAAGCCATGCAGGGGCAGACCCCAGGTGTGACGATTACCTCTACTACAGGTCAGCCGGGTAAGGATATGAAGGTGTCAATCCGTGGTCTGGGAACGGTAGGTAATTCACAACCGCTATACCTTATTGATGGGGTGGGTGGTGATATTTCTACCTTGAATCCGGCTGATATCGAATCTATCGATATTCTGAAAGATGCTGCTTCGGCCGCTATTTACGGTGCACAGGCTGCCAATGGTGTGGTACTGATTACTACAAAATCAGGTAAAGAAGGGAAAGCATCTGTTGCTTTTGATGCTTACTTTGGCATACAGAATGCCGCTCGCAAAGTGGATATGCTGAATGCTCAGGAATATATGATGATTATGGACGAACAGGCCTTGAACTCCGGAGAGAGTGCTTATGATTGGAGCCGTTATAAAAGTATTCGCGACGCTGACGGGAATATTTATGATACGGATTGGGTTGACTCCATGATTAAGGATAATGCCAAAATGCAGAGTTATTCACTGGGCATCACGGGTGGATCTGCCTCTTCCACTTATGCTATGTCACTGGGTTATATGTCTCAGGAAGGTATCATTGGTGGTAGTGAGGTTTCCGATTATGAACGCTACAACTTTCGTATAAACTCCGAACATAAGCTGTTTAACAACTTTCTGAAAGTTGGTGAGCACGTCAGCTTCATCCATAAGAACTATAAGAATATGAATGATGAGGGTAACGGACACAATGGCAACAAATTATATTCTGCCTTTAACACTTCTCCTCTGGCTCCTATCTACAGTGATAATGGCAAGTATAATTCTCCTTATAATAATACGGCTGCTTCTGACTGGAATGGCGGTGACGGAAACCCTTATGGACAAATGATGACCCTGTCGCAGTCCCAGAATAAGAATAACACCTTTGCCGGTGATGTTTATGCCGAGATAGAACCGATTAAGAATTTGAAAGTAAGAACTTTGTTCGCAGCTTCTTACTCTTCTTATAACTACCGTAGCTTTACTCCTAAATATCAGTTTGATTCTTATACTGACAGAACTTATACCTCTGTAGAACAAAGTGCCGGTGACGGATTTACCCTTACCTGGCAGAATACGGCTTCTTATGACTGGATCTGGGGCAATCATGCGCTGAATGCACTGATCGGTATGGAATCTTCACGTACCGATGGCTTTGATGTAGGTGCAGGACAGGCATACCTGACCAACGGCTTTGATAGCTGGGATAAGGCTTATGTCAACAATGGTACGGCACAATCCAAAGATACCGGTCTTTCTGCATCCGGAAAGCCTTGGGACAGTTCCCGCAATGTATCCTACTTCGGACGTTTGGGCTGGAACTGGCAAGAAACTTATATGGTGAATGCTACACTGCGTTGCGACGGTTCTTCCAAGTTTGCCCGCGGACACCGCTATGGTTGGTTCCCCTCTGTTTCTGCCGGTTGGACTATTACCAATGAAAAATGGATGGAAAAGACGCAATCCTGGCTCGATTACCTGAAACTTCGCGTTAGTTGGGGACAAGTGGGTAACAATAATATAGATAATTATCAATACCTGGCTCCGGTGTCTTATTCCGGTTACTATACATTTGGAGAAGTGTCCGGTGCCACTAGTCCGGGATATGTTCAGGGTGCATTCCCCAGCCGCTTGGCTAACGAAGGCATCAAATGGGAGACATCTGAGCAAACTAATATTGGTCTTGATGCCCGCTTCCTGAATGGTCGCCTGGGGCTGAATGTTGATTTCTATATCAAGACAACGAAAGACTGGTTGGTACAGGCTCCGGTTTTGTCTACTGCCGGAACAGACGGTCCTTTTATCAATGGTGGTGATGTGAAAAATACCGGCGTTGAACTGGCTCTCACCTGGAACGATCAGATTGGGCAAGACTTCCGCTACAACATCGGCATCAATGGTGCGTATAACAAGAATGAGGTAGGTAATATCCCTACCGAGGATGGTATTATTCATGGTAAGACCGGTATATTGTATGATAACGCAGAAGAATTTTACCGTGCACAGAACGGTCATGCCATTGGTTATTTCTGGGGATATAAAACGGCGGGTATATTCCAGAATCAGCGGGAAATCCAGGATTGGATTGCAGCAGGCAATGGTGTTCTTCAGTCCAATCCCCAGCCGGGTGATGTGAAGTATGTGGATGTGGACCATAACGGAACCATCGACACTGCTGATAAGGTTGATTTAGGAAATGGTATTCCTGATTTCACGTATGGTTTTACAATAGGTTTCGATTATAAAGGTTTCGATTTTTCGCTGAATGCTAATGGTGTGGTGGGAAATCAGATAGTCCAGTCTTTCAGACAGATTGCCAATAAGCAGTCTAACTATACTACAGCTATTCTGGATCGCTGGACAGGTGAGGGCACTTCCAACAGAATTCCCCGCGTGACCAACACTACGGATAACTGGATGTTTTCTGATTTGTATGTACAGGATGGCGATTTCCTGCGTATCAGTAACATTACCCTTGGATATGATTTCTGCAAGCTGATGAAGATAAAATACATCTCACAGGCCCGCCTGTACGTGCAGGTGCAGAATGCATTCACATTCACTAAGTACGATGGTATGGATCCGGAAGTAGGCTATGGTTCCGAGAAATGGGTATCGGGCGTAGACCAGGGCTTTTATCCTCGTCCCCGTACTTTCCTGTTTGGGGTAAACCTTAAGTTCTAATGATAACATTAAAAGGAATAAACTATGAATAAGTTCAAATTGAATATAATAGCGTTGGTACTTGGAGGACTTACATTGGCTTCATGTGCGGAAAGCTTTTTAGATGTGGAATCTAAGACCTCATCTAACACCGGAAACTTCTATAAGAGCAAAGATGATGCGGAGCTCGCCCTGATAGGCTGTTATAATGCCTGGAAACGTACGACCTCGGATGACACCTGGGGATTTTATATTTGCTCGGAACTGATGGCTGATGAATGCCTTGCAGGAACGGGCGTCACGGATGCACCCAACTATCAGGTGGTTGACCGCTTTGATATAGGATGTTATTCTGCCGGTACAAGTTTGCTTGAAACGAGTTGGGACTCTTATTACAGAGCCATTTACCGTTGTAATGAAATTCTGAAATATGAAGCAATGGGACAGTTTGAATGGGCGGGCGACGAGACTGCACGAGGACGACTGATAGGTCAATGCCGCGTGATACGTGCCCTCTGTTACTTCGATATGGTACGTTTGTGGGAGAATATTCCGCTATTAACGGAACCGACAGACCAGAATGTTCCACAGTCGGATCCCCATGCCGTATATGCTACTATCGTTGAAGACCTGAAATACGCTATTGAAAATATTCCGGCCAATGCATACCCGAAAGCAGAAGCCTCTGCTAATGACGGTCGTATCACTAAATATGCCGCTGAGGCTTTGATGGCCCGTGTATATCTGTTTTATACCGGGTATTATGGTAAAGACTTGGCTAATGTAACCAAAGATGAAGTGGTGGGCTATCTGGATGATATCATAACCTCAAAAGAGTATAAATTGCTGGCAGAATTCAAAGATTTATGGCCGGCTGCATCCAGCGTTTCCCAATCGGCTGCTGAGGCTTGGGATGCAGAAAAGACTACTTATAAGGAAATCAATGATGAAGTCATCCTGCAAATGAAATTCAACTATACGGATGACCGTTATAATACAGGTGGTGATGTGGACGGTAACCGTTGGCTGGTAATGTTGGGACTCCGCAAATTCTGGTACTCTCCTTATGCTTACGGCTGGGGCTGTTGTACTGTGCATCCTAAAATCTGGAATGCTTATTCAGCAGATGATGCCCGTCGTTCGGCTTCTATCATAGACATAGCAGGAGAGGGCATTGCGGCGAAAACCGGTTTTGATGAATACCTGAGAGACCAACGTGAATATACCGGTTATGCCATCAAGAAGTATACTCCGACTTGCTATTATAATGGTGTCTCTTCTGTTCCGGAACAAACATCGACCAGTGCGGTGCAAGAAAAACAATACCAGCCTTATATCGTGCTCCGTTACGCCGACGTCCTGTTGATGGCGGCTGAACTAGGCGGAACACCTACGAAGACAGCGCAGGATTGTCTGGATGAAGTCCGTAGTCGTGCAAAAGTATCTACGGGTGTGGCTCCCACCAAAGAAAACATCATGAAAGAACGTATGCTTGAATTTGCTTTTGAAGGTATACGCTATTGGGATTTGCTTCGCCAAGGAGTAGATTATGCTGCTAATGAAATTGCTGAAAGCAACCTTACCGTATTGTCTGGTAACCTGGAGGAAAGCATCACTATAGATGCTGCTAATATAAAGAGTAAGCGCGGACTGATGCAGATCCCTCAGAACCAGATAACTCTCTCTAATGGACTTTTGAAACAAAATACCGGCTGGTGATAACTATTAAAACTAAAGAATCATGAAAAAGATATTTTATGAAGTATACGCTTCGTTGGTGGTATTGGTGTTGATGTTTGTTGCCTGTACACCAGATAGCAACGAGTTGGAAATACCCGATGTTACAGCCGATGACTTGGCAGAAGGAATAGCCTATACAATAACCCATGATGCCGCCAATCCTAATATTATCTATTTGGAAAGCAAGATGGGCAGTAAGTACACTCCTCTTTGGGAACATCCGATGGGACGTAGCCAGGAACAGAAGATTACATTAAAAATGGCCTTCGACGGCACATATACCGTGAAGTTTGGAGTAGAAACCCGAGGCGGTGCTGTATATGGTGAACCGGCAACTTTTACTGTGGAGGATTTCTGTGCTGATTTCGTAACAGGTGAGATGTGGGACTTTCTGGCAGGTGGTGCCGGAAATTCGAAGACTTGGGTGCCTGATACGGGTAATTATGGGATGAAGCAAGGCTTCTATTCGTGTTTCGATCCGACTGCGACTTATCTTGATATGATTGCCGATGCCGGAAAGAATAACTGGTATGCTAAGGATAAAACTTGGTGGGAACCCGGTAATGGTGATGTAGGTATTACAGAGGACGATCTTAACTCCTATATGATTTTCTCGCTTGAGGGAAAAGCGGGGCTGACCGTTCATCGTTTTACCGACGGACAGGAAACGGTAACTGAAGGCATGTTCAGCATGAATACGGATGATCATACGATGTCAGCCATTGATGTAGATTTCGTGCATGGTGCCTGGGCCAGTGGTAATGCAGTCGATTTCAGAAATGGTTTCCAAATTCTGGTGCTTACAGAAAACCAATTGATGATTGGTAATTATCGTGACGAGGCATTGTCCGGTGAAGGTAAATGTGTGTATTGCTGGAACTTCGTTTCCAAAGAATATGCTGATAGCTATGTGCCCGAACCGGAAGAACCCGAACCATCGGAACCGCAACTGCCGGATGGCTGGAAAGATGATGTTTCGGAAACTGTGAGCGTTGTCACGTCCACCACTATCAAATGGACATTATCTAAAAAGAATCCTGTGGATTGGGCATCACAAAGTGGTAAGCTGCTGAATGGATGGACTTCTCTGTCTGATTATCCTGATTGGCTGGGAACTCCTGATCCGGCGGTATACGAAGGGTATGCAATGATTCTGGACAGTAAAGAAATGAAAGCCACTTTTGTAACTCCTGATGGCGGTGAAACTGAAATGTCCTATACTTTGGATGATAAAGGTATTTATGCTTTCAGCGGTACGATACCTACAGTGACTATTGTAGGCTGGATGACTTTCCATGTAAGTGATGCGAATACTTTGCGTATCTTGAGCATCGAGAAGGATAATGAAGGTAATCTGTCGGGCATGTGGTTAGGTATCCCTAATCCTGATAAACCGGATACGGAATACATCGCTTATCATTTTAACCCTACGGCTGTTGGTGCCGGTGGCACTGAGGATAAAAATGAAACTATTAAGAAAAGGCTGACAGGTGGCAGTTCCCGTACGTATAGACTGGATTATGAACACATCATATGTACATGGGCCAATAATTGGGTCTATGATAACATTACTGATGGTATGAAAGCCAACTATGCTACCTCTACTTTGCCCGATTGGACCAATTGGACTTACTCTGTTGCTAATATAGCGAATGTGGATAAGTTCAGGCTGACTTTTGGAAGTGATGGCTCACTGATATTCGTGAATAATCAGGGAGCAAGTACTAATACTACATACTCTTTCCTTGCTGCTGATGACTGGTATGGAATGCCTTTGGTACAATTCCCGGAGGATCTTGATATGTTCTTTGAGATGAGTGGAGTTGATGGTGGTTGGTTGAATTTTGAACTTCAGTTCAATAATGGGAAGACTGATGAGAATGGTGAAGTTATACCGTCTGTCGGCAATGTTCCACAAGGAGGTGGATTCCTCGAATTGTATGACTGGGATTTGGATGCAAGTGGTAAGGTGACCGGTCTATGGTTGGGTATGGACAATGGACTGGGAGCCGCTGCATTGAAGACTTTGAGTAACCAGCGTAAAGTATTTCATTTACTGGTTGTAGAATAAGAAGTTTTTTCGATAAAGAGGGAGGAACAGTTCATAGTTTCTCTCTCTTTTTATTTAAGATTTAGTTCTTATCTGTGTAGAAATAAATCATCACTATTTGCTTCACATGCAGAAGATGATGCCTACAGGCTTTTCTTATTCCGCCGCTTGCCTGTTAAGACCTGTTTTGTTAGGCATTCTTTCTTCGTTTCACTATAGTTATCCTTGCGTTATACTATAGTTATCCGCAAAGGTAACTATAGTGTCCCTTGCGGATAACTATAGTGGAACGAAGAAAAAGTAGGCAATAAAGAAAATCTGATTAGGCAATGAGTGAGGTCCGAACAGCATCCTGACCGAGAATCAGATTCGGTGCTTTGTGCTCGTTGGTTGAGTTCAAAACTGTGAGGAAATTCAGTTGACAAGGGAACAAGGTTCCTGCGGTATAGAAGCATTGCGCAGCCCTTTGTTCCCTTGTCAACTTATTCAAATTAAGTCAGATATGAGTAACATTTACTCTCAAAGATAGGGCTTTACACGATTCCTGCAAAGCCTCCGGACGATATGTCGGCTATTGGAAACCTTTTATCCCGAGGTGATAACAAATTATACCATTCCATATAACATCCTGAACCACTTGTATACCTGCTTTGCTTTATCTTTGCCAGCACGGATTTTTTATCCTTAACCTGACATTTAAGAACGAAAAACATAACGGTTATGAATAAAATTAAAATTTACCTTGTATTTCTTTTTACGATTGCACTTTCTGCTTTTGCGGTGGCTTGCTCCAGCAATGAGGATGAAGCCGTTACACCTGAAATCGTAATTTCCGAGAACATTCTTACGAATGGACTGAACTTCTCAAAAACAGGAGGAACGAACACGCTTTCTATAAAGTCGAATGTGTTGCTGGAAGTCACCAGCAATCAGGATTGGTGTACGGTAACTCCCGCTGCTTCCGCTACGGTTCTTAAATATATGGTGAGGGTGGAAGAAAATCCTGATGCGGTGGAACGTACTGCCACTATTACTGTGAACGGTGGTGGTTTGACAGAAACGTTCAACGTTGTGCAGGTTGCTGCCAACGGACTGATTGTAGAATCCTGTTCTCCCGAAGCGGTTGCTGCCGGAGGTGGAATCTTTACGGTGAATCTGAAAGCGAATGGCGATGTCACGGTCATTATTCATGATAGCTGGATACGTGAGACTAATACCCGTGCAATGTCTGCGGTGACTAGAACCTTTAGCGTTGCCGCCCATTATGGTGAGGCTCGCGAAGGAACCATTACCTTTACTTTGGGAGATTTTACGGAAACCGTTACGGTGAAGCAGCTTGCCGGTGAACGGCCTGATGTTGGCATGGAAAGTGATGCCATGACTTTGGCTGCGAAGATAAAGCTCGGTTGGAATCTGGGTAATTCTTTGGAAGCATGCAATGTGACTTATGCAAATGGGTTTGTGTGGGGAACCAACTCGTTGAGTGATATGGATCCGGGAGAGACCAAATGGGGAAATCCGGCAACGACTCAGAAGATGATCAGTGCCGTAAAAGCTGCTGGTTTCAATGCTGTGCGAATTCCTTGTGCATGGTATGGATATATGGAGAATGAGGCGGACTATACAATTAAAGCTTCCTGGTTGAACCGTGTGCAGGAAGTGGTGGATTATTGTTATGCCGAGAATATGTATGTCATCCTGAATATCCACTATGACGGAGGCTGGTTGGAAAAGAATTGTAAGGCAGCCGTACAGGACAATGTGAACAAGGTGCAGAAGGCTTTGTGGACGCAGATTGCCGAGAAGTTCAAGGACTATGACGAACATTTGCTATTTGCCGGATGTAATGAACCCAATGCTGCCAATGTAGCTGAAATGGAAGTTCTGAAGTCATACGAACAGACCTTCATAGATGCCGTGCGTGCTACGGGTGGAAATAATGCGCTCCGCAACCTGATTGTTCAAGGCCCCAATACGGATATCACGAATACTTCGGATTATGGTCAACTGCCTGTGGACAATGTTCCCGACCGCTTGATGGTTGAGATACACTACTACACCCCGTGGAACTTCTGTGGAATGACAACGGATGAGAGCTGGGGAAAGATGGCCTACTTCTGGGGAACCGAATATCATGTAGACGGATCTGACAGGAACTACCAACCCGGCAGTTATGCAAGTGCGGAAGCGGAAATGGAAGTTCTTTTCAAAATGATGCAGACGAAATATGTAAGTCAGGGTATTCCGGTGATTTTGGGTGAATTCGGTGCCAACAGACGTTCTTCCCTAACCGGAGACGAGTTGACCAAGCATCTGGCTTCGCGCGCTTATTATCTGAAAACGGTGGTTTCCAATGCCGGGAAGTATGGTCTTGTTCCTTTCTACTGGGACAATGGATATAATGGAGACAATACGATGGCTCTCTTTAACCGTAATACCTGTAAGATTTACGACCAGCAAGCGTTGGATGCCTTGATAGAGGGGATTGCAAACTAATTGGGAAAAATGTTTTTTCATAAATATAGGTTCTCTTAGTTAAGAGATAGGTTTTTTATACAGGTTTTTTTTGATTGGTTCTGGGAAGCGGCTTCTGTGTGGGAAGTGGCTTCCCTATTTTCTATGGAAAATCTTGTTTATGCAGTAACTTTTTGTTTCATTTGCAATGTGTTAACTACCATCTTATACCTAACGCCATGCGGAGATTGATTTTACTTATCGTACTGTTCGTTGTAATGTGCTTCTCTTCCGTTGCACACAATTTCATGTTTAAGCATCTGGAAGTCAGGGACGGAATGCCCAGTAACCAAATTAATGCTATTTACAAGGATTCGAGAGGCTTTATGTGGTTCGGAACCGCATCCGGTCTGACACGTTACGACGGATATCGTTTTAAAGTCTTTTATAGTTCGGACAATGATCCGACATCCCTGCCTGACAGTTACATCGAGAAAATAGTGGAAGACGGTGAAGGCCGTTTGTGGATACGTACCGGAGAAAATGGATATATCATATATAATTGGGATACGGAAAACTTTGTGCGTGATGTGAGTTCCTTGATGTGGGACATCGGAATAGACGGGACTCCCCGGCATGTATTTGTAGACGGCCAAAAGAATATGTGGTTTGCCGTGGACGGGAAGGGATGTTATCGCTACCGTCCCGGAGAAAAAAAGGCGGATATTCTGCCTTTCGGTGAGAAAGGAATACCCGAAGGTATCGTCATCGATATGATTGAGTGCAAGGATGGTATTGTATTGGCATATGATAACGGTCATGTGTTCTGTATCGACCGTGAAGAAGTAAAGGTGAAGTGGGAATTGACGGATATTATGAAAGAGATGGGAAACCACACCGATATCTTTTTCTTGTATGTGGATAAGGACGAGGATTTATGGATATACGGCGCTCCCGGCGTGTGGGCGTATAATCTGCCTGCAAAGAAATGGCAATCGCAATGGGACTTTAACGACAGGGGGCAGGCACATGTGGTTGCCATTGCTCAGGATAGGCAGGGACGTATCTGGTTTGGAAAAGATCAGGATGGCATTGACATCTGGAATAAGGCGACAGGCGAAACCGTTTCCCTTACTTATAATGTGGATGATGAACGGGGACTGCCCAACAATACCATTAACGTGTTTTATGAGGATGACAGCGGGGTGATGTGGATAGGAACTTATAAGAAAGGTGTGGCCTATTATAATGAGAGCATTTTTAAGTTTTCCATCAATCGCTTGGGAGACATCAACTGCCTGGAAGAGTGTGGTAATAGTTGTCTGTGGCTAGGTAGTAATGATGCCGGATTAATGCATTGGAACTCACGGACGGACGAAAAGAAAATATATACTCACTCACGGACGGGAAATTCCATAGCTTCCAATGTCATTGTCACTTTGTTGCAGGCAACTGACGGTAAGCTATGGATAGGTACTTTCTGGGAAGGTCTGGACTGCTTTGACGGCAAACGCTTCGTGAATTACCGCAACCATCCCGGAGATGAGAATTCACTGGCTAATGATAATGTCTGGGCGCTGGCAGAAGACAAGGATGGAAATATATGGATTGGTACGTTAGGTGGAGGTCTGCAATGCCTGAATCCGAAGACGGGAAAGTTTATCACCTATACCATGGCTAATTCTGATCTCATCTCCAATCATATTTCTTCTATTTGCATCACCCGCAACAACCGGCTTGTTATCGGCACCGCTTCTACGGGTGTTGCCATTATGGATTTGAACACCCGGAAGATAACTAATATGGTAGGTAATCTGTCGGGAAACCAGCGTTTCTCCAATCAAAGTATAAACCAGGTTTATGAAGATAGCCGGGGACTGATATGGATAGGGACACGTAATGGGCTGAATCTATATAACCCTAAGAACGACCGTTTGCAGATCGTCTCTTCCGGGCAGGACGAAGCAAAGGAATATATTGCCGGTATTGTGGAGGATGAGAACAAAAATATGTGGATGACCACGGGAAACGGGGTGCTGAATATTGTTCCTTCCATCGATACGAAAACCGGAGATTATGCTTTCCATTATTATGTATATGATGATAAGGATGGTTTGCAAGGGTCGGAGTTCAATCAGCGTTCCATCAAGCGGCTCACTTCGGGAGAGATCGCAATGGGAGGTATGTACGGACTCAATACTTTCAGGCCTGATGACATCAAATATAACCTTGCGTTGCCGAAGGTGATGTTTACCGGTTTCCAGTTGTTCAATGAAGAGATTGAAATCGGGAAGGAGTATGGGGGGCGTGTTCTGCTGCGTGAGTCGTTGAATAAGGTCAGGGAGATAGAGCTCGACTATAAGCAGAATGTCTTCACTGTGCTGTTTGCATCGGATAATTACATCGTGCCTGATAAAACCCGGTATTTGTATAAGCTGGAAGGTTTTAACGAAGACTGGCTGTCGGGTACGGCTGATATGCATCGTGTCACTTACACGAATCTGGCCCCCGGTACTTATATGTTGAAAGTAAAAGCCGTCAATAGCGACGGATATGCAGGGACGGAGGAAGCGAGCCTGAAAATTGTGATCCGACCACCTTTCTGGATGACTTCGTGGGCGTATGCCATTTATGCTCTGTTGTTGGTAGGGGTACTGATTCTTGCCCGCAATGAAGTGCTACGCCGTGAGCGTAATAAATTCAAGATACAGCAGATGGAGCATGAAGCGGAGAGGAATGAGGAGGTCAATCAGATGAAATTCCGTTTCTTCACCAATGTGAGCCATGAGTTGCGTACTCCGTTGACACTGATTATCTCACCATTGGAGAGCATGATAAAAGAGACGAAGGATGAAAGAAGACTGGGCCAGTTGAAGTTGATGCACCGCAATGCCTCACGCTTGCTGAATCAGTTGCTGGACTTTCGCAAGAATGAAGTGGCAGGTCTGCATCTCAGCCTTTCCGAAGGAGAAATTGTGTCGTATGTGCATACTATCTGCAATTCGTTCCTGATGCTTTCTGAAAAGAAGAATGTGCATCTCACTTTCTTCTCGGCGATAGAATCGCTGAATATGTCGTTTGATGAGGATAAGATAGGTAAGGTGGTGATGAATCTGCTTTCTAATGCATTCAAGTTCACTCCTGACGGCGGACGTGTGGACGTTTCGCTGGAGTTGCTGAAAGGGACTACCGAAACATTGGAAATCAAAGTGTCCGATACCGGGATAGGTATCAGCGATGTGGATAAGGAACGGATATTCGAACGCTTCTATCAGTCGGAACGCGAAGAAAACGGAAATTCTACTACGGGCAGCGGCATCGGGTTGAGTCTGGTGCGCGATTACGTTACGCTGCACGGTGGTGTGGTTCGTGTATTTGATAATGTAGGTACGGGCAGTGTGTTTGTGGTAGATATCCCTGTGAAACATTCCGTTGTCAATGTGGTTACTCCGCTCTCCGAAGAAGCGGCGGAAGAGGATGCGGTTGCTTTGGCGTTGGAATCAGAAGAAAAGTCTGAAGTTGAACTACCGGATGAAGACGGCAAAAAGAAACCATTGGCACTGATTGTAGATGATAATGAGGACTTTGTTTCCTTTATGCGCTATGCATTAAGTCTGTACTTCCGAGTGGAATCTGCTGCAAACGGAAAAGAAGCTTGGCAAATCATACCGGAGCTGATGCCGGATATCATTGTCAGTGACGTAATGATGCCCGAAATGGATGGTAATGAACTGTGCCGTTGGGTGAAAGCGGATAAGCGCACGAGCAATATTCCGTTTGTATTGCTCACGGCCAAGCAGTCGGTGGAAAACAAGGTGGAAGGCCTCACCATCGGTGCAGATGACTATGTGACGAAACCTTTCAATATGGAAGTATTGATATTACGGATGCGCAAACTGATAGATTTGAGCAGCAAGAACAAACTTCGTACCCGCATAGACCCTGAACCGAGTGAAATCGTCATAACATCGATGGATGAGAAACTTATTGAAAACGCGATTAAATATGTGGAAGAGAATATCGCCCGTTCCGACTTATCTGTGGAAGAACTGAGTCATGAACTGGGCATGAGCCGGGTACATCTATATAAAAAATTGTTGCAGATCACCGGCAAGACTCCGATTGAATTTATCCGCATCATCCGCTTGAAACGTGCCGCCCAGTTCCTGCGCGAAAGTCAGCAGAATGTGTCGGAGGTTGCCTATCAGGTGGGCTTCAATAATCCCAAATATTTCAGTAAGTACTTCAAGGATGAATTCGGTGTTTTACCCTCTGTATACCAGGAAAAGGAGGGTAAATAACAAAAAGTACCCATTGCTGAAACATCTGATATCTCTATAAATCAAATAAACCCTCTCCTTTCAACATTGGGAGGGTTTATTCTCTATATGATTTCCTACTTTTACACTCGGAGAAAATAACTTTAAAAACAAAGATATGAAATTGAAAAACACTTCAGTTTGTTTGCTCGCGGGATGGATGCTGATGGCATGCTCCGGAGGCGGGTATGAGAAGACGAGTAACGGCGTTATCGTGAATGTCGGACAACAGCAACCGACGGATGTGCGAAAGGTGAAGGTTGAAGTAATGGGAGAGAAGCTGATTCATGTGTCGGCTACTCCCGAAAAGAACTTTTCAAAGGCGGAAAGCCTGATTATAGTACCCCAAAAAGATAAGACGGATTTTAGCGTGGAAGAAAGTGAAGATGCCGTTTCGGTAAAAACCTCACAGGTGTGCGCTATCGTGTCTAAGGCTACAGGTGAAGTACGCTTTACCAATGCTTCCGGCAACCTGATTCTGGCGGAAGATGAGAAAGGCAGGAGCTTCCAGCCTATCGAAGTGCAGGGGACAAAGGCATATACGGTACGCCAGGTATTTCGGTCGCCCGATGATGAGGCGTTCTACGGACTGGGACAACACCAAGCTGATGAATTCAACTATAAAGGTAAGAACGAGGAACTTTTCCAGTATAATACGAAGGTTTCTGTACCTTTTATTGTTTCCAATAAGAATTACGGTATTCTGTGGGATAGTTATTCGCTTTGCCGCTTCGGTGATCCGCGTGATTATGCACAGTTAAGCACAGTCTTCAAACTATATGATAAGGAGGGCAGGGAAGGTGCTTTGACAGGAACATACGTACCCTCTCAGGAATCAACGGCGGAGACACTGGTACGCCGGGAAGATTCTGTCTATTTTGAACATCTGAAATCGGAAGATTTGTCGAAGGTGGTGAATTTACCCGAAGGATTCCCTTTCATGGGTTCGCAGGTGACGTATGAAGGAGAAATTGAGCCGATGGAAAGCGGCCGGTTCCGCTTCATCCTTTATTATGCAGGATATATGAAGGTGTATATTGACAATGAACTGGTAGTTCCCGAACGTTGGCGTACCGCTTGGAATCCGAACAGTTATAAGTTTGCGGTAGACCTGAAAGCCGGCAAGCGGGTTCCGTTGAAGATTGAATGGACGCCCGACGGATATGTTTCTTATTGCGGTTTGCGTGCGTTGTCTCCTGTATCTGCCGAGGAGCAGAACAAGCAGTCCTGGTGGGGTGAAATGCAGAATGAGATAGACTATTACTTTGTTTACGGTAACAATATGGATGAAGTAATCAGTGGATACCGTGCTCTGACCGGAAAATCACAAATCATGCCGAGGTGGGCGATGGGATACTGGCAGAGCCGCGAACGTTATAAGACGCAGGAAGAGATACTGGATGCTTTGAAGGAATTCCGTAAACGTCAGATTCCCATTGATAATATTGTGCTCGACTGGAGCTACTGGCCGGAAAATGCCTGGGGTAGTCATGAGTTCGATAAAGCTCGTTTCCCTGATCCCAAAGGGATGGTAGATTCCATTCATACCATGAATGCCAAAATGATGATTTCCGTTTGGCCGAAATTCTATAGGACTACGGAGCATTATAAAGAGTTTGATGAAAAGGGCTGGATGTATCAGCAAGCCGTTAAAGACAGTATCCGCGACTGGATTGGTCCCGGCTATGTAGGTTCTTTCTATGATGCTTATGCTGAAGGTGCACGGAAGTTGTTCTGGAAGCAGATGGAAGATCATCTTTATCCGCTCGGCATCGATGCCTGGTGGATGGATGCCAGTGAACCGAATGTACGCGATTGTACGGATTTGGCTTACCGGAAAGCTTTGTGCGGTCCGACTGCCCTCGGCCCGTCCGACCAATATTTCAATGCGTATGCGCTGATGAATGCTGAGGCTATTTATGACGGACAACGTGCCGTAGACAATGACAAGCGTGTATTTTTGCTGACCCGTTCGGGATTTGCCGGGTTACAACGTTACTCTACCGCAACATGGAGTGGCGATATCGCTACCCGCTGGGAAGATATGAAGGCACAGATTTCTGCCGGACTGAACTTTGCAGTAAGCGGTATTCCTTACTGGACAATGGATATTGGCGGATTCTGCGTAGAAAAACGCTATGAAGACGGACAAAAGGAATTCAATAAGACCGGAAAAGAGAATGCGGACTATAAGGAATGGCGTGAGTTGAATACACGTTGGTATCAGTTTGGCGCATTCTGCCCGTTGTTCCGTGCGCATGGACAGTATCCGTTCCGTGAAGTGTGGAATATAGCTCCTGAGGGACATCCGGCTTATAATTCTATAGTGTATTATACGAAGTTGCGCTATACGATGATGCCTTATATCTATTCATTGGCAGGGATGACTTATTTTGATGATTATACGATTATGCGTCCGCTGGTAATGGATTTCACGGCAGATGCAAAGGTGAATAATATCAGTGACCAGTTTATGTTTGGTCCGGCATTGATGGCGGCTCCGGTGTATGAATATGGAGCGCGTAGCCGTAAGGTCTATTTTCCGGCAACTTGTGGTTGGTATGATTTCTATACGGGTAAGTATGTGGCTGGCGGACAGCAACTGAGTGTGGATGCTCCTTATGAACGTATGCCGCTTTATGTATGTGAGGGGGCGATTGTTCCTTATGGTCCGGAAATGCAGTATAGTGATGAGAAACCTGCGGAGGAAATTACGCTGTATGTATATGCGGGTAAAGACGGTGAGTTCACTTTGTACGAGGATGAAGGTGTGAATTACAACTACGAAAAAGGACAGTATGCCACCATTCCGTTTACTTACAATGATGCAGAGGGTGCTCTGACTATCGGTGACCGCACAGGAGAATTTTCCGGTATGCTGAAAGAACGTACATTCAACGTTGTAAAGGTAAGTAAGGATAAACCGCAACCTTTTGATGTGGAGGCTAAGGGTACGGTGGTGAAGTATGACGGGAAGAAGCTGAAGGTGAAGCTGTATTAAGTTACGAGTTACGAGCTACCAGTAACGAGTTACTGCGCTATAAGGGCGAATAATTATTCGCCCGGCTATCACGCCGAAAGGCACTTGTCACTTGTAGCTCGTAGCTTGTCACTTAATTTAGCGGTGAAGCCGCTAAATTATCATTTATAGAATAAATAACATGAAAAGATTATTACTAATACAAATATCCTGTTTCCTTCTTTTCCTGATGGTGGGAAGTTGCACCTCCGCTGAGAAGATGACGAATAACCGTCGACAGGACTTTACCGCCGGCTGGACCTTCCGTCTGGGAGACGACCCTGCGGCATCCCGTCCCGATTATGACGATACGGCGTGGCGGACCCTCAATCTTCCGCATGACTGGGCCATTGAGGGAGAGTTCAGCAAGGATCATCCTTCTGGAACAGGTGGCGGGGCATTGCCCGGTGGTATCGGTTGGTATCGCAAAACGTTCGCTGTTGACAAGGCAGATGAAGGCAAGCGCCTGTACATTGATTTTGACGGTGTATATATGAATTCGGAAGTCTTCATCAACGGTCATTCCCTCGGTGTGCGTCCTTATGGATATGTTTCGTTCAGTTACGATCTGACTCCCTATATCAAGTGGGGCGGAGAGAATGTAGTTGCCGTGCGTGTAGATAATGCGGAACAACCTAATTCCCGCTGGTATTCGGGGTGTGGCATCTACCGTAATGTATGGCTTACGAAACTTAATCCTGTGCATATAGCGCAATGGGGCACTTTTATCACAGCGGAAGACGTGTCGAAGAACACTGCCCGGCTGAACATACGTACTAAAATACAGTATGATGTGTCCGCTCAACTGAAAGATTCCATGAAGCAAGCGGATGGCACGTATGTTGTTTTCGATTCGGAAATTGTTTCCTTGGCAGATGTTGTGTTGCAGTCACGGCTGATGGATGCAGCAGGGAATGTAGTGAGTGAGGTTACATCGGAACTGCAAGTGATGCCTGCCTGTCCGAACGAAGTGGAGCAAGAAATTGTGGTGAAGAATCCTAATCTTTGGAGCGTGAACAATCCTTATATATATAAGGTGAACAGCATCCTTATTGACAAGGCAACCGGTAAGGTGCTGGATCGTTACTGTACCGGTACCGGTATCCGTACCTTTCGTTTTGATGCGCAGAAAGGGTTTATTCTCAATGGAGAACGTTTGAAGATCAATGGTGTATGTATGCATCACGATCTGGGATGTCTTGGAGCAGCAGTGAATATCCGTGCTATCGAGCGCCAGTTGGAGATATTGAAAGAAATGGGATGTAACGGCATTCGCTGTTCCCATAATCCTCCCTCACCGGAACTACTCGATCTTTGTGACCGTATGGGCTTTATCGTAATGGACGAGACATTCGATATGTGGCGCAAAAGAAAAACGGCTCATGATTATTCCCGTTATTTCAACGAGTGGCACGAACGCGATCTGACGGATTTGATACTGCGCGACCGTAACCATCCTTCCATTTTTATATGGAGCATCGGCAATGAAGTGTTGGAACAATGGTCGGAGGCAAAGGCGGATACCCTGACTCTGGAGCAAGCCAACCTGATTCTGAACTTTGGCCATGACAAGAGTATGCTGGCAAAGGAAGACGAAATGAGCGTCAATTCCTTGCTGACAAAGAAACTGGTGGATATGGTGAAAGCTCTTGACCCTACTCGTCCCGTTACGGCGGGTTGCAATGAGCCGAACCCGAACAATCATCTCTTCCGTTCGGGAGCATTGGACCTCATCGGTTTCAATTATCATGACGATTGGTTTGCCGGTGTACCCGAGAATTTCCCCGGTAAGCCCTTCATTGTGGCGGAAAGTGTATCGGCACTGATGACCCGTGGCTACTACCGGATGCCGAGTGATGAAACCGTTATTTGTCCTGAACGTTGGGATAAACCTTATTTTGATGATACTTTTTCCTGTTCTTCGTATGATAACTGCCATGTGCCCTGGGGGAACAGCCATGAGGGTACGATGCGCCACGTGAAGAATAATGATTTTATCAGCGGGCAATATGTTTGGACAGGGTTCGATTATTTGGGTGAACCGACTCCTTACGGTTGGCCTGCCCGCAGCTCTTATTTCGGCATTGTCGATTTGGCCGGTTTCCCGAAAGATATATACTATCTCTATCAGTCGGAATGGTATCCGGAGAAAAAGGTATTGCACCTTTTCCCGCATTGGAACTGGACGCCGGGACAGGATATAGATATGTGGGCTTATTATAATAATGCTGATGGAGTGGAGCTTTTTGTAAATGGTAAGTCGCAGGGCGTGCGTACAAAAGGTAAGGACGATTTTCATGTCGTATGGCGTGTGAAGTATGAGCCGGGTGTGGTAAAAGCCGTTTCCCGCAAGGATGGAAAAACGGTACTGGAAAAGGAAATCCATACGGCCGGAGAACCTGCGCAAATACGCTTGACGGCTGACCGTGGAGAAATCAGATCAGACGGCAAGGATCTTAGTTTTGTAACAGTGGAAGTACTGGATAAGGATGGTAATCTTTGTCCGAATGCCGATAATCAGATCGTGTTCGATGTGCAAGGTGCAGGCTTCATTGCCGGTGTAGACAACGGTAGTCCTGTTTCAATGGAGAAATTCAAAACTGACCGTCGCAAGGCTTTCTATGGGAAGTGTCTGGTGGTGATTCAGAGCAACAACCAGGCAGGCGTGATTAAGCTGACGGCTACGGCTGATGGATTAAAACCGGCGGTGATGACTGTTAAAGCGAAATAAAAGTAATATTTTTGTTGATATTTTATTAAATGTAATAATTATGAAGAAACAACTCTTTACAACCCTTTTGTTTGCCTGTTCAGTAGGAACTTTGACTGCGCAAACCCCTGTATATTTAGATGATACCCAGCCCATTGAGGCACGTGTAAAGGATGCTCTCAACCGTATGACACTGGAAGAGAAAGTAGCCCTCTGCCATGCGCAAAGCAAATTCAGCAGTCCAGGGGTGCCCCGCCTCGGTATCCCCGAACTCTGGATGAGTGACGGACCTCACGGTGTTCGTGCAGAAATCAACTGGAACGATTGGGGATATGCCAAATGGACTAATGACAGTATTACTGCCTTTCCGGCTTTGACTTGTCTTGCCGCCACCTGGAATCCGGAAATATCCGCCATCTATGGCAAAGCCATTGGTGAAGAAGCCCGTTATCGGGAAAAAGATGTTCTTTTGGGTCCCGGCGTTAATATCTATCGTACTCCTCTGAATGGCCGTAACTTTGAATACATGGGTGAAGATCCTTATCTGGCAGGCGTAATGTGTGTACCTTATATTCAGGAAATACAAAAAAATGGTGTTGCCGTAAGTGTGAAACACTATGCTCTGAACAATCAGGAATTATGGCGTGGACACATTGATGTGCAACTAAGCGACCGTGCCTTGCACGAAATCTACCTTCCGGCTTTCAAGGCTGCTGTGCAGCAGGGTGGTGCCTGGACCGTGATGGGAGCTTATAACAAGGTACGTGGTCAGCATGCCTGCCACAATGAACTTTTGCTGAATAAGATTTTGAAAAACGACTGGGGGTTTGATGGCGTAGTCGTAACCGATTGGGGTGGAGCCCACGATACTTACGAAGCGGCCATGAATGGTCTGGATATCGAGATGGGATCTTATACCAATGGGCTAACCTCAGAAAGTGCATTTACCTTTGACGATTATTATCTGGCTAAACCTTATCTCCGGATGTTGAAGGAAGGCAAGGTACCTATGAGTACGGTGGATGATAAAGCCTCCCGCATTCTTCGCCTGATATTCCGCACGGCGATGAATCGCCAGAAACCTTATGGTGTGCTGACAAACGAAGAGCATTACCAGACTGCCCGTAAGATAGGCAATGAGGGCATTGTGCTTCTGAAGAATGCACCTGTCCAGAAAAAATGTACTCCTTTGCTGCCACTTGATGCCTCTAAATATCAACGCATATTAGTGGTAGGTGACAATGCTGTCCGCTTGTTGAACGAAGGAGGCGGTTCTTCCGAGCTGAAGGTGAAAGATATGGTATCTCCGCTCGATGGCATGCGTGCCCTTTATGGTGACAAGGTAGTCTATACGAAAGGTTATGCAGCAGGACGTCCGATGTATGGGCATGCGGAAGATATTCCCCAGTCGGTGGCGGACTCCTTGCGCACAGTAGCAACTGAACTTGCCAAAGAAGCCGATATTGTAATCTTGTTTGGTGGATTGAATAAGAATCACTTTCAGGATTGTGAAGGCGGTGACCGTGTGACATACGGTTTACCATTCGGACAAAATGAACTGATTGAATCTCTGTCGGGGGTCAATAAAAATATGGTATTGGTATTGTTGAGCGGTAATGCCGTGGAAATGCCTTGGCTGGATAAAGTTCCGGCTATCCTGCAAGGCTGGTATTTGGGATCTATGGGGGGTAATTCACTTGCCGATGTACTGAGTGGTGCGGTGAATCCCAGTGGAAAACTTCCTTTCTCATTCCCTGTGAAACTGACGGATTGCGGTGCACATGCATTTGACGAATTGAGTTATCCGGGTGATAGTATCAAGCAGGTCTACAAGGAAGATATTCTGGTAGGTTATCGCTGGCATGATACCAAGAAGATTCCTGCTTTATTTCCTTTCGGATATGGTTTGAGTTATACGACTTTTGCTTATGGTAAACCGGTAGCTTCTGCCCAAACAATGACTGCCGGCAATTCTCTGACCGTGACCATTCCTGTAAAAAATACGGGTAGTGTTGCCGGAAAAGAAGTCGTGCAACTGTATGTAGGAGATGAAAAATGTAGTGTTTTGCGTCCTGTGAAGGAGTTGAAGGCATTTCAAAAGATAGCTTTGGCACCGGGTGAAGAGAAAGAAGTAACCTTTACCATTACTTCGGATGATTTGAAGTTCTATGATGAAACTGTTGGCGGATGGACGGCAGAGCCGGGTAAGTTTAAGGCTTATATTGGAGCCTCTTCTGCAGATATTCGTGGAATGGTTTCATTTGAGTTGAAATAAGATAGCGACTGCTGAATGGGAAGATTTGTGAAATCTTTAGTCTTTTTCTTAGGCTTTCCTATTGTTTTCATTGCGGAAGATTAGTACATCTGCATGCCTTTATTTATTCTTTCCACCATGGTGGAAAGAATAAGCGTTTACTACGATTCTCCTTAGCCGCCGCAGGAAAAAGAGATAAAGATAGCGGTGTGGCCACTTAACCCCGGCACTTCATGTTTTTGATGTGGAGTACCCATAAAAACATACAGATGAGTGCATATTATGACCTTTTTGAGAAGCCTGACATTCGCCAAACCGGCGAGCAACAACCCCTTTACGCCCGTTTCATACCCAAAGGAACCATTGAACGGAAAGAATTTTTGGACCGTGTTCATCTTTTCACTGGCATCAGTCGCAGCCTGTTGGAGGGCGCCATGGCTTCCTTTATGGATGAACTGCGCGATTGCCTTGCCGATGGCTGGACGGTGGAACTGGGCGAACTGGGCTATTTCACACCTTCGTTAAGCTGCCGGCGCGAAGTGATGGAGAAGAAAGAACTGCGTGCCGCCTCGGTGACGCTTCGTGGTTTGAATTTCCGTCTGGGCAAGGAGTTTTATAATGAACTGGATAAGAAAATGCAATTGGAACGCCATCCCCAGTCGGCGTCCAAGTCCGAGTCTTCTGCGCCACTCCTGTCTGTGGAGCAACGTTTCCGTTTGCTTGAGGAGTATTTTCAGCAGTATCCCTGCATCAACCGTGCACAGTATGCCCGGCTGACGGGGCGCAGTGTGAAACAGGCGGTCACGGACTTAAACCTGTTTATTGAAGATGGGCTGTTGACGAGGTATGGAGCGGGGAGGAATGTGGTGTATATGAGGAATAAATAGTAGAAAATGGAATAAAGTGTGTAAAGTCTTTGATACGATCTATTCAGGGCAACCGATGACGATAGCGAGGTGTTTTATGATTGGCAGCAGTCGATGAGTTTATTGCAGGAAATGTAAGTTTCTTGTGTTTTTCATTGAATTACAAACGGATTGTGCTACTTTTGGAGCGACAAGTTGTGGAATATGCTGGAATATGGAGTAAATAGAAAACTCGTCAAAAGAGTAAAGGAGATTCTTCGCAATAGCAAAGGCCGTAAGATGACGGAGAGATTTGCGTGCGATGTATGCCGGGTCGTGCATGATTCGGGCTGGGTTTATGCTGCCGATGACGGGGATTTCCATATTTGCCATTTATGTCGCAACAAGTATCTTCCGGGTAAGATGCAACGTTGGAGGCTTTATTCTTCCTCTTTCGAGTCCAGTAAAAAGAAGCACTGAGAGCGAATGTAACCTGATTTCAAGTATAAGGAGGTAATGAAGGTTACCTTTGTGATTCTTGAGAAATAAATTTCTGCAATTTTTTTTACTCCTCAATTTGTTCGATTTTATATTCTTGAATTATTTCGGATAAATCCGTTCAACATCGGCGGCATAATTTTCCGGAGTTGTGAATAGCACGGCATCCATGCCGACCGATTTCGCCCCCTCGACATTTTCCATTCTGTCGTCGGTGAACAGGCATTCTGCCGGTTCAAGACCATAACGTTCACACAAACGCAGATAGATTTCCTTATCGGGTTTGATTACATGTTCTTCGCATGATATGACCCGTCCGTCGAGCAAATTGAAAATTTCATATTTGCGCATCACTTCATAGACCGTGCTGCTCCAATTGCTCAATCCATAGAGTTTGAAACCTTTTGTTTTGAGCTTGCGCAGCACTTCCTGCATTCCTTCGATTTCTCCTGTTACTTCTTCCAGATAATTGTCATGAAAAAAATGGAAAGCGTCACTGAAGTGGGGATACTTGAGCCGGGTCTCCCTGATAAGTTCTTCAAAAGGTATAAGGCCACGGTCGCAGGCTTCGGTAAATGCCGGTGAGGCTAAAATGGCGCAGAAGCGTTCTTCCGTTTCTTTATCGCCCTTGAAGTAGCGTTCAAGAACTGCGTGCAAATCATGGTTCACAAGGACTTTTCCGAAGTCGAATATAAGATTCTTTATCATTGTTTCAGGTAATGCATTAGATTCATAATCTGCGAATCATCATCCCATGATTCACGCATTGGCTTGATTATCAATAGGCTTTATGACGCGGCAGGGATTGCCGACAGCCACACAATTGTCAGGTATCGAGCGGGTAACGACGCTTCCGGCCCCTATGACGCTGTTCTCGCCGATTGTTACCCCCGGCAGGATGATTGCACCTCCGCCAATCCATGCACCGTCTTTGATTTTTACGGGTAGTGCATATGTCCGGCAGATTTCCTTTCCTTCCTCCCATTTGTCCACAATGCGTTCTTGCAGCTTCGTGGAATGGGTTGCAGTGTATATCTGGACATTTGACGCAATCAGTACATTATTGCCAATCTCAATGATGTTGTTGTCCACGAACGTACAGTTCATATTGATGATGACCTTATCACCAATGAGAATATGTTTTCCGTACTCACAGTGAAAGTCAATGTCCAGGTGAATGTTTTCGCCCACTCTGCCGAACAATTTCCTCAGGATGCACTTTTTCTGCTTTGTGTCCGCGTAATCCACTGCATTCAGTTCCTTCAGTAGGCGTTTGGCATTCAATGTCATTTCCGCCAACTCCTTGTCGCTCCCATCGAATATTTCTCCGGCCAGACATTTTTCCAATTCTGTTTTCATTATCTATTATTTAATTGTTATTTCATTTAATGTTTTATATATAATTTCCATTGCAGAAAATGCATTTTCATGTCGCATCTTCTGCCTGAAACACCAATAAATGTACAAAAATACATGAAAGTAGTCTTTTTATGCTATAAAAGTATTAGCAATTTTTAATAATTAATGCGAATCAGTAGTTGAAACGGGCTTGTTACTGAACGGTTATGAATTAGTTGACGAGGGGACAAGTTGACAAGGAAACAAGGTTCCATGCGGCATAGAAGCATTGCGCAGCCCCTTGTCTCCTTGTCAACTCGTTCCCTTGTTTCCTTCTCTTCTGAACGTTCAACTACTGATTCGCATAATTATTGCATATTGCTGTTTTGTGGTCTTTCGATGATAATCATGCCGCAAATAAGTATTGGTGGGTGAATCTTGAATTTTGTTGCTTTTCTGCAAGGCATATCTTTCTTGTAGAGATGTTCGGAAAACGTTTCCTTCATTATCAGTTACTTATGCCTCTATCTTGTAGAGAACATTACTAATTTGCCTTCTTTGACGCTCTTCTCCATTTTCTCTTCATTTCATTGATTGTAGAGATGATGATATTGTAATAGGTTGCTTATTAGTGTTTTATGTAATCTCTTGGTAGATGCCATTTTCTTGCTTTTGCTTCTATCTCACCCTAACTTTGCAACATCGAATCTGAGAAAACAGAACGTCTGACTGTTGAGGCCTCACAGTGAAAAAACGTCTTGCTTCCGGATGAGATAAGAGAAAGACAATATACATATTATTATTAAATCATTAAAAACAAAGATTATGGCAATTAAGTATGAAGTAAAGAAGGTGGTGTTTGGTTTTGATAAAACTAAAACTGAGAAATTTGTGGCACAAACGAAAGTGCTGGGTATGGTAGAGTTTAAGAAACTCTGTGAAGAAGTGCAGAAAGTGAGTATGGCACCGCGTGGCGTGGTGAAAATGGTGATTGACGGGTTGATTGATACCCTGAATATGGATTTGGACAAAGGATATTCCGTTCAGTTGGGAGACTTCGGGTGCTTCCGTCCCGGATTGAATGCGAAAAGTCAGGCAGGAGTGGACGATGTGGATGCCAATACGGTGTATCGTCGTAAAATTATCTTCACCTCGGGAAGCTATTTTAAGGATATGCTGGGCAAGACCAGTGTGGAAAGACTGGAAGTAGGTAAGGGGACTGTGGTTAGAGACGCAGTCGTTAAACCAAAACCGGGTGAAGGTGGTTCCGGTGAAGGCGGCTTGGAAGAAGACCCTTTGGGATAAAAGATTGAATCCTTTTTATTATGTAGAAGCGGGAAGTATCCATGGTACTTCCCGCTTTTTCTATTAATTATTTCCGAAAGATTTGTTCACCACTCCCGAATGCTTTACTTTTGCGTCCTGTTGATGTGTAAATGCATAATGCAATATAAGTATGAAGAACAAGCTTGCTTTATTTTTTCTTGCGTTTTCCCTGTTGGCATCCGTAACAGTCAGTGCGCAAATCCGTGAACTGGAACGTTCCACGCCCGAAGCCGAAGGTGTGCCTTCTGGAGCGGTCATCGCTTTGATGGACTCCCTGATGGGGCTCCCCAAAACAGATATACATAGTGTAATGGTGTTGCGTCATGGCAAAGTCATAGCCGAAATCTATCCTGAACCTTTTGCTCCGGAATATCGTCATACCGTATTCTCTTGTTCTAAAACCTTTGTGGGCGCTGCTGTTGGCCTTGCCATCTCCGAGAACCGTCTGCGGTTGACGGACCGTGTCGCATCTTTCTTTCCCGACCAACTTCCGGACAGCATCTCAGCAAATCTTGCTGATATGACTGTTCGTAACCTGCTGAACATGACTTCCGGCATTGCTCCGGACTGGAATATGCGCAACGTCCGTACCGACTGGATAAGAGGTTATCTGGAAAAAACTGTAAAAACTCCCGGAGAGCATTTTGATTATGACTCCATGAGCTCTTACATTCTTTCTGCCATTGTGCAAAAGGTGACCGGAATGAAGGTGTTGGATTACCTCCGGATGAAGATTTTTGAGCCGATGCATATCACTGATATATCTTGGGAAATCAGTCCCGAAGGTATCAATACCGGAGGCTGGGGCGTATATGTACAGAGCGAATCGCTGGCTAAGTTTGGTCAGTTGCTGCTGAATCGTGGCGTATGGAAAGGTAAACAATTGCTTCCTGCCTGGTGGGTAGACCAGATGATGGCGAAACAGTCGGATACAGGCAGCTTCGGCTATGGTTACGGTTACCACATGTGGCTTTGTGAGTATCTGGGTGCTGTCCGTATAGATGGGGCATTGGGGCAATATGCGCTTATCATACCTGACAAAGATATGGTAGTAGTCATCACCGAATGTACTCTGATAGATGGAGCCACGCAGCGTCGCCTGGTATGGAACCGCCTGCTGCCTGCCGTGACGGGCGACCAGCCACTGACACCGGGGAAAGATTATAAGCGTTTGCAGAAAAAACAATCTTCCTATCGCCTGCCGGTGGTGCAGGGAAAGGCAAATTCATCCCTTGCACGGGAATATGCGGGTAAAACCATTACGCTCGAACCCAATAAGTTCGGATGGCAATCTCTCACCCTTCAGCTCAAACAGAAAGAATTGATAATGACCGTCATGGAGGCTTCCGGAACTAAATATGACCTTCTGTTTGGCTACAAACAATGGAAAAAGACTTCTATCGAAGCCTATCCACCTTATTCTATCGAAGCTAAGGGACATTTCAACGGAATAGAAGGTCCCTTTTATGTAGCAGGAAGTTATGCCTGGTCCTCCTCTTTCATACTGGAGTTGAAGGCGCATTACGTCAACTGGATTACAGCCCTTAACCTCACTTTCCGCTTTGAGGGGGAGCATGTGCAGCTAACGGTTAAAGAGAACTATTCTTCGGAAGCAAAGATAATTGAAGGGAGGGTATTATGAACCGTATCACTTTGACTTTGAAACGCCCGTTCATCTGGTTAAGCCGCTTCCGCCATCGTTGCGGATACGGGGTACATTCACCTTTTGCTTTCAATCTGATTACGCAGGTGATTTATGAGGGTACTCCTTATTATAAGTATAAAGACCTGGCTGTGGAGCAGAAAAAGCTGGCTCCGCAGAAAGACAGGAACTGGAAGTATGAATCGAAAAAGGTGAAACGTCTCCTGTTCCGCCTGGTCAACTATACTCAGCCTGACACCATTGTGGATGCCGGCAGACTTGCCGCTTCTTCGCTCTATCTGAAAGCAGGGAAGGAGGGAGCGGACTACACTTCTGCATCCGAACTTTCCGGGTTGTTTCTGGAAGCCGGAGTACCTGTAGATTTCCTTTATCTGCATGATTACCGCCATCCGGAATTTGTGGAAGAAGTGTTTCGTATCTGTGCTGCGCGCACAACGAAGAAATCTATTTTTGTTGTGGAAGGAATAGGTTATACTCCACAGATGAAAAAGCTTTGGAAACGTATGATACAGGATGAAAAAACGGGTGTTACGTTTGACCTTTATGACATCGGTATTCTTTTCTTTGATAAAACAAAGATAAAACAAGACTACATTGTCAACTTTTGATTATCTTTAGGCGTTTCAATAGTGATTGATGGTTAGTGATTGGTGATTAGAGCCACTTACTAATCACTAATAACTAAACACTAATCGTTATGAAAATATATACAAAAACCGGAGATAAAGGTACTACCTCATTGGTAGGCGGTACTCGTGTCTCGAAGACCCACGTCCGCCTTGAAGCGTACGGCACAGTGGACGAACTGAACGCTAATCTGGGCGTGCTCATCACTTATCTGTCCGATGAAGAGGACCAAATACTTGTCCGCCATATCCAAGACCGTCTTTTTGCGGTCGGCTCCAATCTGGCCACTGACCTTGAGAAGACGGATTTGAAGTGCGCCAGTGTCATCCATCCCGAAGAGATAGAACGCATTGAGAAGGAAATAGACCGTTTGGATAATCTGCTTCCTCCGTTGCATGCTTTTATATTGCCCGGTGGTAGTCGCGGAGCTTCTGTTTGTCATGTTTGCCGCACGGTTTGCCGTAGGGCGGAACGTCGTATTCTGGCTTTGGCAGAACAATGCAAAGTAGCTCCTGAATTGCTTGCTTATGTGAACCGTTTGTCCGATTATTTGTTTGTCTTGTCGCGCAAAATTAACCAGGATGAGAAAAAAGATGAAATATTTTGGGATAATAGTTGTAAGTGAGAGATTTTATTATACTTTTGCCGAAAAATAGAAAGTAGGACTTAATATTCACAATTTTAATACTTAGGACTTATGTATTGGACATTGGAATTAGCATCTAAATTGGAAGATGCTCCTTGGCCGGCAACCAAGGACGAATTGATTGATTATGCCATTCGTTCGGGCGCTCCGCTTGAAGTGATTGAGAATTTGCAGGAAATGGAAGATGAAGGCGATATTTATGAGAGCATCGAAGATATTTGGCCTGATTATCCGAGCAAAGAGGATTTCTTCTTTAATGAAGAGGAGTATTAGATACGATTTTTTTAAGCTCTGCACTTGTTGCAGGGTAGTAAACACATAGAAAGAGGTAGTCCGTAGACCTGTTTGCAACGGGTTAAAGGACTGCCTCTTTTTTATACTTGTTCCATTATGACTGAAACACGAGAAGAAGCGGCATGCCGGTTGCCGGAACTGAAAGAACGGCATTTGCCCGGAGATTGCCGGGAAGCAGTATACACACTTTTGAAAGAAACTTACGGGTACGAACAGTTTCGTGCTCTGGAGGTGTACGACGATTTGTTCAAGGGGAAGAACACGCTCCATATCTCTCAGGGGCAATTGATAGAAAGTGTCATTGCCGAAGCAGAGAAGGCGCGCAACGGAGAAGAGGATGTGGACAACATCTTGCTGACAGCACCCACCGGAGCAGGAAAATCCCTGTTGTTCCAGTTGCCTGCCATCTATCTGGGTAATGAATATGGGCTGCTTACCATTGTCGTATCTCCCTTGAAAGCACTGATTGTAGACCAGGTGGAAGGTTTGCAGGAACTGGGATACATGCGCGTGGCGTATGCTTCTTCCGACTTGTCGCCTGAACAAAAGAACGAAGTGTACCGGCAAGTGCGCGAAGGTGAGGTGGATTTATTCTATCTTTCGCCGGAGTTATTGCTCTCGTATGATATCAAGCATTTTGCAGGTGAACGCCGCATCGGGTTGATTGTGGTGGATGAGGCTCATACGGTGACTACCTGGGGTAAGGAGTTCCGGGTGGATTACTGGTTCCTCGGTCGTTATCTGCAGGGCTTGAAGAAAAGCCTCGGTTATGCGTTTCCGCTTTTTGCACTGACGGCTACGGCAGTCTGGAACCCGAAAGGGGACAATGATATGGTGTTCGAAACCATTCGTTCGCTGCAAATGGAACCCTGTGTACTTTATGCAGGTACGGTGAAACGCCGGAATATCGGCTTCGATATTCGCCAGATGGAGATAGAGGAAGGCGAGACGTATGATAAGGCCAAGCAACGTGTAGTGGCTGAACGGGTGGAGGATTTCCTCGACGGACACAAAACCATTCTTTATTACCCCTTTGCAGGCGGCATCGACATGCGCCTGAAGACGTGGGTGAAATCAACAGACTGGCATTTGGTGGCTTCCTACTACGGCAAAAAGGACAAGGAACAGAAGGCGGCGATTGTACAGGAGTTTAAAGAAGGTGAAAAGCGGATGATTGTGGCTACAAAGGCATTCGGTATGGGGGTGGATATCAGTGATATCGACCGGGTGTATCACGTGGCGCCGTCCAGTACGTTTGTCGACTATATACAGGAGATTGGACGCGCAGCCCGCGATATAGATATTCATGGCGTTTCGGCAACGGACTATCATGAACGGGATTTTTATTATATGAAGCGTCTGCACATGGCAGGCAATATCGCACAGGAACAGTTGTCGTTGATACTGAAGAAACTGATGGAAGTGTACCGGATGAAAGGCGGAAAGCAAGAAATGCTGGTGTCTTTGTCTGACTTTGAATTCGTGGTGAAACTGCCACGGATGAAGAATAAACTGGAGTATGAGGCGGAACTGGGACAATTGATTAAAACGGCTTTGTTGTGGCTGGAGGATGATTTGAGCCATCGCTACGGCAAGAAACTCTTGGAAGTAAGTCCGCAGAACCTACTGACGGAAGGATATATACAGGATAAGACCGGTGATGTTTTTATTCGTGAATTTAAGGATTATCTTACAAAAGTGCCCGGTACGGAAAATGTGTACACGGCACGTTTGGAAAAACTCTGGGAAGAGCGCTTTGCTGAGTTGGGATATAGAGAATTTAAACAGAAGCTGAATAGCGGTACGCTGTGGGAAGGTTCCCGTGCGGTATCTGTAGGCAAGCATGAGGTGTTGTTGAAAGAAAATGCGGAGACGATTCGCCAGCGGATGGATGCATTGTTCAATAGCTTGAAGACGCTGCTGGTTGATAAACTGCGGAAAGCGAAAGGCCGCTTTGACGAAGAAGAGTTGCGGGCGGTATTTGCTGAGCATGGCATGGATGTGCCGTCAGCAAAGCGCTTCATTGGCTCGTTGTTGGAGTCGCGTACGGAAGAGGGACGCAGCGTGAGTTATATCAGCAGTGTGAAGAAGAAGGATTCTAACGAACTCTCTTTCACGGTGACGAAAGGGTTTGATTTATTGTTATCCCGTTACCAGAAGCTGTTCAGTCAGCGCATTGTGGGGACGAAAGGAGCACGTTTACTATTCTACACTACGCCGTTCTCCGACCTGAATATGTTGCTCAACCTGCTTTCTATGCTCGATTGCCTTTCGTTCAGCGTTGAGGGTGGCGGTACGCCTTGTGTACTGGTTCGCTTTGATGAGCCTGAAAGCTTGGAACAGATTGCGTCTTCTGATGAATACCACAACCTGATTCTTGAGAATAATGAGAAGATATTCCAGGAACAAATAGAACTGTTCTCCTTCTTCTTTGGAACGGATGGAATGGACGATACGAAACGTTGGAATTTTATCGAAGATTATTTTACGGGAATGGGAGTAGAGGAGTTGAAGATAAAGTACGCTACTCCGTCATAAAACCAATTCTTTGAATAATCTTTCTAACGTCCTGTCCAGATCGTCGGAGAAACCGGCATGTGGGCGGGACGTTTGAATACAGGAACTCCGCACGGCTGTCAGCCACCGGAAACGTTCCGGAACATCAAGCTGGGCAATGGGGCCGCCGTCCCGCGCACCCGAGCATATCTTGTTGAACACATCCAAGTGTGCAAATACCAGTTCCCGGTCTACTTCGGACACATATAGCTTCAACTTTTCCTCGTTCACCCGGCAAACGGATTTAATGAAGTTTGCCTTTTTCGAGAAAAGGATTACGCCTACATTGAAGAACTCTTCACGTTCTACCTTGGGAACGAGGCGGATAACTGCGTATTCATATAAGTGCTTTCCTTGCATTCAATGCTTCTTTTACAAATATTTCGGAATGGGCCCGTCTTTCGGTCAGAAAGCGGAGGTAGATATCTCTGATTTCTTCGGGTGTCTCATGGGTATCGTTCCAATGCAACCAATCATCGGGAATGAGTGAGACAATTTCCTGTATCTTTTCTTCAGTCAGCAGGACGCGCAGGGCGGCATCGGCTTCTTCGAGCTGGGACGCTTCGGGCAGTAATACATGATTCTTTATATAGACGAAGGGGCTTACCGCATGCTTCTCCCAGTTCTCCCACGAGTGATGGAAGTAGAGTGAAGCCCCCTGGTCTATCAGCCAGAGCTCCTTGTGCCACATCAGCATATTGGTGTTGCGGAAAGTGCGGTCTATATTTGTGAGGTAGGCATCCAGCCAGACGATGCGGGAAGCCAGGTCGGGGGCTACTTTGGTTGCCACAGGGTCGAAGGTCAGGGCTCCCGACAAGAAATGCAGTCCGAGGTTCAGACCACGGCTGCCTTGCAATAAATCCTGTATTTCTTCATCTCCTTCGGTACGACCGAATGCTTCGTCAAGGTTCAGGAATACTAGTTCCGGTACTCTGAAGCCCAGCACACGTGCAACTTCTCCGCCAATCAACTCGGAAATCAGTGCCTTTGTGCCATGACCGGCACCGCGAAACTTCACGACGTACTTGAATTCGTCGTCAGCTTCTGCCAGCGCAGGCAGTGAGCCGCCTTCGCGCAAAGGGGTGATGTAACGGGTCAGGTTGACTGTTCGCAACTCTATCATGGTAGTCCTTTCTGAAAATGGTTATGCTGTTCGTTTTTTGAGGAACAGCATTTGCAAAGATAATGCAAATCGAATGCATAACTTTCATGCTTGCATGAAAAAGTTATGCTGAGATGCAGCTTATCTTCTTTAAAGATAATGAATATTCACGATTACTCAAGATGTGTTTCAAGAAACTGTTGCAGAATGCGGGCATGATTGCGGACAGGTTCTTTGGAAGCATATAGTAAGGTAACCGTTTTATAGGGTTTGATTTTTGCGAGGAAGTTCCGCACAGCTTCCGATGTTTCCAGTTCTTTACGATACATGGCTGAGAAGCCTTCCCAATTTCCCACGGGATTCTCGTGGAACCATTTTCTTAGTTCAGGCGAAGGAGTAATGTCTTTCTCCCAGACATCATATTTCAGATGTTCCTTTTTCATACCTCGGGGCCAGAGGCGGTCTACCAATACACGATATCCGTCCTCCGGTTCAGGGTCTTCGTACACTCGTTTGATTTTAATCTGTGTCATATTTTATTCTCTTATATTATGATACTTCTTTCATTCTCCAAAGAGTTATGGGGATGTTTTGTATATACTACAGTTATCGGTGGAGGAATGTTCGGGCGGTTATGATTAATTGGATTACTCTGGTTCTGTTGAATTATAAGTAGATACTCTCATTCATTCGTCTATTGGCTATCAGAAAGATACCGCTAAATTATTATTTGATTCATAACCCTAATAGAAAGGAAGGAAACAAGGATACGAGTTGACAAGGGGACAAGGGGCTGCGCAATGCTTCTATGCCGCATGGAACCTTGTTCCCTTGTCAACTTGTCCCCTCGTCAACTAATTCATAACCGTGCAAATTTGAATCAAACATCTCCCACAAACCAAGCACTTTCATTACAAAAACGGGGATGAACTCTATTAAAGAATCCATCCCCATTATATTATAGCTATTATTTTTCTTAGAAAAGATAAGCAGCGGAAACCTGCCAGGTTTTATTTTTTGCGCCGATAGCCTTGCCTGCACCCTTCCATGTAAAACTGTCGCCCATTGGGAACTGATAGTTAATACCTATCTGCAAATGCTTAATAAGCTTCACACCGGCTCCCAGATTAAGTCCTACCTGAGTCTTTTTCCGGTCAATTTCATCTTTCTTCTTAAAATCAAAGAAGAAATCTGGTCCGGCAGCAAAATAAATTCCCAGCATACTACCTAAGCCAATTGTATATTTCAGATTGATGGGAACCTCCGCTCCGGTTTGTTTTACGTCACCTTTACCTCTTTGTGAAAATAACAAAGCCCCATCAATACCCAGACCTACAATAGGAATTGTTATTTCAGCCATAGGACCAATAAAGAAACCAGCGGAGTTTTCTTTATTTTTATCAATGCCTCCATCCCAGTCTATCTTTGTTAAGTTCACACCACCTTTTACACCCCACTTAATGAGTTGTGCCTGAGCAGGCATAGCCATAAACATACAGCATACAGCTATAATGAAAACACTAAAAATCTGTTTCATAATTCTTTTTGTTTAAATTATCGGGACAAATATATGGATTAATTCTCAAAAAGAACAAAAAAGCTTCAATTTTGTTCAACGGCGTTGCCGGCGCACTGATGCCTTAGGAGCCGCTGCTTCACGCTTGGAGACCGATTGTGACTTACCTGAATAGGATTTTGACTTTACTGAGGAAGAAGATTTACCTTTTGTTGTAACAACATTGTCACGCCCTTTCTTCTTAGAATTAGACTTTGCAACCTTCACTCCGGAAGTTGCAGAAAGCGAGTCGGTTTCTTCTATCAGATCCCTGCCATACAGTGTATTTTCAAAGTCTGCCAGTTCTTTTTCTATTCGTTTCTGCTCTTTCAACATGGCACTATCCGTAGAACAATATTGCGATAAAGTCCGGTTTTGCAAATTAGTAGTTTTGTAGATATCTCCTTTGTACAAACGTGCCGTAAAGAAATCTTCCCAGGTACTGTTGGCTGCATTATTATAGTTGCTTACAGATATTTTTGACTGCGTCAGATAAGGAACCAAGTCTTGATAATTCACCCAGAACATAGGGAACGTCATCTTCTCCGAACTAAAATCTTCCGAACGATGCAGCACCGGACAAACGGCTGTTATTACCGAGCCATAGGTAGAAGTACGCTGGTCAAAGTACCATACTTCCTTTATAAAGTAGCTCAACACATCCGCCGAAGGTATATCGCTGTTGTTGACAGACAAAACACTGTCTCGGCGATTTGCCACTTTCTTCATTTCATAATAGATTTGGAAACGGTCCAGCACTTCGCGAAAAGTTACTTCAGCATCTTTCTGAAAACGCTCCGTCCCGTCCAACTGATATTCGTAAGCCGGTATTTTTTTCTGTGCCAGCAGGCGGAACATGGTAGTGAAAAGGTTCATCTTACTTCCTTGCGGCTCCACCGGATAGTACAGCGCGCCATTGGTATCCTTAGTCAAATCCAGCGTACGGTAGATTTCACGCATCCACACCACATCATCCGGCAAGCCCACCGAACCGGGATATTGCCTTTGTGCCCACCCCACAGAGACATTCAATGCACACAGGGTAACAGCTATTATGAGTTTCACGGATAGTTTCATAGTCGTATATCTTATTTATTATCAATTTCTAATTCACAATCACTTCCAATGTGGTAGGCAACAAACGTTCCACCCCATCCGGTCCAACTGCACGTACCCGGGATATATAAAAACGTTTGCCACGGGACAGACGACGGAACATATCTTTCTGGCGTGTAGAAAAAGCAGCTCCCGAAGACACTTCCGGCACAGCATTTCCCATATTATCGAAGAAAACCGTTTCAAAACCTAATACACGGAAACTGATATTCAACAATCCATCGTCTATGGCAGCCACAATGCCCGGAGTATTCATCAGAACAGCCTTGGACAGTCCGCGTCCGCCCCGATAACGCTTTGGCGTTCCGTCTTCCGTATATTCAATAAATGGTGACGGGTCCGGCAACTGGCGTACACGATAGGTATAATCTCCCATTGATTGCGTACGTCCGCCAACAGACGCTGTCACACGAATCACTACATCTTTACCGATAGTGGCAGGGTGTGCTATATAGCCGTTTCCGGCGCGGGTCAACGTACCGTTTCCACTGATGATGCTCGCCTGCACTTGTCCGGCAGGAACTCCCGGGACTGAAATACTGATAGGATTATCATATCCGGCGTAAAGCACATTCATCATGGTGGCAGATACGGTTGCGGTAGGTTCTACCACTGTATATTTCTGCGAGAAGTCTCTGCGGAGAACTTCACCGTTTCTTTGCATGAGTTCCAGATAGCCGTTCAAAGAGAACTCTCCCGTACGGTTACAAACAGTTTCAAACCAGCCTTCTGCATTATCCGGTTGTTTTTCACCGGCTATGTAAATAGAAGGGCGCTGCGTAGAATCTACGGCAGCCAGAATGACACGGGCACTGTAAGTACCACCACGCACCACATTTTGCGAAGTAGGAATCACATAAGCCTGAAGCTGATTCACACGTACATCCTGCACATCGGTATTCTGCGTCAGCAAATGGAGGACTTCACCTTCGGCATAGCGCACATCGCTTTGCAACTTCGTCAACAGAGTGACCGCTGCGGCTACCGGGGTATTTTCAAATATATATTCCTGCCAGTTCTTGCCTGCAGCGGATGCTTTGCGCGGCACTTCGGTATTCAGGTTATCACGGATAATCTTCTGCTGCACAGGATCGGTAACAAAAGCCAGAATCTCTTCCCGGTATTGATTGATACGGTTGTACAACTCCTTGCCCTGTCCCCTTCCGGGAGCAAGCATCACAAAAGAAGCAGCTTCCAGGTCTTCTTTATTGGATATATTGACAACGTCACCATCCTTTCCATCTGCTTCCCGCACAATGCGCAATTTCAGTTCATTGACATAGGCGTAGAGCGAATCGGACATATTCTTCACATGTAGCGCTTTCTCAAACCACGGCCCCACCTTTTCGGGATTACGTTCGTTTGCACCGGCAAGCCCGTCGTATAGTGACTGATTCTGCACAGTTGAGTTGGCCGTTGTACGCGAAAGACTTTCATCCACCAATGAAAAGCCGTTCAGCACATCCGACGAGACGTTTAGTGCCAGCAGTGCCATCAAGACGATATACATCAGGTTTATCATCTTCTGACGCGGGGAGTCCGGATTAGTAGTCATTATAAATTAAAAATTGAGAATTAAAAATTAAAAAATAAAAGTCAGGAGGAGGTGAAGGAACATAGTACTTTATCATTCTACTACTCTATCACTTTTTCACTTCACTTGCACCGCTTGCAGCATACGGGCATAGACGGCATTCAGTTCTTCTATCTGGCGCGCCATTTTGCGGGTCTGCTCGTGCACCTGGTCAATTGTATTTATCTGGGTGCTGGCACTACGAAGCTGCATTTCGTAAATGGCATTAATACCTGCAAGGTTACGGTTCAGGGCACTCATCTGCTCGGCGTCATGCGAAAGGGACTCTGCCTGGGCGGTGAAGTGAGATAACATCTCTGTCATTTCTTTCAGTTGGGCAATATAAGCCTGAGTGGTTTCTTCCATCTCAGGGGTAAAGGCAGGAGTTGTATTTCCGGGTGAATAGTTATTCGTCCCTACAGTCACCGATACAGGTTGATTCGGAACAGACGCTACAGACTGATTGGCTTGCGCCCCGTCACCTACAACAATGACTCCCCCCGCAGCACTTCCCGCCTGCTTGTTCGGCAAGTCAAATGCAGAAATGAAAAACACCAGTACTTCCGTTCCCATCCCAATCCATAACATCAGATTGGCACCTGGCAAATGTGTCAGTTTAAACAATGTACCTGCAATAACAATGGCAGCACCCCAACTATAGGCATAATTCATAATGACCTTGCCACGGTAGCTCGCCATAAAGTCCTGCAACTTTTGTCCCAAGCCCCTTTTTCCATTTACAGTATCTTTTTCCATCATCTTTACCATTTTAGCGTCTTATCATTTCCCCTTCTTATTATATCCCACTTGTGTACGTACGCAACGGAAACCGATATACGAACGTTGCTCATTCTGATACTCTGCCGTCCGGGCATCCGAACGTATAAATGCATTCACATCCTTCCACGAACCACCACGCACCACTTTCTTCTTCATTGCATACGGATCATCCGGCGCAGCATTATACTGAATATCCGGATTAATGTCGCTTGCCTGCAATACCCCCGACTCGGTATAAGCCGTTGAGGTCCACTCGGCCACATTGCCCGCCATATCATGCAGCCCGTTCGAGTTCGGCGAATAAGCTCCTACACGGGTTGAAATCAGGTTACCGTCCTTGGTATAATTTCCCTTGCCGGGTTTGTAGTTTGCATTGTAACATCCTCGGTCATCCTTCGTTTCTTCACTGTCTTTCCAAGGATATTTGTTATCTTCCCGACCTCGTGCGGCAAATTCCCATTCCGCTTCAGTCGGCAGACGGTAACGCTGGATATACTTCGCCTGCCCTCGCAGCCCTGCAAGCAGATAATTCGTGCGCCATGCACAGAATGCGTTCGCCTGTTCCCAACTGACACCGACCACCGGATGTTCATTGTAACTGGGGTGGTTGAAATACAAACGCATATACTGCTCATTATTCGCGTTCGGGAAGTCATTCACCCAACAGGTCGTATCGGGATAGATATTCACAATATAGCTATTCAGGAAATCCCATTCGCTGGATAGCGGACGGGTAATGGTACGGTTCACAATCCGCCCTTCATCATTAATATATGCCGTGTCCTTCGTTATCATCACAACCTCTTCCGGATTCAGTTCTATATCCGTATTCTTGACCCGTTCGGCAGGATTCAGACGATTGCGGCGCTTGGCAGCCTCAGCATAATCATAAATTTCATAATAATAATTCAACTGGGCGCCATCCAGCATCAGCGTACCGTCAATCGGATGCTGCTTGTATACGCTTTCTATAGCCATCTGCTCATCCTCCGTCGCCCGCTTCCAGGGGATAGGCTTCGTCCAGTTCAGATAAGGCTTTATCGGATTTCCTTCCCGATCTTCCTCTATCTTGAACAATTCATTACCACCATAAGCGGGGTCCGCCAAGCGCTCGCGGATAATGGAATCGCGCACCCAGTTGACAAACTGTTTATATTCGGCAACGGTCACTTCCGTATCGTCCATCCAGAAAGACTCTACCGAAATCTCCCGTGAAGGAACGATTGTTCCCCACAAACTGTCTTGCTTGTCAGGTCCCATCTTCACCGAACCGCGTTTCACCAACACCATACCATAAGGCGCAGGTTCATTCCATGCCACAGCACTGGCGCCTATCACCTCACCGCCCCGCATGGAACTACTACCCACCGTCCCCATGCACGAAGCCAGCGAACCGAACAGCAATAATGCTGCTCCGTACCATGCATGAATTACTTTCATTCCTCTATTCTTTTTCATCGTCCGTATATCTCTTACAAAATCCGTACACTCTTATGCAAGTTCCGGCTTTTCTTAAATACATTCAAGTCCAATGCATACCTTACCATCAGGTCGTGGCTACCGCTTGCGGCACCTATCTTCGAGGTAAAGCACTCATAAGCATATCCCAATGTCACGCCCTGCACCGTCAACCCGAAACTGAACGTCACAGAGGTATCGGGTGAATACGTCAATCCTCCACTAAGCACTTTAGAGCGGTAGGTATAGAATAACCGTCCCGTCAAATCCAGTCGTGTAGAAATAAAATCACTTTGCAACTGCATCGAGGGCTGTATGGAAATTAACGGATTACGTGTCTGAATATTGTATCCGCCTGTCAAATAAACGATAGGATGTATTTTAATTTGGCTTTTTTCTCCCAAGGAGATGCGGGGAGCCGTCAGGTGATGGGCGGAAAAAGCTGCATAAAATCTGGGGTGTGAGTAATAAGCTCCCAATCCGATGTCCACAGCCGTACCGCTCTCTGCCGTAGTGGGGAAAGCCTCATCGTTTGTTTCATCACCAAGATTGATGTCGGAAGGGTCAAAAGAAACATTCAGCATGCCTGCCTGCAAACCAATGCCCAGCTTACCTTTACGGATTTTCATCTGATAGGCATACTGCCCCCAAAAGCGTTGGTTACGGAACAGACCGATAGCTTCATTAAAAAAGCCTACACCGGCGCCCTGCTGCTTCTTGAACAGAGTAAAAGGCATATCCACACCGAAATACATCACTCGCGGAGCATGGGTGAAGCCCATCAGTTGCATGCCATACGTCCCATAGATATTCAGTTTATTATCCGTCTGTCCTGCCCATCCGGGATGATAATAACCCGGCACCGCCCAGTATTGACTAAAACGCGCGTCAAACTGCGCCTGCACTCCTGCCGCACAGAAGAAGAGACACACCAATATCGTATATTTCAGGATAAAACAGCATTTCATTATTATAAGAACTGATAAAACAAGAAAAAATTGTGCAAAGCGGAAGCTAAAAAAGCGTGAATTATAAACGGAATGATATTACAATCACAAACGATGATAATCGATCACAGAATTATAGTTCATTTTTGAGCGGTTTTGAACTCAACCAACGAGCACAAAGCACCGGATCTGATTCTCGGTCAGGATACTATTCAGACCTTATTCATTGCCTAATCAGATTTTCTTCATTGCCTACTTTTTCTTCGTTCCACTATAGTTATCCGCAAGGGACACTATAGTTACCTTTGCGGATAACTATAGTATAACGCAAGGATAACTATAGTGAAACGAAGAAAGAATGCCTAACAAAACAGGTCTTAACAGGCAAGCGGCGGAATAAGAAAAGCCTGTAGGCATCATCTTCTGCATGTGAAGTGAATAGAGATGATTTATTTCATTTCAGGATTGAAGACTTCTTTGTATCTTTGCGGCTGTGATGAAAAAGTTTGCGGATGTCATATTGCCCTTGCCTTTGCCTCGCTGTTTTACTTATTCTTTGCCCGAAGAATGGGCGGATGAGGTGCAGATAGGTTGCCGGGTTGTAGTCCCGTTTGGACGAAAGAAGTACTATACGGCAATAGTGCGTAATGTGCATTATTTCAAACCGGAGGAGTATGAGGTGAAAGATGTTTCTACCTTACTGGATGCCCGCCCGATACTATTGCCGGAACAGTTCAGGTTTTGGGAATGGTTGGCTGATTATTATCTCTGTGCGCAGGGAGATGTTTATAAGGCTGCCCTGCCGTCCGGCCTGAAGCTGGAGAGCGAGACGATGGTAGAGTATAATCCTGACTTTGAATCGGAGTTCCGCCTACCGGAAAGGGAACAGAAAGTGCTGGATTTACTTTCTGCAGAACCGGAGCAATGTGTTACGAAACTGGAAAAGGACAGTGGCATCAAGAATATACTTTCCGTTATTAAATCTTTGCTCGATAAAGAAGCCATTTTTGTAAAAGAGGAGCTTCGACGTACCTATAAGCCAAAAACAGAAATCCGTGTAAAACTAACGGAAGAGGTGCGGAATGAGAAAAGATTGCAAGAGCTTTTTGATGAACTGGCACGTGCTCCGAAGCAACTGGATTTACTGATGAAGTACATTGAACTATCTGGAATCTTGGGAGGAGACGGGCTGAAAAGCTTTCCTAAGGAGGTCACCAAGAAAGAACTTTTGTTGAGGGCTGCTGTTTCACCGGCAGTATTCAATGGTTTGGTGGATAAACATATCTTTGAGGTCTATCAACAGGAAGTGGGACGATTGAATACCATTATCCGGAATACTCTTCCGCTCAACCCCTTGAATGAACATCAACAACTGGCACACGATGCAATTGTGCAGAGTTTCCAGTCTAAAAATGTCTGTTTGCTGCATGGAGTAACTTCCAGTGGGAAAACGGAAATCTATATTCATTTGATAGAAGAAGCTATCCGGCAAGGGAAACAGGTGTTGTATCTGTTGCCTGAGATAGCCCTTACTACTCAAATTACCGAACGTCTGCAACGGGTGTTTGGCGATCGTCTGGGCATTTATCATTCCAAGTTTCCTGATGCCGAGCGCGTAGAAATCTGGCAGAAACAACTGACGGATAAGGGATATGACATTATTTTGGGAGTCCGTTCTTCCGTTTTCCTACCTTTCCGTAACCTCGGTTTGGTGATTGTGGATGAGGAACACGAGAATACCTATAAACAACAAGACCCGGCTCCTCGCTACCATGCACGGAATGCAGCGATAGTTCTGGCGGCAATGTATGGTGCCAAAACTCTGTTGGGTACGGCTACTCCCTCCATCGAGACATGGCACAACGCTTCTTCGGGCAAGTATGGTCTGGTGGAACTGAAGGAACGGTATAAAGAGATACAATTGCCCGAAATCATTCCGGTGGATATACAGGAGCTGCATCGTAAGAAACGCATGAACGGTCCGTTCTCTTCGCTTTTGCTTCAATATATCCGTGAAACTCTGGAGCAGAAAGAACAGGTTATTCTGTTTCAGAACCGGCGCGGCTTTGCTCCGATGATTGAATGCCGTACGTGTGGCTGGGTGCCGAAGTGTAAGAATTGTGATGTGAGTCTGACGTTTCATAAAGGATTGAACCAATTGACATGTCATTATTGTGGTTATACCTACCAACTGCCCCGTATGTGTCCTGCCTGCGAGGGAACAGACCTGCGCAACCGCGGATTCGGAACGGAGAAGATAGAAGATGACATTAAGACTTTATTCCCTGAAGCCTCCGTAGCCCGTATGGATTTGGATACCACCCGCACCCGCTCGGCTTACGAACGTATCATTGCGGACTTTGAACAGGGAAAGACGGATATTCTGATAGGTACCCAGATGGTTTCCAAAGGACTGGACTTCGACCATGTCAGTGTGGTAGGTATCCTGAATGCGGATACCATGTTGAATTATCCGGATTTCCGTTCTTATGAACGTGCTTTCCAGTTGATGGCGCAGGTGTCGGGACGTGCCGGGCGGAAAAACAAACGCGGACGGGTTATCTTGCAGACAAAGAGCATAGACCACCCCATTATATCTCAGGTCATTCATAATGATTTTGAGCAGATGGTAGCCGGGCAACTTGCTGAACGGCAGTTGTTCCATTATCCTCCTTATTACCGTTTGGTATATGTGTATCTGAAGAATCGTAACGAGCAATTGCTTGACCTGATGGCTCACACCATGTCAAGCAAATTGCGTACAGTTTTCGGTAATCGCGTGCTGGGCCCGGACAAACCACCGGTTGCCCGCATACAAACGCTGTTTATACGTAAGATTGTTGTAAAGATAGAGTATAATGCTCCTATGGCCCGTGCCCGTGAATTGCTGGTGCAGGTTCAGAAGGAGATGGTGGCGGAAGATCGCTTTAAATCTTTGATAGTCTATTATGATGTAGACCCGATGTAATCAATCTTTCGTTCCTTGCAGAATTCCGGAATCGGTATCCATATTCTGTATTGTTTTATTCGTACTTTTATACTGTCGCCCGAAATTTAGGTTGAAGTTGACCTTTACCACAAAGGTGTTCGACATATTCGTACTGTGTATATCCGATTTTACCGGATTCAGTGCAGACCAGTTCTCATTCTCTGAGCGGTAGGTCTTCATAAAAGGGTTATGTACTCCTGCCATAACGGACCATGCTGGTTGCTTATAACCTATCATAAGTGTATGCATCAGTTCTCCTTTCATTAATTGCTCGCCATACACATACCTATTGGGCGGGGTAATGGTCATAAAGCTCAGGAGCCAGTTCCTGTACGAAGCATCCAGATTGATGCGCAATTCTTTTAAAGTATAGGTATGCAGATAATTGTTTCCCGTACTTATATATCGGTTGATTCCCGGCGTAACGGAAAGACTGATATGCTCTTTCCAGGGTTTTATCTTGAAAGTGACTTCTGCTGCCAGATGCTGGAATGATTTCTGATTCTCATAAGTATGAATGAACGATTCTCCTTCATAAAGCACTGATTCCATAATAGGGCTTTTCTCATATTTATAACTAAGCAGAGCATCAATACTGAAAATACCTACATTTAATACTGTATTAAAATCTTGAATAGTGCTGTGGAATGATTTTAAATTCGGATTACCTCTTCGAATCTGCAAATTATCAATGCTCTGTTCTACATCGTTCAGATAAGCTATGGAAGGAGCATTGTTTTTCAGATTGATGTGATAGCGGAAGTGCAGATTATCTATAGGGCTATAGGATACCAGGAAAGAGGGTTGGAGACTATATTTTTCACTCCGGTTATTTTTCTGGCTATAGTAGAAACGGTTGAATGCAATATTTGCCATATATCCCCAATTCTGTATCTTGCCTTTATATTCGGCATAAGCATAACTTTCCGCTTGTTTCAGGATGACGTCCATTGCATCGTTTCCCAGATATTGATTGTTTGTGTACGACTGTATATGTCTGATGCCTCCCGTCAGTGTTCCTTGGCCTATCTTCTTCTCATAAATACCTTCGGCGATTAGTGAATATTTCTTTCCGGTTATGTCGGAATACAAATCTGTTTCGGTTAGAACTTCCTGTTTTTCCTGGTAAATACGTGTGCTACTGCTCTTGATATAAGTCCCGACAAGATTGAATATAAGGCGTTGATTATTTTTCATATCTTGCTGATAGTATAAGTCAAGAGCCGGTAAATGGTTCTGTTCTTTGGTGTGGTCGTAGATGGATAGCGGGATGTCGGAATCAGAAGCATAAAGTTTACTCTTCCGGTCTTCATATCCGGCAGGATTATCCTGTAGGGTATATCTGAATTGTGCGTTAAAAAGATATTTTCCCTTTTCCTGCAGGCTGTAATTGAGGTTGGAAGTCAGTAGCTTTTTGTTGAACAAGGTAGGCTCTCCGGTTTCCTGGCGATGCAGTTCTTTATCCGGGAAGATGAAGCGTTCGTCATATTCACGTGTCCAATCTCCTTTTCGTTGTATATACCGGATATTGGCTGAAATTTCAGATTTACCATAGTTGTATCTGCCGGATAGCATATCGTCAATAGAAGTACGGTCGCTACTGAGGTTGTGGAAAGCTCCTCCGCGTATGCTGCCTCCTGTTTTTCTGGTTTTGGTGATATAATCAATAACTGCGGAGGCATTCCCATAACGTACTCCGGGCGTATCGTGGTATTCTATGCGAAGAATATCTTCCGGATTGAGAGCGGAGACTTCCGTATAAGTAACTTGTACTCCGTTGATTCGTAATTGTACTTCTCCATTGCCCGAAGTGGTTATCTCGCCGGACATAATATCGACAGTGATGCGGGGGAGTTGCAGCCTGCTCAACAGGTCTACACCGCTGGAAGAAATTTTCAGTTGGTTTTGGGTAGGAAGAATTACTTTCCGGTCGCCTTTTTCTATGACAGACCGTGCTTTTATAGTCACTTCATCCAGAGAAATAGCCATAACTCCGGTAGAATCTTTGGCAATTAATTGCGCATGAGAGGGGCAGGCCATACACAGTAGTATGGTCATAAATGACATAATTGTTTTCATAAAAGTTTGTTAGGGGTGGTTGCTGCCCGTTGTTGGGCAGGCAGAAGTTAGAAAAAGTGAGTTAATAGTTCAGCAAGTCGCTGTACAATCCTTTCAATCGCTTGCGAAGGTGGATGACGGCATAATGTTTCCGTGATAATAATGTATTGACCGGAATTCCGGTGGCATTGGAAACCTCTTTGGCAGAGAGACCTTCCAGTTCCATGAGTTCAAATGCTTCCCGTTGTTCGGGCGGTAGGTCGGCAAGAGCTGCTTCGAGTTCTTGCCAGACAAGTGAACGCATGTATTCCGTTTCGGGAGTAGGCGCGGCATCGCTGAATAACACTTCTGAAAAATCGTTCAGGATATTATCATCCTTATCATAAGCAAGAGTGGGAAGTTCTTCTTCCTGCATCTTTTTGCTTTTGTTGATAATCGTATTCCGTGCTACGCGATACAACCATGCCGTCACTTGCTCAATCGGATTGAAAGTACTTTCGATAGTCTTTACTAATTGATAAAACACATCCTGCAGAATATCTTCGGCGTCTTCTTTATTGGAAACCCGCTTTCGGATAAATGCTTTCAGGCGGGGTTGATGTTCCGCAATCAGTTCTTCCAGACTGTTATCTTTTTCAGTCAGCTTATTCATTCTCTTTGGGAGTTTCACTACTGTTGTTACTATCAAAGTTATTCTCGTCGAAGAACCGATCTCTTTCGAAAGGACCACCGAATCCGAATTTCTTCCTTCTGTTTATGAAGTCTTTACGTTCTTCCGGTGTCATCTTTTCCCATTTGGCACGGAACGGATTTCCTTCTCTGCCGCCGGGCATTCCTCTTCTGCCCGGAAATCCTCTTCTGCCGGGGAAACCTCCGAAGAGAATGCGTGCAAGTGCAAACAGGGCCAGTGCCTGCCAAAAATTGATGGCTGCCAGCCCTAAAACTCCGGGCACTACAAAGTTCCATAATAACATGACTATTGTGCCAAATGCTGCAATGGCTAATACTCCAAACAAAGGTATGATAAAAAATCTTTTTTTCATGATGTTCTGATTTTATTGATTTATGTACTTTTTGAAAACGTTCTCTGTTAATGCAGACAATCGGGGAGAAGAAATATTTTAAGAGAATGCAAAAAACTTCTATCTTTACGCTCCAAAATATAAAAATGCACTTATGAAACCTCGTAAAATACTGTTTGTTTGCCTTGGAAATATTTGCCGCTCTTCTTCTGCGGAAGGTGTGATGAAGCATTTGCTGGAAGAAGCCGGACTGGAAAATGAGTTTGTGATAGACTCTGCCGGTATTCTGTCCTATCATCAGGGAGAATTGCCCGATAGCCGGATGCGTGCGCATGCTGTTCGCAGAGGATATGACCTGATACACCGTTCACGTCCCGTGCGGACAGAGGATTTCTATGATTTTGATTTAATCATCGGAATGGACGACCGCAATATTGAGGATTTGAAGGAACGTGCACCTTCTCCCGAAGAGTTGAAGAAGATACACCGCATGACGGAATATTGCACCCGTTTTATACATGCCGACCATGTGCCCGATCCGTATTACGGAGGAGCCGAAGGTTTTGAGTATGTGCTCGATCTGCTCGAAGATGCTTGTGCGGGGCTGTTGGAACATTTGCGATGAGAAAAGGGCGAACTAGCCTTTTCTTGCGATATTCATGCCGGGGCGAATCTCCTTTGATTTATAATTTGTCTCCTGACCATATAGAAGAGAAGGAAACAAGGTAACGGGTTAACAAGGAGACAAGGGGCTGCGCAATGCTTCTATGCCGCATGGAACCTTGTTCCTAAGTGTCCTGGTAAAACCGTTTGTTTTCGTTCAGGCTGCACGTCGCATCAACCCCCGCGCTTTGCAATACTTCGGCAATATCACCTAATGTCCGCCGGGACACCCTGCCTATATAGTAAAGCCGGTAGTGATAATCCTTATCCAATATCTCCATTACATGTGTGAATGCCTGTTCGCGAGCAAAGTCAAAATTCACTTTGAGTATATTCTCATAAGGATATTTAATCTCCCGTCCTACACTGTATATGCTGAGGCTCTCATTGTCCACTTTCAGATAGCAGAAACGTGTCATCAACATATGTATGAAGTAGATACCCAATCCGAATGAAAGTACTCCGAGAAGATATCCCCACCATGTATCAATTATAACAGCCTGGTACCCCAATACCATGAACGTGATGAAAAGCACGAAGAAATAGAACATATACAGAGACGGGCGTTGATAAGTTGTTGTAGGGATTTCCGTAGCTGTCCGTTCGCGGGGAATAGAATTATCAAAAGGTATCTCCCGTGCCATCAAGTATCGGATAATAGACGACGGATGCTGGAACGGGTGGACATAAAACGCCCTTTTAACGCCTTGTTTCAGGTGAAGCGTCAATATGCCCGCACCATATTTGTCTTTCACTTTCAGATTATTTTTGCGCGGCACTTCGTGAAAGCGCTTCATGAAACTGAAACTCTGGATGTCGTGTAGCCGGATACCTTTGCGCTGCAATAAGCTTTCGGCACGTTTCTGGTCTTGGGCAGGTGTTTTCATGGTCTTTATTTTTTTAGTTCGGGATAACTGATACGCGTATGATAAATAGTTTTCAGCTTTTCTTTGAAAACCGATTTTACGATGGAAATATCCTTGAATGTGATAGGACACTCTTTGAAGTAGCCTTCTTCTACCTGCGAATCTATAATTTTTTCCACCAGATTGTTGATGCTTTCTTCTGTATATTCGGGCAGACTGCGGGAAGCTGCTTCCACGGCATCAGCCATCATCAGAATAGCTGTTTCGCGGGTGAACGGATTCGGACCGGGGTAAGTGAATAGTTCTTCGTTCGGTTCTTTATCTGGGTGCTCGTTCTTCCAGGAAATATAGAAGTATTTCGTTTTTCCCCTACCGTGGTGAGTACTGATAAAGTCTTTTATTACTTTAGGCAGATTATTCTTTTCCGCCAGTTTCAGTCCGTCCGTCACATGACTGATGATGACCTGTGCGCTTTGTTCATAACTGAGATTTTTGTGCGGATTGACCCCCCCCGACTGGTTCTCGGTAAAGAATACAGGGTTTTCCATTTTCCCGATGTCATGATACAAGGCTCCGGTGCGCACCAACTGGCTTTTCGCTCCGATACGGTTGGCTGCTTCTGCTGCAAGATTGGCTACTTGCATGGAGTGCTGGAAGGTGCCTGGAACTGTTTCGGACAAGCGGCGAAGCAGTGGGCTGTTGATATTGGAAAGCTCTACCAAGGTAACATTGGAAGTAAATCCGAAAGTCTTTTCCAGTAAGAATAGTAGCGGATAAGCAAACAATAGTAGTATGCCATTGACTGTAAAATAGGTATACATGCTGCCATTCAGTTTGGATAAGTCATTCTCCGTAATCAGCTCAAAAGAAAAATAAACGGCAGCATAAGTGAGTATCACCAATACTGCTGTCCGGAATAATTGTGAACGTTGTGACAGCTCGCGCAGGCTGAAAATAGCAACCAGCCCGGCGGACAATTGTAACAATATGAACTCATGCGGGAAGCGCAAACAGATGGAACATATAAGTATGGTGACCACATGTGTGAGGAATGCCGTACGTGAGTCGAGAAATACGCGGATGATGATAGGCAACATGGCATATGGAATGATATAAACATTGTAGATGTTATTTGCCACCATGAGGGCTGTCACAACACAATAGAACATGATAATGGTGAAAAGCAAGGATAAGCTGCCTTTACGCTCGTAATAATCTTTGCGAAATAAATCGAGATAGAGCATGAAGCATAGTATGAAAACACTGACAAACAATATTTGTCCGGTCAGTATCAGACGCTTCTGTCCGATGGATTCGCTGCGTTGGATAGACTCTTTGCGTAAGCTTTCGAGGATATTGTAAGTCTCCTGTGTGACAATCTCTCCCCGGTCAATGATTTTTTGTCCGCTTACTACGATACCGTTTGCCCAGGCATAGTTATCGAGAGTTTCGTTCTTGGCAGTTTCCGTACGTTGCTCGTCATAAGTCAGGTTCGGATATAGATATTCGTTGAGGGAGCACTGTCGCAGAATATAAGGAGAATAATGCGCGGTATCCGCCGTGAGCAGATACGAATAGGCATCTTTCACAGAAAATAATTGCTCCGTAATTCGTTGGTTAGCAAGCTTATCATCAATCACCATAATGGCGGTAGTGCTGTCCTTCTGTAATTTATTGAGTTCTTCGGTCGAGACTATCCCCGCCTTGTAGATTTCCGATAGTCTCTTTTCCAGATAGCGCATATAATCCGAAGAAGGTACTATGTCGCGCAGATGGCTCTGATAATCAGCTTTCAGTTTACTGAGCACAGTTCTCTCTATGCTTTTATCCAATTGATAATAAGGCTGAAAGGAGGCAAGAATACTATCCTGCTCACGTTTTACGACAGCGTCATCCTTATAGATTGGAAATTCGAAAGTAGCCATGAGTTGCCCGTACTTCCACGGCTTGTCTACGTCGAACTGATAGTTGAACTTACCGTCGCGTGGCAGGAAGTATACAATAACGGTTACTGTGCCGATAAAAATGAGTGTTTTATATAGCAAATCTCTATAAGAAAAGCTCTTTTTAGTCTTGTATCTATTCATATCAGTTGAATTTTTTGCGAAAAGTACAAAAAAAAACATTAGTGTGGAAAAAAAGGTTTAATTTTGCCACCTAATTATATCATAAGTGATGCAAAATATGACAGAAAGAAGAGTCAGAGTTCGTTTTGCCCCAAGTCCTACGGGGGCTTTGCACATTGGTGGTGTGCGTACAGCATTATACAATTATCTTTTTGCGCGCCAACATGGAGGCGATATGATTTTCCGTATTGAAGATACTGATAGTAACCGTTTTGTGCCGGGTGCGGAAGAATATATACTGGAATCGTTCAAGTGGCTGGGCATCCCCTTCGATGAGGGAGTCAGCTTCGGTGGAGAACATGGCCCGTACCGTCAGTCCGAACGTCGTGAAATATACAAGAAGTATGTGAAGGTGTTGCTCGATGCCGGTAAAGCTTATATTGCTTTTGATACTCCGGAAGAGCTGGACGCCAAGCGTGCCGGTATTGCAAATTTCCAGTATGATGCTTCTACCCGTATGCAGATGCGCAATTCACTGACACTGTCAAAAGAAGAAGTGGATGCACTGATTGCCGAAGGCAAGCAATATGTGGTTCGTTTCAAGATAGAACCCAACGAAGACGTACACGTCAATGACCTTATCCGTGGTGAGGTAATCATTAATTCTTCTATTCTTGATGATAAAGTACTTTATAAATCAGCCGATGAACTGCCTACTTATCATCTGGCAAACATCGTAGATGACCATTTGATGGAAGTCTCCCATGTGATTCGGGGTGAAGAATGGTTGCCTTCAGCACCGTTGCACGTATTATTGTACCGTGCTTTCGGTTGGGAAGATACGATGCCGGCATTCGCCCATTTACCTTTGTTGCTGAAACCGGAAGGAAACGGCAAACTGAGCAAACGTGATGGTGACCGCCTTGGTTTCCCCGTGTTCCCGTTGGAATGGCATGATCCTAAAACCGGTGAGATTTCTTCCGGATACCGTGAAGCCGGTTATTTGCCCGAGGCGGTTATTAATTTTCTGGCTTTGTTGGGCTGGAATCCGGGTAACGACCAGGAAATCATGTCAATGGAAGAACTGATAAAACTGTTCGATTTGAGTCATTGCAGCAAATCCGGCGCTAAATTTGATTTCAAAAAAGGTATTTGGTTCAACCATGAATATATCCTTTTGAAGCCGGATGAAGAAATAGCAGAACTTTTTGTTCCGATTCTGAAAGAACATGGTGTGGAAGCTCCATTTGAGAAAGTGGTAGCAGTAGTAGGCATGATGAAGAATCGCGTAAGTTTTGTACGCGAACTTTGGGAAGCCTGCAGTTTCTTCTTCGTAGCTCCGACAGAGTACGATGAAAAGACTGTGAAGAAACGCTGGAAGGAAGATTCGGCTCAATGTATGACCGAATTGATGGAAGTGTTGGCAGGTATCGAAGACTTCAGCATTGAAAACCAGGAAAAAATTGTGATGGACTGGATTGCTGAAAAAGAATACCATACCGGAAATATAATGAACGCCTTTCGCCTGACGTTGGTAGGCGAGGGGAAAGGTCCGCACATGTTCGACATCTCCTGGGTGCTGGGCAAGGAAGAGACACTGGCGCGCATGAAACGTGCGATTGAGGTACTGAAATAAATTGAATATTGGAAATTAAAAAATGAGAAATAATGCCTGGCATGTTTCATTCATTTTTTAATTTTCAATCCTTAATTCTTAATTTAACAAGTATGCTTTACGACCTTGCGATAGGTATCTATGATCTGTTTGTGCATCTGGCGGCTCCGTTCAGCCGTAAGCCCCGTAAAATGATGAAAGGGCATTGGGTGGTATATGAGCTCCTCAGACAGCAATTGGAGAAAGATGTGCGTTATATCTGGTTTCATGCCGCTTCTTTAGGTGAATTTGAACAAGGACGTCCTTTGATTGAAAAGATTCGTGCCAAATATCCTGATTACGGCATATTGTTGACGTTCTTTTCTCCTTCGGGATACGAAGTGCGTAAGAATTATCGTGGTGCAGATGTGGTATGTTACCTGCCGTTCGATAAGCCCCGGAATGTGAAGAAGTTCCTGGATATAGTAAATCCTTGTATGGCATTCTTCATTAAATATGAGTTTTGGAAGAATTATCTGGACGAATTGCACAAACGCCGTATCCCGGTTTACAGTGTGTCGTCCATATTCCGCCGTGGGCAGGTCTTCTTCAAGTGGTATGGTGGTACTTATCGTCATGTGTTGCGTAACTTTGACCATTTGTTTGTGCAAAATGAACGCTCCAAACGTTACCTGGGTAAGATTGGCATCAATCGTGTGACGGTGGTAGGTGATACGCGTTTTGACCGTGTGCTTCAGATACGAGAAGAGGCGAAGGAACTCCCTTTGGTGAAACTCTTCAAAAATAATACAATGACTTTCGTTGCAGGTAGTTCCTGGCAGCCGGATGAAGATCTGTTTATTGAATATTTCAATAATCATCCGGAAGTGAAACTGATAATCGCTCCGCACGTGATAGATGAGAATCATCTGGTAGAAATTATCCGGAAGTTGAAACGGTCGTATGTGCGCTACACACGTGCGGATGAGAAGAATGTGCAGAAGGCCGACTGTCTGATTATCGACTGTTTCGGTCTGCTCTCTTCAATCTATCGCTATGGTGAGATTGCCTATATTGGCGGTGGTTTCGGGGTTGGTATTCACAATACATTGGAGGCAGCGGTTTATGGCATTCCGGTTATATTCGGTCCTAAATATCAGAAGTTTATGGAAGCCACGCAGTTGATAGAGTCTAAAGGCGCTTTCTCTATCAAGAATTATGAAGAACTGAAAGAGTTGCTTGACCGGATGTTGACGGATGAAGGCTTCTTGCGGGAAACCGGAATGAATGCCGGATACTACGTCACCAGCAATGCCGGTGCTACCGACAAGGTCTTGAGTATGATTAATTTCTAAACAAAGATACTATCAGAGAGAGATAGAAGACAATAAAGTGATAGGGTGGTAAAACGATAATGTAAAGTATGCTATCGCTTTATCACCCTATCACTTTACCACTCTCTTACTCTATTATTCACTCTTTATACCAATTCGAATACATCAGGTAATTGTGTGCTATCTTCTGGTTCAGTTCCTTTGCCTGTGTCGGATCCACCTTTTTGATAAACTTGGCGGGCACTCCGCCCCAAATGCTTCCCGGTTCAATGATTGTGTTGCTTAAAACCAGGGAGCCCGCCGCCACAATAGCGCCTTCGCCTACTACTGCATGGTCGAGAATCGTAGAGCCCATCCCCACTAATGCGTAATCCTTAATGGTAGCTCCGTGAATGGTTACATTATGTCCTACGGAAACGTGATCGCCTATTTCAATCGTTGATTTTTCGTATAATGTGTGCAGCACGCTTCCATCCTGTATGTTCACTCCATTGCCGATACGGATGGAATTTACATCTCCACGTAATACCGTGCTGAACCAGATGCTACAATCGCGGCCCATTTTTACATCTCCGATGATGGCTGCATTGTCAGCCAAAAAACAGTTTTCTCCAAACTCAGGGGTGAATCCCCTCACTGATTTTATTAATGCCATTTCTATGTAATGTTATTAGTCTGTTGGGGAATTAATTCATAACTGTGCAGAAAGGAAGGGAACAAGGGAACGAGTTGACAAGGAGACAAGGGGCTGCGCAATGCTTCTATGCCGCATGGAACCTTGTTTCCTTGTCAACTTGTC
>NZ_CAJLKP010000037.1 GCF_905207245.1 uncultured Bacteroides sp. | reverse complement strand
GATAACGCTGACGGCCATGCTGGCAGCCCTCACGGGGTGCAGCGCAGACAACGACCCGCAAATCGCTGCCGGGGAAGACGGCACCTCCGTCACCTTCGGCGCCACCATCGACCACCGCGAAGCACACGGCAACGATAAAGCCCCCGCCAGCCGCGCCATCACCGACGGCACCTTCGACGACTACGACCGGATTTTCGTCCACATGGACGGCAAGCTGAAAGCCTTCGTTTACCGCACAGGCCAAGGCTTTGTACACGACGGCAACGCTTCCGGTACGAACATCGATCCCACACCTGCCGAGTGGGAAGCCGGGGAAACCCAAAAGGATGTACTTGCTTACGGACCTCCATCGATGATCGTCTATGATGACAATTCAGGATATTATTATCAATGTATGGCCGCTAAAGACCAGAGTAGCGATGATAATTATAAAAATAGTGATTATGTATATGCCGCACAGACACTCCACCGCAGCCGTCCCGCGCTCACTTTCCGCCACGGCATGGCGCGCATCGTTGTCCGCCTCCGTCCCGGCGGCTCTCTCAAGGACGAGGACGTGGAAGGCGCCACCGTGCTGCTGGGCAACGAGAACCTCTTGATAATAGCAGACATCCACCCGCAGACCGGGACACTGACAGCCCATGTCCCTACCGAAAATGGCGAGTTGCCCCCGCAAACCATCACGCCCCACCGTTGTGCCGATACCCCCACGGGCTTCGTGGCGGCCTACGAAGCCCTGCTGCCTCCGCAGGACGTGAGCGGGAAAGCGTTCATCCGGGTGCGCCTCCCCAATGGCAAGGAGCGGGAATATGTGGCAGAGAGCGGCAGCCTGCTGGAAGGCGGACACGAATACGTCTACAACGCCACCGTGGAGGAGGACCGCGTCACCGTGACCATATCCGACAGCGACGTGCCCTGGCAAGACGGCATCCTTACCACGAACATCAACGGCAAGGAGTTCCGGCTGATACGCACGGCCGAAGACCTGGCGCGTTTTGCTGACGATGTGAACAGCGGACAGCGAGACCTCAATGCCCTGCAAACGGCGGACATCGACTTGAGTGGCATTGACAATTGGAAGCCTATCGGTATGCAGTACCCCGGTGAACTTCGGCCATTTACCGGCATTTATAACGGTAACGGATACACTATCTCCAATCTGAAAATCAGTAATATGCAAGAAGGATCAGCTGCCGGCCTTTTCGGGGTAACAGACGGCGGTGCTCTGCTGACCGGCATTCACCTGCGCAAGGTGGAGATAATATCAGGCAGGGCAATAAATGTCGGAACCCTCGTTGGATGGAATGGTAGTGCTTCCACTGTTTCCCTATGCTCCGCTCAGGGGAAAATCAATACGAGCGAATATGACCCAACTGTCGGCGGATTAGCGGGAATTAACAATGGTACTATTACCCGTTGCCGGACGGACGTCAAGATAAAAGCAGATCGCATAAGACTATTAGGACAACTTTCAGCAGACGCCGGAGGAATAACAGGAAGAAACTCCGGTGGCCTACTATTTGCCTGCCACGCCATCGGCAGCGTCACTATGGAGGTAAATACATCTGAAGGTAACACTATACGTGCTGGAGGAATTGCCGGGTGGAATATAAATAATTCCAACTCCATTATCTACTGTTGTATAGCCGAAGGTGATGTCTCCGTTACATCTGAAACAGCAGACATCAATATCTATGCCGGAGGATTGGTAGGCTATCACTATGGACACAAAGGAGGACTACTCAATAGTTGCTACGCCAGCGGCACCGCTACAGCCAGCACTATAGAGGCAAAGGTAGGCGCTATCGTCGGATTCATGGATGGCGGTAATGTAGATTGCTGCTACGGCGCCGGCGTCGGTGGTAAAGGCACATCCAATTGCGGAGATGCAGCACGTCTTATCTGCAATATCAACCCTGGAAAGGGCGATATACTCCAACTCATGAATAGATCCTATTCGGCGCCCGGCACCATCACTCGTTACGACCCCGACGCCACGCCCGCCTATGGTATCGACATCTACAGGTCTGGGTCTGTATATTCAAGCAGCTTCTGGTTAGCAGGCGACGGAACATGGCCCGTCCTGGACTTTACCCGGAATACTCTTAATTAACCCATCCATTCACATTAAAACGTAATAACGATATGAAACATAAACTCCTTTCCACCGCCGCCGTACTCCTCCTCGTCCTGCTGACCTGGAGCTGCACCGCCACCGACGACGAAATAGTACAAACTCCCGCCACCACCGGCACCCGCCCGGCTGGCGCCCAACGCTCACTCTGCATCACCATCGCCCCGAAGCCCGCATTCGCCGAGGCCGCCATCACCCTGCCCGACGGGAAAATCGGCCCAACCACCCGTGCCGTGCAAACGGAACAAGGAACGGAGTGGGAAGAGGGGGATGTGGTGTGGCTGTATGCCTGGTTTCGGGAGGCTTATGATAGTAATGCCTTTGACAACTACTCCGCCTTAAAATACTCCGGCGGTGCCTGGCGCTACCTCACCGAGGCTGAAGCCGACGAGATGGGACTCAACGACGATCCCCAGTTCAACCGTACCCTTATTATCTACGACGGATACAAGGTTAGCAGCATCAAAGGCTACTATGTAGGCAATGGCAAGCCGGAGAACGGGATAATCACCATCCCGGCTCCCGACAGCAACGACGCCATCCCGGTGATGGAGGCTTTGGGAATTAAATCCCCCCAAGGCAATTCCGAGTATTGGTCGCTCACCTTCACCTACCGCTGCTCCCGCCTGCGCATCCCTGCCGGATACGGCCTGGAAATGACATATTTTAGATTCTTCGAGAGTTATGATCCGAGCAACAGCGTCCTTCATGAGTCCCTCTTCAGCGGCCTCCAACTCCCCGCAGCCGATAAGGACAGAGACGTCTTCCTTCTCCCGGTAGTGGACGGTAAGGGTTCTCCCATCACCCTCACCCGCAACGGCAGAGCAGTGTGGATATTCACGCCCGAGTCCAAAGGCGTTGACGAGGAGTACTACGGCCTGTCCTACACGCTTTCGGAGGTAGGGAACGGGGGGGTGAGGCCTGGGGGGATGTAGGAAATATGTCCCCATGGCATAGCACGGCACGTACACCGTCCGGCATCGCAAACTACGGAATGAAACGATACATTACCCCCGTCCTGCCACAGAAAGGAGGACAACGCACAGGGCGGGCAACAATTATTGAACTGATTCTGAACTTTAAAAAAAACAGACGTAACTACTCAGGTATCACGTTTCCTGATAATCAGTAGTATCTGTCATGCTGAGCGCAGTCGAAGGATCTCTTCTCCTATCATACAGAGAGGAGAAGAGATCCTTCGACTGCGCTCAGCATGACAGTAGGTTAGGCTACCTGAGTAGTTACAAACAGACAGTCTCTAAAGTAATTGAATTATTTTTCGTTTTCCAAAACACGAATTTGTTCGAAATAGTATCCTTCGGCTATTTCTACACCTTTTTCGGTTGTACCGGTTGCAATGTCATAGATATAGATGCAAGGATTGCTATTTTCTGGGTTGACACCAATATAAGCTTTACCACCAGCTATAGCTGTACGCTGTGAAAAACGGCCACCACTATAAGGCAAGTCTTTACCATCACATTTGATGCGACTGCTACTCTTTGAAGATAAATCAATAATTGCATAATAGTGACTGTAACTATCGATTCCTGTTCCCAATCGATCCTCACGGGCATAAGCAAGAACTTTATTGTTACCGAGATATTCTATAGAAACAAGTTTGCCATCATTGGTAAATCCGTCATAAGTCGGGTCGAAGTCTTTTTCTCCGGCTTTTATTCTCAGCAGGTGAGATCTTTCTACATCGTCTTCATCATTTGACAAACAGGCGAGATACAGATTGCCTGATTCATCAAACAAAGTACATTTTTGAAGCAATTCGCCGTATGCGCTACCAACCATTTCATCAACTAATGAAGTCTCTATATTGCTTTCTACATTCATCGTCGAAGGATCAATGACTGCTGTATATACTTTGGATTCAGTAGAATTTAGACCTTTTTTACTTTTTCCATAATAGAAATAAATCAATTTATTGTCTTTCTCACGATAAGTTAGAATTCCAGAAGTTGTGAATACGGCCGAACCTTCCGGAACTTGGATATTCAATGTACCTTCTTTCAATATACTCATGTCAGAAGCATTGAGTTTGGTCCAGATAATTTTGTCAGCATCACCATTGGCTGCCATAATCATTAAGGTATTATCAGGAAGCCAGGTGTGGGTATATTTACGGGGGAGATAAGTGTTCGTACCAAACTTTTGCTCTTGCACTGTGTGAATCTTATTATCTGACAGTGTATATTTACCAAAGCGGTCGCCCGCAACAGGTACTTGATAGTAATAAGCACCTTTAATGATGTTTTCCAGTGTCAACTTGGAATTCACTTCAGTACCTTCACCTACAAAGTCTATTTTGGGTTGGGTTGCATCAAGCGATTCTACACTTCTAACGAGTGTTTTAACATCACGTCCCATCCCACCATGTTTGTCAAGGGCAATCCAGATGTCAAAATGATAATCTTCTGTTCCCGGAGTCGGATCGGGAGTTGGAACTGGCTCATCATCAGAACAAGCATTAAATGATATGGCTAACATCGCAACCATAATCATACTGAATAAGAATTTTAGTCTTTTCATTTTGAATAAATGTTAATTAGTAAATGGATTTAATGAATAAATAATCTGAATTTAGCAAAGAATGACCGACCGGGCTTTTGCAATTTGTAGTTATCGTAAGCAAGCTTATCGAATACGTTGGTGCATTCTAATGCAATGTTATATTGGCCCCGTTTCCAGGAATATGTAATATCAGCATTGCAGATGTGTTGTGCCGGAATACGTGCTTTACTTTCACGTGCACCGTATGCTTCCCATGTAAGGAAGAACCAGTGTACCCATTGGTAGCTGCATCCTAAACGCAGATTACTTTGGGGGAATAGCACGTTTTGAAAAGTATAATTAGCTTCTGCTCCTCCAAAACACCAGGGACGGTTAGGCACACGGTTGTTATAGGTAGCTGAAGGTTTGCCATCAGTTTTATACCTTTTCTGATCACGAGCTTCTTCAAAACTGATATTGGAGACAAACTGTAACTTATTTTGCCAATTATAGCGTATTTCACCTTCCAAGCCTTTGATATGTACAGCAGGAACATTTTCATATTGCATTGTGGCCTCTTTTTCCGATACTTTAGCCTGAATATAGTCGTCTACATAACGAAGGAAACCGCTTGCTTCATAGTAGATAGTATGTCCCGATGCCAGGTGCCAGGTGCCGAAGAAGCCCAGATTGATATTATCACTGCTTTCTGACTTTAATGCCACATTTGCATAGATTGTACTACCATTACCTAATAATTCACGGGCAAGAGGCAGTCGTACGCTATGTTCGTAAGATAACTTTATGGAGAACGGATTGGTAACTGTAAATCGTGAGCCAATGCCATAGCCTAAGTAATTTTTCGTAGTTGAGCCTTTCACGTTTTCCGAACCAGTGAGCCAGTCTAAATCAGTCTGCCGTATATTCAAGTGGTTGATATAATCTTTGACAAAGAATGTATTAGTCAATTTGCTATCCCAAAATGACTGGTTGTAGGAAATGCCGATGACATGTTTTGCTAAAATATCGTTGGAGGCTTCAAAATCAGTGTCCACTTCATCATAGCGGTTGTTACCCATGCGGCTTAACAAATAGTTTAGATTGAGGCTGTGTGCATTGTTCAACCGATAGTCCAAATTACTGCGGGCAATAGTCAATGGGCGTTTATAATGACGCATTATTCGTCCTCGCCCCATGATTTCACTACGTGAACTTATGATATAGTCACCGTTCCAGTCATATTGCCGGTATGTGGTATCTACTGTTAATGAATGATCCCAAGTATGCGAAAGGGAAGCGTTTAATTGCAGGTTCTTTATGATGAAGTTACGCTTTTGGTAATGTGCCGAAATGTTCCATGCATCGGACTCTTTCTCTGCCATACCATATACTTTACTTTGGATAGAACCTGTTTGTAGCTCTTTATTGATTTTAGAATAAGAGCCGGAAACAAAGAATGCATCTGCCCAGGGTTTATTGGTAAAACCTGCTTCTATTTGTCCGAACAGTGAGAAGTAATCATCATGAAAGCGCTTACGGTTGACTGGAATATACTTGCGACTGCTTTCATCCCAAACTTCAACACCTTTCATTGTATAATCGTTTTTTGAATAATTTACCCCCACAGTGGACCGGATAATCAATCCTGTTTTAGGTTCTACAAATTGTGCATTCAAATCTGTTTTTTGTGTGTGGAATGAGCCAATGCCATAAGAAACATCCAGATAATTTTTGTTTTCTTGTTTGGTAATGATATTGATGGCACCACCCAGTGCGTCCGTTCCCAAGCTGGCAGGAACCACACCTTTATATATCTCAATCCGGTCTATAATATTCACCGGAAGATTAGCTAGTGAAACCCCACTTCCTTTAGTATCTAACGGCATTCCATCCAGGAAGTAGCGTACAGAATTTCCGGATAAACCGTTAATAGACAAATCAAAGTCGGAACCGACACCTCCTTCTTCCCTGACCTTGATGCCTGTTGTACGGTTCACCAAGTCATTGAGATTATTTAGCGAATTTACTATGGGTCTTATATCAAGGGCATTGACGGAAAAAACTCCTTCTTTCACTTTCTGTGTCTGTGTCTTTCCGTAAACCTCAACGGAGTTCAGAGTAACAGAGCTTTCTTCCAATGTGAAATTGAGTGTTTTGTTTTGTTGGATATTAAAGGTACTCTTTACAGTTTGATAGCCTATTAAAGAGACGACAAGAGTATGCTTTCCAGGTACAACTGGTAGGGAATATCGTCCGTTATCATCCGTATAGGTTCCGGATGAGCTGTTTTCTACGGCAATCGTTGCCAAAGATAAAGGAGCACCATGCTGGTCTGTCACTTTTCCCGATAGAGTAATTTTGTTTTGTGCCATTATGCCTATCTGCGAAAGACAAGTCAACATAAATAGTACACATGAAAGAACTTTCATTTCAGTCTTTATTAAAAGTATTTATGACTTACTTTCGGAAGAATATACATAAAGAGAGAGAATTCTTTATGGAGGATAAAGAACTGCCAGACTAAATGTTTTTTTGCTTTATTTCCCGAAAGCATTAAAACTATATCATTTTTGGCAGGTCTTCTGACTTATCCATCTTTGAATGCCTTCCCATCCGGTTTACGAACAGTGGCTAATTGGGTATATTCAAGATTTGAAACGGATTTTACAGCAGCGGGTCTGTTCAGGATTTGCACCTGATTCCCTTTTCACCGTTCTCCTCATAGCGACAGGGAGATACGGAACCAAAAAGTGCGGCAAAGATATGAAAAAAGTCTGTCTGAACAAAGAGCATGACTGAAAATGTTTTCTATGGTACTGAAAGGGGAGGGAGTAGTATGGTAAATAAAATACTTACGGCTGCATAAGTGTAGACTTTTGCAGCCGTAAGTATTCAATAGCGGGAAATTATATTTCAGAACGACCGTCCCTTATATACGCTCGATTCGGATAATGGAATTACTTTGCCATCCAGTGACAATCTGTTCGAGTTGAAGTTCGGGTTGATTGTGACAGATGCATTGTTGGTATCGTGGGTTAATCTGATAGAGACTTGTGCGGAAATTCCGACGCCTGCTACATTGAAACTGCAACTCACATTTCCTTTTTTATCTGTGGTCGTTTTGACTTCACCCACTCTGCCGTCTACAGTGATACCGCCAATGCCGTTAGGACCTGCATAAGGGCCATTGAAGGCAACCTGAACGGATGCTTGATCGCCATTTAAGAGTACAAAGTTGGTATTTGATGTAACGAAAGCGCTTCGTCCTCTCTTAAATGTAATGCGGTCAGCTTCCAGCACAAACTTTCTGTTGTTGATGGCTTGTACAGCATCGGCATACGCCTGTGCCTCTTCTCTTTTTTCCCTTGCTTTTTCTGCATCACGCTGTGCTTTACGTTCTGCACGGCGGGCTGCACTGCTACTTTCCTGTGCATACATGGCTGTGGATGCACCTATGAAAACTAACATCATTAATGCGATAATCTTTTTCATAATTTCTTCTTTTATTGTTCTATTTTACTCTAATCTACAAAATAAACAATCTGGAAATGAAAAAGATGCAAATGGTGTGCTAAATAATACAAAGAAGAATTTTAGGGTCATAAAGAAGCGTTATTCTATTATTAAGTTTCGTCCTTTAGGATATTTCACCTTATAACGTAGGGGCAACTCACGTTGTTCGCCGGGTTGTAAGGTTATTTGCCAGGTGATGATACCTTTGGCTTCATCCAGAGTGCCACCACTGATTTCTTCTGCCGTCACAGTGATGTCGTTATTGCGTGATACGGGTACTTGGTCGTAAAGAGTGATAGTTACAGGCTCGGTGCGTGTGTGGGAACCAACCGGCATTTTTCACGTAATAATTCAGCGTAAATGTGGCTTTGCAGGCAGTGGGCGCGTTTACGTTTACGGCAATCTCGCTCATAGGAGTTAAAGGTTTGCCACTGAGTTGTGCCAACTCTGCATTCAGTTGCTCTTGCTTCTGGGTAAGTTCTTCTATTTTCTCGTTGATGACGAGTTCCTTTGCTTTCAACGTTTTCAGTTGAGTGGAATAGCATTACTTTTTCTGCCGTTGTTTTCACTTTGGTTTGTCCCACAAGAGAGGTGGCGCACAGACATAGACATATCCATAAACCTGATTTCAGTCGTTTCATAGTCAGTTCTTTTAATGTGATGCTACAAATATATGGAGATCCGTAAACAATCGTTCATTAATAATCTGTTTTTTGTTTGCATCTTTCTGAAAAAAGATGTTTTTTTGCACTATCTGTTTATTCATTGAATTATCTGAGTCTTATGAAAATCAATCGATGGATATTTTTTTCTATGCTTCTGGGGATGGTAAGTTGCCAATCCCAAGACCGTGCATTTACCGTGAATTGCATCGGACTGGATGCTCACGAAGGCGACACACTGTACCTGTGGCGTTATGGTGCCGACCGCATGACGAGCGATAGGGATTATGGAAAAGGCCCTTTGGATTCTGCCGTTATCAGAAACGGGCAGGTTACGTTCTCCGGAAAAGAAGATACCCTGCATCTTTATGGCATAGAACACCATCATAGTGTGAACTTTTTCTATCCCGAAAGGGGAGAATTGACGCTGACTAACGTAACCCCACCGGAAATGCCTGTGCCGGATAAGAGTACTAATTCCCGTTCGTTGAATGTGCGCCTTTGGAAGCTTTGGCATGAGAATATCTTTCCGCGCGAAGAAACCCGGAAGTTTGTATTTGATAATGCAGGTAATGCAATGGGATGGATGGTTTTTGACCGTTGGGCTGAAATATATCCGGATGAACTGGAAAAATTATATCAGAAAAGTAATCTGCAGATGCGGGACAGCACATCGGTACTGATTGGTTTGAAGCGTATGCTGGATGGAACTCGTGCCCTAAAGCCGGGAGATGATTTTGTAGACTTCAGGCAAGTGGGATATGCGGAAAAAGACAGTGTACTCTTCTCGGATATTGCAGGAAAGGGACAACCGGTATGTTTGCTTTTCTGGTTGCATGATGGGATAGACGGTATCCGTACAGAGTTGGATGATTTGCGGAAACAATATCCGGATGTTCGGATAGTGGTTGCTGCTTATAGATTCCAGGACCCAATATCTCAGGCGTTTGTCGGCGAATTGGAGGATAAATATCAGGCGACTGTCCTGGACGACAGCCGCCGTTTTGAAAAGAGTGCCCGCTGGAAATATCGCATTTACGGTTCTTTTAACTACGAATACTTATTTGACGGACAAGGAAAACTGATAAAAATGCAGCCTGTATTATAAGGAAGTATAATAGGCTTCTGCCTTTGCCAGTGTTTCCGGTTTCCCCACATCAAACCAGTTCTCGCTATCTATGGGATATCCCTGAATATACGCTTGGGGGCAAATATCCACATAAAATGGAATGATAGAGAATTTTCCTGTCCAACGTTCGCTCTCCATATAATGAAAGATGGAGGGGGAAAGGACATGGATACAACCGAAAGCCTGCAATTGGTAGTCCTTGCCAGGATACTTAAGTTTTTGAGGAAGTACTTCGCCGGTGGAAAGATTAGTCCAGCCGCAGAGGCGATTATCTTTATCCATCAGCAGATAGCGGGATGTTTTCCGGTGATTGGTAAGCAAAGTGGCGTCTGCATTGCTTTCCAGATGGCAACGGTAGAAAGCGTTGAGGTCTAAATCCGTCAGGATGTCGGAATTATGTATAAGGAAAGGCTCGTTGCTCTCCAGCAGGGGACGGGCTTTTTTAACTCCGCCACCGGTATCCAGCAGTTCGCCCCGTTCGTCGCTGATGTGGATATTTGTGCCGAAGTTATCATGGGCACGGAGAAAATCTATAATCTGTTCACCAAAGTGGTGGATATTTACGGTGATGTCATTGAATCCGGCATCTTTCAGCCGGAGGATGACACGTTCCAACATAGGCTTGCCTGCAACAGGAACAAGGGCTTTGGGCATATTGTCAGTTAGCGGGCGAAGGCGCGTGCCAAGGCCGGCGGCAAAAATCATTGCTTTCATTGTTATTTTGTTTAATAAATGATAATTTATCGCGCTTTGCGCGATAAGTGACAAGCTACAAGCTACGAGTGACAAGTGCCTTTCGGTGTGATAGCCGGCGCGAATAATTATTCGCCCACGAGTACAGCGCAGCAACTCGTTACTGGTAGCTCGTAGCTCGTAACTTAATTTAGCGCGGAGCGCTAAATTATCATTCAGTTTCTTGCTTTAAATGTCTGTTCTATATTCTGTTCTCTGTGGATCAGATTTACCTGTACTCCGAATTGTTTATTCAGATGCTCTGCCAAGTGCTGTGCCGAATAAACGGAACGATGCTGGCCGCCTGTACATCCAAAACATATAGAGAGATTTGTAAATCCGCGTTCCATATACCGTTTCACAGAGGCATCCACTAAACCATATACATGTTCGAGGAAAGTCGTTATTTCTCCATCGTCTTCAAGGAAACGGATGACTGGTTCATCCAGTCCGGTGAAAGGTTTGTAACGGTCGTACTTACCGGGATTATTCACCGCACGGCAGTCGAACACGAAACCACCTCCGTTTCCACTGGAATCTTCGGGAATACCTTTCTTATATGCAAAGCTGGTAACTTTCACAATAAGTCGGCGTTTCTGCAAATCGTCAGTAAATTGTTTCAGCTCGGTAAGCTCTTTCAGCACGTGGCAGAGATACGGATATTCGGGATATGGTTCCTGCAATAACTGGCGCAGGTTTTCAATAGCAAAAGGTACACTTTGAATGAAATGCGGTTTCTTTTCAAAGTAACCACGGAAGCCGTAAGCACCCAGCACCTGCATGGTACGGAACAATACGAAATGACGCAACTGGGCATAGAAGTATTTTTCATCTACGGGCTGATATTTGCACAGCGAATCAATGTATTCCTTCAAAAGCTCTTTGCGCAGGCTATCGGGGTAATTCGCCTTGGCTTGCCATAGGAAAGAAGCCACATCATAGTAAACAGGGCCTTTACGTCCGCCCTGGAAGTCAATGAGCCACGGTTCACCATCCTTAATCATCACATTGCGGCTCTGGAAGTCACGGTACATGAATGTGGCCGAACTGCTGCGCATCAATACATCCGCCATTTTCTGGAAATCATCTTCCAGGCGGTCTTCCTGAAACTCCATTCCGGTTGCTTTCAGGAAACAATATTTGAAATAGTTTAAATCCCACAAGATACTGCGGCTGTTGAATTCCGATTGCGGATAACAATAGGAAAAGTCCATACCGTCCGCACCGGAGAATTGTACGGCGGGCAACAGGCGCATGGTCTTGCGTAGGAGTTGCTTTTCTTCTTCATCGAACACACTTGTTTTGCGTCCTTTTTCAATTGCATTGAAAAGAAGCGTGTCGCCCAGGTCTTCTTGCAGATAGAAAGCGTCGTTTTCACTCTTAGCCACGACTTCCGGTACAGGCAATCCTTGCTTCCGGAAATGACTTGCCATATAGAGAAAAGCTTGGTTCTCTTCAAGGGAGGTTCCACTTACGCCGATAAGTGTAGGCGTACCTATCAAGCGGAAATAACGGCGGTTGGAACCGGACGAAGGAAGTTCGTCGATGGCTTCCGGCTCGTGTCCGGTATAAGCGCAATATAATTTCTTGAGTTCTTTGGTAATCATAGTAATTTACTTTTATTTGGGCAGCTAAGGTAAGAGTTTTAGGGAATATATGCTACCTTTGCGGGAAAGAAATTCTGTTAACTCAAATACGCATGATAAGAAATATCCCTCAATTTCTGATAGCAGCACCTACTTCGGGTACTGGAAAAACCACTGTCAGCCGATTATTGATGGCTCTGTTGGCAAAGAGAGGCTTGCGTGTGCAACCTTTTAAATGCGGGCCGGACTATATCGATACGAAATATCATGAAAAAGCCTGTGGCATCCCATCTTATAATCTCGATTTGTTTATGGCTTCCGGACAGCACGTGCGCACTCTCTATGTGCGTCATGCAGCAGAGGCCGATGTGTGCATTGTAGAAGGCATGATGGGGATGTTTGACGGATATGACCGTAGTAAAGGTTCATCAGCAGATATAGCGAAAGAGTTGCATCTTCCTGTTGTATTGGTGATAAATGCCAAGTCGGCTGCTTACTCGTTGGCAGCGATGATAAAAGGATATATGGATTTCGACCCGAAGGTGCAGGTGATAGGGGTGATATTCAATCAAGTGGCAAGTGAACGCCACGAAGTTATGTTGCGCGAAATATGTGACGATTTGAATATCTTCTGTTTCGGTTGTCTGCGAACAAACAGCGCATTAAAAGAGGAAAGCCGCCACCTGGGACTGGACTTCAGCCGGGGAGGTAAAGGCGGTATCAGCAAGACTCTGTTGAAGTCTTTGGAGAAACAACTGGATTGCGATCTGTTGCTCCAAATGACGGAACGCGCACTGAACATTCCCCGTTTGCCGTACAAACGCAAAACCCTGTATTTGAATACTTGGGTAGCGTGCAACAAAGAGTCTTTCTCATTCATCTACGCAGAACATATTTTTCGACTGAAGGAATATGGGCAAGTCACCTTTTTCGATCCGGAAGATAAATCTGTGGTACTGCCGGATGATGTTAATTTCCTTTATTTGCCGGGTGGGTATCCGGAAAATCGCGTACGGCAATTGAGCAGGGCTACAAACGTACTTGACTCCATCAGGCAATATATAGAGCGGGGCGGACGTGCACTTGCAGAATGTGGTGGCATGATGTATCTTTCATCTGCTATCATAAAGGGAGATGAATGCCCTGTTTCCTATAAAATGGCGGATGTGCTGCCCATAGAGATATCGGCCTGTAAAAAGGATGCACATTTGTCGTTGGGATACCGTCGCTTCGTAATGCGGGGTGTGGAAGTTCGGGGGCATGAATTTCACTACTCACAAGTAGTGGAACAGGATGAAGATTTGATTTCGGCAGTGCAAATGTATAATGCCAGAAAGCAATTGGTGGATACGCCTGTGTATCGTTATAAAAATCTGATTGCAAGCTATACGCATCTGTATTTTGGAGAGATAAATATTATGCATTTATTTGATGAAGAAGTATGAGAAAGATTTATACCAGGACAGGAGATAAAGGAATGACAGGCATTCATGGCGGAGACCGTGTTCCGAAAGATGATATTCGAATTGAGGCAAACGGATGTATTGATGAATTGAATACGGTGATAGGTATTGTCCGCTCGTTATTGCCGATGAAAGACACTTGGCAGGAGTTGCTGCATGATATACAACGGGAATTGATGGTAGTGATGAGCCACGTTGCCACTCCTTCCGCTTTGCGGGATGCAGACCCTGAACATCCGGGCAGTGGTAATCCGAATGAATTGCGTGCAGCGGAGATGGTGGTGCAGTGTGAGCAAGCTATGGATGCCATGATGATGGAACTTGAAGACAACGGCTATTTTCTTCTGCCGGGCGGCACACAAGTGTCCGCACAACTGCAATTTGCCCGTGCTGTGGCACGTCGTGCGGAGCGCAGACTCTGGACGCTGAACAGACAAGACCCTGTACCGGAAGATATTTTACGCTTTATTAATCGTCTTTCCGACCTTTTCTTTGTCATGGCACGCATGGAGATGCAACGGCAGGGATGGAGTGAGGAGAGATGGCAGTCGTTCGCATATAAAGGAAAGGAAACAAGGTAACGAGTTAACAAGTTAACAAGGGAATCAGTTGACGAGGGAGCAAGGGGCTGCGCAATGCTTCTATGCCGCATGGAACCTTGTCCCCTCGTCCCCTTGTTCCCTCGTCAACTAATTCATAATCCTTTTCTTGAACACCCACAGGCTGAGTAGGAAGTATACAAAGACTTGTATCCACAGTGTTATCATTTCCGGGCGAATATCCGCCATGTCTCCTCCCATTGAATTCAGTTTGACGAAAGCCAGCACGGCAGGGGCTGCCGGAACTACATAGTGGGCAGCCTGCCAATACCAGGGCATCAGTTCGAGAGGATAGGAGACGCCGGAGAGGAAAATATATCCTACGGAGAAGAAGGCAATCATTAATAAGGGTGCTTCGGAGTCGGTGAAATAACGTGATGCCGCAAGTCCGAAGAAACTCGTTCCTATCAGAAAAGGAATCATCATAGTGATAATATCCCTGCCATTCCCAATGTTCGGAATACTGAAAAAATGAGGAAGCAAACCTAACAGGAACAGGGCAAAAATGATATATAACATTACGTAGACAAAGGTTCTACCGGAAATGTTGTACAATGCTTTGTGCCAGCCGGAATTATCAATGGTAGCTTTTTTTTCCGCCTCTTCCCCTGTTACCATTCCTATCACCATCAGCATTGTCTGAAAGATAATGATAATCATGACAGCAGGAATCAGATACGAACCATATCCTTCTGTATAATTGTAGAGAGCCGTTCCCGACACATTGACGGGAGCAGACGAAGCTACTGCAAGTAATCCTTGCGGGGGTAAGAATACAGCACCCTCTGCACGGTGTGCGTCGTTTACGGCAAGCATTACGCGTGAAGAAGCCTCCTGCAAGTTCTTAAAATTCAGGAAAGCATCTGTGGCAGCATAAACGCTAAAGACAGATTGTTCACCCCGCCCTACACGTGCATCAAAGTCGGCGGGAAGATAGAGGATACCATCTACTTTGCTTTGTTTCAGCCATTCTTTTGCTTCAAGATAATTGGGTGTCAACGCATAGACTGACGCTTGCGGAGTGGCATTGAGCAGGCGGATATATTCCCGGCTAAGAGCGGAATGTGAATTGTCGACGATGGCGACAGGTGTTTTCCGCACAAGGTTGGGTGCATACATCAGGTTGTAGAGAAGACCGTAGGCAAAAATACCGCCCATCAAGACCAGAAGTATTGCCGGATTGGTGCTGATGGCACGCCATTCACGTGAGATAATATCTGCCAATGAAAGAGAGGATTCATCATTTGCCTGTATATGTGGCGCTGCTTCCCCTTCGTGTTTCGATATCCAATGCTTCAGCCTCGGCAATATCAGCAATGCCAGCAATGGGAATACCAGAAGCAGAGCTGTCGATTGCCAATAATATCCGAACCCTGAGTCAAAATACAGCATCGACTGCGCTATTTCCGTAAAATGACGCACAGGAAAAAGATAAGATGCCATATGCACAGCCGGATACATACTCGTCACGGGAAAAGTGACGCCGGAAAGTGTTGCACCAAGTGAACCGACCATCGACACAATGCTAATAATATAAGCTATCCGTGGAAAAATAGAGAATATGAATACTGCAAGCGCTTGCGTAGCAATAATAAAGAGCACCGTCATCAGGTTCATCATCAACAGACTTCCTTGGAAAGGAATATGCAATACGCCATACAGAACATAATTAGCCAGTATGCCGATTACTGAGAAAATAAATGTATAAGGCAACAGTTTGCCAACTATGGCAGTAACAATATTTCCCCGTGCGGTTGTCATCCACTCTTGTGCCGTATGAAACTTCAACTCACTTCCCACCGCGTAGACTGTCATCAACAAAATGAGTATCTGAAACAGGACGTAGAAGAAAGGTTGGCTCAGATAAACAGAATAGTCCAAATCGGGATTATAAAGCGGGTGTATACTGGATTGCACAGGCAGGAGAAAAGTAGTTATCTGCTCTTGGCTGACACCCAGAGATACGGCTTCCATAGCAATGGGAGAGAGGGCGACGGGTGCCAGTGCCGTCTCAAAAGCCGCCATCAACTCGCTGCCCACAGAAAGGAGGGCATAATGGTAGTAATAAGAAAGCGTGGCATCCATTCCGGTGGTGGCGCGTTGCTCAAAGCCTGCGGGAATGGACAGATAACCATAGATTTCTTTGCGTTGCACAGCTTCCCGCGCGGCAGCCTCGTCGGTGAAATGTCGGGTGACGCTGAAGGTGGGTACGGCAGCGATGTTTCGTGCTATTTGCCGGGATGTGGCGGTGTTGTCCTGATCGACGATGCCGACAGGAATGTTCTCCATCTGTCCGTTGCCGAAGATGGTAGCCATGAAAAACAGGCAGAATAAGGGTAACACAAGGCACACACCGAGGTAGAGTCGGCGGGAGGTCATGCGCTGCCATTCACGGCGAAGTACATTATATAAAGGTTGTTTCATTGAGCATGTTCTTTTTAAATTATTAGTTGACAAGGCTTCAGTTGACAAGGGAACAAGGGAGATAGTCCTTGAAGTGCCTGTCTTTAGGGCATAAGAGACTAATATTCTTCCTTGTTAACTTGTCTACAGTCTCCTTGTCAACTTGTTCCTTGTTAACTTCTTTCCAGTCATTCATTAACCGTCAGCAGCACCGACATTCCGGGACGTAAGCCCTCTACGGGTTGTGTCGGGCGGGCGTGTATCTCAAATGTCTGCATATCATAACTTCCCGTCTGTTTTGTTGATTTCCAGGTGGCAAAGCTGCCCAGCGGACTGATATAATAGATACAAAACTCTACATTCTTTTTGTCGATAGCCGGAACGTCCGCACGGAATATACCGTCCATCTTGAATTGTGGCATCAAGTCTTCACGCACGTTGAGAACGACGTGCGCATCGTTCATGACAACCAGGTTCATAATAGGCGTGCCCGGCGCCACGAGTTCTCCGCGTTTGGGGAATATCGTTGAAATCTGTCCTGCCTCCGGTGCTGTGAGTCGTGCATCAACGAGCAAGGACGATACTTCATCAACCGTGCTGCGGGCTGCATCGACCATGCTCCGTGCAGAAGCGCGGTCTTCGCTTTGCGCTCCGTCCACTGCCATTTGATATTGTTCGTAGGCAGCACGTTCGGCGGCTTGTGCGGCACGATACATGGCTTCTACTTCATCTTTCCGTTGCGATGTGACGACACTGTCTTTATATAGTGTCAGGATACGCTGGTAAGTTGTTTGTGCCAGTGTCAGGTCGCTTTTGGTTTTATTCCAGAGTTGCTGGGCAGTGGCGACGATTTGTCGGCGCGTGCCGGCATCTATTTTCTTGTTCTGTTCCTGTGCCACTTGTTCCAGGGCATTCACCTGGCGATATTTGGCCTCTATGGTTGGACTGTTGATGACAACAAGTGTGTCGCCAGCCTTTACCCAGTCGCCTTCGCGGACAAAGAATGAATCTACCCGTCCCGGCAGTTTGCCACTGATACGGATTTCGGTAGTCTCTATCTGCCCCTGAAGTACGAGGGGCTGATGGCTCATAAGTACCATCCCAAGGATGGAAACAAGTATGGTGATTGCCAGTATGATGACAAATGCAGTACTAATGCTTTTTTTTGAAATTTCCATGTTTTTAAAAGGTTTTGGTTTATACTTTTAGAAATGAAGAATGGGGGAAAATGAAGAATGAAGAATTACCATTCGGGGTGACAGCGCAGCCTGATTCCTCATTCTTCATTCTTCATTCTTAATTCTTAATTCTTCATTTTCCTCATTCTTCATTAAAATATTTCTTGAATTGTTCCGGCGTGCCACAGAGGGCCAACAGGTTCATCAATGTTACGTCATATTCATAATAGGCTGCCAGACGGGCCACTCGGGCGGTGGCAAGCATGGTTTCCGCATCCACTACCTCGGTGCTGGTTGCCATGCCTTCGGTGAAGGATTTCTTGCGGATGCGTACAAGTTCTTCGCTCAGGGAGATGGTTGAGTTGAGGGCACGAACATTGTCCTGTGCCTTTTGCAATCCGGTGTACAGCTTGTCTATACCTACCGTCAAATCATCCTGTGCCTTATCCTTGCCTAATGCAAGTGTTTGCTCAGCAATGCGCGACTGGCGTATGCGCTTTTCCCGGGCCAGTCCGTCGAAGAGGTTCCAGGTGAAGCCCACACCGATGATGGTACGCGGGATGAGGTTGCTCTGTATGCCGTGGGAATAGAGTGTCTGTTTGCCGAATACGGCGATGTCCGGCAAATATCCGCTTTGGTCAATTCGTAATTGTTGCTTGGCGATATTTTGCTGCAACGATAACTGATTCAGAATGTAGTTGCCCGACCGCATTGTTTGCACGAATTCTTCTTTCATCGGAAGTGTGGCGTTAATGAAGAGGGGAGAAGTAGGCTCTATCTTGCAAGTATCCTCCATGTTGAGCAATGTGCGCAAAGCACTTTCTACAACGGTGACCTCCTTTTGGGCGGACTCCAGTGCACGCCAGGCTTCATCCATATTTACTTGTGCAAAGAGGCGTCCGGCTTTGTCAATCATTCCGGCAGCTTCCAGTTTGAGGGCATTCTCATAGTGTTGCTTCAAACTGTTGTAGGTGTCCCGGCGGACGGCGACTACTTCGCGGGCAAGACTGAGCCCATAATAACTTTCTGCCAGCAGCGTACGTTGTGTGGCATCGGTTTGTGCACGGTTCTCTTGGGCGATGTCAATAATCCGGTTGCCAATCTTGCTTGCCCGTACACGTTTTCCGCCGGAAAAAACGACCCATTCGGCCGTAAGTCCTATGCTGGTAAGGTTGCGGGGGGCGAGGGGGAAGGCAAGCGTATAGCCGCCTATCTGGTCCAATATACCACTGATGAACTGGTCGTCCGGTATAATGGTGTGTACAAAATCCTTAGCCGGATCAGTGAACTGGGAGAGGGGTTGCTTCACTTCTATCTTTTCGGACATGTGAACATAAGTACCTGCTCCTTGTAGGCTGGGATACCATAAGGCGTTCAGTTTGTCCCGTTCCGCACGGGCTGTTTCGATGCCTTTGTCGGCTATCTTCAGACTTTGGTTACCGCGTTGCAGCATTTGCAAAGCGTCGTCGTAGCTGAGGGAGAGAGCCTGAGGCGTATTTGAAGCATCGGCCGGATCATGGCCGGTCGTTTGTGCCGATGCAGAGATGCTCGCTCCCAACAGAGCGATAAGTAAGATTTGTTTCATATGTCAACTGGTTCGTTTAGGTTATAATAAGCGATATTTATCTCAAACACTCCTCTCTTTTTATTGTTCAATCAGTTCTCTTTTTTACTGATTTCGGTGCAGAAAGGAATAAAGTTACGAGCTACAGGCTACGAGCTACAAGTAGCTGCGCTATGTTCCGAAAGGCACTTGTAGCTTGTAGCCCGTAGCTCGTAACTGGTTCAAATCCGCTCAGAAAGTAATCAATTTCTCTTTGCGGACAAACTATTTCCGGCTCCGCAAGAAACTAATATTTTCGCTACGACAAACTAATATTTTCCTTGCATCTTATTATTCTTACAAAAATTATTAATGTTTCTTACAATAACTATTGTAAGAAAGAAATATAGTTATTGTATAATATTATAATATCTGTTGTAAGAATAATAAGATGCAAGGAAAATATTAGTTCATCGCATGTTTGAGATTAGTTGACTGTATGTTTGATGTTAGTTGGCTGTAGTGTTGGGATTAGTTGGTTATATTCTCGCTTCCGCTTCACCCGCTTAATCGGAATTTTGCACTATCTTTGTCTCCGTTAAAACAAATTATATGGAGAAACTTCATCCTATTATGTTTGCTGGAACTGGTAGCGACGTGGGCAAAAGCATTATTGCTGCTGCTTTTTGTCGCATTTTTCGCCAGGACGGTTACTGTCCGGCACCGTTCAAGGCACAAAATATGGCACTCAATTCCTATGCCACTCCTGAAGGATTGGAAATTGGCCGTGCCCAGGCTGTACAAGCCGAATCCGCAGGTGTACCTTGCCATACGGACATGAATCCTTTATTATTGAAACCTTCTTCCGACCATACCTCACAGGTAGTGCTCAACGGGCGTCCCATCGGCAACCGTGATGCTTATGATTATTTTCGCATTGAAGGCCGTGAAGAATTGCGCCGCGAAGTTTGTGCCGCTTACGACCGTCTGGCTGCCCGCTACAATCCTGTTGTGCTGGAAGGTGCCGGGAGCATTTCCGAAATAAATCTTCGCGATACCGATTTAGTCAATCTCCCCATGGCACTGCACGCCGGAGCGGATGTTATCCTTGTAGGAGACATCGACCGGGGTGGTGTTTTTGCCAGTGTCTATGGTTCGCTCATGCTGCTTCGTCCTCACGAACGGGAGCGCATTAAAGGTATTCTTATCAATAAGTTCCGGGGCGATATTCGCCTGTTCGAGTCCGGAATAAAAATGCTCGAAGACCTTTGCGGTATCCCGGTGGTAGGTGTGGTTCCCTATTATAAGGATATATATATTGAAGAAGAAGACTCCTTGGCGCTTACCACAAAATCCGTACAAGCAGAACAGGGTAAAGTGAATATAGCCGTTGTCCTGCTGCGCCACCTCAGCAATTTCACTGATTTCAATGTACTGGAACGCGACCCGCGCGTGCATCTCTTTTATACCAACAACACCGATGAGCTGGCAAAAGCCGATATTATCCTCTTGCCGGGCAGTAAAAGCACTCTTGCCGACTTGCATGAATTGCGCCGTAATGGTGTGGCTCAGGCCGTCATCCGTGCTCATCGCGAAGGTGCCGTGGTCATGGGCATTTGTGGCGGTTACCAACTGATGGGACAGGAAGTTTGTGACCCCGACCATGTGGAAGGAGAGATAGAACGCCTTCCGGGACTGGGCCTTCTGCCTGTCAGCACCCATATGACAGGCGAAAAAGTCACCCGGCAAGTCCGCTTCCATTTGAATGAAGAACTGAGGAATGAAGAATTAAGAATGAAGAATGAAGAATTGAGCTGCGCTGTCACGCCGAATGGTAATTCTTCATTCTTCATTCCTCATTCTTCACTCCTTGCTCCCTCATTTCTCCAAGGTTACGAAATCCACATGGGTACCACCTGTCCCATTTACGGCGCCCCGGCTTCTCCCTTGAATATTCTGGAAGACGGCCGTGCTGACGGTTATTTTGTAGACCGCACTTGTATGGGAACTTATATTCATGGAATTCTTGACAATTCCTCGTTCATCGACTTCCTGCTGGAACCTTTCGCCGATAAACTTGCTGATGCCGGGAAATCTTTCGATTATCATCAATTCAAAGAAGAACAATACGATAAACTTGCCGACCACGTGCGTAGCCACGTCGACATGCCACTTATCTATAAAATACTGACAACCCATGATTGAAGGACACGGAGACGATTCCTATAAATTCCAACGCCCGATAACTGCTAATTTCAGCTCCAATGTCTATAGCAAGGTAGATCTTACTGCACTGAAAGCATATCTGTGTGCACGGATTGATGCTATCGGGAATTATCCCGAACCGGAACCTTATACGCTTGAATCCCGCTTTGCGGACAAGTATTATCTGTCTGCTGATGCTGTCTGTGTGACAAACGGAGCTATTGAAGCCATATATCTTATTGCACAGACTTTTCGGGGCACGAATACCGCCATTCTGCAACCCACCTTTAGTGAATATGCTGACGCCTGCCGTATACATGGGCACCGGGTTACTTCTTTGTATCAACTCCCTGCCCCGGCAGACGGATACCTTCTGCCGGAAGAAATACGTATGCTCTGGCTCTGTAATCCCAATAATCCAACAGGGACGGTGGTAAATAAAGAGTATCTGACGGAGTTAATCGAGCGCAATTCGCAAGTTTGTTTCATCATCGACCAGTCTTACGAGTACTTCACTCTGCAACCACTCTTCACTCCGCGAGAAGCTGCGGAATATCCGAATGTGCTATTGCTGCATTCCATGACCAAACGATACGCTGTTCCCGGTCTGCGTCTTGGGTATATCACAGGTGATGCGGGCTTGCTTAGTCGTCTGCGCACTCATCGTATGCCCTGGTCGGTTAATCGGCTTGCCATTGAAGCCGGACTTCACCTTTTGGAACACGATGTGCCCAATCCACTGGATGTTCCTGCCTATTTGCAGGAAACAGCTCGTTTGCGTGATGCTTTGGAGCATCTGGGAAGTCTTGAAGTATGGACAACGGAAACTCATTTCATGCTGGTTCGCCTTCGTTTTGGTAGGGCTTCTGCTTTGAAGGAATACCTTGCCAATGAGCACGGCATCCTTATTCGTGATGCCTCCAATTTTGAAGGTTTGGATGAACACTTCTTCCGCATTGCCACTCAAACACCGGAGGAAAATGACCGTCTTGTAGAGGCGATAGGGCAGTGGCTTGAAAATTAATATGGATACAATGGAAGATATACTCATCATTATAGGCATTGCGTTTAATCTCAACCTGCCTCTGCTTGTAGCCTGGCTTCTCGATCGATGTCTGGGTGACCCTGCCTGGTTGCCCCATCCTGTCGTAGCATTCGGCAAGATGATTTCATTCTCCGAACACATCTTTAATAAGGGGCAAGGTCGGGGCTTGAAAGGTGCATTTGTAGCCATTATTCTTGTGCTTGCCGTTTATCTCGCGGCTTTATATCTGCTTCGCTGGGCTGCTGTATTCTCTCCGGGTCTGCTTCTTTCATTGCAAATATTTGCCATCTTTTTTTGTTTGGCAGGCACCACCCTTGTTCGCGAAGTCCGTATGGTATTTGAAGCTGGAGACCGTTCTCTGGAGGAAGGCAGGACACAAGTAGCCCGCATCGTTGGCCGTGATACTTCTGAATTGTCTGCTCAGGAAGTGCGTACTGCTGCCCTCGAAACTCTTGCTGAAAATCTCAGTGACGGAGTGATTGCTCCCTTATTTTGGTATATGCTTCTGGGTGTTCCCGGCATGCTTGCTTATAAAATGGTAAATACACTTGATTCTATGATTGGTTATCGTAATGACCGTTACCGCGCTTTCGGTTGCTTTGCCGCTCGTCTGGATGACATGGCAAATTACATCCCTGCCCGTCTGACTGCCATGCTTATGATACTTGCCGCTATTCCCCGGACACGAAAAAACACCCCCTTGTGTCTTGACTCCGGAAATGATTCCTTTCAACCGCGCGGTTTACTGGCTTTATTGAAGTTTGTTGGTAAATATGGAAACCAGCATGCCAGTCCCAATTCCGGTTATCCCGAAGCGGCTCTTGCCGGTATTCTGGATTGCCGTTTCGGTGGTCCGCACAACTATTTCGGTGAGGAAGTGTGGAAACCATTTATTGGAAATAACGGTCGCCTCTTAACTACGGAAGATATGAAGATTGCAACCCGTATTAACTTCCGTGCCGAAGGAATCATGATAATAATCATGATATTGACTGCTATTTTAGTTTCTTTTGCCATTTAGTTATTTACATTTTTTGGCTCTTTAGAAAATATTGAATATATTTGCCAGCGTATGCGGTGAATGGCAACACAAACACCACACAGCACGAAACAAACAAACTTCATGAGAAACTTACTGAAATATCTCATTCTTCATATATTATGCTTTGGATGTCTTGTCCCTTTATCAGCAGGAGAGGATAGTTCGGCTGAAGCTAAACGTAATGCCCTGTCAGATGAAGTGATAGATATCTTTCACGACAGTATGGGATTTGATTATCTGACCAAGGAAGAAAGTGAGGCTATCAATGTGGATAGCATTCTCAATTATCTGGAATCCACTAAACAGTATAGAACTTATTTTGAACTGGAACGGGTACTCATAAAATCGTATCTTTTCCGGGGAGAAATCCGTCTGGCCATTGTCTGGAGTGAACAGATGTATTCGAAGGCAAGTGTACTTTCTCATGCCTTGGGAACTGCTCTTGCCTTGAATGCCATTGGTGAGGTTTATTCCTATACCGGGCGGAATAAGGAGGCCGGTGCCGCCCATGTACAGGCCTTGGAGATGTTCGACCAGATGCATGGTGAAGAAATACATGTCCGTATGTTGCTGGTAGAGCTGATAGAATACAATCTGCGCATCCGCAATTTCCATCAGGCTGCACATTTCATGACCCGCCTGAATCGTTTCCCGGCAGAAAAGCTTTCCAGCCAGGAGCAGGCTGTGCGGCATATCTTTAATGCCTATTGCCAGTTATTCAATGGTTCTGCGAAGATAGCCCGCCAACATTTGGATGCCGTGGAGCCACTAAAGGATGAATTGGTTCCCGCTATTAAGCAGCATCTTCTGATAGCGGATGCCATGTATTGGGAACAGATAGGGGAGTATGAAAAGTCTCTGGCTACTTATGATGCCTTTTTCGAGACCAGTTATGCTGAAATCAACAGTAGTTTGTATAAAGAGGTACTGCAAGACAAGGCGGAATTATTTGTGAAAATGGGACGGAAGGAGGAAGCATACCAACAATATGGTAAAGTTTTTTCTTATATCAAATCATCGTTCGAGAAAAATTATCCTAAAGAGATAGATCTGTTGACTACTCGTTTTCAAGCCGATCAACTGACTTACCAGAATGAACGGGACCGTTTGTTTTCCTATCGATTTTACTTGGGGGGAATTGCAGTCTGCACACTTGTTCTGTTGCTATTTCTCTATCTTAGCTGGAAAAAGATTTTCCGTTTGAGAGAATCGAAGCATTCGCAGGAAGTGATGATACAGAAAGCTGAACGGGCTATTCAGAAGAAAAATATGTTCCTTTCAAATATGAGTCACGAAGTCCGTACACCGCTCAATGCCATTGTCGGCTTCTCTGCTGTGCTGGCTTCGGATGATGATTCGTTCGACGAAGAATCGCGCAAGGAATTCTGTGAAATTATCAAAGTCAATTCTTTCCAGCTTCTGAAACTGATTAATGATATTCTCGACTTCTCTGATTTTGAGAGTGACAATATCACATTCAACATCCGCCCTTATGATGCTGTGAGGCTTTGTAGGGAAGCTACGGAAACCGTGTCCGCTTCTCGTAAGCTTGAAGTTGAACTGCGTTTTGATACAGAACTTCCTGAATTGATGATAGAAACGGACGACGCCCGTCTTCGTCAGGTTTTGATTAATATATTGGTCAATGCTACTAAATTTACCAAAGAAGGATCAATTGTATTAAAACTGGAACAGTCCGACCGTAATACAGCTTTCTTCTCCGTAACCGATACAGGTTGCGGTATTCCTCTTGAAAAACAGGGTGTGATTTTCGAGCGTTTTGAGAAACTGAATGACTTTGCGCAGGGAACAGGTTTAGGACTGTCCATCTGCCAGTTGATTGTGACTCACATGAAAGGGCGGATATGGGTGGACAGCAACTATACGCAGGGCGCTCGTTTCTGTTTTACGCATCCGTTGAAGTATAAACCTAAAGCGGAGGACGTTGTATCATGAAAGATATCGTAATCATATTGCTTTGTTTGCTGAGTCTGTATCCTGATAGACTGTATGCGGAAGATACCCATGCACAACAATACCAGGATAGCGTCATGAAAATTGCACAGGCCATGCCGAATACGCTTGCCAAATTGAATTATTTGCGTGACATGGCCCACAGGCATCAGTATGCTCCCTATAACAAGACTTTTTCTACTGCTTTATATAAGGAAGCATGTATCCAGAAAAATACAACCTATGAGAATTTGGGTGCTTTTTATCTGGCTTCTTGTTACGATAAACTGCATAATCCGGATAGCCTGGCATATTGGGTGGATAAACTGAAAGAGTATGCTCCTGAAGTGGGTACTTATGATTATTATCTGGAACAAAAAGCTGCCATCAGCCGTGCTCTCGCTTCTAAGAGGCAGATAGAAAAGGCTGTATATGTGGCAAAGGAAGCATTGGAAGAGTCTCTGAAATATCATAGTAATAATGGTGAAATAGCATCATACAATAGCTTGGGGTGTGCTTATGGAGTATCCAGCAGAGTGGATGAAGCATTGACTGTTTTTTTGAAAGCTTATCAACGTTTTACTTCCCAAACTAAGACCAACTTACGTGTGGATATTCTTTCGCGTATAGCCCAGGTGTATGGAAACACAGGAAGAGACAGCCTGAGGGTGCCTTATTTGCGGCAAATGGATGAAGAGTTGCAGGAAGTCGTAAAACGTGAACCTGAAGCACGGAAGAATTGGAGCAACTTTGAAATCGACTGTCAGATAAAGTATGTCCTTTTATTTATGAATAAGGGGGATTTTCATACTGCACAGGAGCATATAGATAAGGCTAAAGCTTTGTTGGAAGACCATGTTGATCCTGTTTTCTGGCTCAATATACAGCTTGTACAGTTACAATTTTATGCCCGTACGGAGGAGTATGATAAAAGTATTGCATTGATAGATGAGGTGACGCCTATAGTGCTGAATCATTACGTATCCACTTTTGCTACACTAATTAATTACAAAGCGTCTACTCAGATTAATAAGGGTGATATTGACGGAGCTATTGAAACAAGGCGTTACTTGATACAGGCTCAGGATTCTCTGGACAATGCTTTTTCTGCAAATCAACTGCAGCAAATGAAGGAGATCTATCATATCGATGAGCTTCTTATGGAGAAACAGAAGATAAAAGATACCAATTACAAACGTGGTTTTCTGTTTCTGGTTACATTAATGATACTGGTACTTATCTTTTATCTTTATACACGTTATTTATCCCGGAAGATTGTTACAGCCGAAAAAATAACGGCAGATGCTGCTATGCAGGCAGAAGCGGATAATGTTACTAAAGATCGCCTGCAATCAGAAATCAGTCATGATATACGTACGCCGTTGAATGTAGTGGTTGGTTTTGCCGAACTGCTGACAGAGCCTAAAGAACTTACGACAGAAGCAAAAATGGAATATGGCAAAATGATTCAGGAGAATGCGGAAAACCTCTTGAAGTATGTCAATAGTATTCTGGAACTTTCCCGTTTGGAATCCGGTAAGACACAATACGTACAGGAAGAGTGCGAAGTGATAGCTCTGTGCCGGAAAGAAATTGCTGCTGCCATACAGGCTGCCAATGGACACGTGGCTGTTCGTTTGAAGACGGATATCGAAAGTCTGGTGATAAATACGGATAAGAACTGGTTTTCTTCATTATTATCCAGTCTGCTGGTACCGGTAGAAAGTGATGACGATTCGTACAATATTGTTATCCGCATCAAATATGACCGGGAAAAGAAGCTGTTACTTTTTAAAGTAATCGGTACACCTCTTGCTAAAGTGCGCTTTGAGAATAAAACAGCACTTATCCGTCATGAAATCAATACGCACTTTATTCATGCTTTTGGTGGTACCTATAAGGTACAGGCGGATACGGCAGAAGGTCCGTTGGTTTCATTTAGTATTCAGACAAAAGAATAACTGAGAAGAAAAAAAGGGGACAAGTTAACGAGTTAACAAGGGGACAAGGGGCTGCGTAATACTTCTATACCGCATGGAACCTTGTCTCCTTGTCCCCTTGTCAACTTGTCCCCTTGTCAACTAATTCAAACTGTTTCTGTGTTCAAGTTTTAATCTGACAATTCCTCCGTAAGGAGTCAGAGCACTGAATGCTTCTTCCGGCTTTATTATTCCTGCATAAAGTTGTGCGCAAATCAGTACGCCGCCATGTGCAAAGACGGCTACCTGCTCGTAGTCCTTTTCTTTCAATTCATCCAGAAAATTGGCAACACGCTGATATTGCATCGTAAATGATTCACCATTTGTGGCACGTACATTCATGTAATCAGCATACCATTCTTTCAATCTCGGGTCAGTTATTTCGTCGAACTTTTTCATTTCCCAATCGCCGAAGTTGATTTCCATGATACGGTTATCCCGTTCGGCATCAGGATAGCCACAATAGGTGGCAAGACGCACGCAACGGGATAGAGGACTGGTATATACATGGTCGAAAGCCCGACCTTCCGGACGATAACTCTTCAGATTCTCTGAAGTGACGGCAGCCTCCTGGCTGAAACTGTCACGCAAAGGGACATCCGATTGTCCGTAGCATACTCCGGGAGGTACATCAACCGAGGTATGTCTGATAAAAATAACTTCCATATGATTACTATTTTAAATAAGTGTTGAGAAAATCCGGATTGCCATATCTGATGTGCGCATACACCAGAATGGCAGCACCAAGATAGAACGAGAGCTCGCAAAGCAGGAACACGGCTCCGCAGCAATCTCCAGTATAACCTTGCAGACGGCGTTTCATCAGTCTGCACAGTGCGATAAAAGTAAGGAGCGGAAAGCACATTATCGGCCAGAAAACGATTGGCAGAAAAACAACAATCGGTAACAGACTGCAGACAAAACCTGTTAGTGATTCTTGCAGTGTCATACGGTCATAAACCACTTTCGCTTTACTGTCTTCTTCTTTTCGTGCGTAAGGCAGATAATTAATAATCTGCGATGCGCAAAACTTGGAATAGCAATCGCCGCAGATGACAAAAACGCCAATCAGTTTCAAAGGCAGATTTTCTAAAAGCAGGAATAGTAACAAGAAATAAACAATCAGTCCAATGACGCCATAACTACCTATATGCGAGTCTTTCATGATGGCAAGTGTACGTTCGCGCGTGGTTCCTCCACCGAACCCGTCAAAGAAGTCCGCCAGTCCATCTTCATGCAGACACCCAGTGACAAGTAGTCGGGAGACGATTGCAAGGAGGCATGCAATAGATATCGGAAGAACCTGGGCAGCCAGCCATAATACACCGACCATGATGCCACCTGTCAGCCATCCGGTCAGAGGCCAGTAGGGAACGATTCGTTTGAAATGTTCTGCCGGAACCTCCTTTATCCTCCAAAAAGGCAACCGTGTGAAAAAGATGAGTGCTGCAAGAATTTTCATATCACTAAAAATATTTTGTTATGGATGCATGTGCAAAGTTGTCCATTTCGTTAATCATCCGTATGGCGGACGTCACAATGGGATACGCACAGATAGCACCGGTTCCTTCTCCCAAGCGAAGTCCTAAGTTCAGAAGGGGCTTTGCACCCATATTGTCAAGTAACAGTTTGTGTCCTGTTTCGTCTCCACAATGTCCGAAGATGGCATAGTCCAATACTTCGGGATATAGTTTACTGGCGGCCAGGATGCAGTTTGTCATGATGAAGCCATCTACCAGAATAATCATTCCCAGTTCCGCAGCCTGTAGCATGCCTCCTACAGCCATCACCATTTCCAGTCCGCCGAAATAACGGATGATGTCACGGGGAGAATAATCTCCTTTGTAGTTATCTAAAGATTGCTTCAACACTTCATATTTGTGGCGGATGCCCGCATTATCCAGTCCACTGCCTGCACCTACACACTGTTCTAAAGAAATTTTTGTAAAACAAGTCATCCACATGGAAGAAGAAGAGGTATTCCCAATACCCATTTCTCCGAAACTGAGCACATTGCTGCCTTCTTCGTGGCAACGACGTACAACCTCTGCACCACGTTCCAGACAGAGTTCCATTTCTTCTTCCGTCATGGCAGCTTCGTGCAGATAGTTCCGGGTACTTTTGCGTACTTTCATATTGATGATTCCTTTTTCATAAGGCAAATCATAATCTACCCCTGCATCTACAATCTTCAGTGTAAAACCATGCTGGCGACAAAGGAAATTTACTCCTGCACCGCCATGCAGAAAGTTGCTGATTTGTTGCCAGGTTATTTCTTTGGGTGACAAGCTGACACCTTCTTCCACAATCCCATGGTCGGCAGCAAAGATGATATTTTGCGGATGTTGCAGAGTAGGAGATAAGGTTTGCTGTATCCATCCCATTTGCAGAGCCAGCTCTTCAAGAGTACCCAATGAGCCTTTCGGTTTGGTTAGATTATTGATTTTATCTATCAATACCGGGCGGATACTTTCGTCCGGTCGTACAATTCTAAATGTTTTCATATGCTTATTTTTTTATCGTTTTATCACTTCACCACCTTCATCACTCTATCATCTTATCACTCTTTTATTTCACTTTCACCGGAATTCCCGATACCATCAACCAAACTTCATCTGCCTGTGCTGCGATGTATTGATTCATCCATCCCTGCATATCGGTGAATTTTCGCTGGATTTCATTATCTGAAGTCGCGCCCATACCTATTTCATTAGTAACAAAAATAAAGGTGGCATCTTGTTTTGTGAAGCGGTCGAATTCTTCTTTGGCAGTGGTCAAAGCGCTATCTGTATCAGCTTTTACATCGAAGAAGAAATTGGTGCACCACAAAGTTACACAATCTATCAATACAATCCGTCCTGCCAATTGGTGGCGGCTTAATTGCTTTTCTTCTTCAATATTTGTCCACTCTGGACCTCGCCTTTGTTGATGGCGGATGACACGTTGACGGAATTCTTCGTCCCAGATGCGCGCAGTAGCCAAATAAACAGGGTTGAGGGAGAGGCTTAATGCCATTTTTTCTGCATAAGTACTTTTACCCGAACGGGCACCTCCGGTGATGAGTATAATTCGTTTCATGGATTTTTCACTTTTGTGGCTGTAAAATTACATTTTTATTTTTGAATATAAAAAACTTCTTTTTACCTTTGCATCGTCTTTCTAAGAAAGCAATGCGGCAGTAGCTCAGTTGGTAGAGCATCAGCTTCCCAAGCTGAGGGTCACGAGTTCGAACCTCGCTTGCCGCTCAAAAGAAGAAGAGTGTAATACTCATGTTATTAGCATATTATTATTGCACCTTCTTCTTTAACTTTTCTAATTTACTGATTAAAAAAAAGGATAATACGTCCATTGCTGGACGAAATAACTTATCCAAAACTTATCCTTTAATTTTAATCAATATGGCAACTTTAAAATTAACAATTTTCAAAGCTAAGGTTTTAAAAGATGGCAGTCATAAAATAAGAGTAGCAGTTTGTCATAAGCAAGAAACCTGTTACATTGTAACTCAGTTCAAGATAGACAACATATCTCAGTTTAAAAACGGACAAGTTATAAAGCGACCTGACGCATCAATAATGAATACTAAATTGCGCCATCTTCTTAATGAATATCAAGATAGGTTAGATAAAATAGACAATGTTTCATTGTATTCTTCCTCGCAACTAAAGAAATTATTGCTTAGAGGTTCATCAAAACAAGCAGTAGAAACGTTTCAATCAGCATGTGATGATTATATAGCCGAACTTTTGCACAATGGACAAAAAGGATATGCTGGATTGCTTTCAAGTAGTAAAGCTACTTTCTTCGAATACACTAATGGAGATATTCTTCTGTTGGATATAACTCCAGAACTAATTGAAAACTATTCTTCTTTTCTACAAAGAAAGAAATGGAGCAAAGCAACTATAGGAATAGCAATGCGCAATGTGAGGACTATAATCAACAGATCTATAAAAAAAAGGAAAGTAGTATACGATATTTATCCATTTATAGATTATTCAATTCCAAACTTTCCGGTACGTGATGTAAGTATAGAGCTCGAATCATTAAAGAAAATAATTAGCTTTAATACGACAACGCGAAAATTGATTGTTGTCTGTGATGTATTTTCTTTGTCATTCTATTTTGGAGGTATAAATCTCATAGATTTGCTTAATGTCGATTTCAGTTCAGGAGGTTGCATAGAATACAAAAGGGAGAAAATACGGAATAGAACAAATGATGAAAATTCAATAGTAATTCCAGTTAATCAACAAGCAAAAGATATTATAGAAAAATGGATTGACAAGCGAACTGGTAAATTGGATTTTGGATATAAATTCGCATATAAGAATTTCTCTCGTTACGTATCAAGAAGTATCAAAGAGATCTCATCTGAACTTGGTATTAAAGAGCGTGTAGTATGTATTATTCCGCCCGCAAAACCTTTGCCCAATTCGCTTCTGAACTCGGAATCCCGGACGGAGTGATAGACTACTGTTTGGGACATTCAGACAAAAGTAAAGGCATTATCAGGTATTATACCAAGGTCAAACAAAAACAAGCGGAGATAGCAATCAACAGAGTAATAGATTATGTGAACAATCCAGAGAAATACAAGGAGTACATCGAAATGAGAGCGGATATTATGATGATGAAAGGGTAATCATGATACAGATACTACCCCTATAGCTACTAAGCTACAAGGATTTTTTATTCCTGGACTAAAACTATGTAAAATATCAAGCAGAAATTGTTGATAAGTGCTGATGAGCTTGATAATTTAAGGCAGTTGAAAAACTGCCTTTTCTTTTTAAAAAATCAAAATCGACACTTTTACTTTCATTATTTCTTCGTTTATTTGTCACGATGAAAAGGAACATAGAAATACATAAGATTGACATTTCCTCAAGTCTGCCCTTACCCTATGCAGACGAAGGTATTCGCGCAGGATTTCCGAGCCCGGCACAAGATTACATGGAGCAAGCTATCGACTTGAACAAGGAAATAGTCAAGCATCCGGCAAGTACATTCTACAGTTTTATATGTAGTTTTTGTTGCTTAAATAATGCGCCATTTCTGTGCACCTTCTGATACAATAGATAATTTCAGGAAGGTAAATAACTTATCATTTTCATTTAATGCAATACTAGGAAATTCTGTTAATTCATTTTTTATATCCCCCCTCGCATTAGGGTTATGAGCGGAATCAGGTTTATATTCCAATTGATATGCAGTCGGCAAACGTGATATTGCTTTATTGAATTTATCTTTAATTGCACTATCGTATTTAGCCTCGACTGCATGACCAATAGCTACATCACTAGGTCTATTTTCTACCGTTTGCTGACCTAATTTTTCATACCCAGCATCATTCTTTGTTACTAAAATACCCTTAACCTTACTAATCCACTGATTTCTTACTGAAGTGTCTAACCCGCCGTTACCAACTGTATATGTATCTATTAAATCCCCTTCTTCATTAACGCCACCAGATGGGTAATTTATCCACTCTGCAACGCTTGAATTGGCTCCACCATTCATTATTGTTTTCTCAAAATCGCCTTGTTTTTCTTCCATTTGATCCCCCCATGACACTAAGTTATCAGCATTTTGAGCACCACCAAAGCTGGCAGCTACAATATGTCCATTTTGATATTTATTACGTACATTTACAAAATTAAGAACATTGTTCACTTTCATCTCATTAAGTATCTTTACTATATTTTCCGGATTTGTTCGTGGTCCAGATATAAAATGCCCATCTGGATTCCACCTTATTCTGGTAGTAGCCATTTGAATAGGAATTGATTCTCTATTATCCACAACTACTTTCATTTGCTTATTCCCTGCTTTGTTATTAGCAATCGCCCTACTCAATTTATTCCTTTGTTCCCTACTATATTCTGCCATGATATATTATTTTTAAGTTAGTGTGTAAAAATAAGAAATAATATAATAGGTTGTCACTCAACATTGGATGTTAGATAGCATGAAATAGGGATATAAGAAAAAAGCAGCTTATTCGGCTGCCTTATCACAGTCTGTCTTTTTTATACTATTCGAATTATCATTAGCCAAAAAATGTCCTCTCAAAACAATCAAACCTAAGCCAATAATGTTGATCGTTGTTGTGGAAAGTATAGTTATCATTATAGGCTCTGTAACATGTATATCCATATAACCCGACAATAAAGGGACGGCAATATAATTACAAACAACTATTGTAAGTACAATAAATAAGTATATAGCAATAACACGTAATGACCATTTTTCAAGCCTACGTCTAGCTTTGGTATTTTCTACTATTCTATGTAAATGAACAAGTTCCTTGCATTTATCAAGATTTTCGGGTGTAGTTTCAGATTCTAAAAGAGAGCTAACTGTATCAAGTATATTAATATCTTTTTTCTTTTCTTTAAAAGGAGCGGAGAAAAAGAACTTTATCCAATACGGAATATAATATCCTAAATGAATAAAATAATGGTAGGGCTTAATTACCTTACTCGAACCGAATAAAGTATTAAACAAGTCATCATCTGCATGGAAGGTAATTTTCTTACTCATTATTTAATTCTATTTGCAGGATTAGAAAAATATTCTCTTATTGCCTCAGTATTTATTGGTGTATTCCATTTGTTTTGTTCAATAACATTACCTTCTTTATCTTTAATATAAAGAGTATTATACCAAGGAGAGCCTTCTTTATGAGACCATTGAGTTAAAGAAACAGCACTCATCAAGTGCATTATATCAACTGCAGATTTAACTAATTCCAATGCTTTAGGACGCTTATTGAATTCGCATAATTTGTCGTTGGAAAAAGATTTTATAATTTCATCAGGATTGATTTTTTTATTTACGATAGGAAATACAGGCCCATACGGCCATGCTTTAGGAGAATCATCCCCAAATAACAACTTACCTGTTTCAGCATAATATACACCATACACATAGAACAAAATCTTGTTAATCTGAGTTTTGTTCAATTGGGTCATATGCAACTTCTGAGCTGCATACTGAATCAATCGTGCGTAATCTATACTTGTGAGTTCCATAATCATGCGAATTCTTTATGCAAATTAAACGCTTTTCGCCCAAAAAAGTCTATTTTTACCTACTTTTTTATTGATTTTACACAGAAAACGTGCAAAACATACGCAAAATTGGTACAAAAACGAAATAAACAACCCAAAAGCCCCAACTTTCGCCGAGTCTCGCCACTTATCGCTATAAGATGACTTCTACTCCCTTACCATTGAAACAGACTATAACTTACTCCAGCCTCGGCCGATACCCACTCACCCATGCCCGGTAAAGACTGTCCTCATAATAAGCCTGTTCACGATGAACAACAGTGTCACCAATACGAATAGTGTCTGTTAGCTGGAAAACCAACAGAGGAGCTATAGGTGGCGAGATAAGTAACGTATCAACCTTGTACAACAGTCTTTACCATTGTCTCGGTACGTATTTCTGCTATGGGCTGACATATAAACCTTTTCAAGTCTCGTCTTCTCCGCTACGAGGCTGCATACATTACAGCGCAGCCCCCCAAGCTGAGGATCACGAGTTCGAACCTCGCTTGCCGCTCATCTGAAATAATCCTGATAACCAGTAAAATGGCTGTCAGGATTTCTTGTTTTAGCTTATAGAGCTTTTATATTTTAGGCAAAACAAAAGGGATGATACAACTAATGCATCATCCCTTTCCCTTCTAATCACCTAATGTATCTTCTATGTATCCTCTTCTTTATTCTTCCCACCAATTAATATCAGGGTTATTCACATAATTCTTAAATTTGGGGTATCGATTGTCGATAGCTTGAGTTTCATTAGCCCAATCTACTGTAGTAGGAACACTTAGTTTTCCGGGAGCTTTTCCTGTTTCTGCTTTCAGTGTTATTCCATTTACGGTAATTGGGATGTCGACTATGGTTTTGTTGGCATATCCTGAAAGTCTGAACATTACAGGAGGTATGTTCTGATGTTTTCCGACTGCTGTATTCACCATTGTCTCTGTGCTAACACCAAAACGGGTGTGAACTTCATTTTCTGCGCTCTCTCCTCCAATATATAAAGGTAAAGTTCCGCCGGCAGCCAGCAAAGTGATTACAGCATCACCACCTTCTACTATTGCAGCATCGAATACGACATCGTTAAAGTCGAAGTCTCCGATTTCTCCGAGGTCTTCTGCCATAATTCGTCGAGCATTAGTATATTTTGCAGGAGTGATTTTAACTATCCAGTCGCTATAGTAGCCATCAGCAGCTTCTTGTTGATTAGAGTTTTGTCCGGTTGCTTCAAAGTCAAATCCGACATAATAAGCCCCATCAATATACTGGATGGTGTGGTTATAGTGTATTTTACCATCTAAAGTATTATTATATCCAAACTGAGATGTTCCGCTTTTTTGTATTAACATGATTACTCCATTACTGGAATTGAAGTTGTTGATATGATCATTATCACCATTTTGCAACACTGCCACCAAATAGTCCATATTAGCATGTGAACTACTTACATGCTGCACAAAAAAGTCCGACCAATTAATGGCGATAGATGTAGGGTTTTGATGTGTTTTAAACCACTCAGTTACCTTTTCCTCTTCTGCTGCTGTAATATCCTCCGGCACCTCAGTAAAGTTTTTCCATTGATTACTGTTAGGGTTGGCCACGCGTGTAGTAGGGTTTTCACCGAATCCCCAGTCCTGGTCAGGCGAAATAGCGCCGTACTTCTTGATAAAAGCTGCTTCATACTGCGCCTTTTTTGAGTCTGCCTCTCTGGTGGGATCGTATACATCGTTGTTGGAACAAGAAGAAAAGAATGCCACCATGACAGTTACTAAAACTAAAAAGTTGATTTTTCTGCCCATAGTTTCTATTTTTTATATTATGAATGACTAAAGCCTTTTAATAATGCATCTCTAAAAAGTTGTATTATACGATACAAATATATAAAATTTCATTCAAAAAAGCAAAGCAATCGACTGAAAAATACAACTTATTAAATATAAATTAAGGAAGTATTCGCTCGGAAGGATAAAATGCCTCAGTGTAGAATATAATAAATGCTGTCTAAATAAACACCAAATGGCATTTATTGTTCTGAAGTAATCTTGTGAATATCTGTATTAATTCTTTCTTTTTATATACTTTTGCCGCTGCAAAAACAGATAATATGTCGGAATTCGTGCCACATATCATCATGTAGTTGCGGCTTTTTTTAAATAGTGTGTTTATCAAACACACTTTTCACACAAAATTTTGTACTTTTGCCGACTGTTTAATGGATATACCCGAAAAACTTAAAAAAACGATATAAAATGGCAGTAGAATTAAAAGACCTGACCAAACGCAGCGAAAACTATTCGCAGTGGTATAATGAGTTAGTAATAAAGGCCGATTTGGCAGAACAGTCGGCTGTGCGTGGTTGTATGGTGATTAAGCCTTACGGATATGCTATCTGGGAGAAGATACAACGTCAGCTTGACGATATGTTCAAGGAGACAGGACATGTGAATGCTTATTTCCCCCTGTTGATTCCGAAATCTTTCCTTAGCCGTGAAGCGGAACATGTGGAAGGTTTTGCAAAGGAGTGTGCAGTTGTTACACATCATCGCTTGAAGAATGCTCCTGATGGTAGCGGTGTGATTGTGGACCCGGAAGCTAAATTGGAAGAAGAGCTGATTATCCGTCCCACTTCCGAAACTATCATTTGGAACACATATAAGAACTGGATTAATTCTTATCGCGACCTGCCTATCCTATGCAACCAGTGGGCCAATGTGATGCGTTGGGAAATGCGTACCCGTCTTTTTCTGCGTACTGCCGAATTCCTGTGGCAGGAAGGGCATACTGCGCATGCTACCCGCGAGGAAGCTGAAGAAGAAGCAGTACGTATGCTGAATGTATACGCTGAATTTGCAGAAAAATATATGGCTGTTCCTGTTGTGAAAGGTGTGAAATCAGCTAACGAACGTTTTGCCGGTGCATTGGATACTTACACTATCGAGGCTATGATGCAGGATGGAAAAGCTTTGCAAAGCGGTACCTCCCATTTCCTCGGACAGAACTTTGCCAAGGCATTTGATGTGCAGTTCGTGAATAAGGAAAACAAGATGGAATATGTTTGGGCTACTTCATGGGGTGTTTCTACCCGTCTGATGGGTGCGCTTATCATGACCCACTCTGATGATAACGGACTGGTATTGCCGCCGCATCTGGCTCCGATACAGGTTGTCATTGTTCCTATTTATAAGAATGCGGAGATGCTGCAGAAGATTAACGAAAAGGTTGCAGGTATCGTTGCGAAACTGAAATCCATGGGCATCTCAGTTAAGTATGATAATGCTGACAACAAACGTCCGGGCTTCAAGTTTGCTGACTATGAACTGAAAGGTGTGCCTGTTCGTCTGGTGATGGGTGGTCGTGACCTGGAAAACAATACAATGGAAGTGATGCGCCGCGACACTTTGGAGAAAGAAACTCGTTCTTGCGATGGCATCGAAGAATATGTAAAAGACTTATTGGAAGAAATTCAGGCTAACATCTACCAGAAAGCACTTAACTATCGCAATGCCCATATCACGAAAGTGGATAGTTACGATGAATTCAAGGAGAAGATTGAAGAAGGTGGCTTTATCCTGGCTCACTGGGATGGAACGACAGAAACAGAAGAGAAAATCAAAGAAGATACTAAGGCTACCATCCGTTGTATCCCCTTCGAAACTTTCCTGGATGATGATAAAGAACCGGGTGTTTGTATGGTGACTGGTAAACCTTCGGCTTGCCGTGCTTTGTTTGCTCGTTCATATTAAGAAAGAGAAATAAAAGGAAAAGGGCTGCACTTCGTATAAGAAGATGCGGCCCTTTTTGTTTAATTATGAATTTTACAATTTTGTCACACTGTTTACATGTATATGGTCGAAGAGTTCGTATAACATGTATTAAACTCTATAAATTCTCTCGAGGTCATGTCTGCGTGATGCAGACATGACTTTGTGTATGTAACATAGCTAAAATAACTGCGTTTTCAGACCGAATGACAGACTGAGGTAATCTTTCGGTTTCAGATATTTGTTAACAAACGCACTTACCACATATAAGTCGCAGGTACTTATCTCATAGAAAAAAGTAATTGCTCTGGCACCCAATCGCCAATGTGGCGGGATATCATACGTCAGTCGCTGTCCGAGGAAGACGTGGATACGTACCCTGGACGAAAAACCATAATATCCTTTGGGATAACGGTCAGGTTCATTTGTCCAGAATTCACTGCCAAATACAGTGTTGAAATATATTCCACAAGCAAGTGGCTCTACCGAGAAATCTTTTCCAAGATCAATGCTCCAAGGCATATAATTTTGCTTCAGGGTCATAGTGATCTTGTTACGTTTAGAATTATATTTAGGCAAGAAACCAAGAAATATATCCGTTTCCCATTGGTTGCGTTTTCCGTAATCCCATCCAGTGCCCAGAGACAGCAATCCCATATTACCGGCAAATTGCAGTTTCGTATGTGTGGGGATCAAATTTTCCCAGTGTTTCCGGTAGCGATGAATGCGTTTGTCATAACGACTGTAACGTTTATTGCTAACGTCGGCACTATCTATTTTCACCCTCTCTTTTTCCATCCACACAGTATCATATTTCGTAATGATTACGGTATCTCTGAATACCTGGTGTGCTTCAATTGTTTTGGTTTCTTGTGCATGGGTCACTGATGAGCAAACAAGGAGGGAACACATCAGTACTTTAGTAATAGACCACTTCACGCTCATATCCGTCAGGTGTTACAGTGAATATATAGTAGGTGCGGTTTTTCATACAGTCGTTCATGTAATACATCACGCCATCCTGAAAAAGATCTTCTTCAAATAAACGATGTTCATGACCTGCCGTGCAGAATAGTAATCCGGGAAATTGTGTAATACTATACTGGAAAACCTGGGCTACATTGTTGTTGAATTCATAGCAGAAGGGACGAATGTGCATAGAGAATATAGTGCGGTCGTACTCTTCACAACGCTCTTCAAGTTGACTGGAGATAAAATCAAAGTCCGGGATAGGGCGTGAGTAATCATACTCAATGGCATTGGTATTCAGACAGACAAACTTGATGCGTCCGGCAATAAAAGCAAAGTTCGGGTCACCAAAAATGGCACGAAAAGTGTCTTCACCCGTACCGATGCAGTCATGATTACCAATCAGGCCGACATAGGGAACGTTCAGCTTGTTCAATATGTCCCGTTGCCACAGGAATTCGTCCGTGACCCCGAAATCACTAAAGTCTCCATCATGGATAACGAAATCAATATCGTTTCGTTTATTGAGGTGGTTAACGAAATCTACGGTTTCATCATACCAGCGTTGTGAGTCACTTAAGGTGGCGAAACGGATAGTGGTTTTGTCTTTGCAACTTGCCTCTATCCTTTGAATGTTATAATTATTTATGTCCGTCTGACCACTGATGCGCACATCATAGGGATGATAATCTATCATGTCACAACCGCTCATGCATAGCCCTATAAGCGGGATGAATAGGAGTTTAGATAGTTTCATGTGTTGTAAATATTAACATTATTAGTATCTTTGAGAAAACTGCGGGCAAAGATAGAGTTTTCTTTTTGATAAATACTTGTCTTATCTTCCTTTTTTCTGTTCCTTTCGTATGGGGCTCTTCTTGCCGGGTGTCTAATTTTTGGACGGAGGTGTCTAATTATTAGACAGTAATGGTGGACGTTTGAAAAGTTAATTTCTTGATAATAAACAGTTTTTATGCTTTGGCACGCTTTCTGTTTTAATATAAACAGGATATAGCAAGTATTAAAATCCAGTGAACAGTAAAAGAAATAATAAATACATAGTAAATAACATAATAAAAAGCATTATGATTGAAATTAATGACATCAGCAAAGTGTTCCGTACAACGGAAGTGGAAACAGTGGCATTGAACCACGTGAACCTTGAAGTGAAAGAGGGAGAGTTTGTAGCCATTATGGGACCGTCAGGTTGTGGTAAGTCAACTTTGTTGAATATACTGGGACTATTGGATAATCCGACAGAAGGTTCATATAAACTTTTAGGACAGGAAGTAGGCGATTTGAAAGAAAAAGAGCGTACACGTGTTCGCAAAGGCAAGTTAGGTTTTGTATTCCAGAGCTTTAACCTGATTGACGAACTGAATGTGTACGAGAATGTAGAGCTGCCTCTAACTTATCTCGGCATCAAAGCTTCTGAACGTCGCCGAATGGTGGAAGATATTCTGAAACGTATGAATATCAGTCATCGCGCCAAGCACTTCCCGCAACAACTTTCCGGTGGTCAGCAACAGCGTGTGGCTATTGCCCGTGCAGTCGTTACCAATCCGAAGCTGATACTTGCCGATGAGCCGACCGGTAATCTGGACTCTAAGAATGGTGCGGAAGTGATGAACTTGCTGACAGAGCTCAACCGGGAAGGAACCACTATTATCATGGTGACGCACTCGCAGCACGATGCAAGTTTTGCTCACCGCACTGTGCATCTTTTCGATGGTAGTATTGTGGCAAGTGTTGCAACGAATTAATAAAAAATGTGATGAAACAAATCTATTACGTAATACAAACTTTACTGCGCGGACGTGGTTCAAACATCATCAAAGTCATCTCCCTCGGGTTGGGACTGACGATGAGTATCTTGCTGTTTGCCCGTGTAGCTTTTGAGCAAAGTTACGATACTTGCTATAAAGATTACGATAATCTATATCAGATATTTTCCATTTTTTCTGCTGATGGAGAACAATTTGAACCTCAGAAACAGAATTGTGGCCCAGTAGCGGGTGCCATTCTTGAAAATTTCCCTCAAGAGGTGGAATCCGCCACCAGCACTGCTTATTTCATTGGCGGACCTCTGTATAATGGCGACGTTCGTTTCGATGATGGAAAACTGCTGGCCGACTCGCTTTTCTTCCGTACTATGGGCATTGAAGTACTGAGTGGAAATCCGGAAAAGGAATTGGTACAGCCGGATGTCATTTTTCTGAGTGACCGTTTAGCACAGAAAATTTTTGGTGATGAGGACCCCATCGGGAAAGTGTTAAGTTACAACAAAGAGCTACAATTTACAGTGAAGGGCACCTATGCTGCCTTGCCGGAAAACGCCACAATGCGTCCAGAGGGAGTCGTATCCATGCCCACTGCCTGGAGTCGTGGCTGGGGCAACTACTCCTGGCGCGGAGGCGACAGTTATTACGAATATATCCGCTTCCGTCCGGGAGCCGACAAAGAAGTAGTGAATGCCCGTCTGGATGCCATGATCCAGAAATATCGTCCGGAAGAAGACAAGAAAGCTTATGGTTACACCGCCTTTGTGAAGCCTATTCGCGATGTGTATCGTAACGAAGACCAAGTGAAACGTATGGACAGTATCATGAGCATTCTTGCCCTTGCAATTCTCTTTATCGCAGCGCTGAACTACGTGTTGATATCTATTTCTTCGCTTACTTACCGTGCCAAAGCGGTGGGCGTGCATAAGTGCAGTGGTGCAAGCGGAGGCACAGTGTTTAGCATGTTCCTGTTGGAGACGGGCATCATCATTGTGCTGGCTTTGATGTTAATGGTTTTGATATTGCTGAATTTTCAAGGATTTATTGAAGATACCACTGCGGCTAAGTTAAGCATACTTTTTGCACCGGACCGTATCTGGGTACCACTTGCCGTAGTGCTGGCTTTGTTCATTGTAGGTGGCGTGCTGCCGGGCAGATTGTTTGCCCGAATACCCGTATCGCAGGTATTCCGCCGCTACACGGAAGGAAAGAAAGGCTGGAAGCGTCCGTTGCTTTTCGTTCAGTTTGCTGGTGTGGCTTTCATCTGCGGATTGATGTATGTGGTAATGGCACAATACAATTATGTGAAAGATAAAGATATGGGCTACAACCCACGCCGTGTAGCAGTGGGGGGAGCTTATTTTGGTAAAGGCGAAGAAAGTGAACCAGCGTTGCAGTTCTTTCGTGGACTACCTTATGTGGAAGAGGTATCTTGTGCCGTCAGTACCCCTATCTGGAGTTATAGTGGCTCGATGATTCAAGGTGAGAGTGGACAATCGCTTTTCTCAACTCGTACCAGCCATGCGCCTGAAGATTATTTTAAGATGATGGGCATGACCATGAAGGAAGGTCGCCCTGCACGTGCTACGGATGAAATCGTAGTGAACGAGGCTTTTGTGGAGCGGATGCGTTGGGGAGATAAAGCTCTGAATCATCCGTTGCGTATGGAAGGTGAAAATTATAAAGTGGTAGGTATACTGAAAGACTTTCATATAGGTTCCTTTTACCAACCGCAGGATGTCATAATCTTCGGTTATACCCGTACCTTTGGCAACACCGTTCACGTACGGCTTAAGGAACCTTTTGCAGAGAATCTGCGTCGCCTGAATAAAGATGTATCTGAGGCATATCCGGACAAAACAATAGATTTCGACGGAATGGAGCAACAGATACTGGAGGGATATAATGCTGTGCGTGTGTTTAGTAACGCTACCATACTGGCTGCATTGACCATGTTCTTTATCATGCTGATGGGCTTGATAGGTTACACCACAGACGAGGTGCGTCGTCGTTCAAAGGAAATTGCCATTCGCAAGGTGAACGGGGCGGAATCTCTGGGCATACTGGAACTACTCTCTAAAGATATACTTTATGTGGCCGGACCTGCCGTTGTCATCGGTACGCTTGCTTCGTGGTATGTCAATGGGATGTGGATGGAACAGTTTGCCACACAAGTGCCGCTTAGCTGGGTTGTATATGTGCTGATTGCACTGGTTATCTTGATTATCATTGTCGCTTGTGTCATCTGGAAATCCTGGAAAATTGCGAATGAAAATCCGGTGAACAGTATCAAGAGCGAATAAAGAAATTTTAGAGTATGAAGCAAATCTATTATGTCATTCAAACGTTGCTGCGCGGTCGTGGTTCTAATGTCATCAAGGTCATTTCCCTTGGGTTGGCTCTGACAATGAGTATCCTGCTTTTCGCCCGCGTGGCATTTGAAAAGAGTTGTAATACCTGCTACAAGGACTATGACCAACTCTATCAGGTGCTTTCCGTCTGGACCGTAGATGGAGAACGTGACGACGAACCCAACGAGATGAACTTACCGGTAGTGGCAGGATTCATTCTTGAGAATTTTCCGGATGAAGTGGAATCTGCCGTCAATGTCTGCAAGTACATGGTCTTCGGTCCGTTGTATAATGGTAGTGTACGTTTCAGTGACTATAAGGTTATGGCTGATTCTCTTTTCTTCCGTACTATGGGGATTGAGGTGCTGACGGGAGATGCCGTACGGGAACTGCAACAGAAAGATGTTGTCTTCCTCAGTGATCGCTTGGCTCGGAAAATGTTCGGTGATGAAAATCCCATCGGGAAAGTGATAAATTATGATAAACAGATACAACTGACAGTGAAGGGCACATACGCAGCCCTACCGGAAAATGCAACTATGAATCCTGAAGCTGTCATCTCCATAGCCACAGGATGGAGCCGCGAGTGGGCGGAAAATACCTGGCAAGGCGGAGATTCTTACTTCCAGTATATCCGCCTACGCCCGGGCGTGAAAATAGATGTTGAAAAGTTCAATGCCCGTCTGGATGCTGTTATCCAGAATTATATTCCACAGGAAGAAAAAGAGAGTGTGGGATACACGGCTGTGATACAGCCTATTCGTGAGGTATATCTCAATAGTGATACGGTAAAGAGTATGATTTCCATCATGAGTCTTCTTGGTTTTGCTATTCTTTTTATAGCTGCGCTGAACTATGTGCTAATCTCTGTTTCTTCGCTTTCCTATCGTGCTAAAGCTGTGGGAGTACACAAATGTAATGGTGCTTCGGGTGGTTCGGTTTTCGGTATGTTTCTGCTGGAAACGGGTATTATCATTTTGCTGTCGATAGGAGTGATGGTGTTGCTATTGTTCAACTTCCGTGAAATGATAGAAGAGACTATGGAAGTTCAGCTAACATCTCTTTTTGTGCCCGATCGCATTTGGGTACCGATGCTGGTGGTATTTGTATTATTCATCATAGGCGGTGTATTGCCCGGACGACTGTTCGCCCGTATACCGGTATCTCAGGTATTCCGCCGATACACCGAGGGTAAGAAGGGCTGGAAACGTCCGCTACTTTTTATTCAGTTTATGGGAGTATCCTTCATCTGTGGACTGATGTGTGTAGTGATGGCACAATATCACTATGTGCTGAATAAGGAAACGGGTTACGATGCAAAACGTGTAGCTGTTGGCGATCTCCATTTTGATGATAATACGGAACGGGATGTGGCCCGTCAGTTTTTCCGTGGTCTGCCTTATGTAGAAGCAGTCGAATCGGCAAGCTATCCGCCATGTATCGGAATGAGTGGCATGATGATACTGAATGAAAGCGGTAAATCTATCTTCTCGTCACGCTATTGCGTGGAGACCGAAGGCTATCCGCAAATGATGGGAATGGCGCTGAAAGAAGGACGCATGGCGCGTGAACGTAATGAAGCAGTGGTGAATGAGACTTTTGCCCGGATAATGCGTTGGGGAGATGAGGTTCTGGGGCGTGTGGTACACAATGGTCATACTAGCCTTGGTGACCTCAAGGTAGTGGGAGTGTTGAAAGACTTTCATACAGCTTCCTTTTATGTTCCGCAACAACCGCTTATTGTCCGGTGTGGTAAGTTTGGCAATAGCATTCATATTCGCCTGAAAGAGCCTTTTGTCGAGAACCTGAGTAAACTGAACAGTCAGGCATCCGAAGCCTTTCCGGGTAAAACCGTTGACTTTTATCCGTTGGAACAGGAGATGCAGGAGGCGTATAGCATTGTACGTGTCTTCCGTGATGCCACCATATTGGCAGCCGTCGTGATGCTTTTTGTAATGCTGATGGGGTTGATAGGTTACACTACCGACGAAGTACGTCGCCGTTCCAAAGAAATTGCTATCCGCAAGGTGAATGGTGCTGAAGCGTCGATGATACTGGAATTGTTGTCGCGTGACGTGCTTTATGTGGCAGGACCGGCAGTCATTATCGGTACCGTAAGCTCGTGGTACGTTAATGGGATATGGATGGACCTTTTTGCGGTGCAGGTACCGTTGGGTTGGGCTGTATATGTATTGCTAGCGATTGCCAATCTGGTGATAATCATAACATGTGTCATTTGGAAAGCCTGGTATATCGCCAATGAGAATCCGGTGGAAAGTATTAAGAGTGAATAAATAAATAGAAGTATATGAGACAGATTTATTATACCTTGCAGACCTTGCTTCGTGGGCGCGGATCAAATATCATCAAAGTTATCACTCTGGCATTGGGATTGTTGATGTCCGTCTTTCTTTTTGCCCGTATTGCCTTCGAACTGAGTTTTGATAATTTCTACCACGAGCCGGAGAATCTTTATATTGTGAAAACCGGATGGCTGCAAGAAGGTGTGCTGAAGGGTGGTGAGGGTTACAATACCATCGAAGTCATCCCTGCTACCATTGCTGATGAATTTCCTGATGAGGTGGAGAGTGCTACGACCAGTTGTTCGCTTTTTGGTAGTAACTATCACCTGGGAGAGCGTAAGTTCAACTTTGCTACTGTGATGGCAGATACCCTTTATTTTACTACACTCGGTCTCAAGGTGTTGGAAGGAAACCCGCAGGAATTGGGTAATCCGGATGTTATCTTTTTGTCTCGCACAGCAGCGCGGACCATCTTTGGCAGTGAGTCTCCATTGGGAAAAACACTGAACTATCAGATGGGTGGTGCTGGTATCCCTATGCTTGTCAAAGGCATTTATGATGATGTACCGCTAAATACAGAATTGTATTCCCGTCCGGAAGCTATTGTTTCTTTCCCCAGTATTGAACGCCACACCCAGTGGAGGTTAGGGTGGAACAGTGGGGGTAATTATGATGGTTACTTGCGCTTACGCACTCCTGCCGATGCTGACATACTGAATGACCGTCTTTCGGCCACCATCGCCCGCCATATACCGGAAAATAGCGGCCTGGAACTGAAAGTGAGCATTGAACCTATGCGTAGCATTCATCTTTCAAAACCAAGCGTGCGGAAGATGATCTGGATAATGGCATTGTTAGGTGCCGTATTGCTCTTTACTACAACACTGAATTATGTATTAGTCTCCGTCGCTTCGTTGACACAGCGTGCCAAGGCTATCGGGGTACATAAGTGTAGCGGTGCATCCGGACACAGCATTTTATCCATGTTCCTGATAGAGACAGCCGTGGTGGTTATGCTGGCATTGTTCTTTATGGGCTTATTAGTATATGTTTTCCGCGAAAAGATGGAAGAGTTGGCCTCTATTCCACTGGGTGTACTTTTTGCTTGGCAAAATCTATGGGCACCGTTATCAGTGGTAACTCTGCTGTTCTTGTTGGGAGGATGTTTACCAGGTACATTATTCTCGCGTATACCGGTAACCCAAGTCTTTCAGCGCTACACTTCCGGTCGTCGTGGCTGGAAAAGGATTTTATTATTTGTTCAGTTCGGAGGCGCAGCGTTCATACTGGGTATGATGTTAGTCGTCCTTATGCAGTATAACTATGTCACCGGTCGCGACCGTGGTTTCCGCCCTGAACGCGTCGCCTATGTTTATCAGCGGTTGGAGAATCCGGATAATCTACGCAGCGTTCTCGCAGGACTGCCATATGTAGAATCTGTGGCTTCTGCCAGTGCAACGATGTTAGGTTTCTATGCTCCGTATATGATAATGGACAACCAAGGCAATCGGCTTTTCTCCCCCCGCAGTTCGGCGTTCGATGCAGATTACCTTGATTTCATGGGTATGAAGCTTGCAGCCGGACAAAGATTATCGGGCAGTGGGCAACTGCTTGTGAACCGTACTTTTGTTGAGAAGATGAAATGGGAAGGTACCGGGGTAGGCGAACGGGTAAATGATTTTGGTACGGTTGTCGGTGTGCTGGCTACGTTCAGTTTTCCACTTGCGCCGGATGATCGGAACCCGGTCATGATAACTTGGGCAGAGGGCACAGCCAATCATGTGCATGTCCGTTTGAAAGAACCTTTTGATGATAATTTAATCCGCCTGAATGAAGAAATGCGGCGTGCATATCCTCAGGATGAGCTATTATTTCGTTCGATGGAGGGAGAGATACTGAGTTATTCCAAATCTGTCCGTGTGTTTCGTGACGTTACGCTACTGGCATCTATTACTATCTTGTTTATCATCCTCATGGGACTCGTCGGTTACGTGAATGATGAAATCCGCCTGCGTTCCAAAGAGATTGCTATTCGTAAAGTGAATGGAGCGGAAGTCAGCGGAGTTTTACGATTGCTTTCGTGCGATGTGTTGTGGCTGGCTGTTCCGGCGGTTGTGATAGGTATAATTGGAGCATTCAAAGCTGGTGAGGTTTGGATTAGTCAGTTCAATGACACAGTATCTTTGTCTGTGGTATGGTACATAGTTGTCGCTCTTTGCCTGAACTTATTCATTGTGTCTTGTGTGATAATCAAGGCTTGGCACATAGCCAACGACAATCCTGTACATAGCATTAAAAGCGAATAAGTTCATTTTATCGTTTTTACCTTGCCAGCAACTATCTGTAGGGCAGAATAAAAAGGGTGTAAATTACTTACGCAATACTCTCTTTGTTTTTCTTCCGGATGTATGTTCCCAGTACAATTAGAGCTGTGACAAAAGCGAAGAAGTCGGCCACAGGCATGCTGGTCCAGATACCATCCAGCCCTATGAATTGAGGGAAGAAAATCAGGCCGGGGAGTAAATACAGCAGTTGTCGAGTGAGCGAAAGGAAGATACTGATTTTCGCTTTCCCGATGCTCTGGAAAAAGTTACCGATCACAATCTGGGCGCCTACCAGCGGAAACATCAGTACGCAGATGCGCACTCCCCGTGAAGCAATATCGATTAATTCATTGTCATTCGTGAAGATGGCGGAAACGGCGTGCGGAAACAGTTCGCAAATCAGGAAACCGCTACTGGTGATGCAAACACCCGTCAGGATGCTCAGCTTCAATGTCCGCTTCACGCGGTCGTGCTTCTGTGCACCGAAGTTGTATCCCACAATAGGCTGCATACCCATAGTCAAGCCAAGCACAATCATTACATAAAGCGTAAGCAAACGGTTGATAATGCCGTAGGCTCCGATAGCCATATCGCCTCCATAGCGTTGCAGCGAGTTATTGATGATAATCACGATGGCGCAGGCACATACATTCATCAGGAACGGAGACATGCCGATAGAGAAGATGCTGCTGATGATACGCTTTTTCAATTTCCAGAATTCCGGACCAAAATGAACGAAACTATCCTTGTTGAGGAAGTGCTTCACTACCCATACCATACCGATGAACTGCGAAATCACTGTTGCCGTGGCTGCTCCGCGTATTCCCCAGTCGAAGTGGAAAATAAAAATAGGGGCGAGGATGATGTTGCAAACCACGGTCACCATGGATGTCAGCATTGCTTTCTTGGGGTATCCCGTGGCACGCATGATATTGTTCAATCCAATCATCGTATAAGTAATAGGTGTTCCCGCCAGAATGATTTGCATAAAATCACGTGCATAAGGCAGCGTATCCCGGCTGGCACCGAAGAAGCTCAATATATCGTCCAGAAAAACAAAAGCAAGTCCGCCGAATACGACCGCGTTAATCAGGCAGAACATCAGCGTATTTCCCAGCACTTCTGTTGCTCCGTCCAGGTCTTTTTGTCCCAAGCGGATGGAAGAAATGGTAGAACCGCCTGCCGACACCAGCGTACAGAATGCTACCACAAGATTCATTAGCGGAAAGGTGATTGCCAATCCGGCAATACCCATCGCACCTACGCCGTGACCGATGAAAATACTGTCGATGATGTTGTACAGCGAAGTAATTGTCATACCTATAATGGCGGGAATAGAATACTGTAACAGCAGTTTGCCTATGCTTTCAGTGCCTAATATGTGAGGGTTGTTATTCATAATGATGTTATTTTAGGGGACAGCAAAGTTACTCATTTATTTGCTCGGTTCAAGTATTATTCTGACCTTTGTGTCGTAATTCATAAGGTATTAACATAATAAGGTAAAAGAAAGTTTATATGGCTGAAACAAAAAACATCGCCGTTCTATTCGACTTCGACGGTGTCGTTGTCGACACAGAAACGCAGTACAGCATCTTCTGGCACAAGTTAGGAGTAGATTACTTGGGTATGGAAGACTTGGAGAACCGTGTGAAGGGACAAACCCTGATGTACATCTATGATACCTTTTTCCCCGGCATGACCAGAGAGCGGGAAGAAATCACCGCCGGACTCGACCGTTTTGAGCAGGAAATGTCGTACGACTTTGTTCCCGGTGTAGAGTCCTTTATCGCCGACCTCCGCCGCAACAATGTCAAGATGGCTGTAGTCACCAGCTCCAACGATAAAAAGATGGAAGCTGTGTATCGTGCCAAGCCTGAGATAAAAACCATGTTCGACCGTATTCTTACGGCAGAGATGTTTACCGCGTCAAAACCTGCGCCGGATTGCTTCCTGCTGGGTATGGAAGTCTTCGGAACCACACCGGAAACAACGTATGTCTTCGAAGATTCTTTCAACGGACTGAAAGCCGGCATGGCTTCCGGAGCTACCGTTATCGGTCTGGCCACTACCAACTCACGCGAAGAAATAGCCCCGTTATGCCATCATATCCTGGATGATTTTGAGGGGTTCACTTACGATAAATTAACCCGATTGCATAAGTAACGGGAAAAAGTTATACCTTTGCGCCCGAAAATTGAGAAAGAATAACTAATAACTTAATAATTAAAGAAATATGGCAGGTTATATTTCAGATGACACTCGTAAAGTGACTACTCATCGCCTGATAGAGATGAAACAGAGAGGCGAAAAAATATCTATGTTGACATCTTATGACTACACCATGGCACAGATTGTGGATGGTGCAGGTATGGATGTAATCCTCGTAGGCGATTCTGCCAGTAATGTAATGGCAGGTAATGTGACGACCCTTCCCATCACTCTCGACCAGATGATTTATCATGCTAAGTCCGTAGTTCGTGGTGTGAAGCGCGCTATGGTAGTGGTAGATATGCCTTTCGGTTCCTATCAGGGCAATGAATTGGAAGGCCTCGCTTCGGCCATTCGCATCATGAAAGAGAGTCATGCTGATGCATTGAAACTGGAAGGTGGCGAAGAAATCATAGGTACGGTGAAGCGTATTCTCAGTGCCGGTATACCCATCATGGGACACCTCGGGTTGATGCCGCAATCCATCAATAAATATGGTACTTACACCGTTCGTGCCAAGGATAATACGGAAGCTGATAAGCTGATAAGTGACGCCCATATGCTGGAAGAAGCCGGTTGCTTTGCCATTGTACTGGAGAAAATCCCTGCCGCTCTGGCAGAACGTGTGGCAAGTGAACTCACCATTCCTATTATCGGCATCGGTGCCGGTGGCGGAGTAGACGGCCAGGTCTTGGTTATTCAAGATATGCTGGGTATGAACAATGGCTTCCGTCCCCGTTTCCTACGTCGCTATGCCGACCTGCATACGGTGATGACTGATGCTATCAGCCGTTATGTATCTGATGTGAAGAACTTAGATTTCCCGAATGAGAAAGAGCAATACTGATAATCTTTGGTCACTGGGCTTTATACGGATGTGCTTTGCCAATTTTCTGCTTTTTGCATCCATATATACGCTTCTTCCGGTACTTCCTTCGGTAATGGTGTCACGATTGGGCCTCTCTACCGGCCAGGTGGGTAGTATGTTTCTGGTTTTTGCAGCAGCAATGTTTCTTGTAGGACCGTTTCATGCATACCTGGGAGATGAGTACAAGAGGAAACGTGTGCTTGTGTATTCCACATTTGTGATGTTGGGAGCAACTTTAGGTTACATCTTTGTCGACACTTTCCCGAAACTGCTGTTGCTTGCAGCCGTGCAAGGAGGAGCTTTTGGATTGGCTACGACGGCAGGTATCACAGTGGCCATTGACATCACTGCTTCTTCATGCCGCAGTGCCGGAAACATGGGCTTTGCGTTGGCCGCGCGTCTGGGAATGCTGGTAGGAGTAGGGGCGGGAGTTTGGATGTTCTATCTCAAAGGTTTCAGTATGGTGGCATACCTTTCTATATTGTGTGGCATATTTAGCATTCTGTTTGCCATGCGGGTATATGTAGCTTTTCGCGCCCCGATAGGTATGAGCCTTTGTAATCTCGACCGTTTCCTACTGGTGCGTGGATGGCTTCCTGCTTTCAATCTGTTGCTGATAGCCTTTATTCCCGGGGTAGCATTGCCGCTAATCAAACAGGGAGATTATAGTGTATTATTCTTCCTTGTTGTTTTAGTGGTGCTTACGATACCTTTTACGAAGATATTTGTTAAGCTGTCTCAACATTGCCAACGGGGAACTGCAAATACTACTTGCCATCTGTCTATGGATGCCGGTATCCTGATAGGTATTGCTGTTTGCTGCTTTCTGTCGGACAACGGAAATGAACACCTTCATTTTTATACGGATTTCCAGTTGATTTATAAGGTCATTGGCATTGCTATCCTGGTAGCCTTGGCTGTTTACTTCTTGCTGACATACTCTTATTTCAAGAAGAAACGGGTGAGATAAAAAGTCTCTTCAAATAAAGGTTCTAACCGAATACATACGGGAAAAAGATAATAACCCCGATGATTGCCGCCGCAACAGCGCACACCAGCACTGCTCCGGCGGCAATGTCTTTTACCTGCCCTGCAATGGGATGGCGTCCGGGTGAAACCAAATCCACCAATTTCTCAATAGCCGTATTGAATAGTTCCGCAGCTATCACCACACCTATGCAAAGCACAATGATGATCCATTCCGTGCGTGTGATGCCGAAAAAGAGTCCTGCGGCTATCACCACTACCGAAGTAATAAGATGAAAGCTCAGGTTCTGCTCTTTGCCTACGCATTGCCTGATGCCTTTCCAGGCATAGCCAAAACTGCGGATTTGCTTCTTTAAATCGTATCTCATAATTAATAGTGACATGTTGCGAGCTACAAACTACAAGTTAACCATAATACACCGGAGGAAACTTGTTACCCGTAGCTCGTATCTCGTAGCTAATTCAGTTTCTTGATACTTGTTTCACTCCCTTCACCGTTCTTAACTTCTTGATGAGCGTTTCCAGCCGTCCCGTATCGCCCACCATAATTGTCATTGTTCCGGAGAATAATCCATCGTGCGAGTCAATGCCGATGGAGCGCAATGTGATGTCATTCTCTTTTGAAATAATGGAAGTGATGTTCGTTACGATGCCAATGTCATCATGTCCCACAACACGGAGCGTAATTGGATATTGTGTACCTTTCGACTTGCCCGCCCACCGTGCCTTTACAATCCGATAACCGAACCGCTCGCGCAACTGCGTAGCATTGGGACAGTCACTACGGTGTATCTTGATACCTCCGGTCACTGTTACGAAGCCGAATACATCATCCCCATAAATCGGATTACAGCAACGTGCCAGCTTGAAATCCAATCCTTTCAGGTTCTGGTCAATAACCAGTACATCCTCTTTCGAACGGATGATGTCATCGTTCTGCGTTTGTTGCAGGTTATATCCCTCGGCACTACGATACGTGATGTCATCATGCACATCATTCTCACGCCTCTGCTGTTCCAGATATTTATCTATGATTTCGTTTACATCCAGCGTTTCGTCCGCAATGCTTTGATAAAACTCCGTCACCGTCTTGAAGCCAAGCCGTTTGATAAGGCGCATCATTACCGCTTCATCATATTCTATCTTCCGGTTCTTGAATTTCCGCTCTATGGTTTCTTTGGCAAAAGCATGCTGCCGGGCTACCATTTCCTTCAATGCCTGCCGAATCTTGGTGCGCGCTTTGGAAGAAGTTACAATGTTCAGCCAGTCTTGCTTAGGTGTCTGCGTGTTCGATGTCATTATTTCCACCTGGTCACCGCTATTCAGCACCTGTCGCAACTGTGCGTTCTTGCCGTTTACTTTAGCACCAATGCACTTACATCCCAGTTTACTATGGATATGGAAAGCAAAGTCGAGCACTGTGGCTCCCTTACCCAATTTGAATAAGTCGCCTTTTGGAGTAAATACGAATACTTCATCCTCATATAAATCCAGTTTAAACTGGTCCATTGCCTCCAGACCGCTGCTATCCGAGTTCTCCAATGCTTCGCGTACGGAAGTCAGCCATTCGTCCAGCCCTGTTTCCCCTTTTACGCCTTTGTAGCGCCAGTGTGCGGCAAGACCACGTTCGGCAATATCATCCATGCGCTCGGTACGTATCTGCACTTCCACCCATTTGCTTTCAGGTCCCATCACAGTGATGTGCAGTGATTCGTAGCCGTTGCTTTTAGGTACGGACAGCCAGTCGCGCAGCCGTTTGGGGTTAGGTTGGTACATATCCGTCACAATGGAATATGCTTGCCAGCACTCCTGTTTCTCTTTCTCCACTTGCGAAGCCAGAATAATGCGGATGGCAAATAAGTCATACACGCCTTCGAACGGACATTTCTGTTTCTTCATCTTCTGATAGATGGAGTGAATGGATTTAGTTCGTCCTTTTATGTGAAAATGTAACCCCGCCTCTTCCAGCTTCTTCTGCATCGGAGCGATGAAGGCTGCGATGTACTTGTCACGGGATGCTTTGGTTTCGTTCAGCTTATCCTTGATATGATAATAGACTTCTTTTTCCGTGTATTTCAGTGAAAGGTCTTCCAGTTCCGATTTCAGCTTGTATAAACCCAGTTTGTGGGCGAGGGGAGCATAGAGGTAGGCAGCCTCATTAGCCACTTGCCGACGCGCTTCGTCATTTTTACTATCCTTTATCTGCCGCATGATGTTCACGCGGTCTGCAATCATTATCAGAATTACACGCATATCCTCCGCAAAGGAGAGCAACAGGTTGCGGAAGTTTTCCGATTCGATGGTGGGGCTTTTGGAGTAAAGCTCGTTTACACGTATCAATCCGCGGATGATTCCGGCCACGTCTTCACCAAAAGCAGCCTGTACCTCTTCGGTGGTGCAAGCCCCGTTTCTCACGCTCTCGTGCAGCATGATGCCCAGAATAGATGCCCGTTTCATTCCGATTTCTTCGGCAACGATAACGGCAGTCTGCATATCCTTAACCAGGGGATTCAGTCCGAACGTGTCGCGTTGAACGCGGTTATCTTTTATAGAGTTGATAAGATGTGTTTTCAGTTTCCTACAGTCACCTTTCTGTAATGTTTCTCCGGTCAACTGCAATAATTTTTTGTAGAGAGAGAAGAGCAATTCCTTCTCATCAGTAGTGAAAAATTCATCTCTTTCCATAATTGTCCATTTTTGTGGTGTAAAGGTAGTTTTTTTCTTCTTTTCCATCGTAAGGTTTTGATAATTAAATTTCTATAAAGACTATGTAAATACCTTCGACAATAAAAAGGAAATCTAACTTCACGGATGATATCATGGTCTCATTAACAGATGATTATGTACTGTCAAAATTTAAAATTTTCATATATTATATATTCAAAGTTCTTATATTTGTGCATCATTAAAATGCTTATATTATGATATCTGAGACTAAATATTCAGAAAGCAGATACCCTCGTACTTTCTGAAATCTGCCGACTTGGCAGGAACCTAATGCAGGGTATGTCGATGCTCAACCTCTGTATGACAAAGGAAACCTTTGTTTTAAGTAAAGGTATGAGCTTGGCAATAACATCAATAGCCAGGTAATGGCTTTTGTTTTTCGGTCTGTCTGCTCAAATTGGTCATGACTTGAAAATTTTTCCATATTGTTTTAATGCCGTATTTTTCATGAGTGTTTCTTCTTTTGTCAGTGCGAATCCCATATATTTGCAAACGTGATCATTGCGTAGGATACAGATACACATTCTTTTGTAAGTCGGGATTTCCTTGAATTCTGCAATATCAATATCATCCAAATAATCCATTCTGACAGGCTTCTTGTCTGTTTTGTAGTTTGTACTGTCACCGACCTGAATAGGAATATTTCTTTCTCTTAGTTTCTGTATCACTTCGTCACTTAATACTCCACCTTTGTTTTTCCAGAATCTGATGCTTGTCTCCAATTTCTTCCGGTATCTGTTCCGGGTATGTTCAGGTAGAGTAGAGAGAAGAAACTCTGTAAAAGATTTCCATGTATATCCTTTGGGTAAATGTATCTCATCTCTTCCCATGGCCCCGGTTTTTCCATAAATCCCGGAGAAATTTACGCCATTGACACGCCCTATCATTCGCCCCCACATATCAGGGTCAATCACTCTATACAGTGACAAACTCTCTATGGCTTCGCAGATAAAAGGACTTGCTACCCTTTGGCGATCAAGGCTTACCCCTGCTTGATAATAAAGATCGTATAGATGGTTATAATCCCACTTGAATTTACCATTTGCTACCCAGATATCACTTGTTTTCCAGTCAAAAATAGGATAGAGGTTATAAACTCCTTCAGTAATTTTTGTACTCCATGGATAGTCAGCGTATCGCTCTTTTGTTTCTCTGTAAATGGCACGCCAACGATTATGGCTTTCCTGTGTACGAATACCAACTAAACAGCATGTTCGTGTAGCCATCTTGTTTTTATGTAGCCATTGGGCAAATTCCACTTGAAAATCATAATCCCACATATCGGTTGTGTAGAAAGGGAAATCATGTAATGTCATCGCTCTTTCCGGTTTTGGGCGTACCCAAACTGCTTTTTTGTCTTCATCCCATGGTCTCCAATAGTCTTCATACATGGATGTACATGTGGTTACTCGAAAAGGTACGCAAATATGATATATATCCAAGATGTCTTGATTCTCTTTAAAAGTTCGTTCCACGTAATCAATTGTCATGTTGTACTGTATTTCATAATCCATATGAAATACTCCAATTCTTCTTTTCAAATTATGTTTACGGATATAATCTATGCATAAATTTAATAATACACCGCTATCCTTTCCGCCTGAAAATGAGATGTAAATATTGTCAAAATCTTGAAAAATGACACGTAACCTTTCTTGAATAAGGTCATATACGTTCTGTTTTTTTATGTCTTGCATTATTCTAAATTGTATTTTTTTTATTTGCTGCAAAATTAGTAGAAAAATAGAGATGATAGTATATAGCATAGACAAATACTAACTTTTTGTGTGGAAAAATGGAGAAATAATATGGTGTGTACATATATGGTTAAACAAACAATGTTTCAAAGAAAAGTATTGTAAATTAGAAGATTATTAGTACCTTTGTGCGTATGATTATGCCCATTGACAGCCCGTGTTGTCGATGGGCTTTTTTGTGCCTAAAAATCCCGTCCTACCATCACTGGCCGGACGGGATAACGACAAAATATTAAGACCTTAATGCTGGATATTCCAACTAAACTGACCCTCAGTTTCCAATCTAAATTGACCCCTCTAAA
>NZ_CAJLKP010000036.1 GCF_905207245.1 uncultured Bacteroides sp. | reverse complement strand
GCTTCCATATGAATTTCTAATTTTAGAAGTGTCAACTTATTCAGTACACTACAGGAACTGACATGAACTAAACTATTCCGTAATACTTTCCGTGCGATTTTCCTGAATAATCACCTATTTTCATTACTTTTGTAAAATTCACCCCATAAACTACTACTATTATGAAGAACTCAACTTTTCTTTTATTATATATCATCCTCTCTTACTGCACAGTGGCATCAGCCCAACAGGAGAAAATATTTCATAGTTATGATTCTTCCGCAAAAACACAATCAGAAGGCGGCTGGTTATGGAAAATATCAGGCAACGAACTCACTCACCCTATTTATCTGTTCGGAACATATCATGGCTCATCCCACATTCTTTATGGATATGTCGATAGCATTCCGGGATTCCGTCAAGCCTTCGACGCTTGCAGCCAGTATATAGGAGAAGTAGCCTATAGCAACGATTCCACCTCTTTCTTTTCCAACGCCAAGTTGCCCGCAGGCACAACTTACCATGATTTGCTAAATGAAGAAGATTATCAGCTCGTAGACTCAACGTTGCGCCATAAAATGGATGTACCGCTACATCGGATGTACCTAAAGCCGGGGCATCTGTCTATGCTTTTAGGACAAATAGACCAAATAATGAAGTTAAAGAAAGCAGGATATTCGGAATCACAGATGGACAGCATCCACTCTCAGGTAATGGATGTCATATTAGAAAAGGAAGCCAAAGAAAAAGGATATACGATCAACGGGCTGGAAACTATCTCAGAACAATTGGACATGATATTGCCCGGAGATTTAAAAGAAAATGCAACCGCATTGGTAGAATACTGCCGGAAAGAAAAAGAGAAAGACAAGGAATATACACAATTTCAAACCTTAACCGATGCCCTTGCAGAAGTATACCGTTCACAAAGCATGAAGCGCCTAATCGAATATGAAGTTCAAATGGATGCTTTCTACCTTAACGCTTCTCCCTACTTACAGGAGATAGCCACACATCAACGACAAGTATTACTGAGAGCCCGGAACATGAACTGGATAAGCAAACTCACCAGGCTCATAAAAGATAAACCCACCTTCATTGCCGTCGGCGTGCGGCATCTGCCGGGAGAGAACGGACTAATCTCCCTCCTGCAAAAGGAAGGATACAAAGTGGAGCCTGTTGAAGTAAAGCAATAATCTTTCAAAAGGGAATTCCCAATCAGCGATTCAGCCACAGCTCCGGATTCAGTTTCTCCTTCTCCTTCCTCAACTGGAAGTGCAGCACCGTGCGTCCATTGTCCGCCCCATCCGAGAATATCTGGCCGAGGGACTGCCGGGTAGTCACCGTGTCACCCGTCTTGACGGATGCAGAAGCCAGGTTACAGTAAACAGAAATGTAGTTGCCATGACGGATAAGAATATTGAAAAGGCCATTCAACTGGAAGACGGCAGCCACCTTTCCATCGAATATGGCACGCGCCTGCGCACCAGGCTTACCTTGGATGTCGATACCCTTATTATCCAGTTTCACGTTGCGGAGTCCTTCGACAGAGTACTGTCCGTAACGGCTCGTAATGATATACGGACCAGTGATAGGCATCGGCAATTTACCACGATTGCTGACAAAGCTACCGGATAGTTCCCGGTCTGCCTTATCCATAGTATATGCCTCAAGAGGAGTCGCCTTTTTGGTAGCAGTTCCAGAGGATGCAGTAGCCGGAACATTCTTAGTTTCTTTTGAAGTAGCTTTCTTGCGGGCAGCAGCTTCTTTGCGGGCTTCTTCTGCTGCACGTTTGCGGGCTTTTTCTATTTCCTCGGCTATCAGGCGGTCGATACGGGCGTTCAGTTGGTTGGCTTCCTTACGTTTTTTGTTCAGTTCATTCTGCAAACCGCGCTGCTTCTTCTGCAAGTTGGCAACCAATGTCTTCTTTTCCTTTTCCTGGGCTTCCAACTTCTCCTTTTCAACTTCACGCTCTTTCAGCAAACCGGCTTTTGCCTTCTTTACCTGCTGGAGTTCCGTTTTCTTTTGATTGACTTGTTCCTGCTTTTTCAGAATATCTTCTCCCTGAAGACGTTGATAATCGGCATACTCACGCACATACCGCAGACGGCGATAAGTCTGGCTGAGTGTCTTGGCCGAAAGAATAAACAGAAGTTTGTCCTGAACTGAACGATTCTTATACAGGTATTGAACGGAAGCTTCATACTTCCTTTTTTTATCTTTCAGGTCGTTTTCGAGGCGGACTAACTGGCGCTCCAGTTTGGAAAGCTCACGGTCGATGGTTTCCATGTCATTATTGATGGCAAGGATGTAGCGCTTCCGCTCTTCTATCTGTCCGGTGAGGGCGGCAAGTCCGTTCAACTGACTGCCTACGTCTTTCTTTGTAGTATTCAAAAGCGTCTCCGACTCGGCTATTTGCTTTTGCAAAGCACCCCGCTTATTCTCCAAATCCTTAATCATCTTGTTGGATTGGGCACAAAGCGGCATAGCCAGACAGAAACAACCTATGAAGATACAAAGAAACTGTTTCATAACTTCGCCAGCATCTCTAAAAGTTCAGTCCATTCTACCTTTGCATAGCGGGAAGACACTTGGGTGGGCGTCAGGGAAAGTTCTTTGTTCGAGAAATCCGAAAGAACGATTTTCCCTTTCTCCAATGAAGGGATACCCAGTTCTTTACCCGTCAAAGAGGTTTTGCCTCCGGGCTTGGAAGCATCAAAAAGCATCTTCTCCAAATGGGCGAAGTCGGCCTTCTTAGGCAGGATGTCTTTCAGTTCCTTGCGTGAAGCCTGTACGTAACGCTTTCCCATACGGTCTATCACGAGTACATCATCAGGGGTAATTTCCAAACGGGCTATTTCGCTACGGATAATGGGCATAAGGAAAGAAAGCTGCATCCGTTCACCGCTGACGAGCTTCATGGTGCCGTTCACCGTAATTGAGCCATCCTTATTGGGAATAGTCAACTGCACTTTGGACGATAAATAACGGGATTCTCCCAGTGATGAGGTTGCCTTCCGGGAGGTTTTACAACCGGAAAGTCCTACCACCAAGCTCAGGAGAAGCAGGAGAGGCAGGATACGTCCCACAGTTTTGTAATTACAGTATAACGCTTTCATTCTGGTATATATTTCTTTTTCTCAATCTTCTTCTTCAACATCTTGGACTCGCTACCCATTTCCAGAGCTTGCTTCCAATATTTCAATGCACCATCCACATCGCCGGTCATGTAGTAGATGTCACCGCAATGCTCTACAATGGTATCACTCTCATTCCCCTTATTCTTCATGGCATCGTCTATATAGAGGCGAGCCTCGGCATAATTGCCTTTCTCAAACAATATCCAGGCATAGGTATCCAGATAAGTGGAATTGTTCGGCTCAGCTTTCACCGTCTTATAACTCATTTCCTCCGCTTTGTCCAAGTCGCGACGTTCTAAAGAGAGATAGTAAGCATAATTGTTCATAGCTCCGATGTTTGCAGAGTTGTAAACCAATGCGGAGTCATAGGCAGCATAAGCTTCAGCATTCATCTTTTTCGTATGATAAATATCGCCCATAATGGCATAGAAATCCGAAACAACTTCTTTCTTGCTGTTTTCTGTAATATTCTCCAGTGCTTTCTTGCAAATGGCAAGTGCATCATCTGTCCGTTCTGCCTGATTATAAGCTATGGCAAGGTAGAAATAAAATTCCAGCATTTCGGGATTGGACTCTACACCGGCTTCGCACAAGCGGATAACTTCTTTATAGTCTTCTTTGCTGACAGCTTCGCCAAGGAGCATCATGCGGGCAGCGGTATTGGTAGGGTCGATATCCAAAACCTGCTCCAGCACCGGAAGCGTTTCTTTATTCATCTTTTTAGAAAGGAGGTATTGTGCATAGAGCATTGGCATCTGCGCATCATCCTGGTCTTGTTCCAAAATACGGTCGAACAAAGTAATGACACGGGTACTGTCACGCCCCGCCCTTTCGTTCTCAACAACAAACTGGCGCATGACGTTCAACTTCGTGTCCGAAGGAACTTTCTTATTCAGCAAGAGGGTGTCCAGTTGCTGTTCATAGAGTTCTTTCTGCCCGGTCTGTTCATAATAGGAGGCCAACGAGTACATAGCCATGGCATTATCAGGCTCCGCAGTAAGTACTTTCTTATATAGATTATAGGCCTCTTCCTTTTTGCCGTTCTGCATATAGACATCACCCAGCACCACCTGATAACGCACATCCAACGGATACTCCTCCACCAGACTTTCTATCTCGCGGAAAGCGCTCTGATTGTCTTTCATCTGCAAGTAGATGCGGAATTTCTCCATGCTGAGCTGCTCGTTCTTTCCCATCTTTTCTTCCAGACGGTTCAGGGTAGAAATCACCTTTGCATAATCTTCCAGACTGTTGTAAATCTCCAGTAAGCTGTACAGTGGGTCCATCTTATCCGAGAAACGGGTTGCCATACTTTCCAGCAAATCGGTAGCTTTCTGCATTTCATTCTGTTGCTGATAAAGAGTTGCCAAGCCTTGGCTATACCAGTAATTATCAGGGTCATTCTCCACAGCCTTTTCCAAAGCTGCCTGTCCTTGAGGAACCTGTTTGAGGAACATGTAATATTGCGAGATTTCATACAGAGCCGACGAAGCGTTCGGATTAATAGTCAGACAATGCTTCAGCAAGTCGAAAGCTGCACCATAGTCCTTCTGCATCTTCAAGCGGGAAGCTTCCAGGAAGAAGTAATCGTATTTACGCTGCTCTTCGGGCGTAAGCACAACCTGCGCCTTGGCTCCTTTTCGCTGTTTCTTCCCTCCCTGGCGAGAAGTACCACACGATATGAGCACCGCGCACAATACGAAAAGCGATAATATCTTAAAATTCATTTTCATTCAATTAGTAGAACTCAGCCCTTTAATTTTTAATTATTTCTTCCCTGTGTGCCCGAAGCCGCCGGCGCCACGCACTGTTTCATCCAACACCTCCACTTCCTGCCACGCAGCCTGTTCGTGGCGTGCTATCACCATCTGTGCAATGCGCTCCCCATCTTCTATCACGAAAGTTTCCGACGAAAGATTTACAAGAATGATACAAACTTCACCACGGTAATCGGCATCGATGGTTCCCGGAGAGTTCAGCACTGTGACTCCTTTCTTGATAGCCAGACCACTACGCGGACGAACTTGCGCCTCGAAACCCGGAGGCAGGGCAATAAATAGTCCCGTAGGTACCAGGCAACGCTGCATCGGAGCTAACGAAATAGGTTCTGAAAGATTAGCGCGGATGTCCATTCCTGCAGACAGTTCAGTGGCATAAGCCGGAAGCGGATGTTTCGATTTATTAATGATTTGTACGTTCATATTCAAGTCGTTTACTATATTAACGGGCGAAAATACGGAATTTGAAGCAAAATAATGATACATTTGCAGTTAAATAATAACAAAGCAACCATGATGAACTGGAATACCCTCATATCTGCCAAACGTTTCGGACTGGAAGAGTTTCACCAAGAACGCCACGAAAACCGCTCCGAATTTCAACGGGACTATGACCGTCTTGTTTTTTCAGCCCCTTTCCGCCGTTTGCAGAACAAAACACAAGTTTTCCCCCTGCCGGGTAGTATTTTTGTACACAACCGCCTGACACATAGTCTGGAAGTTTCCTGCGTAGGACGCTCTTTAGGAAATGATGTAGCTAAAGCCATACTTGCCCGCCAACCCGAATTACAAAACTCATATTTGCCGGAAATAGGTTCCATCGTATCGGCAGCCTGCCTGGCACATGATTTGGGTAATCCGCCTTTCGGACACTCCGGTGAGCGTGCCATCTCCACCTTTTTCTCCGAAGGTAAGGGCATGACACTGAAAGACCAGTTGCCCGCTGTGCAATGGGAGGACCTGACGCACTTTGAAGGAAATGCCAATGCATTCCGATTACTCACCCATCAGTTTGAAGGAAGACGCAAAGGAGGCTTCGTTCTGACTTACTCCACTCTTGCCAGCATCGTAAAATACCCCTTTTCATCGAGTTTAGCAGGTAAAAAGTCAAAGTTTGGTTTCTTCACGACAGAAGAAGAAAGTTTCCGCCGGATAGCGGAGGAACTGGGTATGAAGAGACTGAATGATAATCCTTTGAAATATGCCCGCCACCCGCTCGTCTATTTAGTAGAAGCGGCGGATGACATCTGCTATCAGATGATGGATATTGAAGATGCCCATAAACTAAAGATACTCACCACCAGGGAGACACAGGATTTACTTCTCTCCTATTTTTCTGAAGAACGCAAAGCACACATGCTTAAGACGTTGGATTTTGTAAGTGATGTCAATGAGCAGATTGCCTATCTGCGCTCCTGTGTCATCGGCCTGTTGATTCAGGAATGTACCCAAGCCTTCCTGAACAATGAAGGACAGATATTGGAAGGAGAATTCGAAGGAAGCCTTATCAAGCACATCTCCGAACTACCCGCCAACGCTTATAGACATTGCGCAGTCATCTCCCTTGAGAAGATTTACCGTTCACGGGATGTGTTGGACATTGAACTTGCCGGTTTCCGCATCATCAGCACTTTGCTCGATCTGATGATTGATGCCGTCCGTTCACCGGAAAAGACTTACTCGCAGCTACTCATCAACCGAGTATCCAATCAATATAACATAAAAGCGCCCGTACTCTATGAAAGAATACAGGCGGTATTGGATTATATTTCCGGCATGACGGATGTCTTTGCACTGGATCTTTACAGGAAGATTAACGGAAATAGTCTTCCGGCAGTATAGGATGGACATCCAATAATGTCTTTTTTGTATCCAAAAATATCTAATATAGCCATTTAGATCCTTTGGGTTACAGACATCATTACCAATATGTTGAAAAATACTTTATATTTGCCGGAGTTTTCACTTTGTTAAATATAACGCAATCATGAATATTATGAAAAGATTCTATTTGTTTTTTGTAAGTGTACTTCTTTTCTCGCCTATGGTGTTTGCCACGGAAATAGATTATACACAAGGGCTTTCCATCTGGTTTGACACCCCTAACGGGCTTGACGGACAAACCATATGGTCACATGGCTATGGCGATAAGGGAGTCAATAAGGATAGAGCTTGGGAAAGCCGTTCACTACCTATCGGAAACGGCAGTCTGGGCGCCAATATCCTGGGATCTGTTGCCGCTGAAAGGATCACACTCAATGAAAAAACACTCTGGAGAGGCGGACCAAACACATCCGGCGGGGCTGACTATTACTGGAATGTAAACAAGCAATCTGCCCACCTCCTGAAAGATATCCGACAAGCTTTTAGTGATGGAAACGGGGAAAAGGCGGCAGAATTGACCCGCAAAAACTTTAACGGGCTGGCAGCATACGAAGAAAAAGATGAGAACCCGTTCCGCTTCGGTTCATTTACCACAATGGGCGAACTATATATAGAAACCGGATTGAGCGAGGTGCGGATGAAAAACTATCGCCGCATATTATCGCTGGATTCGGCAATGGCAGTAGTACAATTTGATAAGGAAGGTGTGCAATATCGCCGTAAATACTTTGTTTCCTATCCGGACAGCGTAATGGTCATGGAGTTCTCAGCCACCAAAGCCGGACAGCAAAATCTGGAATTAAGTTACAGCCCGAATCCGGAGGCTCAAAGCAGTATGCAGAATGACGGCACTGACGGGCTGCTATATACCGGAACACTGAACAATAACGGAATGAAGTTCGCTTTCCGGATTAAAGCGATTGCAGAAGGCGGAACCATAACAGCACAAAACGACCGTCTGATTGTGAAAGGCGCCGACAGGGTTATATTTCTGCTCACTGCAGATACCGACTATAAGATGAACTTTGCCCCCGACTTTAAAGACCCTGAAACTTATGTAGGAAACGATCCGGTACAAACCACGCAGTACATGATGGAGCAAGCTGCGCAAAAGGGATACAACGCTTTGTGCAACAATCATAAGGCAGACTACACCACATTATTCAACCGGGTGAAACTAACCCTGAATCCAAACAACGAGAGTCCAAACCTACCCACTTATCAGCGCCTGGCAAATTACAGGAAAGAGCAACCGGACTATCGGCTGGAAGAATTATACTACCAGTTCGGACGCTATTTACTGATAGCCAGTTCACGACCGGGCAACTTACCGGCCAACCTGCAAGGGGTATGGCACAATAATGTAGATGGCCCGGGGCGGGTAGACTACCACAACAACATCAACATACAGATGAATTACTGGCCTGCATGTCCCACAAACCTGGGGGAATGTACCTGGCCGTTGATTGACTTTATCCGTGGCTTAGTGAAACCGGGTGAAAAGACCGCACAGGCTTACTTCGGCGCACGCGGATGGACAGCTTCTATTTCTGCCAATATCTTCGGATTCACCGCACCATTATCCAGTGAGGTGATGGCATGGAACTTCAATCCAATGGCCGGTCCCTGGTTGGCAACGCACATCTGGGAATATTACGATTACACACGGGACCGGAAATTCCTGAAAGAAATCGGATACGACCTGATTAAGAGTAGCGCACAGTTTACCGTAGACTACTTATGGCACAAACCGGACGACACTTATACAGCCGCTCCCTCCACTTCCCCCGAACATGGCCCGATTGATGAAGGCGCCACATTCGTCCATGCCGTAGTAAGGGAAATTCTTCTGGATGCTATCGAAGCAAGCAAAACCCTGGGCGTGGACAATAAGGAGCGCAAACAGTGGCAAAAAGTTCTGGATAAACTTGCCCCATATCAGATAGGTCGCTACGGACAGCTAATGGAATGGTCCAAAGACATAGATGATCCGAACGACAATCATCGTCACGTAAACCATTTGTTCGGACTACACCCGGGACACACTCTGTCTCCCATAACCACTCCTGTATTAGCTGAAGCGGCTAAAGTTGTTTTGGTACACCGCGGAGACGGCGCTACTGGCTGGAGCATGGGATGGAAACTAAACCAATGGGCAAGACTTCAGGATGGAAATCATGCTTATAAATTATTCGGCAATCTATTAAAAAATGGTACATTGGACAATCTGTGGGATACACATGCACCTTTCCAGATTGACGGCAACTTCGGAGGTACAGCAGGCATCACAGAGATGTTATTACAAAGTCACATGGGCTTTATCCAATTATTACCCGCCCTGCCGGATGCCTGGAAAGAAGGTTCAATCAACGGAATATGTGCAAAGGGCAACTTTGAGGTTTCCATCTCCTGGAAAAACAATCAGTTAGTTGAAGCGGTACTCTTATCGAAAGCCGGAGTGCCCTGCAATCTCAGATATGGTGACAAGGAAATCTCATTTAAAACAGTGAAAGGAAAAACCTATAAAGTAAGAATCGACGGAGACAAGCTAAAACAAACGCAAAGCTTATAAATGGTATAGGGCTCTATATAAGTAATGCCATTGAAAACACTGGTTTTCAATGGCATTACCTATTATAATAATTCCGGTTTATCTGCTCGGAAAGAATACTTTATTCGCACCAGAGGTCAGTTTGCAGGCCTCCGGTTCATTCTCTATAAACGACTGGATGTGACGGATACGCTTTTCCGCCAGAATTTCGTCTACGGCAATCAGGATACCGGTTTCTTCTACATCCCCAAAACCATAGTTAATGGCGGTGCCGAACATACGCATTGTAGGGCTCAGACTCATATAAGCATTTACCAACGGAGGAATGTTATAACCTAACTTGCGTATCTCACAATTCAGTATCTTATAGTCTTCCTTAAAGGTATCCTTACAGAACAAAGCTGCCAAATCTTCCTCATTAGCTTCCATTTCCAGCGGTTTCATCGGAGTAATCAGGCAATCCTTATCCTCAAAGTGCTTCTTCAGGAAATAAAGAATCATGTCCCGTCCCTGACGATGATAGCTCGGATACATAGTCACCTTGCCGAAATAGTACTTCACATTGGGCATCACTACCGTCAACGCACCTAAACCATCCCACAGATTATCTAATGCAAACAGCCCTTTACTCCCGGCACGGGAAGACTGATACTCTACCGTAACAAACGAACGTCCTAACTCAATAGTGGTAGGAAGGTATTCTTTCAGGAACTTTTCAGAGAAGTTGAACATGTGGGCTGTAGCCAGTATAGGGGCACCATGTTCGTCATACTGAACATCTGTACCAAGGATATAGCGGTAACCACCTAATATTTCTTCCGCTTCCGGATTCCAGACGATCAGTTGTTTATAAGGATTCTCCATAATATCATATTCATCGATATCCAGTGGTTTCCCTGTACCTCCGCCTGCCGCACGGAAAGCAACTTCACGCAAGCGCCCGATTTCTTTCATGGTATTCGGAGAATCCTGAGCTGTAATGATATAAATCTGGTTATGACTCTTATTCGTCATACGCAGACGTTTTTCCTCAGTCAGTTCCGCCTTCAGAAGTTCCTTGCTTATAGGTTCAATAATCTCTTCCATATTTTTATGTTAGTAGTTCTTTAATTCACTTTATTACCTTGTCACTTAACCGCACTTACAACTTATAAACGATGTCTTTCACATAAGCCGCCCATTCGGCAGCAGTCTTCGATTTATCGAAAGTTTGCCAAGGTATGGGTTTCCCTATGGTGACAGTAAACGTTTTATGGCGGTTCTTCAACATCTCATCCGCAAGATAGAGCATGGCTATGTTAAACTTGATACCCAAGAATTTGCAGACGTTAGCCAAATTATAAAAAAAGTTGGAATTCCGACCTTCGAAATGGATAGGCACTACATCGCGCTGGGCCTGCACGCTCTTTACAATGAAAGTCTTTTTCCAGTCCAGGTCGCGGATCACTCCATTCTGGCGACGGGAGCATAATCCGGCAGGAAACATAATCAACTGGTCGTTCGACGCGAAACCGGCTTCCACCATTCTCGGAAAGTCTTTTGCCTGTTTACCTGTCTTATTAATAGGTATGCAAAGCGGAGCCAGTCCTTGCAGATTCATCAGCAGGTCATTGACCATGTACTTCACTTTGCCTTCATAAAAAGACCCCAGCACATAGCCCAGAGCTACACCGTCCTGGCCTCCCAACGGATGATTGGAGACAAAGGTGTATAGCCCTTCCCTTGGCAGATTTTCTTCTCCCTTTATCACAATCTTGGCATCAAGAAATTCCAGACAAGCTTTCAAAAAATCCACGCCCATCTTATCTCTCGACTCGTACAGGAAAACATTCAGTTCTTCCTGATGGACGATTCTTTTCAGATAAGAAACGACAAATTTGGGGATATACTTATAGTACTTCGGAGCCTTTTCCCGGAGTACTTTATCAATATCAATCAAAAATAAAGAGTCGTCAGCCATTCTTTTTAAGATGAAATGATTGCGCAAAATTAACTCATCTTTTTAATTATACGCAATAAAATTGTCTAAAACTGCACCCAAAAACAAACAAAAGGCACCCAAAAACTATCAATTGATAGTTTTTGCCCTAAAGATTGCCTGAAATACGTCCGTCGGAGTGAGCTAACTTTCGTAAAATTGCAACATCAAAAGTAAAACGAATGAATAACTATAATAAAAAGGAGAGAACGATATGAACAGTATTACATTTCAAAAAGATTTGCTCGGAGTACAAAACGACTTATTACGCTTTGCATACAAACTGACCTCCGACCGTGAAGAAGCAAACGACTTGCTTCAGGAAACCTCTTTAAAGGCGTTAGATAACGAAGATAAATATGCACCCGATACTAACTTCAAAGGATGGATGTATACTATCATGCGCAATATATTCATCAACAACTACCGTAAAGTAGTTCGCGATCAGACCTTTATTGACAAGACGGATAATCTCTATCACCTTAACCTCCCGCAGGACTCAGGCTTCGAAAGCACAGAAAGCGCTTACGACCTGAAAGAGATGCACCGTGTGGTAAATGCCTTGCCGCGTGAATATAAGATTCCATTCTCCATGCACGTTTCCGGTTTCAAGTACCGCGAAATTGCAGAGAAGCTGGGATTACCACTGGGAACAGTAAAGAGCCGCATCTTCTTCACACGCCAGAAACTGCAGCAAGAACTGAAAGATTTTAGATAACCTATTCCTTAACTATATAAAATAATGTCTTTTAAGTAAGACTCAAAAAAGACCAGTAATTGAAATGGGGCGGGGAGCTTGAAGAAAGTTTTCCGCCTCATCTTTTTATGAGTAAACAGGGTTCAGCCACCACCCGAAAACTATCAAAACACCACCCGAAAACTATCAATTGATAGTTTTCCCCCTAAAGATTACCTGAAATCCGTCTGCCAAAGTGCTACAACTTTCGTAAAATTGCAAAGCCAAAACAATACGAACGAATAATTTAGAAAAGGAGATTGATTATGAACAATAACAGTATTACATTCCAGAAAGACTTGCTTGGAGTACAAGACGATTTATTACGCTTTGCATACAAACTGACCTCCGACCGTGAAGAAGCCAATGACCTGCTCCAGGAAACCTCGTTAAAGATATTAGATAACGAAGATAAATATGCCCCCGACACTAACTTCAAAGGATGGACATACACCATCATGCGCAATATCTTTATTAATAATTACCGCAAGGTGATACGTGACCAAACTTTTGTAGACCAGACGGATAACCTCTATCATCTGAATCTGCCGCAGGAATCCGGCTTCGAATGCACGGAAAGCGCTTACGATCTGAAAGAGATGCACCGCATAGTGAACGCACTTCCTCGCGAATATAAAATTCCGTTCTCCATGCACGTTTCCGGTTTCAAATACCGCGAAATCGCCGAGAAGTTAGGATTGCCACTGGGTACAGTGAAAAGCCGCATCTTCTTCACCCGTCAGAAGCTACAACAAGAGTTGAAGGATTTTGTTTAAACAAATAAGAAATAATCTACGTTTTTTGTAGATTTAGCTTAGATTTTAATTGTGTCAGAAAGGAAATGGGCAGACTGGAGTAAGTTCCAATCTGCCCAAATCTGTTTTTATGAAGCGGACTTTGGTAAATCAATAGTATTTTGCTGCCGGAGCTTTCGCGCCTTTATACCCGTCATTTACGTAAACGCGTATCCAATCTATATTCATGGCAGGCATCGCGTCTTTCTTCCATTCAGAAGGTATGATAGCGCCGGGCCAGGCATTAGGATTGGTAGAGATGCCTGTACTGAAGATAAGGAAGAAGCCCAGCGGATCGCTCCAAGGCCAGTCCGTATTATCATCGGCACCTTTGCGATGTTCAAAGTAAGCTTGTCCGTTGACACCACCCACGATACGGTCGGGATACCATTCCAACCAGTAGATATTCCACTGGGACATATCGGCAAGATCGATTGTGGAAGTAACACTGCCCGAGCCGCCTATCACACCGGCATAATGATTCTCGGAATGCAGCGTGAAATGGGCACGGTCGTTCAGCGTCTTCTTCGGGTTCTCCAAAAGATCGATCTCACCATTCTTCGGCCAGGGACGGTTATTGTTGCCCATAAACCAAAGGGCATCATTAAAGCCTACATAGGGAGTACGTTTGAAGCGGATTTCAATGCGCATATTCTCGGTAAAATTGCACCAGAACTCCTTACTTCCCGGTAAAGAAGTACGGTAACAACCGTGAGAGTACTTCACTTTCTTACCGAAACGGTTGTCTATCGAGTCTTTCTCTTCCACACTCCAGATGCGCAAAACTCCCTCATCTACCTTTGAGCATTTCCGGTTATCAACCTTTGCCGTACGGGACATGTGCATGCCTCGATGTTCTATGAAACCAAGCGGCAAGCCTTTTTTGGTATGTTTATTATTAAACTCATGGGCTGTATAGAAATGCCAGTTCTTGATTTTGGGGTGCATGTCCCCTTCCTTCAAAAGCAACGCATCCCCCGGATTATCATAAACCAGCGTTTCATCATCTTTGGGCAATTTCCGCTCCACTTGTCCGCCGTCGGGATAAGAAACAAACTTGCCGGTTCTTTTCAGGACAGGCATGGTGGCATGCTGCTCTCTTAAATAATCGCTCAATGCCTTTGCCAGTTCTTTCGTTTTATCTGGATAACGGGCAGATAAATCCTGCTTTTCAGAAATGTCATCCGCCAAGTTATAGAGACAGTTCTTCCCGGACTCATAATAATGAATCAGTTTCCAGTCTCCTTTCAGTATGGCACTTTGCGGGGCACCGATGGTCTCTACTCTCTCGCCCCAGTTATTCGGATAATGAAAAAACAAGGCGCGCTCCTTATCACCGGGCTGTCCTTTTATTTGTGCCATGAAACTCTGCCCGTCAATATGCTGCGGCGTTTGATAATCGCGCACTCCGGCAAGCTCCAGCAGGGTGGGAAAGAAATCTTCGATGATAACCGGGGTGTCATTGACAGTCGATGGTTTCGCTATATTCGGATAATAGACAATCATCGGTTCGCGGATACCTCCTTCTTTCAGAGAACCTTTTCCTTCGCTCAACGGAGCGTTCTTGTCTGCACGCCCTATGGTATAACCGCCATTATCGGACATAAAAATGATTACTGTATTATCTGCAATGCCTTTCCGGTCTACATAATCCATCAAATCTCCCAGACTCTTATCCATTCCCTCCAGCAAAGCGGCGTACTGCGCTTCCTTATGAGTGAGGCCTTTATCAATATACTTCTGGTAGAAACGTTTGTCCGTCTTGAAAGGGGCATGTACGGCATAATGGCTCATGTACAGGAAAAAAGGGTTGGATTGTTCAATGGCTTTGTCCATAAGCCCTTTTGCTTCCAATGTCAGGGCTTCCGTAAGGAAAGTATCCGTTCCATGATACTTCTCCAGGTCCGGTACAGCCCATATCGCCGCCCATTCCGGTTGGCCGGTTGCACCGTATCCTTCTTCTCCCAGATAGCTGCCCATAGCACCGGCAGCGTGACCGGCAATGTTATAATCGAAGCCGATTGTCAGAGGATTGGCAGCAGGCATATCTATTGAACCAAAATGTGCTTTGCCTACCATCATCGTCGTATATCCGTTTTCACGAAGCAGTTGCGGCAGGCATTTTGCATAGAAAGAATGTTCCAGACCGGGTTCAGGGCACAGGCCATTATAGTTCCAAGCCTCGAAATCCAGCGTTTCATTCTTCCGGTCGGTCGGTGTGTCTTTCTTCAAAGTCCAGTTCGTAACCCTGTGCTGCGCGGCATTTGTGCCGGTGAACAGGCTGACACGCGAAGGGGAACTGATAGGGCATGCATAAGCGTGTGTAAACCTGACGCCTTTCTTTGCCAGACGCTCCATGTTGGACGTCTCATAAACATGATTCAGTTCGGTAGTGTCTTTCCAGAACGGCAGGGAGGTGTCCTGCCATCCCATATCATCAACCAGAAAAAGAATGATATTAGGCTTTTGTTGGGCTGCGACATTGCCGGAAAGCAATGCCGCAGCAGCTATAGAAACAAGGGGATATTTCATCATAAGCAATAATTCAAAAGTAGTTTTATAAATGATAATCCAGCACTTGCTATCTTGTCAGAATACCTACTTCACCGACGGTTACGGCGTTTTTATTATTTATCTCCGATATAGGTTCCAGCTTGAAGTAACGGGCGGGATACGTCTTTCCAAACCGTACAAAGTAAGGTACGGGATTGTGCATGATGTTGCTGAACTCACCGCTTGCCTCACATTTAGTCCACGATTGACCGTCGAGGCTGATGTAGAAAGCATATTTATAGATAGTTCCCGTTAAATCTTCTTCCAGAGAGGAAGCGTAACTGAAACCTTTCACACTCACTTCATGCCCCATATCGACTACCAACGGTGTAAGAGCAGAGGCACGCCAGACAGTTTTCCGGTCTCCGTCAATAGCCAGACGGGAATCCGCATTGCCACCGACCACCTTCCATTCAGTTACAGGGATGTCACTAAGCTGCACTTCCTCACTCTTATCAGCAAGAGGTTCGGCATAGAACAGACCTACGGCAGAAACGTTAGCTATGCCACGTGCAGAGCGAATCGTAACACGGATACGATCCGGACGAGTGTCGGAGAAGCGGACAAGACGCTTATACCCTACTGTAGTACCCTCGGCAAGATGAATCCAGGCACCATCTTTATAGGCTTCGACAAGGAAACTTTCGATACGTTGCCCCTTGGAAATATCTTCCTGAATCATTAAAGCATTCACCAGTGCATCTTTCTGCACATCATATTCGCGTGCTGTACCGGAAGTCCCATGCCAGGCTTCGTCTCCTTTCAGCACATAATTGCGGGCAAAAGTCTTCTTCAAATAACCGGAGAACTCCTTCAATCGTTGCACATCACTCTCATTAATCCGCCCACGAAGGTCAGGTGGGATATTCAGCAAAAGAACAGAATTATAACCTACGGATTGAAAATAGATATCCGCCAGATGACTCAAAGACTTCACCTGACTATCCTGGTCGGCATGATAGAACCAACCCGGACGGATAGAAACATCCACTTCCGAAGGATACCAGAAAAGTTCGGTAGCACGAGCCACGATGTCACGTCCGCCCAGATCCTTAGCCTTTCCATAAATGCCCAGTTTCTTATTCTGTTCACCGGAACGGGGATAGATACCCGGAGTCAGTGCCGTGGCGCTCCACTCAGTTTCACGACCGATACCTTTTTCATTGCCTACCCAGCGGACATCATCCCCCATAATGGCAGTGACGGCTTTGGGTTGCAAGCGGCGGATGGTTTTCAGAATGGCATCCCAGTCATAGATTTGTTTCTTTCCATTAGGGCCTTCACCGTTAGCACCATCAAACCAGACTTCGTGAACTTCACCATAATTGGTCAGTAATTCGGTGAGTTGTTCAATAAAGAACTGGTTATAGGCGGGAGAATCACCGTAACAAGAAGCATTGCGATCCCAAGGGGAAAGGTAGACGCCGAATTTGACCCCGTATTTCTTGCAAGCATCACGTAGTTCGCGAACGACATCGCCTTTTCCGTTTTTCCAAGAAGAGGAAGCTACGGAGTGGCGGGTAGTCTTTGTAGGCCAAAGGCAGAAACCATCGTGATGCTTTGCTGTGATAAGGGCCATCTTGAAACCGGCTTCTTTGAGGGTACGCACCCATTGCTCGCAATCCAGTTCAGTAGGATTGAAGATATTCGGGTCTTCTGTTCCGTCGCCCCACTCACGACCGGTGAAAGTATTCACACCGAAGTGCAGGAAAGCAGTCAGTTCCATTTGCTGCCACTCCAGTTGCTGGGGAGTGGGAACCAAACGAGAGGCCATGTCAATTTTCTCTTCGGCAGTAGCATTAGCGGGAAAAGCAACGTGCTTTTCATAATAAGTCTCCTGCGCGTGCAATCCGGTAAGGGATGCAAGGGCGAATAAAAAGGGTAGTGCAAACTGTTTCATAGTCGTTATTATTATTTTGGTATTACTTCAATGGTTGAATTGTAAACCGGAACATATATTCCTGCACAGGTACCCGATACCGGGGTAGTACACCAGGACCGCAAGTCGCTGTACCCACACCCGCCTGCGCAGCATCCAAATGTACAGTCACAACTCCTTCACGTCGCAACTGATTAATATGTGTCGCTGCATCCAAACATTCATCCGTGAAAGGAATGACACTGAACTGAAATGGAGTGTCGGAACGGAAAGCCAATCCCTCTCCTGCCTCATCAGCAAGTTGCATCCAACGGACATCCGTACGATTCCCCGTAGCTTGCGGACGGACATAATAGTGGAACATACGTTCTACATCCGTATGATAAATGCCGATACGGCCGGACTCATTACGGTCAATATACGTTTCATGTCCCCCGCGTCCCAAGTAAGTAACCTGGCTATAAGCATCAGGCATTTCAAAAGCAAGTCCCACACGTGCCAATGAAGTAACAACAGCAGTATCGGGAACGAAATGCGTCTGCACATCCAGCGCTCTATCTTTCTTCAATGTATAGATGAAGGTGGCAATGCCGAGACGCTCATTACGGGCATTCAGCAATTCCACTTCACTGCGTCCGCCACGGGCAGTAGTCTTGACCGAAAGGGCGCGTTGCGTCAGTTTATCCAGTCCGGCTTTCTTCCAGGCTTTGGCACCACCCACTTTTTCACGATTGTCATTATCGGTAGCAGGGCGGTAGAGACTCAACATCACGGGAGAAGCCAGCATTTCTTCACCTTTATATATATAGGAGCGTAACGCTCCCGTTTCCGGGTCAATATTCATCTCCACTTTACCGGAGAGTTTTGCCTCAGTAGCACGGTAGTTCCGGTTTCCGGTAAGGGGGAACTGGTCGTAGGCCACTTCATGACCGGGACCAAGAAGGGAGGAGACGAAGGCGTCGGCGGAGGAAGGAGTAGCCTCAACGGGTGTCCAACTCAGATTGAGCCAAGCTTCGCGGACATCAGAAGGCAGGCGCACGGCACCCAATGTCACTTCCACCGTAGCATGCGGGGCGGCATCTACCTGACGCGCGCCGTCGGCAATCACCCGGCCATTATCACCAACCACCTGCCAGTGCAGTGTGTAAGCGTTGAGGTTAGTGAAGTCGTACCAGTTCTTGATACTCAGGGTTAGTTTCTTACTATCTACCAGTTCCGCCTTGATATATTGATAAGCCTTCTTCACTTCAAGCAAATGCGGATGTGGTTCACGAACAGCATTCACCAAGCCGTTGCAACAGAAGTTACCGAAGCTGGGTATGTTTTTGGGCCCGTAGTCGCCGCCGTAAGTCCAGTACCAGCGACCATCGGCATCTATTTCACGGAACGACTGATCCACCCAGTCCCAGATGCAACCACCTTGAACGATAGGTTCCGTTTCGAAGACTTCCATGTATTCGCGTAAGCCGCCACAACTATTGCCCATAGCATGCAGATATTCGGTCATGATGAAGGGACGGTAAACTTTCGGCTCCGTCTGGCGGGCATAAGCAAGAAGTTCTTCCACGCTGCGGTACATGCGGCAGTAGATATCCGTATTATAGTTCTGCTCGGCACGCTCGTACTGGATGGGGCGGGTGGTTTCGATGGATTTCATATAATCATACGTCCGTTCGAAGTTGACGCCGTTGCCCGCTTCATTACCCAATGACCAAATGACGATGGCGGGATGATTCTTGCTGCGCTCGTACATGCGCTGAGTGCGATCCATGTGGGCAGGCAGCCAGGTACTATCTTTAGCCAGCGATGCAGCGCCATATCCCATACCGTGCGATTCGATGTTTGCTTCATCTATCACATAAAGTCCGTAGCGATCGCAAAGCTGATACCAATACGGATGGGTCGGATAATGCGAATTGCGCACTGTATTCAGGTTATGTTGTTTCATCAGACGGATATCTTCTTCCATCAATTCTTTACTGACTGTACGTCCCAACTGGGAATGTTCGTGACGGTTGGCACCTTTCACCAACACAGGCACACCGTTGATACAGAAGCGTCCATCCTTAATTTCAGAAGTGCGGAAACCGACGTTGCACCCTGTCAGGTGTGTCACTTGTCCGTCAGCGTTCTTCAACGCCAAGGTTAGTGAATAAAGATTAGGATGTTCCGCACTCCAACGTTTCACATTCGGCAGAGTCTGTTCGTCAAAAGTAATAAAATTACTCAAGCCACGGCTCTTTACAGGCATTTCTTTTTTCAATATTATTTTTCCGGAAGGGTCTTCCAGCGTATATTCCAAAGCAGACACACCGTCCGACGCCCCTTCAACAGTAGCTTCGAGAACTAAAAGCCCTTCTTTGTACGTCTGTTTATTCAAGGAAGAAGTCACTTTATAATCGGAAATAAACTGGCGGGGAGTGCTGTAAAGATAGACATCGCGCTCAATACCACTCAGACGCCACATATCCTGACACTCCAGATAGGAACCGGCACTCCAGCGATAGACTTCGAGCGCTACGGTGTTCTCACCTTCTTTGACATAGTCGGTGATGTCCCATTCGGCAGGAGTCTTTGAGCCTTGATTGTAGCCCAATTGATGACCGTTCACCCAAATATAATAGAAAGAAATCACACCTTCGCAGCAGATTACAATGCGACGGTCTTTCCAGTTCTCAGGTATGATAAAGGTACGGCGATAGGAGCCTACTTCATTCTCTTCGTAAGGCACCAGTGGCGGATTCTTCTTGAAGTTGAACAGGGGATCGTCGAATTCGTAGGTTTCGTTCACGTAGATAGCCGTGCCGTATCCTTGGCGTTCCCAGTTGCCAGGGACGTTGATGTCCGCCCACCCGCCGGTGTAGAAAGAAGGTTTATAGAAATCCTTCGGTCGGAGGTCGGGGTTCTTCACCCAATGGAATTTCCATGTACCGTTCAGGCTCATGTAGTAAGGTGACTGTTCGTAGTTGCCGCTGTGCAGGGCATCTGCCGTTTCATAGGGCCACACATAGGCGTGTGGTGCCAATTTATTCTTTCCGACGGCATACTGGCTCTGCCACTCCGGCTGCGCCATCATGGCAACAGAAACGGAACATATGGCTATCAAACTCAAAAGTATATTCTTTATCATACCTGCTTTTCTATTAAGATACTACTACTTTATTAGACTCGTTTCTATTAGTAATGCGTCAACGGTCTTTATTCCACTATGACTTCGTCAAAATAGATGCGAGCTTCCTGTCCCGGACGTACATGGGTGAAAGGACAATCACCTGCCCCATATGCCACGATGCGGATGTAGCGTGCCTTCTCTCCTATCTCAAACAGAATATCCTCGCGGAAAGTGCCTTCGCGAAAAATGTCATCCTTCGTAAACGACTTCTCGGAGACCTTGCGGTAGTCTTTATTATCCGCCGAAATCAGCACTTCTATCCTTGCAGGTTTATGCGCTGCCATACCGTAATTGGTGATGGAACCCAATATCAACCGGTTCACGTTTTCAGACTTCTTCAAATCAAGAGTGAAGGAAACGGTATCGTTCTTCATCCATGAGCACCATTCGGAATCGGTATATTTCAAACTTCCCCGCACACCGTTCACCAGCAGACCGATATTGTCAGCACCGATGCTCTTTATTGCTTTTGCCGTTGCCGGATTCCACACAACAGGCAGTTCCAAGGTTTGTCCCATCTGCTTGCCTACAGAGAAAGTGGCAGCTTTTATTGTTTTCGTACCCGTGAGCACCAATGGCCGGGTATAGAGGGCGGATTGTGCTGTGGGCTGACTGCCATCCATCGTGTAACGCACTTCCATATCCGGACGGATACAATCCAACTTCACCTCCAGACGGTCGTTCTTCGGTATCACCGTCTGCTGAATGTTGTACATGGAACGGGCGTAAACAATGCCTTTCGCAGCCAGATGTTCGTTGAAGCGGTCCATAGCCGCCAGATAAGACTTCCAGTTCTTACATTCCGGCTTTGTCCAAGCTACCTCGGCCAATGCGGATAGACGGGGGAATAAAAGATAATCCACATCCTCGGGAGTATTGCAGAACTCCGTCCACATGCAGGCCTGCACTCCCATCAGAAGGGAAACAGTATGTTGCGACCAGTCTTTTTGTATCGGTTCATAGTCGTATACATCCTTCAAGGTATTGTTTCCGAAATACGTCAACGGCTCAAACCATTGCGGCCCCTGATAGCGGATGAGATACATAATCCGGGCGGGCGTCATGATGAAACGATGTCCCAGTTCGGCAGCTTTCACCGCCGCTTCGCCATACTTCTGCCAACCCAAGATGATGAAATCGTCGGGGATAGTAGCATTCGTCAGTTCATCCCAGCCTATCACCTCACGGCCTTTGCTCTGCACATAGCGCGCCACGCGGCCCATGAAGTAGCCTTGCAGTTCTTCTTCATTCGCCAGTTTCTCTTCCTTCATCCGCGCCTGACACAACGGACAGTTTTCCCAATGCGTCTTTCGCGCCTCATCTCCACCCAAATGAATATACTTTGAAGGAAAAAGTTCGAGTACCTCATCCAGCACATCTTGCAGGAAAGTGAATACACTATCGTTTCCGGCACAGAAGATGACATCGGCGTTCTCTCCGCCCAAACCGGGCAACACGCCGATATATTTATTCACCACCGGACACGCCAGCAACGGATAAGCAGCCAGTGCGGCATTGCTATGCGCTGGCATTTCTATCTCGGGAATCACTTCGATGTGGCGTTCCCCGGCATAGGCCACTATCTCACGAATCTCGCCCTGCGTATAGTATCCCTTTGCTACCGTAGACTCGCCTTGGCGGGGATTGCGGCGGTCGGGAAAGTTCTTGCCCGGACGGTCTACACGGCGGGAACCTATCTCCGTAAGTTCGGGATATTTCTTGATTTCAATGCGCCAGCCGTTATCATCCGTCAGATGGAAATGCAGTTTATTCAGTTTCAGCATAGCCATGCAGTCGATGATACGCAGCAGGTTCTCCTTAGGGGAGAAGAACCGTGCCACGTCTACCAACAATCCGCGATAACCGAAACGGGGCTGATCGGTGATAGTGACTGCCGGAACTGTCCAGTCGATGTTGGCCAAGGTTGAAGGGGAAGCCAATGTTGATGCCGGAGCCGAAGCCGTCTCAATGGCGGCGGGCAGCAATTGTCGGATACTTTGCAGGGCATAGAAGAAACCTTGCACATCGGCAGCATGAATGTTTATTCTCTTGGACGTAATCTCCAGTTTATAGGATTCGCTCTTCAAAGAGGCATCCGTAGTCAGACAGATGTCTCCTTTCTTGCTTCCCACCTTTATACGGGGAGTAAAACCTGCCGCATGGATAAGAAGTGCAGTAAAGCGGCGTACTTCTACAGCTTGTTCCTCGTTCTCCACAGCAAAGGTTGTTTTTGCAGAGAAATGAAAGTTACCCGTGCCCGGCACTATACTGACCGGGCAGGGAACTAAGGAAATGGATTGTGTCAAGTTATCAGCCTGGATGTTTGCTACTGCCAGAAGCAGCAGGCACACCAGTGCATAAATAGTTCTATATTTCATAAGGTCTTTCTCATTAGCTATTAAAAACTCATTCTTTATCTCTCTCGGGCGAAAAGCGTACAGGATCATTATATTGTTCCTGCAATGCGGTTAGTTGCGCTTTCAGGTCTTTGATGATTTCTTCCGTCCCCGCTTGTCCGTAGATGTTGCGCATCTCGGTGGGGTCGGCCTGCAAGTCATACAGTTCCCATTCATCGATATCATTATAGAAATGAATCAGTTTGTAGCGGTCGGTGCGCACACCATAATGGCGTTTCACCATGTGCTCGGCAGGATATTCGTAGAAGTGATAGTACAAAGCCTTTCGCCAGTCGGCAGGTTTCTCTCCTTTCAGCAGTGGCATCAGGGAAACGCCCTGAATATCTTCCGGCACTTCCACTCCGGCAAGTTCAAGGAAGGTAGGTGCGTAGTCAATGTTCTGCACCATTTCGTCAATATCTCCTTTACGCTGAAAGTCTTTCGGCAAACGCATAATCAATGGAGTACGCATGGACTCTTCGTACATGAAGCGCTTGTCGAACCAACCATGCTCGCCCATATAGAAGCCCTGATCGGAGGTGTAAACCACGAGCGTATTATCATCCAGACCTTTTTCTTTCAGATAATCCAGCACGCGCCCCACGTTGTCGTCCAGAGACTTCACGGTCTTCATATAGTCGCGCATGTAGCGTTGGAACTTCCAGTTGGCAAGTTCCTTGCCTTGCGGATTCTTCTTATAGAAGTCATCAATGATAGGTCCGTAGAATTTATCCCATGCGGCACGCTGTCCTTCGTCCATGCGACCGATGTATTTCTCATACATAGACTTTAAGCGGCTTTCTTTGTCGGGTCGCAGCATCTTGAGGTCGTAAATCATATCCATATCCTTCACGATGCTCATCTCCTGTGCCGCAGCAGCGGGGCGTCCTTCATAACCGTCAAAGAAGTTGTCCGGCAACGGGAAAGTTTTATCCTCATAAAGTGCCAGATTGCAGGTATCTGCCAGCCAGTTGCGGTGGATGGCCTTGTGATGGATCAGGATACAGAATGGTTTGTCCTTATCCCGCTGATTCTCCATCCAGTTGATGGCGTCATCGGTGATGAGGTTCGTTACATAACCATGTTTCTGTATCGTATCATTATCCTGGGTGATGAAAGCCGGGTTATAATAATCGCCCTGTCCGGGCACAATCTCCCAATAGTTGAAGCCGGTAGGCAGGCTTTCGAGGTGCCATTTACCAATGAGGGCTGTTTCATAACCGGCTTGTTGCAAGAGTTTAGGAAATGTCTGCTGTGAAGCATCGAACACGCAAGTGGTGTTGTCGTAGAATTTATTGGCACAACTGTGCTTGCCCGTAATCATACAGGCACGGCTGGGTCCGCTCAATGAGTTGGCAACAAAACTGTTGGTGAAACGTACTCCATCGGCAGCAATGCGGTCCAGGTTCGGTGTTTCCATATAACGGTGGTCATAGCAGCTCATCATCTGGGCTGTATGGTCATCCGTCATGATGTATACAATGTTGTATTGCTTCTGCTCTTCAGCCTTCTTTTGGGCAGAGCATGAGGCCAAGGATGCCACAGCAGCGGCACCGGTCAGGGAATAGAGTAATCCTGATTGTAAGTTTTTCATGGTCGGAAATCTTTAGTAGTTTAATTGCCCAAAAGTACGCGTAATGGATAAGAGCAATGTTCAAGAATATCTTTATCATATCCAAAATTCACCATTTCGGGTATATCTAAAGCAACAAAAAGACAAAATTAAAAGCAGCGAAGACAAAACCGGAAGCAGAACAGACAAGATGCGCTGTCTGCTTCCGAAATGTTAGGTTATATTAGCCTATTGAAAAAACCAATTCGTCACATTAAAAATAACCGAAGTTATTATCCGTGTAGTCCAAAGCCGAGTTCGTATCGATTTCCTCCTTCGGTATCGGCAACAGCAGATTTTTCTTCAGGAAGTCCGGATCATTTAGGTTTCCATTATTAAAAATACGTTCTCCCCAGTTGCCATTACCCTGCGGATTTTTGGCTACACTCTCCTTGATGATACCATGATTATTATTCAATTCCAGTGCTTTCTTAAAGAACTCGGTACCCCGCATACGCATATTCTGATACATCTCCGGTTCACCGGCTCCTTCCAGTAAACGTTCAAAGAAGATTTTCTCACGTATTTGTTCTTTTGTCAAGCTAGAGTCCCATCTTGCAGGTTGGGCAGAAACAGTAGTGCCTGAACGACGAGCTCTTGCCAACACTTCATCTACCAAATCTATCGCTTTACCCTTATCACCCAATTCATTATAAACATCTGCCATCATCAGTAGTAAATCCGCATAGCGATAAATAATCAAGTTCTTATGGCTATTATTTCCGCTCTGCTCCGGATCAAATGCTTTCTTATAGTAAGGCCATGACTGCGTGTTAACAGAAGGTTTCTGCGTACAGTTTTCAATAAAGCCTTTCAAACCTTTCTGATAACCGGTAGTGGCATCGCCAATGATGGCATTAATCTCTTCCATAGTAGGAGATGCCGGATTAGCAAATTTTTCATAAGGTAATTTGGCAACATACAGTTTAACCTTTTTCCAACCAGCAGGTATTTCTTCTCCCGGTATAGTATAGGTAAAATAGGGATAAGAATAACCGGAGTCACGCGGAGTTGCAATCGGTTCTTCCAGAGGTTTCGGACCTTGTCCCACACCTTTATAAGTTTTCCAGTTAGACAAATAAGAAACATCAATGCGGGGATCACCCGGATACGTAGCCATAAAGTAATCAAGCAACACTTTAGAAGCACGGATTCGTCCGAAACTCTGTCCATTAGTTGCACCAGCCGGCGCAATCAGCCAACTGCCTCTATTACGTGTACTGGACCCAGCCAAAGCAAAATTGAGCTGAAAGATAGCCTCTTTTGAGCCTTGCACATAGTTGGCAAATAAATTGCCAAAATTCTGTTCCAATGCATATTTGCCATATACCTCATCAAAACAAGCTTTTGCTTGTGCCCATGCTCCTTCATCTCCCTGACAAGCTAAAGTATAATACAACTTACCCAGATATGCTTTTGCAGCATACTTGTTTGCAAAGCCGTCATCAGATGTTTCCGGCAAATTTTCATAAGCAAACTCCCAGTCTGTACGCGCTTGTTCATAGACTGTCGCTCTTGGAGAACGAGGTATTTCCAGCGCATCATGAGCCGAAGGAGTAGTCTTCAATGGGACATCTCCGTAAACGACTGCCAAATTGTAGTAAGCCAATGCACGTAGGAAACGGGCTTCCGCCTCCATTTTAGTTTTTATTGCTCCATCCAAAGGACTTCCTTCAACATTTGCAACAAAGGCATTCACCTCACCTATCACCTTATACATACCTTTCCATGCCATGCCGTTGAGGGTTTCATCAATTGGTTTTCCCTTCATAGATGCCAACAAATCTGCCGATGATCCATTCGTCTGAGGATAGCCAAAGCCACTATATCCCATCATAACCTCTTGCCATGCTTGTCCATAAGCATTATCAGCACTCATATAACCATAGCATCCTAAAAGAGCACGCTGTGCATTCTCTGCCGTACTGAATTGGTTCTTCGAGTTCACTGTATACTGGGGGTCTTCGTCCAGCCATGATTCACAAGCACTAAATGACAATGCGCCTGCAACTAATAATATATATTTAAATTTTTTCATATCTCAATCAAATTTATCAGTTAACCACTTAGAAAGTAACATTTAATCCAAACACAAATGAACGCATGCTCGGGAAAGCATTCATATCGATACCCGGGCGAAGGCCTTCAAATGCGAAACTATTGATTTCAGGATCATAGCCGCTATAGCTAGTGATAACGAAAGCATTTTTCACAGAAGCAAACACACTTGTATTCTCAAATCCTATCTTCTTCATCCAAGTTTTAGGCAATACATAATTCAATGTAATATCAGAGCAACGCAGAAAACTACCATCTTCAATATAACGGTCATAAACCACATTCTTTATATTCGTTGTAGCAGCAGGGTAAAGGTTAGAATGATTGGCTTCCGTCCACATGCCCTGATAAGCCTCACGAGTCAGATTACCTGCTTGTTTAGATGGCGTATAGTAACGAATATTCGAGTTCAGGATATCATTACCATATACACCGTTAAAGGTAGCAGACAAAGAAATATCTTTCCAGGTAATGCGGGTATTGAAACCATAGGTAAAGTCAGGATTCGGATCACCGAGCATGTCTTTATCCTTTTCGTCTACCACACCATCTTCATTCATATCAATACATTTAATGCTACCGGGGGTCATATCATTGGCAGTAGAACTCTTATAAGTTTTAGTAGTACCATCAGCCGCAATATAAGACACCTCACCATTTACAATATCTTCCGGTTGAATGATTCCCTGCGTTTTATAACCATAAAATATACCCGGAGCCATACCTGCAATAAACAAATTTGCAATGCCAAAATGGTCACTAATAGCTGCACCTTCATAACCACGCACGTTTTTCAGCATACCGAAATCGGTTGGTTCAAATCCCAGGTCTCCAATTTTAGACTTATTGAAACCGATATTGGCACCAAGGCTCCAACTCCATCCTTTGGAATTACGCAGAATTTCTCCATCCAAAGAAAACTCAATACCCTTATTTGTCAAAGAACCTTGGTTCACCATTACATTGGCAAACCCACTGGAAGCCGGTAAATTACGTTTTATCAGCAAATCATTCGTTTTTTTCGTATACACATCTACCGTACCAAAAAGACGTCCGTTGAAGAATCCGAAATCAATACCCGCATTCCATGAAGAAGTACGTTCCCATTTCAAACCATCATTCTGTAAGTTACTTACAGCCATTGCCAATAAACGGTCACCCGTAGCCTGAGCATAGTCTATAATCTGCGAATAATCAGAGAATGTGGCATAAGGATCAATTCCTTGATTACCCGTCACACCATAACCGGCACGTACTTTCAGTTGGCTCAACCATTTAATATCTTTAACGAATTCTTCCTGTTCAATGCGCCATGCAGCTGAGAAAGAAGGGAAATAAGACCAACGCTTACCTTTTTTGAACTTACTTGAACCATCAGCACGTAAAGAGGCCGTCAACAGATATTTATCATAGGCAGAGAGATTCACACGACCCAGATAAGAAAGTAACTGATAATCTTTCTGAGTCGGCTGGTCATGTTTAATAATTGAAGCCAGATGCAAACCTTTCGTACGTAAATCGAAGTTAGAGAAACGGGTACCCTTTACATTCTTGTTCAGGAAGGTATGGACATCATAAGTCAGACCGGCCGTTGCATCCAAATGAATTTTCTTAGTCAGATCAACATTGTAATTCAGGATATTCTCAATACTATAGTTAGACTTATCTGTGTTGGAAACAGCCAATACGCCTTCATCATTAGCACCAATAGTCAATGTCATACCATACCAACGATTACGGTCATTAACAGAAACGCCACCACCGGCACGAAGATTATAAGAGAAATGTTTGTTTATCTTCCAAAGCAAATCAGCACTTGCATTGAACTTCTTATCGTTTATGATGTCATCATAGTCATTCTTCCAACTATCCACATTTGTCTTCGCATCCATATTATCCAACAACGACGGGTCATCCGACGGAGTGCGATAGGGAGCAGTATCCAACACCGTACGTGCCAAAGAGCCAGCAACGCCTCCGGTTGTATTACCACCGGTCATCATATCATTTTGCTGTAATGAACCATTCATGTTGAGGGTCAGTTTCACCGCCTTCGACAAGTTAGCTGTCAGGTTCAAGCGCAAGTCACCTTGCTTGATTCCAGTATTTTCTACAATACCTTTGATATTCTTGAAGTTTGCAGAAACATAATATTGCACAGCATCAGAACCACCACTGACAGAAGCCGAATAAATCTGAGACAAGGCAGAGCTATATGCTTCTTTCTGCCAGTCTACATAGTTAATCACCCGGTAGTTTGCCGGATTGGTAGGATCTGCCTTATAGCTGTCCAGATTCTCTCCATATACGTAACGCATTTCTCCGTTTGCCTGAGGATAATATTTTTCTTCACCCGGATTCACTTTCATATTGGCATAAGTAGCAAATTCATTCAGATTAATCATATCATGCAGATTACGTGCATTTGCTATTGTAAAGTTAGCTGTTACATTCACTTTAGCCTTTCCTGCCTTACCTTTCTTTGTAGTAATAAGGATTACACCATTAGCACCGCGCGAACCATAAATAGCTGTTGCAGAAGCATCCTTCAACACTGTTATGTCTTCAATATCCGCTGGATTCAAGGCACTCAGCGGATCCTGGGCAATCTGAAAGTCACTGCCACCCATTGCAGATGCTGCAAATTCACCTGTTGAAGATTGAGGAATATTGTCAATAACATATAGCGGCTGATTGTCACCACGAAGAGAGTTGGCACCACGAATGGTCACAGATGTGGCTGCACCTGGAGTAGACATGGTTGCACTAACATTCAGACCTGCCACTTTTCCTTGCAAAAGATTATTTAAAGATGACGCTTTAGAAGCATCATTAGCATCAGGACGAAGACTTTTCGTGGCACCAGTCACATCACTCTTCTTTGCAGTACCGTAACCGACAACTACCACTTCATCCAACAACTGCGTATCATCTTTTAAAGATACATTGATTACAGTCTGATTTCCCACAGATATTTCCTGCGTTACATAACCAATAAAAGAAAAAACTAATACTGATTTAGAGTTGGGGACATCAATCTTATAATTACCGTCAATATCGGTAATCGTCCCAAGCGATCCTCCTTTTACTTGTACATTGACACCGGGTACACCTTCATTGGTGTTGTCAATCACTTTACCTGTTACTTTGACGGGTTGCTGTGCATAAGCGGCAGCAGTAGTTGTCAAGCAGAGCAGACATGTTAGAAAAACATTAAATAGCTTCTGTCTCATAGAATTAAATTTAAATTAGTAAAGACTATTGTTAACATTAATTTCGATGCAAATGTAAAGCGAAACAGAAGGAGCACCGGTACAATAATCACTATTACTAAATCCAAAATTGACTACCTACAGCCTTCCAGCAGAGGTATAGCCAAATTTGGAGCTAAAAATAGACAAAATTGGAGTTTCTTCCCATCAGATTCCTGCCTTTTGTTTTGTATGGTTCGATACAAAAGTTTATTTTTGTTCCAATCTTTGCACAACACCATGAGAAAAACCATGTTAACCACACTAGTATTGTTCCTATTATCGCTCTTTCCGGATAAAGCAGCCGGCAATAAACAATACGCTTTCCAGCAGATAAGTACGCAAAACGGCCTGTCCTCTTCGGTCCGCTGCCTGGTTGTGAGCCAGGAGAAGGGATACGTATGGATGGGAACGAGGCTGGGTATCGGACGTTTCGACGGCTACGAACTAAGGAAATATCTATTGGGAAATATCACCCATATTATTGAAGATAAAGAACATACCATCTGGACCATTACTCCCAAAGGTTTATTCTACTACGATTATCAGGAAGACAAATTCCTCCAGGCACGCGACGAAGACAACAACCCGGTGACCGTGACTTCCATCTGCCCGTGGACCGACGGCGTGTTGTTCGGTGGTAACGGAAGACTCTATAAATATGACTATGCCAACCGGAAAATCAAATTCTTATATCCTCTGACACCTAATAATAAATACAATATTACCAACTTACAAAAGTGGGACGACCACACCCTATTGTGCAGTAACCGCTGGAACCACGCATTACTCATTGACGTACCTACCGGTCAGACACGGCCTGTCCCTTTTGAAAGTAACGAATTAATCTCCACTCTTATCGACAAGGATGGGAATATATGGATAGCTCCTTATCATCAAGGAGTGAGGTGCTACGACCGGAATGGCAAACTTCTGCACTCCTACCACAGCGGGAACTCCCCTTTGCAAACCAACGTCGTGCTCTCACTGGCCGAAAATGACGGACACATCTGGATTGGAACGGACGGTGCAGGCATTTATATATTAAATCCGGAAAACGACGAGATGTCCGTCCTGTCACATACTCCGGGCGATCCTTACTCTCTGCCGGTCAATTCCATTCTTTATCTGTACGCTGACGCTAACAATAGTATGTGGGCAGGCAGTGTACGCGGAGGACTAATCAGCATTAAGGAAGTAGGGATGAAGATTTACTCGGATGCCCTGCCCGGCACGGAATACGGATTAAGTGAGAAATCAATCTTATGCATCTATCAGGACGAAGATGACGAAATCTGGATCGGGACAGACGGCGGTGGAATCAACAGTCTTCATCCCGGCAACAAGAAATTCCATCACGTCATGTCTACATGGGGAGACAAAGTATCTTCTATCACAGGAGTGGACAAACAACGGTTATTAGTATCCCTGTTTAGCAAAGGATTGTTCTTCTTCGACAGGAAAACCGGAAATTACCAGCCACTCATTATCGTAAATGACAGCATCAACGAACTGATGTGCAAGCGTGGAAAAACCGTAAACGTATTCCAAAACACACCCGAAACCATTTTATTACTTGCCGAATCGCCTTATAGTTACCACATAGGTAAGAAAGAATTCACCCCTATTTCACTAGACAAATACACTAAAGAGATTATCGGTACCATGTTGTCGATAGAGAGCGAAGGACCTGTCTCCTACCTGCACGATTTTAAACGCATCTACCGCATAGACTCCCGGAAAAATGTATTGGAAACTCTCTTCAGTTGTCAAGGAGACACCATATTCAATTCCATAGCCATCGATGAAAGCGGGGTTTTCTGGATAGGAAGCAATTACGGCCTCAGCCGTTACTCCATCGAAAAGCAAGAACATGTCAATATTCCCAACAGCCTGATTAATGAAATCAATTCATTGATTTGTGATAAACGGGGCCGCGTATGGCTGGGGACTGACGGAAAACTGTTTGCCCACCTCATTCACGAAGGAGAGTTCATCCTCTACGGAGAATCTGACGGAGTGATTCTGAATGAGTATCTGGAAAAGCCACGGTTGTTATCTGCCCAAGGCGATATCTACATGGGTGGTGTCAACGGCCTGCTCTGTGTCAACAAGCAACTTCCCGACGAGTCAACAACTCCGCCCGTGCTGGAACTGGCTGATGTATCGGTGGGCGGAGAACGCATGAACACCCTGATTAACACTGGACAAAGCCTGAAAGTTCCGGAACAAAGCAAACCCATATCCATAAAGATTATCGCCCACGACAAAGATATCTTCCGCAAACCCATGTATCGCTACACCCTGCGGGGAATGGAGGGGCAAGTCATCTACTCTTATCAACCGGAACTGACACTCAGCGGTTTGCCTGCAAGAACTTATCAAGTAATGGCTGCATGCAGCACCCGCAGTGGAGGATGGACGGAAGATTACCAAATACTGGAATTAATAGTACTTCCGCCCTGGTATAAATCCGGCTGGTTCACAATCAGTTGCATCATAGTGGTATTCTCCGGCATTGTACTCGTATTCTTCTCCCTGCTGCGCCGCAAAGAAAACAAGCTGAAATGGGCCATGAAAGAGCATGAGCAACAAGTGTATGAAGAAAAAGTGCGCTTCCTTATCAACATCAACCATGAATTGCGCACTCCGCTAACCCTGATACATGCCCCGCTAAAACAACTGTTGGCAACCTTATCACCGGAGGATGAAAAATACCCTATTATACAAAGCATCAGCAAACAGTCCGGACGCATGAAAGAGCTTCTGAACATGGTGCTGAATGTACGGAAAATGGAAATGGGACAAAGCACCCTGCATGTAGAGAACGTAGAGTTGAACCCGTGGGTGGAACAACTTATTGATGATTTTCGGCCGGAGGCAACAATGAAAGGAATTTCCATTGTTTACAATCCGGACAAAGAAGTAGACACCCTCTGTTTTGACAAGGAGAAATGCACCACCATCCTGACGAACCTGCTTATCAATGCACTGAAATACAATTCCGAAAACGGGCAAATCAGTGTATCCGTAAGTTTGTCCGAAGACCAGAGCAACGTACGCATTTCTGTAGCCGATGAAGGTCCCGGCTTAAAGGACATAGATATAAACAATCTCTTTATCCGATTCTATCAAGGTAACAACAGCCGCCCGGGTACAGGTATCGGTCTTTCCTATTCCAAGATTCTGGCCGAGCAGCATGGCGGGAGCATCGGTGCTTATGACCACGAAACCGCACCCGGAGCAACCTTCTGGTTTGAGTTGCCCCGCAACGTGCAGCCCGGGAAAGTAACCTTGCAACCCCAACCTTATCTGAATGAGTTGTTAGCTCCTACCCAGGAAGTGGAAAGTGTTCCGGAAGAAACAGCCGTAAAAGAGGAAACCATGAACAACACGCTGCTCATAGTAGATGACAACAAGGATTTGACTGACTATTTGTCCGAAGCACTGAAAGGCAAATTCAAGAAAATATGGGTAGCTTATGACGGCGAAGAAGCGCTGCGCATTTGTCGGGAATCATATCCGGATATAGTTGTCAGCGACATACAAATGCCACGCATGAATGGGTATGAGTTGTGCAAGCACATCAAGGAAGACCTGGAAATCAGCCATATCCCTATTATTCTGCTGACCGCCCGCAATGATGAGGAAAGCCAGATTTTCGGCTACAAGAACGGAGCCGATGCTTATCTGACGAAGCCTTTTGAGGTCAGCATACTTCACACCATCATCCAAAGCCAACTGAAAAACCGTGAGCGGATGCGGACTCGCTATGCGGAAGCGGGGCCATTGCCTCAGCCACAGGAAAGTACATTCAGTTCGGCAGACGAAATATTTCTCAAACGAATGAATAAAACCATTTCAGATAATCTGGAGAATCCGCAAATGGGAGTACCGCTACTCTGCACAGAGCTGGGCATTAGCCGTGCTTCCCTCTACAACAAGCTGAAGGCACTGACCGGAATGGGGGCAAATGATTATATTACTAAAATCAGGATGGAAAAGGCTGTATGGTTGCTTACACACAGTGCCCTCAGCATAAATGAGATAGCGGATCAGACGGGGGTCTCTACATCACGCTATTTCAGTACGGTATTCAAACAGTATATGGGATGTTCGCCAACGCAATATAAGGAGAAACACTCCTGAAAGACTTTGAGTTAATTATGATATCACAATAACCCTATTTTTGCCAACACAACGGCAAAATGTAGGCAAAGCAGTAACGGCAATTACACTATTCATCAATCACATTTTCAAACAGTTATAATAAACCGCAATTTTCCTGTTCGTATAGGGCATATTCCGGCAATGTCACCGGGAACATCTTGTTTTCTCTATGTTCCTGCCGGATAACTTCAAGTATCCGTTTCACAACATCCGGATGTTGCGCCGCTATATCGGCATCTTCGTGAATATCCTTTGCAAGGTCGTACAGATGGAGCTTCCCTTTCTTGACTACCAGTTTCCAGTCTCCCATGCGAACAGCCATCTGGTCTGTTTCATGGAATTCCCAATAGAGGAAATCATGTTTCTGCTGTTTGTCGGCATTGCCTAATAAAGTAGAGGCAAAAGAAAGACCGTCGAAACAGTCACCTTCTAACTTCTTGTTGATATACTTCTTCGGGAAGCCTTTGTCATCTATTAATTCGCAAAATGTAGGCATAATGTCATAAAATGCTAACTGGTGGTCGTTTACCGAACCGGCGGAGATGCGTTCCGGCCAGCGCACAATGAAAGGAATCCGGATGCCGCCTTCGTAACATTGGCGTTTCAGACCGCGCAGTTTCCCATCCCGCCCGAAGAACTCCGGGTCTGCCCCGCCCTCTTCGTGAGGTCCGTTGTCGCTGCTGAAAATGACGATGGTGTTCTTGTCCAGTCCTTTTTCTTTTAATTTCTCCATAACCTCACCCACGTAGTAGTCCAAACGGGTAATCATACCAGCAAACTGGGCATGGGTATGTTCCGTGGCATTATAGCGACCACCTTCAACCCCTCCCCAGGTTTTATCTCTAAAGAACTTTTTCTTATAATCTTTCAATATGGAATCATTCGGTTGTACAAGTTCCGCATGCGGCAGGGTGTAGGTGAAAAAGCCATAGAAAGGCTGTTCTCCGTCCTGTTGGGCCAGCCATTCCAGCGCCTTACCGTGAATCAGGTCTGCCGAATATTGGGTACGTTTCCTGTAGTCGTCACCAAACATCGGATAGTTGATATTATCTTCCATCAGGATGCGTACAACTCCTGTGTCTCCTTCCTGTGTGCTGTATCTGTTCAGAAAGTTAGGATAGTATAAATGAGCCTGGAACTGGCATATATAACCATAAAATTCATCAATACCCCGCTTATCCGGCGTGGAACAAGAGCCTTCATAACCACCTGCCCACTTGCCAAAGACTCCCGTAGTATAACCGTTCTTCTTCATGATTTCAGGAAGAATGATATGGTTTTCATCGTACGGTTCCTGGCCGACAACGGTAAATTCGTCATTCACCCCGTACTTTACAGTTGGTACTCCCTGCCAATATTCTTTATTTCCGCGCACATGGGTATGCCCTGTATGCTGCCCCGTCATCAACGAAGCACGGGAAGGGGCACTTACGGGACTACCGGCATAGGCTTGTGTAAACAGCATGCCTTCGGCTGCCATACGGTCTATGTTAGGCGTTTCAATGTATTTCTGTCCGTAACATCCTAAATCTCCGTATCCCATGTCGTCGCAGAGGATAAAGATAATGTTAGGTTTGGGATTCTTGTTTGCCGCATTAGCACACAAAGAAACAGTAGCCAAGAAGCCTGCTCCTAAAGTTAGACCTATCTGTTTCATATTAAATATATTTCCTAAGTAGATATTCGTAATTAATCCATTTTTTATTTTACAATAGTATCTGTCATCCTGAGTTTATCGAAGGCTCTTCTCCCTTGGTATAAGGCTGTCCTACATGTTAGGAGAAGGGATGCTTCGACAAGCTCAGCATGACAGATAGTAACAACTAACAAAATCACTTTGTGTATTCCGCAGCTTGTAACTCGTTACTTACTCACTTACTTCCTTTCGCCGAAATCTTCCTGTTGCTGCTCCACCTCTTTCAGTCTTTGAGCATTCTGCTCTTTCAGAAGCTGTTCCTGTTCCAACTCCGCAGACGACTTTGCAGACATTCCGGCAGCTTGCAAAGAAGATGAACCGGCAATCAGCGCCGCATCTTTCTCCGAATAAACCAACGGATGGGCGGCAGGATAGCTTTCTAATTCTAATACAGCACTTACAGGCATCTGCGAGCCTTCAAAGAGCACACTTGCCGTTACCTTTATCTTGCCCGGCTTCAAAGTGGACTGTATCAGCACCGGAGCCGTCCCCCACTTCACCGGAGCGGGATTTGCCAATATTCCGGCATCTCCCAGAATACGCCCTTCACCTTCCACATGGAACTTCACATAATAGTTGTTCAGACGTTAATATTCCCGTTCTTATCGGCTATGGCAGCTACTACAGTAACAAAGTCGGAACCATCAGCTTTCAGGTTCACATTCTCATTGTCAACCCAAAGCAATACTTTCTCCGGACGACGGGCAGGGTGCACTTCGTGCGTAGCAACCACCTTACCAGCTATCAAACCTTCCGCCCGCAGCAATACTTCATCCTGCTTTTTCTTCCGTGACAAGGCCTTATCAACCATGAAATCGTAGACATCAGGGAAAGTGATAACAGGCGAAGGCATACCTTCTTTAACTACCGGTTTATTATAAGTATAAGTCTTTCCATCTTTCAAGAAGGTGAGGCGCACTTCATCGCAATTGGAATAAACAGTCACATCCTTGCCGGAGAACGGTGTCATCTCATGAGCAATATACACCATCGGACCGGTTTCAAAAAGCCGTTCCTCCGTCCGGGGCGAACGCTGTGCTTTGAACATATAGTAGGAGTACTTGGGCTGGCGGAATATGTCCATCAGTCCGCCATAAAACGGGTCGGGATGATAACCGCGCTGGTGGTCGAACGAGTGCCACAGACAACCACCTACATGTTGGCGGGGAGTACGATAAAGGGCATCGTAACAGGTGAATGTATAAGTAGGGTTTGCATAATGCTGTGCCTGGATAAGCATAGGCTGTTCTCCCCAGTTGCGGGCTACACGACTGGGAGAGTTATGCGAACTCCAATCGTCCACATTGTCACCCCATTCACGGGTAAAATAGGTTATCTTTGGGTCAGCATCCTTATCGCCCCACGACTTGCCATCGTAAGAGGGATGTGTGAAAAGCACGGGGAAATGCTCACGCCCACGTGCACCGCTATCGCAACCGGAATAACAATATGGGTAAGGATATTCCTGGTCTACAATGTCACGGGTGTTCTTGGCGAAGTCTTCCGGATACCAGGTTTCATTGAGGATAGGTTCCCACATCCACACACAAGCATGATTGCGGTCGCGCCGCACAAGGTTACGGATATCGCTATAAACACGTTGCGCAAATTCGGGAGCGTCATTCCAGAACTGCCAGCCGGGCGTATTGACAATGACAAACAGCCCAAGCTCATCGCATGCATCCATGAATGCCGGGTCTTGCGGACAATGGGCGTTACGGATTACTTTCATTCCGGCATCACGCAGTTTCTTTGCATCACGCCAATGAATGCTGTTAGCTACGGCATTGCCCACTACCGCAAAGTCCTGATGGCGGTTAGCACCAACCAACGGACTTTCATAAGGTTTGCCATTCAGCCAGAAACCATCCTTTCCCTTAAACTCTACACTACGGATGCCGATACGGCGGCGATAACCGTCCACTACATTGCCTTCGCGGTCACGGATACGTACGATCAGATTATATAAAGTGGGAGTTTCCGGACTCCAGAGCATCGGATTCTTCACTATGATTTTATCTTTCGAGATAAACGCTTTCCCCGGACGTACTTGTATCTTATCATTCAGAAAAGCAACCTGTGTACCATCCGGCTGCTGCAACTCATATTCCACAACGCCCGTAAAGGCTTTGCGGCTGTCATTGCGCACGTGTGCTTTCAGCAACACTTCGGCTGAGGCATCCGACACCTTATCATAAGCCACAAACAAGCCGCCGCCTGCTACTTCGTTCTCAAAGTTCGGGTCAGTGATAAAGACCGGATTATGGGCTATCAGCCAGCAATCACGATAAATGCCGCCAAAATAGGTAAAGTCGAGCACATCCTGCGCCTTTCCGGGAGGATAGCTCGTATCATCGCTGTTATCCGCCCACACGGCTATCACATTATCCTCTCCCCAGTTCAATACGTCAGAGATATCAACCACCACAGGAAGATAACCGCCAAAGTGTTCGGTCAGCAACTTCCCGTTGACGAATACTTTACTCTTTCCCATGATGGCTTCGAAGTGCAGGAACAGTTTCTTCCCTTTCAAAGCATCTACAGGGGTGAAGTGCTTGCGATACCAGACTTCTCCCTGATAATTGATACAACCACTGGCTTCCGTCGGCAAATATTCAATGCCATTGGGAAGGGAGACTACCGTCCATTCCGCATCATTAAAGTTCGTAGCCTCAGCACCCGCAACGGTTCCTTTGCAGAAGCGCCAGGCAGGATTCATGGAAAACACTTCACGACCGGAATTGGGCAGTTGGAAAAAACCGGCAGTAGAAAACTCGGGTTGATGAGATGCCTGCACAGAACAGCAGGGAATTAGCAATAAGGAGATTAGGATAAAATGAATAATTCTCTTCATAAGGTATAGTATTATTTTAAGTATATGGATTGGATGCAATGATGGCAGTCTTTGACATCCGATGCAAAAGTAGGGCAAAACCCCAAAATACAATTACAATAATCACTATTTTTAATCCAATTTTATCCAATTAGCCATTTATGACCGAAATTCATAGACAGTATTTATTTCTCATTTTACAAAGTTGAACTAAATATGAAAATCAACCTGCTTCATACCAAAATCGCACTTACTCCATACTTGCTCCGTAGCAAATTCGGTTAGAAGGTACCTTTAACCGAATTTGCTACGGAGTTGATACGGAGCAGGTACGTCTCAAGTATGGTCCGGATACAAAACTAAGACTATAAAACCACCTCAATTCCCCACCCAAAAGCCCTTTCACCACTATGTTCATTATCAACGAAATAAACAATGAACAGGGTGTTGAAAACTTCTCAAAAAGTTTTTAGTTAAAACTTGTGGGGAATTGTGGGGAAATGTGTACTTTTACCGTCGCTTATTATAATAAGGTAACAATGATACGTTTTTTGGGCAATATAGAAGCGAAAACCGACGCTAAGGGACGTGTATTTATCCCCGCCGGCTTTCGGAGGCAACTGCAATCTGCCTCCGAAGAGAAACTCGTGCTGCGCAAAGACGTATTCCAAGACTGCCTGGTACTCTATCCAGAAAGCGTTTGGTTCAAGACGCAAAACCAACTACGGAAGCGCCTGAATAAGTGGAACGCAAAACACCAAGAAATTTTCCGGCAATTTGTGAGCGATGCGGAAATCATGGTTCCCGACGGGAACGGACGCATCTTGCTGCCCAAACGTTACCTGCAAATGGCCGGCATACAGAGCGATGTACGTTTCATCGGTGTGGACAATACGATAGAAATCTGGGCAAAAGAGAAAACCGAGCAACCGTTCATGAACCCGGAAGAGTTTAGCGAAGCTTTACAGGATATTCTGGGAGACGAAGACGATTGGGAGGAAGACGAGGATGAGTGATTAACGATTAGTGATTAGTGATGAATGGGAAATGAAGAGTTGACATATCATGTACCGGTGTTGTTGATGCCGAGTGTGGACGGAATGGAAATCCGACCGGATGGGACGTATGTAGACGTAACCTTCGGAGGTGGAGGACATTCACGGGAAATACTGTCACGGCTGGGAGACGGCGGACAGTTGCTGGGATTCGACCAAGACGAGGATGCGGAACGGAACATTGTGGATAATCCACATTTCATCTTTGTACGGAGCAACTTCCGGTATCTGCACAATTTCCTGCGCTATCACAACATAGAAGAAGTGGATGCTATACTCGCCGACCTGGGAGTATCTTCCCATCACTTCGATGACAGCGAACGTGGATTCTCATTCCGCTTTGACGGCGCACTGGATATGCGCATGAACAAACGTGCGGGAGATACTGCGGCAGATATCATAAACAATTATGATGAAGAACGGTTGGCAGACATCTTCTACCTGTACGGTGAATTAAAGAATAGCCGTAAACTGGCATCCGTACTTGTAAGAGCACGTGCCGGACAGAAGATAACGACTATCGGAGAATTTCTGGAAGTTATTAAACCGCTTTTTGGTAGGGAACGGGAGAAGAAGGAACTGGCTAAAGTTTTTCAGGCACTGCGCATCGAAGTGAACCAGGAAATGGAGGCACTGAAAGAAATGCTATATGCCGCTACTGAGGCTTTAAAACCTGGCGGACGACTGGTAGTGATTACTTACCATTCATTGGAAGATCGGATGGTGAAGAACATGATGAAAACCGGAAACGTGGAAGGCAAGATGGAAAAAGATTTCTTTGGAAATGTGCAGACACCGTTTCGGTTGGTAAACAATAAAGTAATTGTACCGGACGAAGCGGAGATAGAGCGTAATCCGAGGTCGAGAAGTGCCAAACTGAGAATTGCGGAGAAAAAGTGATGAATAGTGATTGGCGTTAAGTGATTAGTGATAAGTGATGGAGCGATGAAAGAAATGGAAGAAAAGCAGGTAAATGAAAAAACGGAGAAAGCGGAAAAGGCAACGAAGGCTAAAAACCGTACATCCCTGAAAAATATCATTGGTGGCGATATTCTGGCAACGGACTTTTTCCGCCGTCAGACTAAATTGCTTGTGCTGATAATGGTGCTGATTCTGTTTTACATACACAACCGCTATGCTTGCCAGCAACAGATGATAGAGATAGATAAATTGAAGAAAGAATTGATTGACATTAAATACGATGCTCTCACCCGCAGTTCGGAGTTGATGGAGCGAAGCCGCCAGTCGCGCATTGAGGAATACATTGCAACCAAGGAGAGTGATTTGCAGACTTCGACTAATCCACCGTATTTAATTAAATAAGAAACAAGAATATAAGGGGACAAGGAAACAAGGAGAGAAGGAAACAAGAGCTGCGCAGCCGCCTCGTCAACTTGTCAACCGGAAACCTCGTCAACTAAAGAAGAGAATGGCAGTAAATAAGAAAAATATCATGACCCGCTACTTCTTTGTAGTCCTTATAATGGGATTGCTGGGGATAGCTATTGTCGTAAAAGGCACAATCATCATGTTTGCCGAACGACAGTACTGGCAGGATGTGGCCGACCGTTTTGTAAAAGAGAACGTGACGGTAAAGCCTAATCGTGGTAATATTCTTTCATCCGATGGCAAACTGATGGCAAGTTCCCTGCCCGAATACCGTATATATATGGACTTCAAGGCGGGCGGATACACCAAGGACACCATGCTGGTGAACCACATGAACGAGATTTGCGAAGGACTGCATAAGATATTTCCCGATAAAAGCACCGCCGAATTCAAGTCGCACTTGCAAAAAGGACGTAAAAAAGGCAGCCGGAATTATCTGATTTACCCCAAACGTATCTCATACATTCAATATAAGGAAGCGAAACGTCTGCCTGTATTCAATCTGAACAAGTACAAAGGTGGTTTCCACGAACAAGTATACAATCAGCGCAAGAAGCCGTTCGGTTCACTCGCCGCCCGTACATTAGGCGACCTTTACGCCGACACTGCACAGGGAGCAAAAAATGGTATCGAACTATCATTCGACACATTGCTGAAAGGCCGTGACGGTATCACTCACCGCCAGAAGGTAATGAACAAATACTTGAACATCGTGGATATAGCTCCCGTGGATGGTTGTGACATTATCTCCACCCTCGATGTAGGCATGCAGGACATTTGCGAGAAAGCGTTGGTGGACAAATTGAAAGAAATCAATGCCACCGTGGGCGTAGCCGTACTGATGGAAGTGGAGACAGGCGAAGTAAAAGCCATCGTCAATATGATGAAAGCAGGTGACGGCAAGTATTATGAAATGCGTAATAATGCCATCAGCGATATGATGGAACCGGGCTCTACATTCAAGACTGCCTCTATCATGGTGGCCCTCGAAGACGGAAAAATCACGCCGGAAACAGAAGTGGATACCGGAAACGGTATCATGAATATGTACGGCAGCAAAATGAGAGACCATAACTGGCATCGTGGGGGATATGGAAAAATCAATGTAACGCGCATCCTGGAAGTTTCGTCCAATGTAGGTGTTTCTTACCTCATCGACAAGCATTACAAAGATAACCCGCAGAAGTATGTGGACGGCTTGAAGCGCATGAGCATCGACCAGCCGTTGCATTTACAGATTTCCGGTGAAGGAGAGCCGAACATAAAAGGTCCGAAAGAAAGATACTTTGCCAAGACCACCTTGCCTTGGATGAGTATCGGATATGAAACGCAAGTTCCGCCACTCAACATACTGACTTTTTATAATGCGATTGCCAACAATGGCGTAATGGTACGTCCCAAGTTTGTAAAAGCTGCCGTAAAAGATGGTGAAGTCGTGGAAGAATACCCCACCGAAGTGATTAACCCAAAGATATGCTCCGACCGCACTCTGACACAGATACGCGATATTCTGGAGAAAGTCGTATCACAAGGATTGGCAAAACCGGCCGGAAGCAAACAGTTCTCTGTGGCAGGTAAAACAGGTACGGCACAAGTATCTCAGGGTACGGCAGGTTACAAAAGCGGACGGGTTAATTATCTGGTAAGTTTCTGCGGTTACTTCCCGGCAGAGGCGCCGAAATATAGTTGCATTGTCTCTATTCAAAAGCCGGGACTTCCCGCTTCAGGCGGCTTGATGGCAGGTAGCGTATTCGGAAAGATTGCCGAAAGAGTATATGCGAAAAACCTGCGGTTCGATATACGAAGCGCGATAGACAGCACAAGCAATGTTATTCCTCCTGTAAAAGCCGGAGAAATGAACGAGGCGTTGCAGGTGTTGAACGATCTGAACGTACCGGTACAGAAACAATTCTCCTCCCGGAAAGGGAAAGACATGGGGACATACACAGGCATCACCCGGTGCGGTTATCCTGCAAGGTAAGGAAGAAGCCGGTTCGAATGCCGTTCCCAGCGTTATCGGAATGGGAGCAAAAGATGCGGTCTATTTGCTGGAAAGCAAAGGACTGAGAGTTAGACTGAACGGCGTAGGTAGGGTGAAGAACCAATCGATACCGGGCGGAAACCGTGTAGTGAAGGGACAAACGATAGCATTGACACTTCACTAAGTTTATCCAAACAGAATATACATTATATATAATAAGGTATGGTATTAAGTGAATTACTGAAAACAATACAACCGATACAGATTATCGGAAGTACAAAGACGGAGATAACGGGAGTGAATATAGACTCCCGCCTGGTGCAAGCCGGACATCTGTTCATGGCTATGCGCGGCACCCAGACAGACGGACATGCCTACATCGCCGCCGCCATTGAAAAAGGTGCCGTGGCTGTGCTTTGTGAAGATGTGCCCGAAGAGATCAGGGAACAAGGGAACAAGGAGACAAGAGGACAAGGCACAGCCTCCTCAACTTGTCAACTCGTTAACTCGTCAACTGTCACTTACATCATAGTGAAGGACAGCGAAGATGCCGTAGGCAAAGTAGCCACTACTTTTTATGATGACCCGACTTCCAAGATAGAGCTGGTAGGCGTGACCGGAACGAACGGAAAAACCACTATTGCCACCTTATTATATGATACATTCCGATACTTCGGCTACAAGGTGGGATTGATTTCTACCGTTTGCAACTATATAGACGATAAGGCCGTACCGACTGAACATACAACCCCCGACCCCATCACCCTGAACCGACTATTAGGGCAGATGGCAGATTCCGGATGCAAGTATGTTTTCATGGAGGTGAGTTCACACTCCATTGCCCAGAAACGCATCAGCGGCCTGCGCTTTGCAGGTGGCATCTTCACCAACCTGACGCGCGACCATCTGGATTATCATAAAACAGTGGAAAATTATCTGAAAGCCAAGAAGAAATTCTTCGATGATATGCCCAAGAATGCATTCAGCCTTACGAATCTGGATGACAAGAATGGCCTCGTCATGACGCAGAACACGCGCTCTAAAGTATATACTTACTCCTTGCGCAGCCTCTGCGACTTCAAAGGCAAAATCCTGGAGTCTCACTTTGAAGGTATGTTGCTCGACTTCAACAACCACGAACTGGCAGTGCGTTTCATTGGCCGTTTCAATGCCTCAAACTTGCTGGCGGTGTTCGGTGCAGCCGTGTTGCTTGGCAAAAAGGAGGAAGATGTACTGATTGCCCTCAGCACCCTTCATCCGGTAACCGGACGTTTTGAGGCCATCCGCTCACCCAAAGGATATACTGCCATTGTGGACTATGCGCATACTCCGGATGCACTTATAAATGTATTGAATGCCATTCACGGCGTACTTGAAGGCAAAGGAAAAGTCATCACTGTGGTAGGTGCAGGCGGTAATCGCGACAAGGGTAAACGCCCCATCATGGCAAAGGAAGCTGCCAAAGCAAGCGACCGCGTCATCATCACCTCGGACAATCCGCGCTTTGAAGAGCCGCAAGACATCATCAACGACATGCTTGCCGGTCTGGACAAAGATGATATGCAAAAGACCATCAGCATTGCCGACCGCCGCGAAGCCATCAAAACGGCTTGCATGCTGGCACAATCAGGTGATGTAATTCTCGTAGCCGGAAAAGGCCATGAGAACTATCAGGAGATAAAAGGAGTGAAACATCACTTTGACGATAAAGAGGAATTAAATAGAGTGTTTAACGGTTAGTAATAAGTGATTAGCGGCTGCGTTGTCATACCGCAAAGCACTAATCACTAATCACTAAAAAACTGGTCACTAGCAACATGTTATATTACTTATTTCAATGGTTAGATAAATATGATATTCCCGGCGCAGGTATGTTCGGGTATACATCATTCCGGGCACTGATGGCAATTCTTCTGGCATTGCTCATTTCAAGTATCTGGGGTGACCGTTTCATCAACTTACTGAAACGGAAACAGATTACGGAAACACAGCGTGACGCCAGCATTGACCCGTTCGGAGTGGATAAGGTAGGTGTGCCGAGCATGGGGGGCGTCATTATCATTGTGGCAATTCTCATTCCATGTCTGTTACTGGGTAAACTGAGCAATATCTACATGATATTGATGCTGATTACCACGGTATGGCTGGGTTCGCTGGGATTTGCCGACGACTATATCAAGATTTTCAAGAAAGACAAGGAAGGTCTGCATGGAAAGTTCAAGATTATCGGGCAGGTAGGTTTGGGACTGATTGTAGGCCTGACGCTTTACCTCAGTCCACAAGCTGTTATCCGTGAAAACATTGAAGTGCAGAAGCCCGGACAAGAAATGGAGGTAATCCATGCCGGACAGGACATCAAGTCTACACAAACCACTATTCCGTTCTTCAAAAGCAATAACCTGGATTATGCCGACATTGTAGGTTTCATGGGTAAGCATGCACAGACGGCAGGCTGGGTATTATTTGTAATCATCACCATTTTCGTAGTAACTGCCGTCAGCAACGGAGCCAACCTGAATGACGGAATGGACGGGATGGCAGCCGGGAACTCGGCAATCATCGGATTGGCATTAGGCATCCTGGCCTATGTATCGAGCCATATCGAGTATGCCGGTTACCTGAATATCATGTATATTCCAGGGTCGGAAGAACTGGTAATCTTTATCTGTGCCTTCATCGGTGCCATGATTGGTTTCCTGTGGTACAATGCGTTTCCGGCACAGGTGTTTATGGGTGATACGGGCAGTTTGACGATTGGCGGTATCATTGCTGTGTTCGCCATCATCATACACAAGGAATTGCTGATACCCATTCTTTGCGGCGTATTTCTGGTGGAGAATTTATCGGTTATCCTGCAACGCTTCTATTATAAAGCCGGAAAACGGAAGGGAGTGAAACAAAGATTGTTCAAGCGAACACCTATTCATGACCATTTCCGCACTTCCATGAGTCTGATAGAACCGGGGTGCACGGTGAAGTTTGCCAAACCGACGAAGCTGTTCCACGAATCAAAAATCACTGTTCGTTTCTGGATTGTGACAATTGTACTGGCAGCGATAACGATTATAACATTAAAAATCAGATAATAGAGCTACCAGTGACGAGCTACAAGCTACAAGTGCTCGCTACTGGCTGCTAATAAGAAACAAACTTGTAGCAACTACCAACTTCAGCCTCCCACTGGTAGCTTGTAGCTGGTAGCCCGTAACTTAAAAGACCATGAGTAGAATTGTAGTATTAGGAGCCGGAGAGAGCGGTGCAGGTGCTGCCGTACTCGCCAAAGTACAGGGGTTCGACACGTTCGTTTCCGACATGTCCGCCATTAAAGACAAATACAAGGCATTGCTGGGCAAATACAATATTGCCTGGGAAGAAGGACAACACACGGAAGAGTTGATTTTGAATGCCGATGAAGTCGTGAAAAGCCCCGGTATCCCCAACGACGCTCCGATGATACTGAAACTGAAAGAGCAAGGAACGCCTGTCATCTCTGAGATAGAGTTTGCGGGACGCTATACCCATGCTAAAATGATATGTATTACCGGCTCGAATGGTAAGACCACCACCACCTCACTCATTTACCATATCTTCAAGAGTGCAGGACTGAATGTGGGTCTGGCCGGCAATATCGGTAACAGCCTCGCCTTGCAGGTAGCAACGGAACAGCATGATTATTATGTAATTGAGCTTAGTTCTTTCCAACTGGATAACATGTACAACTTCCGCGCCAACATCGCCGTGCTGATGAACATCACGCCCGACCATCTGGACCGCTACGACCATTGCATGCAGAAGTATGTGGATGCTAAGTTCCGCATCACGCAGAACCAGACACCGGAAGATGCTTTCATCTTCTGGAACGATGACCCCATCATCAAACGTGAATTGGACAAACACGGGCTGCGCGCCCACCTTTATCCATTCTCTGCCGTGAAAGAAGACGGAGCCATCGCTTATGTAGAAGACGGAGAAGTGGAAATCAACGAACCTATCGCCTTCAACATGGAGCAAGAGAAACTGGCCTTGCAAGGTACTCATAACTTATATAACTCTCTCGCCGCCGGCATCTCCGCCAACCTTGCCGGAATAGAGAAAGAATATATACGCCGGGCATTGTCCGACTTCAAAGGAGTGGAACATCGCCTGGAGAAAGTGGCAACCGTGCGCGGCGTAGAGTTCATCAATGACTCTAAAGCTACAAACGTGAATTCCTGCTGGTATGCCTTACAGAGTATGAAGACCAAAACCGTACTTATTCTGGGCGGAAAGGATAAAGGCAACGACTATACGGAAATTGAAGATTTGGTACGCGAAAAGTGCTCCGCCCTGGTTTATCTGGGTTTGCACAATGAAAAGTTGCACGATTTCTTCGACCGCATGGGATTGCCTGTCGCCGATGTGCAAACCGGCATGAAAGATGCAGTAGATGCCGCCTTCCGTCTGGCAAAGAAAGGCGAGACTGTATTGTTGAGCCCTTGCTGCGCAAGCTTCGACCTCTTCAAGAGTTACGAAGACCGCGGCGACCAGTTTAAGGAGTGTGTGAGAGCTCTTTAATTTTTTAATTATTAATTTTTAATTTGCAAAGCATTGGACTTATTAAGAAGCATATTCAAAGGCGACAAGGTAATCTGGATAATCTTCCTCTTCCTTTGTCTCATTTCCATTACGGAAGTGTTCAGTGCTGCGTCTACACTGACGTACAAGAGCGGTGACCACTGGGGACCGATTACACAGCACAGTATCATTCTGATGGTGGGTGTCGTGGTAGTAGTGTTTATGCATAACATCCCTTATAAGTGGTTTCAGGTGTTCCCTGTGTTTCTACTGCCCCTGTCGGTGGTATTGCTGGGGCTCGTCATGCTAATGGAACGCGTCAACGGAGCAGCACGCTGGATGACCTTTATGGGTATCCAGTTTCAGCCTTCGGAGATTGCGAAGATGGCTGTCATCATCGTCACTGCATTCATCCTTTCGAAAGGTCAGGACGAGGACGGGGCCAGCCCGAAAGCATTCAAGCGCATCATGATTATAACGGGAGTGATTTGCCTGCTCATTGCACCGGAAAACCTTTCTACGGCAGCATTGCTCTTCGGCGTTGTCTTTCTGATGATGTTCATCGGACGGGTGGCCATGAAGAAACTGTTGATACTCGCGAGTGGATTGGCAGGAGTAGCCATTATAGGCGTCACTTTTTTGGTACTGACAAAGAACAGTGATTTACCTTTCCTCCACCGCTTTGATACCTGGCGCGCCCGTATTGAGAAGTTTACGGACGACAAAGAAGTGCCCGCCGCTAAATTCGATATAGACAAGGATGCACAGATAGCCCATGCCCGCATTGCCGTAGCTACGAGCCACGTCGTGGGAAAAGGACCGGGGAACTCGGTGCAACGCGACTTCCTTAGTCAGGCGTTCTCCGACTTTATCTTTGCTATCATTATAGAAGAACTGGGGCTGATAGGAGGAGCCTTTGTGGTATTCCTCTACGTTTGCCTGCTGATACGCGTGGGGCGTATAGCGAAGAAGTGCGACCGAACATTCCCGGCCTTCCTCATTATAGGGATTGCGCTGTTGCTCGTGTCGCAGGCCGTCTTCAATATGATGGTGGCAGTGGGCTTGGCACCGGTCACCGGACAACCGCTTCCACTCATCAGTAAAGGAGGTACTTCTACGCTTATCAATTGTGCATATGTCGGTATGATACTGAGTGTGAGCCGCTATACAGCCAGACTGGAAGAGTTGCAGGAGCATGATGCACAGATACCCATGCAAGTAGAAGCTCCTGTTGAAGAAGGGCACAGTGATGCCCAGACAGCAGCCGACCCAACAGCAAAGGTATTGAATAGTGATGCAGAATTTGAATAATAACAAGGATATGGAAACAAAAAATAACGGGCCGCGCGTCATTATCAGCGGTGGAGGTACAGGGGGGCACATTTTCCCCGCAGTATCCATTGCCAACGCCATCAAAGAACTTCAACCTGATGCAGAAATCCTCTTTGTAGGTGCAGAAGGGCGGATGGAAATGCAGCGTGTGCCCGACGCAGGATACAAAATCATCGGTTTGCCCGTAGCCGGATTCGACCGCAAACGCTTATGGAAGAACTTCGCAGTAATCGTGAAGTTGCTACGAAGCCAGTGGAAGGCACGCCGGATAGTGAAGGAATTTCAGCCGCAAGTAGCTGTAGGAGTAGGCGGATATGCCAGTGGTCCGACTTTGAAAGTGGCAGGCATGATGGGAGTGCCAACTTTGATACAGGAACAAAATTCTTATGCAGGTGTAACGAATAAACTGCTTGCACAAAAGGCATGCAAGATTTGTGTGGCATATGATGGCATGGAGAAATTCTTCCCCGCAGACAAGATTATCATGACGGGAAATCCGGTACGCCAGAATTTACTGGCAAACAAACTGGGGCGCGAAGAAGCTGTAGCTTCATTCGGTTTCAACCCGGAGAAGAAAACGGTATTGATATTGGGTGGAAGCCTTGGCGCCCGCACCATCAACCAAACGCTGATTGCTGCACTGGATACAATAAAAGCACATAGCGATATTCAGTTTATCTGGCAAACAGGAAAAATATATATCCAGCAAATCAAAGATGCCATCACCACGGCAACGGGTGAGGCTGTACGCAATCCGCGTATCCCCGCTATCCCGAACCTGTATGTGACGGATTTCATCAAGGATATGGCAAGTGCGTATGCGGCTGCCGACCTGGTTATTTCACGTGCGGGAGCCGGTTCTATCTCCGAGTTCTGCCTGCTGCAAAAGCCGGTTATCCTGGTGCCTTCGCCCAATGTGGCAGAAGATCACCAGACTAAAAATGCACTGGCATTGGTAAACAAAGAAGCAGCTATCTATGTGAAAGATGTGGATGCAATGGAACAACTGGTACCTGTGGCACTTGAAACTGTTGCTGATGACAAAAAGCTGAAAGTGCTGAGCGAAAACATTGCTACACTGGCTTTACCTGACTCAGCAACTATTATTGCAAAAGAAGTATTGAAACTGATAGATAACGATAAGTGATAACACTAAAATACATGAATATAGAAAACATCAAATCCGTATATTTCGTTGGTGCCGGCGGCATCGGCATGAGCGCCCTGATACGTTATTTCCTATCCAAAGGAAAGCTCGTTGCGGGTTATGACCGTACCCCGAGCGAACTAACCGAACACCTCATAACCGAAGGCGCAAAGATACACTACGAAGAAAACGTGAATCTTATTCCCGAAGCTTGCAAAGATAAGGAAACGACTTTAGTAATATATACCCCGGCCGTTCCGCAGGAACATGCCGAGTTAGCATACTTCCGCAATAACGGTTTTGAAATACAGAAGCGTGCCCAGGTCTTGGGAACCATCACTCACAGCAGTAAAGGTTTATGTGTTGCCGGAACACACGGTAAGACCACCACCAGCACAATGGCCGCCCATCTGCTTCATCAATCACATGTCGGTTGCACCGCATTTCTCGGAGGTATCTCCAAAAATTACGGAACGAACCTGTTGTTGTCACCATCCAGCCCTTACACAGTTATTGAGGCAGATGAATTTGACCGTTCGTTCCATTGGTTATCACCTTACATGAGCGTGATTACCGCCACCGATCCCGACCATCTGGATATCTACGGCACAGAAGAGGCTTATTTGGAAAGTTTCCGTCACTACACTACACTTATTCAACCGGGCGGTGCGTTGATTATACATAAAGATATTGCCCTGAAGCCTGATGTGCAACCCGGCGTAAAGGTCTATACCTATGCCCGCACCGAAGGTGATTTCCATGCCGAGAATATCCGTATCGGAAACGGTGAGATATTCATCGACTTCGTGGCACCCGATACACGTATCAACGATATTCAACTGGGCGTCCCCGTCAGCATCAATATAGAGAACGGCGTGGCAGCTATGGCACTCGCCCACCTTAGCGGTGCTACCGACGAAGAAATCAAACTCGGCATGGCAAGTTTCCGGGGGGTAGACCGTCGCTTCGACTTCAAAATAAAGAATGACAAGGTCGTATTCCTGAGTGACTATGCCCACCATCCTGCCGAAATTGCACAAAGCGTGAAGTCTATCCGTGATTTGTATCAGGACAAAAAGATTACAGCTATCTTCCAGCCGCATCTCTATACCCGCACCCGCGACTTCTACAAGGAATTTGCCGACAGCCTGTCATTGCTCGACGAAGTTATCCTCGTAGATATTTATCCGGCGCGTGAGCAACCCATTCCCGGTGTCACCAGCCAATTGATATATGACAACCTGCGTCCGGGTATCGAGAAATGTATGTGTAAAAAGGAAGAGATACCACACTTGCTCTCGCAAAAGCAGATTGAAGTGCTGATTACATTAGGTGCCGGAGATATAGACAACTATGTCCCCGAAATCACGAAACAACTTAAATTAAGAATGAGGAATTAAGAATGAAGAATTTGGCTGCGCATCATTCTTACACAGCGCAGCTAAATTTCTCATTCTTCATTCTTAATTCTTCATTAATATAAACATTATGATTAAGCGAATTCTATTGTCCATCGTCCTGCTGCTCATCATTGCCTATCTGGTGGTGGCTATCACGGCTTTCAACCGGAAGCCTGCCGGTCAGGTGTGTCATGACATGGAATTGGTTATCAAAGATACAGTTTATGCCGGCTTCATCACTAAGAAGGAGGTAGCAGATATACTGGAGAAAAAAGGTATCTATCCTGTTGGCAAGCCAATGGACCGTATTCGAAGCAAAACGTTGGAAAAGGAACTTACCAAACATCCGCTCATCGACGAAGTGGAATGCTACAAGACTCCCAGCGGAAAACTTTGCGTGGAAGTTAGCCAGCGAGTCCCCATCCTGCGGGTAATGAGCGCCAACGGCGAAAACTACTATCTGGACAACAAAGGAATGGTGATGCCACCCGACGCAAAGTGCGTGGCCCACCTCGCCATCGTGACCGGAAGAGTAGAAAAGTCGTTTGCCATGAGGGATTTATATAAGTTTGGTGTATTTTTGCAGAATAATAAGTTCTGGGACGCACAGGTTGAACAGATACATGTGCTGTCCGACAGAAACGTCGAATTAGTGCCGCGTGTAGGCGACCATATCATCTACCTCGGCAAACTGGATGGCTTCGAGCGTAAGCTCGACCGGGTGAAAGCTTTCTATGAAAGAGGATTAAATAAGGTAGGATGGAACAAATATTCACGTATTAACGTTGAATTTAGTAACCAGATTATCTGTACAAAACGGAAAGAATAAGTTAACAAGGAGACAAGTTAACAAGGGAACAAGGCTTTTGCAGTCTCTTCCTTGTCAACTCGTCAACTTATAAACTTGTCAACTTATAAACTTATAAACAAAGAAATATATGGCAACAACAGAATTTATCGCCGCTATTGAGTTGAGTTCTTCCAAGATTTCCGGTATTGCAGGAAAGAAGAACAGTGACGGAAGCATACAAGTGCTGGCTTATGCGCGTGAAGATGCCGCTTCTTTTATCCACAAAGGCGTCATCTACAACATTGATAAGACCGCACAGGCATTGACTTCCATCATCAACAAGCTAGAAAGTCAGTTGAACAACTCCATTGCCAAAGTATATGTAGGCATCGGCGGACAGTCATTGCGCACGGTAAAGAATGCGGTAAGCCGTGTGCTCGAAGAAGAAGGGATTATCTCGCAAGAGTTGGTAGACGCAATCAGCGACGAAAACCTCGAAGTTCCTTTAATAGACATGAGCGTGCTGGATGTCGCCCCGCAGGAATATAAGATAGACAATAACCTCCAAGCTGACCCGGTAGGGGTGGCAGGCAAACGCATTACGGGAAACTTCCTGAATATCGTGGCGCGTGCTTCCCTCAAAAAAAACCTGGAACACAGCTTTGAACAGGCCAAAGTGGAAATAGCCGATTTGCTTATCGCCCCGATAGCCTTGGCAAATGCCGTGCTGACAGAAAGCGAGATGCGTTCGGGTTGCGCATTGGTCGACTTCGGCGCAGATACCACCACCATATCGGTATACAAAAACAATATACTCCGCTTCCTCAGTGTACTGCCATTGGGTGGAAACAACATCACCCGTGACATCACTTCCCTGCAAATGGAAGAATCGGAAGCAGAGCAGTTGAAGCTGAAACATGGCGATATGCTTTATGAGGAAGAAGAGGCTGAAACTCCTGCCGTTTGTTTGCTGGAAGATGGTCGTAGCATTGAGCTCAGCGTATTGAACGACATCATCGATGCCCGTGCCGAGGAAATCCTTGCCAACGTATGGAACCAATTGCAGCTTTCAGGATACGAAGACAAGCTACTATCCGGTGTCATCTTCACCGGTGGCGGCGCCAACCTGAAGAATCTGGAAGAGGCATTCCGCAAACGCAGTAAAGCCGAAAAGGTGAAGACGACGAAGTTCATCCACAACACCATCTATGGCTTCGGCGATGTATTGAAGAAAGACGGAATACAAAATACGTTGCTCGGACTACTTGCCGCAGGAAATGAGAACTGCTGCCTACAAGAGGTGAAACCTGCTCCCACCACCCCTCCCACTCCTCCCAAGCCCGCCGATATGTTCGGTAACGACGAAGCCCTGAAAGAACAGGAAGCTGCCGCCCGTGCCGCCAAAGCCCAGCGCGAAAAGGAAGAAAAGGAACGCCGCGAACGGGAACGCAAAGAGAAAGAACGCAAAGAAAAAGAAGAGAAGAAGAGAAAGAAGAAAGAAGGGCCAGGCTGGTTTGAAAAGACCTTCAACAAACTTTCCAATGAAATCTTCTCGGATGATGATTTGAAATAAACTTAATAAAATAAGGAACTATGGACGATATAGTACAATTCGATTTCCCGACAGACTCACCGAAAATCATCAAAGTGATTGGTGTAGGTGGTGGTGGTGGTAACGCCGTGAACCACATGTACCGGGAAGGCATACACGACGTGACGTTCGTTCTGTGCAACACGGACAACCAAGCGTTGAAAGAGTCTCCCGTCCCCGTGAAACTACAACTGGGGCGTTCTATCACCGAGGGACTGGGTGCCGGAAACCGTCCCGAACGTGCCCGCGAAGCTGCCGAAGAAAGCAACGAAGAAATCAAAGCGTTGCTGAATGACGGTACGAAAATGGTATTCATCACCGCCGGAATGGGCGGCGGAACAGGTACGGGAGCCGCTCCCGTCATTGCCCGCATCGCCAAGGAAATGGACATCCTCACGGTTGGTATCGTCACCATACCGTTCATCTTCGAAGGTGAAAAGAAGATTATCCAGGCACTGGACGGCGTGGAACGTATCGCCCAGCACGTAGATGCCTTACTGGTTATCAACAACGAACGCCTGCGCGAAATATATTCCGACCTGACATTCATGAATGCTTTCGGCAAAGCCGATGACACCCTGTCCATCGCTGCCAAGAGTATTGCTGAAATCATCACCATGCGCGGAACGGTAAATCTGGACTTTGCTGATGTGAAAACCATCCTCAAAGATGGTGGTGTAGCCATCATGAGTACCGGCTTCGGCGAAGGTGAAAGCCGTGTGACGAAAGCCATAGACGACGCCCTGCACTCTCCGTTGCTGAACAACAACGACATCTTCAACGCCAAGAAGGTGATGCTAAACGTTTCGTTCTGCGAAAGCTCGGAACTGATGATGGAAGAAATGAACGAAATCCACGAGTTCATGAGCAAGTTCCGCGAAGGTGTGGAAGTAATCTGGGGTGTGGCTATGGACAATACGCTGGAGGGTAAAGTAAAAATTACCGTACTTGCCACCGGCTTCGGAGTGGAAGACGTTCCGGGCATGGACAGTGTACTCGAGAAACGCAGTCAGGAAGAAGAAGAACGCCAGCTCCAACTCGAAGAAGAGAAAGAAAAGAACAAGGAACGTATCCGCAAAGCATACGGCGAAAGCGCCAGCGGCATCGGAAGCAAGAACATCCGCAAGCGCCGCCATATCTACATCTTCAATCCCGAGGACCTGGACAATGCCGACATCATCAGCATGGTGGAAAGCTCACCGACGTATTTGCGTGACAAGAGCACCCTGAGCACCATCAAAACCAAAGCTGCCGCTGAAGGACAGATGGCCACGGAAGAAGCACAAGGAGGCGAAGACTTAGGAGGCGTAATCACTTTTTAAATTAAAAATTGAGAATTGAAAATTGAGAAATGATAGTCTTGTTTCTTACTTTTCAATTCTTAATTTACTCAATATTATCAATTTTCAATTCTCAATTTAAGAAATATGGATTTATTTGAAAGAGTCAGCGAAGACATAAAAACCGCAATGAAAGCCAAAGACAGAGTGGCTCTCAACACATTGAGAAACATCAAGAAAGTATTTCTGGAAGCAAAGACTGCCCCGGGAGCCAATGACACCCTGACTGACGACGCCGCGTTGAAAATCATGCAGAAGTTGATGAAGCAAGGCAAAGATGCTGCCGAAATCTATATACAGCAAGGTCGTCAAGACTTGGCTGATGAAGAACTGGAGCAAGTGAAAGTTATTGAGGTTTATCTGCCGAAGCAGATGTCAGCCGAAGAACTGGAAGCCGCTTTGAAAGAAATCATTGCTGAAACCGGTGCTACCGGTGGTAAGGATATGGGCAAGGTAATGGGCGTTGCTTCCAAGAAACTTGCCGGACTTGCCGAAGGCCGTGCCATCTCCGCAAAAGTAAAAGAATTACTGGGATAACTTCCTGTTTTTATTCTTATTACAAGCCGTGTTTCCACCGGAATAATGAAATTCCCGTGAAAACACGGCTTCTTTTCACATTTTCTTGAGTATCATAATTTCTTTTTCAAATACTATCGTTATATTTGCCACGCATTTTAAGGGAATATCCCCCATAATAATAAAACTAGAACTCTGGCACAATAGTATGAAAAGCAATATAAAGATGTGGAAACTGATGGCTCTCGCAGGAGTAATGCTTTTCTTGTCTGACGTTGCTAACGCAAAAAGCCGGATACAAGACAATGTCCCGGGCTATAATCCGGACACAGCTTCCTTCGCAAAACGTTTCATTCACAGACTTGGCGTAGAATACCGTCCCGGATACATCTTCCAGACCAGTTCGTTCCTGGCAGGAGACAATGCACAATGGAAACCTTTTGAATGGGGATATTCCGCCCACCTGAAATATTCATTCCAGTTCAAGCCTAATACCTGCGCCGACCGCATTTACGGTAGTGCCTATCAAGGCATAGGCGTAGGATACTACGACTTCGGCAGCAAAGAAGAACTGGGAAATCCGCTTGCCATCTATCTCTACCAGGGTGCACGCATTGCCCGTATCACCTCGAGGTTATCACTCAATTATGAATGGAACTTCGGCCTGTCCCTCGGTTGGAAGCCTTATGATGAATACGGAAATATGCACAATAGTGTCATCGGTTCGAAAGCCAATGCCTACATCAATGCCGGTTTGCAACTGAACTGGATGGTTTCGCGGGAAATCGACCTGATTGCCGGATTTACAGGTACTCACTTCTCCAACGGCAACACGAAATTTCCGAATGCAGGCCTGAATACCATAGGACTAAAAGTAGGAGTTGTCTGCAACTTCAACAGGCCGGAAGAAGCGCTCACCAAACCCACCTATTGGGCTCCCGTACCCAAATTTCCGCGCCACGTCAGCTATGACCTGACCCTGTTCGGCTCGTGGAGGCGAAAAGGCGTATGGGTGGGAAACGGACAAATAGCTTCACCGGATGCCTATACAGTGCTTGGTTTCAATTTTGCCCCTATGTACAACATCGGATATAAGTTCCGCACCGGAGTGTCACTGGACGGTGTTTATGATGCAAGTTCCAACGTTTATACCATTCCCGGATACGGCAATGAATGCTACAAACCAGCTTTCCACAAACAGTTAGCCTTGGGAATCTCCGGACGAGCCGAGTACGTGATGCCATACTTTACGGTAGGTGTAGGTATCGGTGCCAACATTCTGCATGGTGGTGGCGACCTCAAAGGTATCTATCAAGTACTGTCTCTCAAAGTAGAGCTGACCCACAGTTCCTATCTGCACGTAGGCTATAATCTGAAGAATTTCAGTGACCCTAACTATCTGATGCTGGGTATCGGCTTCCGTTTCAACAACAAGTACCCTACTTTCCATCGCTGATAACAGGCTCTTCAGAGAGTGCAAAGCCCCAACAACATCCTATTACATATCATTAGTAAACAGCATCTTACAGTTTCCCACTGGTAGGAAACGACAGTTCCCAGCCTTAGAAACGCAAGTTTCTGTAGTGTACTGAATAAGTTGACACTTCTAAAATTAGAAATTCATATGGAAGCAT
>NZ_CAJLKP010000035.1 GCF_905207245.1 uncultured Bacteroides sp. | reverse complement strand
GTAGTCGATATTACTATTCAATCCAAATATATCTAACATTTTTTCACCGGATTTCAGAAACTAATTCATAAAACGCTGATTGATAAGGATGTTGTAGAACATAATTTTAAGGAAGAACGTGGACGGGCACAAGACACTACACATAATTATATTATGCGCGCGTGCGAAAGACAAAAGAATGCGAAGCCCTAAAAAAGGACTCCGCATTCACGAAATGAAAAAGGATTGAAAAAGAAACGGTATATATAATTGGTTAGATGAGGAATTTCTTCTTTTTCCAAGTAAACAGACTACAGAGGAAAGCCCATATGCCTTCCTTTTCTGAAATCTTGCTCTTATAATTGTCCACAACTTTAGCATGCAGCAAAAGAACCTCATTGGCAAGATCAGTCATTTTCTCCAAATCGGCTATTAATTTCTCTTCCCGTTGAGTATGCACATAGTTTTGTTCCAGCAAATCATTGTTGAATTTCTCCAATCGGGCATTTTCCTGATAAAGCCAATTCACATGCTCTATCGGAAGACGCTCAACAGTTTCATCATCAGGATAAGATTTTATCGAATTAAAGACAAGGGCTCTATCAAGCTCCTCCGTATCTACCATCGGATTGGTGTCATCATAAGGCTCCTTATCTAAAGACGAATACGTTAGATAACTAAGCCTGATCCATTCAAGGATGCGTTCCTCGGAAATGCCGTATTTTCCGGCTGCTAATTTCACAGATACCCAATTAGCCATATAGTGTTTGATTATTTAGTTTAAAATCAACCCTATACGGCTATAATGGTATATTATAAAGGTACGGGGTCTTACCAATCCCAGTAGTCAGGTATGTGGCGCACCCTTGACACAGGACGAGTAAGCCCGTACCAATGACTGATACAGGCTACGCTCATCCGGGCATCAATTAAATTGCCACATTTAGACTACTCCGGAAGAGGACATGACTATATTGAAATATTATCATGTCAATGCTTCAGTTGCAAAGATACGTTTTTTTTCATACCCAACAACAAAAACATTCATTTGTTTTGACTCCCATCCAAAATATATTCTAAAATAAAAGTCTTTCAAACTGCTTATCAATAGATAAGTACCTCACTATAAAATGCTCCCTCCCCCTTCCACACCAATGGAACGGCTTATTCATCGGCATTAACGAGTGGAAGGGGGTGTAGATAGGGAAACAACTGAATAATAATTACCATAACGGCTGCGCGAACGAGGAAATCCCAATGGGGCAAGCTGTTGCGCAAATGCATTCGGATTTATTCCCCGCATAGCTACCGGGTTCTGTTTCTTCAAGGCCTTAAAAATGTCAACAGCCGAAAGATGCAGCACCACTCCATTCTGATCTTCGGCAGTGGAAGGACTGAAACAGGAACGAAGAATTTCTTCCATCAAATTGCAACGCTGGAATACCCGATTATGCTCCTGCAACTCACATTCTTCCTCTGCCGTAAACCAATAACGGGCACCGGCCAGAAGTTCTTGCTTCAACTGGGCATAGATTTGCTTATGTTCGATATGAGCACAGTCTATCTTGTCTTTTACCTCAACGCAGAGAAAACGCCGACTGCCGGCAGGATCGGCAAGCAGGTCGAAACGATTGCTCGTACCAATGATCTAAAAGAGAGGCGATGAATTGCATGATTTTTGTCTTCATAATTCCATTGTTTATTTAGTGATTAATGGCACGAATTAGCTACACAGGAATGGCGGTTTTCAAGTATTTAGCGGAATTAATTATCAGATTATTTTAATAAACGAGGTGCTTTCTTAACGTCTCAAAGACTAAAGGAGAAGGATTTTAAAGGGCAGTATTATAAAAGAACGACTGTAGTCGGTTACTTGAACAACTAGAGTCGATTATTTAAACAACAAGTGTTGTTCGATTGACCTACTCCAGTAGTTCTTTTATAAGAGCCTGGCTAAAATGTGTTATTCTTATATATAAGAGGGGATTTTGCCCTATTACTTAATAGAACGCTGTTTGCCGGCAAAAACAGGAGTTGGGGACATTGAGAAGGCACAAAAGAGAAACACAAAAGAGTCTTCCACACGTTAAGGTCAATGGATAAAGGAATAGAAGAGTGTGGAAGGGAGCAAGGCAATTGTTTATGTATACAAAATCTAAAATTTATAATTGACCAATGTAGGCGGAGTTGTCGTAAGATCGAAGTAATCAAGCGTTACTATCGGAACACTGAAATACGCCAAGTCCTGATAGCTTTTATATAGCCTTGACAGAACAGGATTCGCATCATACATCTCCCGGCACACCTCGTCCGATACATTAAACGGGGCATCACCGGATATACGTACAGAGATATTGCCGGACATGGCAAGCAGTTCGACCGAAGGTTTTGATTGTAATTGTACAAAAACCTCTTTCTTAGGCGAAGTCGCGAAATAAAGCGTATTTGTTTTTTCGTCAATCTTCATTATCTGGAAAACCCTGATTTTAGGTTTCCCGTCCTCGCCAACCGTTGCGAAAGCAACATTCCTATTCTTATTTAAGAAATCGTATATCTCGTTCATATTTTACTTAAATGGTTATTTGCGCACTCAAATATTCTTTATCTATTGCCGGAGGTCCCCCGGCAATAGATAATATCCTGTGGCAAATCCTTAACTTAGTGGCTATTATTTATAAAGTGTACCAGCAACTTTTGTCAGGTTGTCAACGCCCGGTATTCCAACAAAAGAATCAGTCATTATTTTTACAAACTCATTCTTATCGTTGGTTTTGTTGAGTGTTTCTTTCATCTTGGCAAGGTAAGCCAGTTGAAAATCTACAGCATCCAATCGGCTTGGTGTACCATGACTTCCGATAAACAACACACAACCTGATGCTTTTGCATTTGTCAGTTCGGCAATCGTTGCATCGATAGCTGCAACACTGTTAAGCTGTTCACCTCCCATATGGGCAAATGCAGGGGCGAAATGAGTATAATAGACTTTATTTGCTATATTGATAGATGCAGCAGGGAAATCACTTTTTGCGCCATGTAGGAATTTAAAGTTTAGACCTGCCCAGTTCTGGGTACTGTTGAAAGCCACGGTTGCCACTTCTCCATGAGGACGTAAGTCCATCGCCCCCTCAAAGATTTGGGCAAAATAGCTGAGCATACCGCCATACATTTCACCCTTTTCAAATTCAGGCATCCCTTCCACCATTACAATTTGTTCCGGTTTCCATTCGGCAAGTCCGCCTGTATGATAGTTGGCAATAACTTTTACCACTGGTTTATTCAACGTTGCCAGATAATTATTGAAATCTGTCATGGACTGAAAGAATGATTGTTGTTCCAATATAACCAATCCGTCTTTTCCTTCTATAATGAAAGAAAGGTCGGCCATTGCTTCGAATGATTTATAGGAATGGATCGTAAAATTATCCAGTTTGTAAACCTCTATTTCGCCTTTGAATTGTGCCGATGCAGTTAAAGTAACTGCCATTGCTACGATTGCAAATAATATCTTTTTCATTTATTCTTCCTTTTATGAATTAATAACCGATAGTGAAACGTTCGTTGTGATGTGCAGGGTTTTCCAGTTCATCTACCATTGCTTTAGCATAGTCCTGAACAGAAATCTTACTTTCGCCTTTATCATTCACAATCAGGTCGTCTTTACCTAAACGGTAGTTGCCTGTGCGTTCGCCCGGTTCCAATGAGCCTGCCGGAGAGAAGAATACCCAATCGATGTCTTTTTCGTTCATCAGGGTATTCAGGTAGAATTCGCCGAGTGATTTTACACCGCCCATAATTTCGGCAGGGATTGCACCTGAATCCACTACACGAAGTCCCGGAGCTACGAAGAGTGTACCTGCACCGCCTACAATAAGCAATCTTTTAACACCTGCTTTTTTAACACCTGCAAGAATTTGTGGGTACACTTTCAATGTCAGGTCGTAAATATCAGGATTAGCCCATCCCGGATTGTATGCGCTGATAACAGCATCAGCTCCTCTGCAAAGTTCGGCTACCTTATCGGCATCCGACACATCAGCCTTAACGATAGTTACGTCAGGGTTTGAGATTTTTACATTTTCGGGGTTACGGACTACTGCTGTAACTTTAACACCCCTGTTTAATGCTTCGTTCAGGATAGCAGAACCTACGAATCCGCTTGCTCCTATTAATACGATCTTTTTCATTGCTATACTTTTAAAATTATTATAATGCTTAACAATACAAAAGTACAGGCAAACTAAGTGGGGGTGATAATACATCAGCGTCAAATAATGGTAAATCTCCGCTGGCGGGTTATTTCTTTGTGGAATCCCGGAATTGGGTGGGTGTTATGCCTGTATGCTTACGGAAATACTTGTTAAAGTTGGTTGGCTCGTCAAAACCAAGTTCGAAGCCTACTTCTTTTATTGATAGGTTACTGTATGATAATAGTCGTTTAGCTTCGAGTATGATACGCGAATCTATATAGATTTTTGGTGTATTCCCTGTAAGGGCTTTTACTTCCTTCGATAGGGCTTTCTCATTTACTCCTAACAGATTGACATAAAATTCAGTGTTACGGTTTTCTTTAAAGTGCTGTTCCACTGCATTGTAAAACTTTCGCCCAATGTTGTTAGATAAAGAAGAAGGATTTGCAGCCAGTTGCCTCTCTGTTTCAAGCAGCAGGACACGCAAGAAACTTTGGGCTATGCCTGCCTGGAATTTATCGACAGAATGTTTCAGCTCTTCATCCAGCAGAGCGGTGAGATTTCCTGTAAGCTGCGGACAAATGGAAACTGTTTTATTCAGACTGACGGGATTAAGTATTTCAGCGGTATGCAGGAAATTAGAATCAAGTTCTGTCATCGTGAAGAATGCTCCTGTGAATAGGATCAGTTTACCGGAATAGTTTGATTTTGTGTCGAATTCGCAGACCTGACCTGCCGATATAATCAGAATCTCATTTGATTGTATAGTTATATCCCGGAAGTCGATACGGAATATAGCTTCGCCGTCTGTAATCCAAATAATTTGGTAGAAGGTGGCTTTGTGGGGTTGTCCGAGCAGTTTCGGTAACTCTTTGGCAAACCTCAAGTCTTTCACCTCTATTTCAATGGGGAGGGCTTTAAATTCAAATGTCCGGATATCTGCATTCATGGGTGCAAAGGTAGTGATTTATTGGCAATTTACCCCGTTTCTGTACGAACATTGAGAAAGAGCCATTCGCTTTGCAGCAAAATGGCTCTTTTCATTTCATTCCTTATCAGATTCAGGGGATTGTGATTATATGAACTTGCTTATCAATTCCATAAATCTTTCCTGTGTTTTTGTATGTTTCTTTTCTTTTACAGGAAATCCACTCTCAAATTCCTGCAACTCTAAGGGGTCTATCTCATAAATACCGCCTTCGTCATATATCCCTTCAATTCCTTTCAAGGCATTGGGATACAATTCCCATACCTGCATGGCAGCCGGATATTTCTTGTCCTGATTAGTTATCTTATACTCTTTCGACAATTTGAATCCGAATCGCTTATAGTATTCAGGTTCGCCATATATTAATATAGCCGGGTAGCCCATCTCTTTTGCCAGTTTTGCAGTGTGGGTTATCAATTTACTACCGACGCCTTTATGTTGATATTCGGGCAATACACTTACAGGGCCGAAAGCCGCTATTTTATGCTCTTTACCGTTGTTAGCGATTATTTCCCCTTCCACATAAATGATATGCCCCACGATTTTATCGTCGTGGGTTGCCACGTAATCGAGCGCTTTAATAAACTGCGGTTTATCTCTTAGTTTATGAACAAGCAAATGATCATCGGAACCCGGGGCGTAAACATTCCAGAATGCTTCGCGGGTTACTTCTTCAACTTGCCGATAGTCTTTTTCTTCTTCCAATCTTAATTTGATTTCCATACTTCTTCAATTTTATATAGTTGATTTATTCGCTTTTGTCCACTGCTACATCTCTGTCGGCAGAAAGACACCAACAGAACAATACAGTTAAACAAAAAGTAGTTGATTAAAAAGCTGAAATTCCTCCTATCACGACAAGGTACAACTTTCCAATAGACGAGGAAATACAAAGAATATTTACACGGAATCAAATCTCATAAAGGCGCTTCTTATTTTTATATGACTGTAAAGATACGGATTTTATTAGGAATAGCCAACGATATGCCCACAAAATTAAACTACTCTACAATTGTACCATCCCAATCGCCTCCAAGAGGAGCGGAAGTATGTTCGTGAATTAATTTCCATACGCCATTTTGTTTTTCAAAACAATCCGTTTGACGGACTATACGGGTAGTGTTTGCCGTACTGTCTTTCATTACTACTACCATACGTTGTATGGAGCAGACTATCGCAAGACTTTCGTTTATGAATATTTCATGTTCCATGATTTCGATATCGCATGATGTTAATTGAATAAAAACATCGTCGAACATCTTAACCGCAGGCTTAATCCCTTTCGAGACAAAGGGAGCTATATCGAACCACAAGGCATTTTCAGCCCAATTCATGGTGCTTTGCTTGCCGGTCATTGATTTTGTCATATCCTTGACCATAGCGATAAGGATTTCTTTGTCTGCCTTCAAATTACTGTTATCTGTTTTCATCTTTCTGTTTTTTTAAGTTATTACATAGGGTAATCAGTCTCACTCTTTTGTGCAAATTTAGACTATATGCTGCGTTCAGGCAAGTACGGAAAAATGATTCGGATAGGGATAATTTATTCCCCTATTGTGCGATCTTGAATGTATGGGTATATTTGTGCCTATGTATGAAAGAAAGATACCATTGGATTTGAATTGCGGCCTTGACCTGATTGGTGAAGTCCTTTACGGCAAATGGAAAATCCGTTTATTGTGGTTTATCCATGAAGGGCATAAACGCCCGAGCGAATTACAACGTAAGATCCCGAATGCTTCTCGCAGGGTCCTGAATATACAGTTGAAAGAGTTGGAAGAACACGAATTGATTACAAAAAAGATTTATCCGGTAGTTCCTCCCAAGGTGGAATACAACCTGACCGAACTTGGAGAATCTTTAATTCCTGTTATATCCGTATTAGGCGAGTGGGGAGATGAACACCGGGAGCGTCTGCGAAATCTCGTATCAAATAAATTAGGACATTTAGCTATCGATTAAAATTATGGAATTAATAAAAGATGCATATAATCTCCGGGGTTACAACCAACTAACCGATATTTTGCAGGCTCTATCCCCAATATTCGAGAAGGAGAATTTTATAAAAGATATTTTCTCCGCTGGTTTCGACAATTATGGAATACAAGAAAAAATGCGGTACACGACACGGGTACTGCACAGTTATATGCCGGATGATTACCCGAAAGCAGTGGAGATATTGCTGAAACTGACCGGCGAGTTGGAAAAGGTCGCGGCCGAAGATAGTTTGATTGCTTATATGTTTCTATCTGATTACGTGGAATTATATGGTATAGACGATTATGAAACGTCCGTTATCGCTTTTGAACGAATAACCCGCTTCATCAGTTGTGAGTTTGCCATGCGTCCTTTTATCATCAGGTATGGGGCGAAAAGATGATAAAACAAATGACTGTATGATCGAAGCACCTTCTTTGGCTTTCTCATTTGAAGTAGAAAATGGGCTCGACAAAGAGCAGGATGTTCGTATAGAATATGTCATATATTATATGAAAGCCAATGGGCAAACAAAGTCCTGAAAAGCTATCTGATAAAAGGATACGCCGTCAACCAACAAATGAAAGAGCAACAACTGGTAGATTTGAAGAGCACCATCAAAAGAAGACGGTTTACGGCTCATTGACAACAATGCCTTGGTAGCTCTCACATTGATGATTGCAGAGAACCGGACAGAAGAAAAAGACATCGTGGTAAAGGTAGTGGTGAATCTGATTAATAGGAACAATTAAACCATGCTATATCAATAAGTTGCGTCAAAAGCCAGATAAGTTTATCAGTCTTTTGACGCAACACTCATTTCTATCACCTTCGTGACCTCACAAAATAATCATAAACATCACCTCTTTTTATCCCTTAAAGTCAAGATCACAATAATCGCCACAGCAGTCATATCTCCTGCCGCCACCGCGAGCCAGATGCCAGTGACCCCGAACAACAAAGGCAACACAAAAAAGAACAGTACCGGCAGCACACCTCGCAACAAAGTAAGCCTCATCGCACGATTTATCCGTTCGATACTGGTGTAATACCCGATAGCGATGACATTGATTCCGAAGAAAATATAATCAACGGCAAACAGGGGAAGACCGGCAACTGCATACTGCCAGGCATGACTTTCCCTGTCCGGCAAGAACAACGAAACAATTTCTCCGGAGAAATACACGAACAATCCGCTTATCATCAAAGCAAAAATAACGGCAGAGGTCACTGATAAACGCAATGCCTTATTGGAACGCGCAATCTGTCCGCAGCCATAATTATAGCTGATAATGGGTTGTGCCGACTGAACCATCGCATTGAACACCATGAAAATAATGGGGAACAGATAGCAGACGATACTATAAGCCGCTACTCCGTCGGTTCCCAAGTGACTCATAAACACGTAATTGCCCGCAATAGCCATTACGGCAATGGTGACTTCACTCAAACAGGATGACACGCCGAGTTTCAGCATATACCACGTGTTCCTCAGTGTCAGCCGGATACTCTTGACGCTCACCTTCAAACGGGCAAACCGGATAGCCACAGACGGACGGAACAAATAAACCAGCAACATGAAGGTTCCGACCAACTCACCCAGGTCGGTAGCAATGGCAGCACCGAAAAGTCCCCATCCGAAAATGAAGATGAAAATATAATCGAGCAGGATGTTGACAAACGTAGCCGCCAGCATGGCCCACATGGCAAAGTTCGGGTTCGTCAGGCGCACAAAGAAAGGCAGTGCCACCAACAACACCGTGGACGGAATGGATATGGAGAACCAGAACAGATATTCCGCCGCCAGTTCCGTCAGATGCCCTTCGGCTCCCAGCAAGGTTACTGCCGTTTCCGGAAAAACAGTCAGCAATATCCCCATGGCAACACTGACAATCGTCAGTATGACCACCGCTTGTGTAACGTTGATATTAGCTATCAGCCACTTGCCACGCGAGAGGTTGATGGATGCAAGAATGCCTCCACCCATACCGAACATCAGTCCCAGCCCGGCGGCAATCATAAAAACAGGTGCTGCGATATTCACTGCCGCAATCGCATCACTGCCTATTCCACGTCCCACGAATATCCCATCGACCACGGTAAACAACGCGGATGACACCATACCCAACAACGTGGGGAAGAGTTGTTTTGTATACAACTTACTCACACTCATGTTTCTGAAATCCAGATTATCCCTTTGCATATCTCATTGTTTTTAAAAAAGCGGGGCAAAGGTAGGACTCATAAAATTGCTGATACTTAACAAATGGTAATTAAAGCAATTTCTTTATCTTTGTGCTTTAGAATATTATAAATCAACCGGATTATGAAAACTTATCTCAACATTTTCTTTCTGTTCCTGATTCTCTGCACTGCATGCGGGAATCGTAAGGCATCTGATAATCAAACAGAAGACATTAAAAGTGACAGTATAAAGATATTTGCCCTGCCTGTCATACCAGCTATGCTGAGTACTCCCGAATCGCGCGCGGATTATCTGGTGCGCCACTACTGGGAAAATGTGAATTTCGCTGATACCACCTATCTCGACCATCGGGAAGTGATGGAACAGGCGTGGGTGGATTATATCGACATTATGAAACTTGTGCCAGAAGAAGCTGCGATTAGTGCCATCAAACAGATGTATAAGGATGCGGGAAAGAAGAAAAAGGTTTTCTTCTACTTTACGGATTTAGCCGAAAAATACCTGTACGACCCGAACTCGCCCATGCGGAACGAAGAACTTTATATTCCGGTGCTGGATGCCATGCTGGAAAGCACCGTGCTGGATGATACGGAAAAGATACTTCCGAAAGGACGGCGGGATCTGGCAGAACAGAACCGTTTGGGAAGACAGGCGGAAGATTTCACCTATACGCTGGTATCGGGAAAGAGTGGTACGCTATACGGAGTAAAGGCAGACTACACGCTGTTGTTCATCAACAATCCGGGATGCCATGCCTGCGAGGAAGGCATCAAGGAGTTGAAGCAAGCCCCCGCCATCAACAAGGAATTTGAAGCTGGAAACTTAAAGATACTGTCTGTTTATCCGGATGAAGATAAAGAGGAATGGGAAAGACATCTGTCCGATTTCCCGAAGGAGTGGATAAACGGGTATGATAAGAAATTAATGATTAAGGAAAAGAACCTGTATGATTTGAAAGCAATACCTACTTTGTATTTACTGGATAAGAATAAGAAGGTGTTGCTGAAAGATGCGGTTGTGGGACAGATAGAACAGTATCTGCAACAGCGGCAATAACGTTAAAATCCCCTTTCGCCACTTTCACCGGGGTTATGAAATCCGGAAAAAGGAGCAAAAGGGGATGAAAAAACAAGCTTTCTTTTATTCCCTACCACCGCCTAAGGCCTGATAGAGATTAATAATTCCCTGTATTTCATCGAACCGGTCGGCTATCTGCGTCAGTTGGGCAGAGAGCAGGGATTGCTGTGCGGTAAGTACCTCCAGATAGGTGGAATTACCATGCCTCATCAATAACTGGGTGCTGCGCACGGCGGTTTCCAGAGAAGAGATTTGCCCGTCACGCAACTCCGTCTTATCACGGGCCACCTGCACCTGCGTCAGTGCATTGTTCACTTCGCTACCTGCATTCAGCAGGGCTTGCTGGAACGAAAGTTTAGCTTCTTCCTGTTGAGCTTTGGCTATTTTCAGTTGCGCCATATTCAGACCTTTATTGAATAAAGGTTGCGTCAGCGAACCGACAGCAGACAACAATAGTTTTCCAGGGTTGATAATCATACTTCCGGCAGAGTTGGTCCAGCCCGCCGTGCCTCCCAATGTGATGGACGGATAGAATGCCGAACGGGCAGCATTAGTACCATAGAAAGCCTGTGCCAGAGAAAGTTCCGCACTCTTTACATCGGGACGGCGGGAAAGCAACTGCAAAGGCACGCCGATAGCAAGCTCTTCCGGAAATTCCTGTCCCTCCAGTTTTCCCCGGTCAATGGCATCGGGTACATCGCCCAACAGGATGGAAAGGGAATTCTCCACTTCACGAACCTGCTGCCTGATGTCGAGCAAAGAAGCCTCCACCATGTAGCAATTTGCTTCGGTCTGGGCTACTCCGGCCTCATCCGTCATACCTGCCGCCTTCATGGCACGCATGGTCTTCACGCTTTCGCGCCATTTCACGGCAGTTTCGGCAGAGACGTTGTATTGGGCATCGAGCATTAATAAGGTATAATACATATTGGCAACATTGGCTATCAGCGATGTGGTGACGGCTTGTTCATACTCCAGACTTTGAAGATAGAGAGCTTTCGCACGACGTTTCGCATTGGTCAGTTTGCCGAAAATATCAATCTCCCAACTGGCGGATGCAATGCCGGTGTACGTCCAGGAGCCTTTGGATTTATCGAAGCTGCTGACACCACCTTGCGGGGTCAGCATAAACGAAGGCAAGTACGCCAGACGGGCGGAAGAAAGAGTGGCTTCCGCCTCTTTGATGCGCCAGTGAGCGGACTGCAAGTCGGTGTTGCCTTGCAGCGCGTGCTCGATGAGAGATTGCAGTTGCGGGTCGGTGAACAACTCCCGCCAGGAAAGGGAGGCGATAGAAGTGGTGTCTTCCACCTCTACATCCTGCCCGTAAAGTCCGTCGGTCTTGACTTCGGGACGTTCATATTTGGTATAGATGCCACAACTGCTCAACAGGCAGCTTGCGACAACTAAAGTGATGATTTGTTTCTTCATTTTTCTTTTGATTGATGTTCTTCTATTTCTTTCTTACTCACTTCCATCTCCTCCTCAATCTGCCAATCTTTGGTCGGCATGGATTGTGCCGGACGAAGACGCTCCTGCAGCCACTGGAAGGTGACGAACAGAGCCGGGACGATGAAAAGCAATGCCAGTGTACCGATAGTCATACCACCTACTACACCTGTACCCAACGAACGGTTACCGTTAGCACCCACTCCGGTAGCCACTACCAGCGGGAACAGACCGAAAATCATCGTCAGCGCCGTCATCAGGATAGGACGCAGACGGGCTTTGGCGGCACTGACCGCAGAAGCAATCAGCCCCATACCAGCCTTACGTCGTTCGGCAGCATACTCCGTCAGCAGAATGGCAGTCTTGGCAAGCAAACCTATCAACATAATCAGACCTGTCTGCAAGTAGATGTTATTCTCCAATCCCGCCATCTTGGCGAACAGGAAAGTACCCATCAACCCCACCGGAACGGCCAGAATCACCGCAAACGGAACAATGAAACTTTCATAAAGCGCACTCAGAATCAGATAAATCATCAGGATACAGATAGCGAAGATAATTACCGTCGTACCGCTTTGCTGGTTTTCCTCACGTGTGATACCACCAAAGTCGTAACCGTAACCTTTCGGAAGACTTATCTCCGCCGTTTCTTTCACGGCACGGATAGCGTCACCCGTACTATATCCCTCGGCAGGCATGGCATTCACCGCAATAGAGTTGTACATATTGAAACGGCTCAACGTCTCAGCGCCATACGTACGCGTCAGCGTAACGAACTGGCTCAACGGAGCCATCTCACCATTTGCCATACGGACAAAGGCGTTATCCAATGAACTTTCATCCATACGATACTGTGGGTCGGCCTGAATCATCACCTTATATACTTTAGAGAAACGGTTGAAGTTGGACACATACTGTCCGCCGTAGTAGCCCGACAGCGTGGAGAGCACCGCATCGGAAGTGATACCGGCACGCTTGCACTTGGCAGCATCCACCTCCACCATCCACTGCGGATAGCGCACGTCGAAAGTAGAATAGGCCATGGAGATTTCGGGACGTTGATTCAAGGCGCCCAGATATTGCTGGGTGGTCTGGAAGAATGTATTCACATCCGTACCCAACTTATCCTGCACATTCAGGTCGAGAGCGTTACCCATACCGTAACCCGGAATCATACCCGGAGCAATGGCGAATACCGTGGCATCCTTGATGTCTGCCGTGCGGGCATAAATCTGTCCGATGACCGCCTGCACCTGGTCTTCTTTCTTCGTACGTTCATCCCAAGGTTTCAACTTCACCACAATCATACCGAAAGAGTTTCCCTGTCCGGACAACAAACCATAACCGGTCACCTTCTGAATATGCAGCTTCTGCGGCATACTTTCCAGGCGTTCTTCAATGCGGAGCATAATCTCGTCCGTCGTCTTCAGAGAACTGCCCGGAGCCGTGCTTACATTGACAAACAGTACCCCTTGGTCTTCATCGGGCACGAGACTGGTCTTCGTCGAGTTCATCAGAACCACCAGCAACACCACCGAGCAAGCCAGCAATGACCACGACAGCCAGCGCCGTTTGATAAAGAACAGCACCGCACCTTTATACTTCTCAACCACCACATCAAAAGCAGTATTGAATGCCCTGCGGAAACGTGCTGCGAAATTATTCTTTTGCGTGCCATCCTCATTAATATAAGGTCTCAGCAACAAGGCGCAAAGTGCCGGACTCAGCGTCAAAGCGTTAACGGCCGAGATACCTACGGCAACCGCCATCGTCAATCCGAATTGGGTGTAGAACGTACCGGACGTACCACTCATGAACGACACCGGAATAAACACCGCCATAAATACCAGCGAAGAGGTGATAACCGCATTACTGATGCCTTTCATTGCGTCGATACTTGCCATATAAGAGGACTTATACCCTACGTCGAAACGCGACTGCACCGCCTCGACGACGACTATGGCATCATCCACCACCGTACCAATCACGAGCACCAGGGCGAACAGCGTTATCAGGTTGATACTGAATCCCGCCACTGCCATGAAAGCAAACGTACCAATCAGCGAAACAACGATACCCACCAGCGGAATCAACGTAGAGCGGATGTCCTGCAAGAAGACATACACCACCAGGATAACGAGGATGATAGCCTCAATCAACGTCTTCACCACCTCATGGATAGAAGCGAACAGAAAGTCGTTGGAGCTCATCATCTGCGTGAGTTCTATGCCTTTCGGCAAATCCTTACGCACTTCATCCAGCAAGTCGTCGATGTTCTGGTTCACTTCCGTTGCATTGGAACCGGCTGTCTGGAACACCATGCAGGATACGCCATTATGACCGTCCATGCCACCTTTGTAAGCGTAACTGTCCTTGCCTAGCTCGATGTCGGCTATATCTTTCAATTTCAGCACTTCGCCGTCTTCCGTAGAACGGATAACAATTTCACCAAATTCCTCCGGTGTGATAAGACGACCTTTATATTTCATGGTGTACTGGTAAGTCTCGTCTGAATTTTCACCGAACGAACCGGTAGCCGACTCAATGTTTTGTTCAGCAAGGACTGCCGACACATCCGACGGAATCAGTTTGTATTGTGCCATCACATCGGGTTTCATCCAAACGCGCATACTGTAGTCACTACCCATAATCATCATATCGCCCACACCGGAAATACGGAGTATCTGCGGTTTCAGGTTGATGCTGATATAGTTGGCCAGGAAATTTTCGTCGTAAGAGTCATCAGGACTATGCAGCGAAAACATCTGCAAGATACTGGTCTGGCGCTTCATAGTCGTCACACCCACCTGGGTAACTTCCACCGGGAGCTGTCCCGTAGCTTTGGACACACGGTTCTGCACATTAACCGCCGCCATATCGGGGTCAGTGCCCTGTTGGAAATAAACGGTGATGGAAACCGTACCGGCATTGGTGGCGCTGGAAGTCATATAAGTCATGTTCTCCACACCATTGATAGCTTCTTCCAACGGTGCGATAACGCTCTTCTGCAATGTTTCCGCACTGGCACCGAAATAATTGGTGCTTACCATGACGGTAGGCGGAGCAATATCGGGGTATTGTTCTACGGGCAGGGTAAACAGCCCGATGATGCCCAGGATGACAATCGTAATAGATATGACTGCCGAAAATACCGGGCGTTCAATAAATGTTCTCAAATTCATGAATTAATCCTCCTTTGTTTGTTGATTATCAGTTGGTTGTGCGGCAGAAGATGCTGACTTGGGCTGTATCGGTGTGCCTTCACGCAGCAATCCCACTCCTTCGGCCACAATGATGTCGCCTACACTCAAACCATTATCCACTATATACTCTTTTCCGCCGTTCACGCGGGTTACATCTACCGGAACAGACTGTGCTTTGCCGTCTATCACCTTAAATACAAACACTTTATCCTGCAATTCATAAGTGGACGCTTGCGGAATAACGATACAATTCCGTTTTTGAACAGGGACCACTACATTACCCGAACCTCCGCTCTGCAACAATCCATCCTTATTGGGGAATACTGCACGCAGACTAACGGTTCCGGTTGATGTATCTATCACACCACTGATGGTCTCAATCTTTCCTTGTGAGGGATATATCGACTTATCATTCAGAATCAGCGAGATATAAGGCATTTCTTCGAGTGCCTTGTTCTTGGAACCATAGCGGCGGGTCATATCCAGCAACTGGTTTTCTGTCATCGAGAAGTACACGTACATATCTGAATTATCGGAAACCGTGGTTAAAGGTTTAGGCAAACTGGCACTAACCAAAGCGCCTACACGATAAGGCAGCGTACCTACAACCCCGTCAGCAGGGCTTTTCACTTCGGTATACGAAAGGTTATTGGCAGCACTCACGCGCTGCGCTTCCGTCTGCGCCAACTGCGCCTTTGCTGTCAACAGGTTATTGTAAGACGTCTGCAAGTCGAATTCTGAAATTACGTTCTGTGCAAACAATTCTTTCTTACTGTCATACGTCAGTTGCGCGGTCGCCACACTTGCACGGGCTACTTCCACATTGGCCTCGGCAGTCTGCAAAGCTGCACGGTAAGGCACCTGGTCGATAATGAACAGCACTTGTCCCTTGCGGACAGACTGCCCCTCTTCCACACAAAGTTTAGTCAGGAAACCGGATACTTGCGGATAAATGTCAATGTCTTGTCGCCCACGGATACTCGCTGAATAGGTCGTTTGCAATTCCCTATCGGAAGTTGTGATTCCCATCACTTCATACTCTGAACTGGTCTGCACGACGGGAGCCTGTCCGCATGCTGCCAATGTCACACCACAGATGAATGTCATCATCTGTCTAATCAATCTCTCCTTTGTTGTCATACTACAATCTTTTTAAAAACATCTTTTGTTATGTCGGCTGCAAAGGTATGCCGTTTTTGAACAACAACTTGTTTCATTTGTCGCACTCCTTTGTTCATTTTCGGAACAGCTTGCTTAGCATTTCCAAAAGAACTGCTACCTTTGTTCCAGCAAAACTTTAAAAAGATAAAGTATGAATCCACTATTAACTACAAAAGCAGAATCTTTCAGATCCGGAAGCGATAACCTGGAGTTTTACCACAACCGACTCGTCAAACTGACAAACGGAGTCCTTATGTTCTGTTCCGGCGGAGAGGCGGAAATCACCATAGATCTAGAGAAGCATCACATTATACCAAATACGAATATCATGTTGTTACCCGGTTCCATCCTCTCACTGAGATCAGCCAGCCCAGACTTCCGGATACACTATTTCGCTTATTCGGGTGAGATGATGAGGGTGGCGTGTTTCCGCCTGGACCCGGCATTCATGCATTTTATGAAAGAAAACTCCTGTTATACACATACCAAACCCGAAACAATACGCCCCATTCTGAGAATGATAGATGCAAGCGCTGCCATCTATGCCGACAGAGAAAATCAGTTCCGCGAGAGCATTGCCCAGAACCTGCTTCAGATATTCTTTCTGGATACTTATGATAAAGTGCAGCGATATTTCACCAAAGAACAATTGGAAGGAGGTAACCGGAAAGGGCAGTTGTTCAAAAAGTTCATTCATCTGGTACACACCAATTGTACCGCACAACGAGATGTAGCCTTTTATGCCGAGCAGCTTTGTATTTCTACACGCTACCTTTCTGCCATCACTAAAGAGGTAGGCCAGATTTCTGCTAAAGAGCTCATTGATGAGTTCCTTATACTGGAAATAAAGGTAACGTTGCAATCTACCAACCTATCATTAAAAGAAGTAGCCGATCGTTATAATTTCCCCGACCAATCATTTTTTGGACGGTACTTTAAAAAACACACGGGAATGTCACCGAAGGAGTACAGGACAGCAAGGACATGAGAAAAAGGCAACAGTACGAAGTTGCCCTCGCCACCTATTTATAGAAGTCAACAGTTTCTTTGATTAATATATCTATTGGAGTATAGTTTTCTATATTTCCAGTTTCATTATACAGTAAATAATCAATTGCAGCTCTCATAGCTGCTTCGCCCTGATATTCCGGACGCTCGGCTATAAGAAAATTTATACTACCACTTTTCAGGCAATCGACATTTTTCTTGTTTGTTCCAAAGCCAATTAATTTGATATTAGTGATATTGCGTTCTTTAAAATAGTCAGCGATAAGATATCCTTTAGTGTCAAAAACTGCGGCACCGCCAATGTTATGATACTCATCAAATAAACGATCAAGAAGCCTGTCATTCTCTTTTTTATTTTCATAATTGTATTGCCCTGAATGCACTTTAATATGTGGGAAATGTTCTTTCAGGTAAGCTATGAAGCCATAAGATCTACTTAGTGATTGTATTGACGTCTTGTCGCCAATTCTTTTAGGTTGAAAGAGAACAGCATCTTTTCCATTTTCTAATATAGTTGTTAATAACCTTGCTTGTACAATGCCAGTCTGATATGGATGTGGTCCGAAAAAAGCCAGAGGTTTTGTGTTTTCAACGAAGGTGTCAATATAAATATAGGGGATATTCTTTATAAACAATTGATTGGCAAACATGAAGGTTTCATCAAAAAAAGAGGGCCCTATAAGTATAGCATCCGACTTCATAGATATCGCTTTGTTAAAAGCTTCACGACAAGAATGTATGTTGAATTGGTTGTAATAAAGGAAATTAAGCTTTATCTCAACATGAGCAGAGTAATAAATCATATGTTCTATCCCCTTTTTTACAGCATGCCAATAATCCCCCTCCGCGTGTTGCGGAAGAATGGCTAATATTCGAAATCGTTTATTTCCCTCCTTGATTTGAGCACCAGAAGACTTAGAGTAATTAATCTTTATTAATACTTCTTCGATTTTTTTTCTACTATCTAACGAGACTTCACCTCTGTTGTGTATAACCCTATCGACAGTGCCAGTTGAAACACCTGCTAATTCAGCAATATCCTTAATCCTATACTTCTTTGCCATACCTTCTGCAATTTAATTTTTGTGCAAAGATAACAATAAAACCGCTACCGTGCAAATACACGGAATTGTTTTTTTATGGTAAAAACGATATACTACACTGATTACAGGTCCACTACATGTGTTATAAAACATATTATTTGATTTGTTTTATCTCTATTAAATCTCATATATTTGCAATCACACGGAAATACACGATTAATTTAAAACACTGTTCCACAGTTGTTTTTAAAATACCATCCAAATTCCGTGCGTTTTATATATATTTTACACGGTTATATAAATAATAAAAGTATGCGTTATATGAAGCTTATTAAAATTCTTCTTCTGACCGTTATTCCCTTCATTCATACCTATGGAGCGGATCATAACATTACATTCTTCGGTGCTAAAACCGATGGTATAACAGTTTCTACTAAAGCCATACAAAAGGCAATAGATGAAAGCTCAAAAGATGGAGGGCGAGTTATTATTCCAGCTGGTGATTTTATTACTGGAACACTATTCTTGAAAGACAATACAACATTGGTTCTTGAGAAAAATGCACGATTATTAGGTTCTAAAGAATTAAGCGATTATCCAAAAACAACAGTTGAATTCAGGTTCTTTGGCGATACATGGGTGTACCAGTCTTTAATTATTGCCCATAACGTAAATAATATCACAATAGAAGGCGAAGGCACTATTGACGGACAAGGAGCAGCCTTTCCTGTTACGACCAAAGTAAAGCCCGATCGTTATCGTAATCGTCCATATCTTTTATGGATAGCCGATTGTAAGAATGTAACAGTGAAAAACATTGAGTTGAGAAGTTCGGCAATGTGGTTACAATCTTATATAAGATGCGAAAAACTCCGGATTGATGGAATCAGAGTGTTCAATCATGCCAATAAAAACAATGACTTGATGGATATTGATGGTTGCAAGGACGTTGTTATTACCAATATTGTTGGTGATGCCGATGATGATGGAATTACCTTCAAAAGTACTACAGATCGTATCAGTGAAAATATAGTTGTATCGAATTGTATCCTTAGTAGCCATTGTAATGCAATAAAATTCGGAACAGAAAGTACAGCTGGATTCCGGAACGTAGTCATTACCAATTGTATAATCCGGAAATCTGCCGCCAAGGATGCGAAGACTGGATTTCCTGAGGGTATCTGCGGTATAGCACTTGAAATAGTGGATGGTGGTATTATGGAAAATATCAATATTTCAAATATTGTGGTTGATGGTCCTCGCGTACCACTGTTTGTTCGTCTTGGAAATAGAGCACGCAAACATTACAATGAAGCTCCTCAACCTCCTATCGGTTCAATCTCAAATATAAATATCAGTGGTATAACCGCTTATGCCTCTTCACCTATTGGTTGCTCTATTACTGGGATATTCAAAGGTAAGATCAAAGGAATCTCATTGTCGAACTGTCGTTTTGCGTGTCTCGGTGGGATATCCGAAAATATGGATAATGTGATTATGAAAGAACTTGAAGAGCTATATCCCGAATCAACTATGTTCGGATTATTACCTTCTTATGGTTTGTATGTGAGACACGTTAATGACATCAATTTGGATAACATCGTCTTTGAGCTGAAACAGGAAGACTCTCGCCCTGCGATTGTTTGTGATGACGTAACCGGTGGGAATATCCGGAATATAACCACAATAGGAGCAAAGAAAAAGGCTGAAATCAGAATACTGGATAATTCAGTCATTGAATTAAAATAATTTTCAGATAAAATCACTTGATATATAAAACTAAATAATAACCATAATGAAAACAAAATTATTTTCTGTATTGCTATTCATCAGCTGTATATTAAATGCACAGATAGTAAAACAACCAACAAAGGTCGAGCTTATAAAAGCCCTGAATGAATGTACATCATATGCTACTAACGTATTACTGGATGAAGAAGGAAAATCACGTTGCGATTACAACGTGATTGAAGGGAAATGGTATCCTTACGAAGAACCCTGGCACACGGGACAAGTAATATTAGGTTTGCTAGAAGCCTACAAAGTTACCGGAAATAAAGAAGCTTTAGCTGCTGCTCGTAGAGCCGGAGACTGGTGGATAAATCTTGAGATAAAAGATAATCCACGGTTTGCTGGTATGGTTGCGGCTACTCATGGCGATGATATTGGTAATGACCAAATCGTGTTTGCCACAACAAGTGATGGTACACCGGGTATTTTTGAATTAAGCCGTGTTACGGGTGATCCGAAGTATGCAGAAGTCGCAACATCAGCCTCCAAGTGGTTATTGGAAAATATGTATTATCCCGAAGAAGGTGTTTGCTATGATCTTGCCGATTTGAAAACAGGTGAAGTGCTTACACAAAACAGTCCTTTTTATAAAAATAAGAAAGACCAAAAATTGGAAGATGTTTCTCGCCCCAATACCGAAGGGTCTCCTTTTAAAGACGCCTATGAATTCTCAAAAGATGAAAAGTTCAGGGATGCACATATCCTGTTATCTAATTCATTGATAGAAAAACAGGATAAAGACGGAATATGGATGCGTTATATGCCTAACCACATGGAAGTCTCCTCTTTTCATCCCCGTTTCAATTTGTGGTATGCCGAATCTCTACTTGAAGCTTATGAACTAACAAAAGATAGAAAATATCTTGAAGCGGCTGCAAAGACAGCTCGTACATATGCCAAAGCACAGCAAAAAGACGGGACCATTTATTATGTGAATTATACAGACGGAAAGCCTTCGGATAAAGGTTCAATATGTGGTTCGGCTGTTGCTTTTGCCGGAATACTTTGGATACGCTTGGCTGGATATGGTTACGATGAATTTACCCCTTATTATGAGAGGAGTATAAACTGGGTGCTAAAAAACCGATATGCAATAAATCATCCTGATCCTAATCTTCGTGGAGCCGTAGTGAATACGCGCTACCGCTCTAAGAAAGGAAAGGTGTGGCTTACCAGTCGCGACGTAGGTACATCGTTCGGGTTGCGTTTTATTGCTGCATATTATCAATTAAAATACAACAAGTAAGAAATGATGAATTTAATTAAAGAATTAAAAGTAGATGCCCTGAAGGTTTACGTTTACGAAACCCGGGCGGCAATGGGCGTATCTGCTTATGAGTTTTACAAGCAGAAGATTTTACAAATCATGGCTAACAGAAAAGAAAACGTCAGAGCGATATTTGCTGCTGCCCACTCTCAAAGTGATTTCTTCGAAGTTCTAGCCAATGACAGAGAAATTGATTTTAGCCGTATTGACGCTTTCCACATGGATGAATATATGGGGTTAGGCGATGATGCCCCTCAAAATTTCGGAAACTTCCTGAAAAACAGAATCTTCTCCAGACAGAACTTCAATTCAGTGAATTATGTGAATCCAAGTGCAAACGATATCAACGCTGAATGTAAACGATATGAAAAACTACTGAGAGAAGCCCCTCTTGATATCGTCAGCCTTGGTATTGGAGAAAATGGGCATATAGCATTTAACGATCCGCATGAAGCTCGTTTTTATGATCCTCAATGGGTGAGAGAAACATCTCTGGATGTGGTCTGTCGCCAACAACAGGTCAATGACAAGGAATTTTCGCGTCTTGACGAAGTTCCCGAAACAGCCCTCACGCTAACGATTCCGGCATTAATGTCATGCAAAACAGTTATTGGAGTTGTTCCTGACGTTCGTAAGGCAAAAGCTGTATATGAAACACTAAATGGACCGGTTTCAGAAAAATGTCCGGCATCAATACTAAGAATACACAATGATGCAACTTTGTTTATAGATAAAGATGCTGCAAGTTTATTAGAAATTTAATACCTTAAATTTTATGAGAGATACTTTGAAATTATTCGTTTTTTGGGTTGTAATGTTGATCCCAGTATCAATGTTTGCACAAGACAAAGGAAACCTTCGCGGAACAATAAAAGATAATACCGGTGGGACACTGCCGGGGGCATCTGTTTCAATTAAAGGGAGCACGCTTGGAACAGCATCCAATATGGATGGTGAATACGTATTGCAGGGAATACCTATAGGAGAAGTAAACATTGAAGTTAATTATTTAGGATACAAACAAATATCCGAAACTATAACCATCACTGCCGGAAAAACCGTTTCAAGGGATTTTATTATGCAGGAGAATTCTTATGAACTGGGCGATATTGTCATCTCAGCAGCTGTCAGTGGACAACAACGTGCTTTGAATCAGCAAAAAGCAGCTGATAATCTGATGCAGGTTATCTCTGCCGACGAAATAGGAAAATTCCCTGATCCGAATGTATCCGACGCTTTAAAACGTTTGAGTGGTATTACAACTGATGGAAAAGAAGTTCAACTCCGTGGTACTCCAGCCAGTTTCACTAATATCAATATGAATGGTGAACAGATTATGAGTAGTCAAGAATCAGGTAAACGAAATGAAGCGCTAGATGTTATCCCTTCTGACCTGTTAGCTTCGATGGAAGTTCAGAAAACGCTGTTACCTTCTAATGACGGAGACGCCATCGCAGGGGTTATTAATATGCGTACCGGAACTGCACGTTCATTGAAACCTAAATTTTCTGTAGATCTGGGGAGCGGATATTCTGACATACGCGAAAAAGTAAACTATAACGCTAAAGCAGGTTATTCACAACGTTTCTTCCCAACCAGCAAGAACTCAAATGGCGTTTTAGGGATTGCAGCAAACTACAGTTTCTTAAGAAACAATAGTGGATATGACCGTTTGGAAGCCGAAGCATGGGAGCCTTACAAGTTGACAGAAAAAGTTACAGGTGAAGTTGTTTCCGATGAAATGTATATTCCTACAGATTATCGTTACCGCTACCAAACCAGTACGGCAACCCGTAACGGTATGACATTTGTTGCAGATTGGGCTCCAACTGTAAATACTAAATTTACATTAAGTGCCGTTTATAATGAACGTAAAGATGATGCTGAAAGATATAGAAACCGACTTCGTTTCCGCGACAATGGAAATGGCTATTATTTAATGGAAGACGGTTCTATTGGTTCGGAACGCATGCGTAGTATCACACAGGTTTCAACTCAAAACGAGAAAATACGTAATTTTAATATCAATCTGGACGGAGAATCGACAATAGGTAGTTGGAAAGTTGATGGAGGATTATTCTACACACTGTCAAAACGTAATTACGAAAGTGAAATGATGGGATTCCAAACCCCCGAATGGAGAGCTGGAAAGAAAGTAAATGGAGTTTCTATTCCAAAAGGAACAGTTATTGGAGTAATGCCCACTATTTATACCAAATACTTAACGGGAAAGTATACTTACGAGCCAACAGGCAATATGGGGACAGAGGCTCCGGATGCTATATCAAGATATAACCTTTATACAGTAGAGAATAACAATCAAATTACTGAAGGTACAAACTTTACCGCAAGAGCTAACGTTTCGAAAAACTACTATATAAAAGATTATGCATCAACATTCTCATTCGGAGTTAAAAGTAAATTTATGAATAACACCGGAGAAGTACCCGTAGGAACAAACACATATTCCTATACAGCAAGTGAAGCAAACAATCTAAGCAACTTATTATACACTGAACAATTGGATACGAAATTCCTGAATAATAAACTTCATTTTGGCAAGGTACCTAGCTTTAATAAGACCAAAGCATACATGAACAATCCTGCAAATGCCGGTGATGCAAGAGTAAACGAATACTTTTCAAATATGAATCGTGAAGGAACTTATTATGATACTCAGGAAAAAGTTTTTGCAGGATATGTAATGAATAAAACACAAATAGACAATGTTATGTTGTTGGCTGGCGTACGTGTTGAACATACTCGCGTGAACTACAAGGCAAACAAAATAGAACCTTATGTAGATCCGAATGCTCCGATACAGAACGACAATCCGGACGCATTTAATGCTTACAAAAGTACACTTGTTAGTGAAAAATTACATTATACTAAATTCTTGCCAAACCTTCAAATGAAGGCCGATATGTCTCAGAATACAGTTCTTCGTATATCTTGGACAACAGGATACTCGCGTCCTAATATTCTTGACCTTGTACCTAGTCAAGGTGTTTCTCAGGATCTGGAACGTGTAACTCTTGGGAATCCGGAATTAAAACCAGCTTATGCTAATAATTTCGATATTCTTATCGAACAATATTTACCAAGTGTAGGTCTTATTTCGTTAGCAGCATTTCATAAGAACATACAAAAATTCCAATTCTTGAATGAAGGTATTCTGGATGACCCTACCAGCAATTATAATGGATGGCAAGTTATACAAACTAAGAATGGTGAATCTGCTAAAGTATTCGGTGCTGAAATAACGTTAAATTCAGCCTTAACTTTCTTACCTTCATTCCTGAAAAACTTAGTGCTTACAACGAATTATACATATGTATTCTCGCAAGCCACAACAGATAAAGACAGAGGGGTTACTCGTTTACCAGGTCAGGCTGAAAGTACAGCTAATTTAGCTTTGGCATACTCAACCAAACGTTTCACGTTACAAGCTTCTATGAATTATATGGGTTCATTCATCAACGCTTTAGGCTCTAATTCAGAACGTGATATTTGGCAAGATGGTCGCTGGCAGCTAGACTTGAACGGATCGGTAAACATATATAAAGGGCTAACTTTCTGGGTGGAAGTTGTAAATGCACTTAACAGCGAAAGTTATGCTTACTTCGGTAATAAAGAGCGTGCATATAAGCTTCAATACAATGGTGTAACCGGCCGTGGAGGATTTACATATAAATTCTAATAATAAAGTGCCGTAATCAGATTTTCGATGCCATATTGGTTCAATATGGCATCGAACTCTTAAAAATATCAACTTATGAAAGCAAATACGATCATATTATCCATTATCTTCAGTGCCATTTTGTCTATACATTTTTTATACGGACAAGATAACATTCCCGATAAGCAAATACCGCATCCTCGTATTCTATTGACTGAAGAAGAAAAGATACAGTTAGTTAAAAATGTATCTAATGATCCGATTTGGAGTGTATTGCAACAAAATACGTTGGAAGCCTGTGATCAACTTCTTATAACTACACCTCTTAAACGGAAATTAGAAGGTATACGTTTACTCGGGACATCGAGAGAAGTTCTATATCGTATTTTTATGCTTTCGTATGCTTACCGTACAACGGCAGAAAGCAAATACGCCAAACGTGCCAAAGCCGAGTTATTGGCCGTTTCGCAATACTCAGATTGGAATCCGACTCATTTTCTTGATGTAGCCGAAATGACGCTGGCTGTTTCAATAGGTTACGACTGGCTATATAATACATTAGATAAAGATTCCCGGAAGATAATAAGAAATGCAATTTTAGAAAAAGGAATCAATCCTTCCTTAAACAACCAATATAATGGGTTCCTCGCAAGAGAGAACAATTGGAATCAAGTATGCAATACAGCTATGGCTTATGGTGCTATAGCTATAATGGAAGACCAGCCTAAACTGGCAAAAGAAATCATTAAACGCTCTATTGAAAGCATTCGCAAACCCATGAAACGATATGGACCGGACGGAGCCTATCCCGAAGGGTATGGGTACTGGCATTATGGCACTACCTACAATGTGATGCTTTTGGCTTTATTGAAACAAATGTATGGAACGGACTTTGGCCTGTCGGACATTCCTGGCTTTACTAAAAGTGCATATTACATTATGCATATGATTGGTCCTACACTTCAACCTTTCAACTTTGGAGACTCCGATGCGGGAATTCGCCTCAACACATCTATGTTCTGGTTTGCAAAGGAAATGAACGATCCCAGTTTGTTAAATTATGAAATCAATTATCTACTTAACCTCAAAAAATATAACTATGAACAGTATAGTCGTATGTTGCCCTCCATATTTCTTTTCGGACATAATTTTAAATTAAATAAAGTAAATACTGACAGGCTACCCCTTACTTTTGTTGCTCAAAATGAGACTCCTGTATCATTAATGCGTACAGCTTGGGGGACAAAAGACGCAATTTATGTAGGTATAAAAGGTGGTATGCCTTCTGATAACACCCACAACCATTTGGACCAAGGCTCATTCGTAATCGATGCACTGGGAGTACGTTGGGCTATTGACTTAGGTCCACAAGATTACGGATCGCTTGAAAAACACGGACTTTCCATTTGGGATGTGACTCAAAACAGTGATCGGTGGAAAATATTCAGGTATACAAATTTAGCTCATAATGTATTTACTATAAATAACAAACTCTTTGATGTAAAAGGATATGCTAAAATCAAATCACACAAGAATACACCGAAGTTAAAGGAAACCCAGATTGACCTTTCATCATTATATAACGGTCAGTTGGCTTATGCTTCACGTTATATCGCTATTGTCAATGAAGAGTATATTGAAATAAAAGATGAGGTAAGGACCAATACTGAGCCAGCAGATTTAAGCTGGCAAATGCTCACTAAAGCTAAAGTAAAAGCAGTTGATGGCGGATTTTTCTTGATACAAAATGGAAAATCTATATTTGTATCTGTTCCTGCAGGAACAGAACCATTTGTTACGCCCGCAACTTCTGTTAAAGACTTTGATGCACCTAACCCAGACGTGAGTATCATTGGTTACAAAATAAAGCTTACGCCCCAAACAACTCAAACGTTGACGGTACGTTTGTTCCCTCAAAGCATGGATAAAATACAGGAGATATGTGACCGTGTTGCTACTTGGCAGATAAACCACCAAGCCTCGGCAAAACATCACGCACTGGATTGGACAAACGGAGCCTGGTATAAAGGTCTGTCAGAATGGGCAAAAGAAACAAACAAAGAAACTTATTTTGATTTCTTAAAAGCCCAGGGTGAACGTCACGGCTATAACGTTTATTACAGACCTTATCATGCCGATGACATTTGTGTCTCGCAAATGTATCTGGAGCTATACAAAAGATATGGTGATAAAGAATTCATTACTCATACCATAGAACGACTTGACTATGTAATAAACAACCCATCAAAAGCACCTTTGGAAAAAAAACACCCCAAGGGCCGGGATGAGCGTTGGTCATGGTGCGACGCACTGTTCATGGCTCCACCTGTTTATGCCGGGTTATATACGTTAACCGGTAATAAAAAATACGCCGACTTTATGGATAAAGAATTTAAAGAATGTACCGACTCACTCTACGATAAAAGTGCAAAATTATATTTCCGCGATTGTACGAAGATCAACCTTCGCGAAGCAAACGGAGAAAAACAATTCTGGGCACGTGGTAATGGATGGGTATTAGCCGGTATCCCGATTATCTTAGACAATCTGCCAAAGGATTATCACAACAGGCAATATTATATCAACTTGTTCAAAGATTTAGCTGAAGGTATTTTGAGAACACAAGATGAGAGAGGATCCTGGCATGCGAGTTTATTAGATAATGATTCATACCCTTTACCCGAAAACAGTGCTTCGGCATTCTTCTGTTATGGCATAGCATGGGGAATAAGAAATGGATTACTTGATAGAAGAACCTATATGGAACCAGTGCTTAGGGCATGGGCTACATTATGCAGCTATATACATAAAGATGGGAAAATGGGGTATATTCAACCTGTAGGACATGATCCAAAACCAGCTGATGAGAATACAACAGATGTGTATGGTGTAGGCGCTTTCCTCCTAGCCGGATCAGAAATAATGAAATTGGAAAAGAATAATCAAAAATAAGAAATGATGAACAATACACTCAACCACGTAACAATGAACAAAAGAACCAATTATCGTTGGGTCATATGTTCTATGCTGTTTTTTGCTACAACCATTAATTACCTGGACCGTCAAGTACTTTCGCTTACCTGGAAAGATTTCATCGCTCCGGAATTCCACTGGACAAACACCCATTATGGAACAATAACAGCTTTATTCTCCATATTCTATGCTGTGAGTATGCTGTTTGCTGGAAAGTTTATTGATAAGACAGGTACAAAGAAAGGATATTTGTGGGCCATTGGTATTTGGTCCATCGGAGCATGTTTACACGCTTTCTGTGGTATTATCACCTCAGGAGCTGTTGCCGGTCAATGGCTAGTTGGATTTACCGGCGCCAAAGAAGCAATTACCACAATTGGTAATACCACTCTTATTGTAACAGTAAGCGTAACATTATTCATCATCGCCCGTATGATTCTGGCACTTGGTGAGTCTGGTAACTATCCAGCAGCAATAAAAACAACAGCGGAATATTTTCCTAAAAAAGACAGAGCTTTGGCAACAAGTCTTTTTGATTGCGGTTCCGTTGTCGGAGCATTGGCAGCTCCTGTAACCATCCCTGCCATAGCGGAAGCATGGGGATGGGAAATGGCCTTTCTTGTGATCGGTGCACTTGGCTTCATTTGGATGGGAGCATGGATGTTGATTTATAAAAAACCATATATGAATCCAAAAGTAAACGAGAGTGAGCTACAGTACATTTATCAGGATGGACAGGATACGAAGAAGGGAAAAGAGAAAATTCCTTACCTGACCTGTCTAAAATATAAGCAAACCTGGGCATTTGCCTTAGGCAAGTTTCTAACAGATGGTGTTTGGTTTTTCTTTTTATTTTGGACTCCAGCTTATCTAAGTGCCGTATATGATATTAAATCATCCGACCCCAAAGGACAATTAGCTATATTTTTGTTATATCTGATTTCACTAATATCCATTGTTGGAGGCTGGTTACCATCTTATTTTGTAGACAAGAAAAAAATGAATCCTTATGATGGACGCATGAAAACAATGTTGATTTTTGCATCCTTCTTACTGATTGCCCTTTTTGCCCAGCCATTAGGACACATATCTTATTGGATACCGATCATATGTGTAGGTATTGCAATGGCAGGTCATCAAGCCTGGTCGGCAAATATATTCACTACTGTTAGTGATATGTTTCCTAAGAAAGCGGTCGGAACAATTATCGGAATTGGTGGAATGGCCGGTGGTATTGGTGCGTTTATCATCAACAAAGGTTCAGGCGTATTATTTGATTATGCAGATCAAACGCAAATGGTTTTCATGGGCTTCAAAGGAGAAGAAGCCGGATATTTTATTATATTTTCAGTTTGTGCCTTCTCTCACTTGATTGGTTGGGTGGTTATGAAAGCATTGGTCCCCAGATATAAACCGATTACTGATTTATAAAAAAAAAATAGGATGAACAAGTTGAAATTGATTTTACTATTTGTCAGTTTTATATTCCTGATACCAAAGACATTTTCTTATAGAGATACATGTCGTATATCTAGTAAAGAATATTACACAACAAAGAGGATTGACACCCTCAGTTTACATGCTATGCGTATGCTTTCGGAATTGAATGCTTCTGTGATGAAGCATGTCAATTCTGACAAAGACTCTCCGGATTATGGTGGCATCTACTGCCCACATTGTAAATTATATCATACGCGAGCAGCAGAGACAGTTTATCCTTTTGCATATGAGTATCATAAAACGAGAAATAAGACCTATTTGAGAGCGGCAATCAATGCCGGGAACTGGCTCATAAAACAGCAGGAAGATAACGGAGCATGGCTCGAAACACCGGAAGAATGGACAGGTACAACTACCGATCAGGTATTAATGATGGCATTAGCATATCCCATTCTAAAATCACATTTATCGAAGAAAGAGAAAGATTCGTGGCTGCATTCCATTGAGAAAGCAGGCGATTATCTTGTCAAAGTGATGTCACCCCAATTCGCCAGTATCAATTATTGTGCAACAACTACCGCCAGTCTAATGGCTGTAAACGAAGTCATAAATAAACAATCCTATCAGAATAAAGCACGAGAACTGGCCTACCAAGTGGTTGGTAAAATGGATCAGGATTACTTCCTTACAGGCGAAGGTGGTCGTGTATTCGGAGTGAAATATGGAATAGATCTAGGATATAACCTTGAAATGTCTCTTTGGGGATTAGCTTTATTTGCGCAATTGGCAAAAGATGATGTGATTAAACAAATTGTAGAAAAATCACTAGCACAGCACCTGTATTTCATTTATCCTGACGGTTCAATGGACGCTTCGTGGGGAATCCGTTCCAATAAATGGACTTGTTTTGGTAGTGGTACTTCTGATGGATGTCAGGTACTCTTTAGCCTGTTTATGGATAAAAACGATCAGTATCGTACGGCCGCTATCCGAAACATACAATTTCTTAAAACTTGTATGAAAAACGGTATTGTTGGTTTTGGACCTTTGCATTACGATATATATGATTACCAACCTTGCATTTATCCCACTTTTACCAAAGCCAAGAATATGGCAATGGCAGTAGCATTAGCAAAAGCAGATGTGGGTAAAGTGCCACAGTTACCTCTTGATAAAAAGGGCATACATTATTTTCCGACATTGAACCTGACGGTGTCAAGAACAGCACAGTGGTGTGTTACTATATCAGGATATACGTACAAAGATCCGGCGGGAGATCGCACAAAATATATGCACCGCCCTGGTGGAGGTACAATAACCAACCTTTGGTTAAATGGACATGGATACTTTCAAGCATCCTCGCAAACCATCTATAAAAGATGGGAACCAATGAGCTTCCCGGAAATTCCGACTCCACTACCATTGACCCCAAGGATTGAATTTAGTAGTGACTTAGGCTACTTCACCAATCTGTATGAATTTGATGCTATCATGACCAACAATGAAAAAAATGGAGCGTATATCGTAACAAGCTTTGGTGAACTAAAAAATAATAAACAACAGGAAGGTGGCATTGCTTATCAATTGAAGCATATAATAAACGATAATAGTTTGTGCAAAGAGATTGAACTTATTTATCATGATACTAAATCCTCTGTACGTATTATTGAACCAATCATCTATTATCCTGGCATGGAATTCAAGCAAATAGACTCTAAAACAGTACATATAAAAATGAATAACAAGATAGTAGAAATGAAAATAACATCAAACAATGCAGATCTTGAATTAGGAACAGATAAGGAAAAATACAAATGGAGTTATCCTGCCTTAAAGGCTTTCCCAATTATCCTAAATATAGTTTGCAAAAAAAATGACTTGAGAAGAACTATCCAATTTTGTTATAAATTAATTTAAAAGAAGAGTTTCAAAGTATATCACTTTTAACTCCACTGTAAGAAAATAAATTCAGAACTATTTCTAAAAAGAATCTTATATGCGCAATATATTTTTTGTTTTATGGATATATCTGGCTAGTCTGCCTGTTCACGCTCAGATCTTGAACTCACCGAATCAAAACATGGCTTTATCATTTACACTTGACCAGCAAGGTACACCTATCTACACACTCAACTATAAAGGTAAAGAAGTAATAAAGCCAAGCAAGCTGGGCTTCGAGATTGTTTTGAGCAAATTGGGAATTATTGATTTAACTCGGAATTTTACAGTTATCAGTGTAACTACTGATTCAGAGGATTCAGTATGGAAACCTGTTTGGGGCGAAGAAAAAGAAATTCGAAACCATTATAACGAGATGCTTGTAAAGCTATCAAATACAGATCGTTTGATGAATATCCGTTTCCGTTTATTCGATGACGGACTAGGGTTCCGCTACGAGTTCCCGAAACAGAAGATACTATATGACTTCATTATAAAAGAAGAAATAACGGAATTCAATCTGGCAGGAGATCACAATGCATTCTGGATGCCGGGCGATTATGAAACCAATGAATATATGTATCTTACAACCAAGATATCAGAAATAGCAGCTAACAGGAAAAAGGCTCTTACACGTATAAAAACACAAGTACCCATTGAAGATGCTGCTGTACAAACTCCATTTATGATGAAATCGGATGACGGATTATATATCAACATCCATGAAGCAGCATTGGTCGATTACCCTGCTATGCATTTAAATGTCGAAGTAAATGATCTGAAACTTCGTTCTCATCTGGTGCCCGATGTTTGGGGAGGAAAAGGAGATGTCTATACTCCGGGGAAATCCCCATGGCGAACGATTATCGTAAGTGATGATGCTCGCCATATTTTAGCCTCAAAGCTTATTCTTAATTTAAATGAACCTTGCCAGTTCGAAGATGTCTCCTGGATCAAACCTATAAAATACATCGGAGTTTGGTGGGAAATGTTTGTAGGTAAAGGAACATGGAATTACACGGATGATACTCATATAAAACTTGGTATTACTGACTACTCAAAAGTGCAGCAGAATACAACACATTCCGCAAACACAACAAATGTAAAATACTACATTGATTTTGCTGCAAAACATGGATTTGATCAGGTATTAGTCGAAGGTTGGAACATTGGTTGGGAAGACTGGGGAGGCAAAGTAAGAAGCAATTTATTTGATTTCGTAACCCCATATCCAGATTTTAACGTAGAAGAGTTACAACAATATGCTGCCAGTAAAGGTGTAAAAATAATGATGCATCACGAAACAGGTGCTTCCGTAGCCAATTATGAACGTAAGTTAGATGATGCTTTCCAATTTATGAGTAACCATGGATACAATGCCGTGAAGACGGGATATGTAGGTTGGATTAGGCCCAAAGGAGAACATCACGATGGACAATGGATGATAAATCACTATATACATGTAGCCAATACAGCTGCCAAATACAAGATCATGGTAAATTCACATGAAGCAGTACGTCCTACAGGTTTACACCGTACTTATCCCAATTGGTTGGCGCAGGAATCTGCCCGTGGAACCGAATTTGAAGCTATGGCAGGATTACCACCCGAACATACAACTATACTTCCATTCACTCGTTTAATAGGTGGACCAATGGATTATACGCCAGGCATTCTACAAACCATATTCAGCTATCATAACCCAAAGAAAACAAAACAGGCAGGTACTACACTTGTTAAACAATTAGCTTATTATATAACCATCTATAGTCCGCTGCAAATGGCTGCCGATCTTCCCGAAACATATGAGCGTTTTGCTGATGCTTTTCAATTCATCAAAGATGTGGCAATAGACTGGGATCATACCTATATTCTGGAAGCAGAACCTGGTGATTACATCACAATTGCCCGTAAAGCCAAAAGCAAGAACGAATGGTTTATTGGTGGTATCACTGACGAGAATGCCCGCACTGCAAATATAACCTTCGATTATCTGCCATCGGGACAACAGTATATTGCAACTATTTATGAAGATTCAAAGACTGCACATTGGCAAACGAACCCAATGTCTTATCAAATAAGAAAAGTAGTCGTTACCCATAAATCGAATCTTAAACAATATTTAGCCCCAGGTGGTGGAGTGGCTATCAGCATTAAAGAAGTAACAGATAAAACAGAAATGAAAGGTCTGAAAAAACTTTGAAACTGAATAAAATTACCCGGTAATTAAAAACAATTCAAAACCTATAATATATGAATAAATTGCAATTCGCTTTTACTATAGTTCTCCTTTTCTCAGGTGTTTGCGCATCAAGTAAGACTGTTGTTGTTGACGATAAAATATCAACCAAAACAATCAATGATAAGCTTGCTGCTCTTCAAAGTGGAGATACACTTTTATTAAAAAAAGGCTATTATCGTGTAAATCTGAAGTTGATAAATAAAAGCGGTATTCAGGATACCCCTATCGTGATAAGGGGGGAAGATCGGGCATATACTACGATAGATGGTGGAGCAACTAAACCGGGCAGTAACTTGAAAAATTACGGGGTATTCATTGAAAATAGTTCATGGATCACGATAGACAACTTATCTTTCAAGAATTGCTGGGTAGATGTTGTGCGAGTTCATGAATCAAATTATATATCATTGGTCAACTGTACTATAGAAGGTGGACGGCGCGCACTTTTTGCTCAGGGACGAAGAAGTCATCATTTTCTTGTAGAGAACTGTTATTGGGAACAAGGTAAACATGTTTGGACAAAAGAAGGTAAATTCTCGTGGGCTGAGTTACATCATGGAGAGTTTAAACATTACAACGGTAGCATCTTTCAAGCAAAAATGATTGGAGGATCCTTTGTTATTCGCGACAACTATATTAAAAATGTATATAACGGAATACGGTTATCGATAATGGGCGATGCAGAAAATGATACTTTAGCTTGTACTAATGGAGAGATCTATCGGAATACAATTGAAAATTCGGCTGATAATGCCTTTGAGCCCGAAGTTTATTGCAAAAATCTTCACTTTTATCATAATAAAATGATCAACAGCCATGCCTTTATCTCAATAACCGAAGTAGGAGGAGGACCAATCTACTTCTATGGAAATACAGGAGTCAAATTACCTAATTGTAATGACGGTTGGACGATCTTCAAATTCGTAGGCAAAGAAAGACGCCTGACGAAACCGTTATATATATTCAATAATAGTTGGCAGGTTAACTCTGATATATTAGGACGTATTAATGAACAACATTGGCACAATGACTACATTCATCATTTCAACAATGCTTATCATCTCTCAAATGCCGATACAGTTGGTATCTATTATTTAGGAAAAAACAACTATTTTGAGAATGACTGTGCTAATATCCCTTTTCCGAATAAAGTAGCCCGAACCAGTAAATATTCGAGTATAGTAGCTGACCCAATGTTTATTGATGGTGCTTATGGTAACTTTTTGTTAAAAGAGAACTCGCCTTGTAAGAATGCAGGAATAATACCGGATGATATTTCGATTTATTATACCGGAAAAAAGTTGGATATTGGTGCTTATGATGATGGCAAGTTAGTAGAAGGGCCAATCTTCCGGTATGTAAATCCAGGTATAGAAATGCCAGACCGGGAAAAGCCCCGTATTGTGAAACATAAAGTGGAAAATAATACCTTGAAACTCTGGTTCTCCTATCCTCTAAACGAACAGACCGTTAATACTGGAAATTTCATGCTAAATGATATTAGTTTTCAACGTTTTAGTCTCCAGGAAGAGAACTGTTTACTTATATTAACAGCAAATAAGACATTGCCCTTTAATAATATTTATTTGTCAGTTATTAAAAAGCCTCAAAGTATAGATGGTGATGATGTCACTTTATGGGCATCATCTATTCCTACGAAACTAGTTTCAGAAGCTCAGAAAGCATTAGCATTAGCAAAGAAAGCTGCAGATTATTTAATACAGAACACACTATTTGAATTTGAGCCCAAAGTGGTAACTTTCAATGCTAATATATCCCGATTACGAATTTCCGAGCAGATACTGAATCATCCAGGTCAGATCGCTTATGGGCTGATAAATCTAAACACCAAAGAAGCAAAAGAAACAAAACTCGGTTTTTCCTTCCGTGGTAATATAAAACTCTATTTGAACGGGAATCTTATTTATGCTGGAAAATCCGATAAAGAACAGTTTGAAGAATATACCTATAACCGCTTTCGGTTTAGCCATGAAATAAAGGTCAATTTATATAAAGGAGAAAATCGACTTTTATTAAAAACATCTGGTGAAAGTAAAGGGCTTGAATTTGCCTGTTGTGCTTTGAAACCAGATCAATTGTTCGATAATACTATTGAAATAAGGAATAATATTGCAAACTCATACGCCAACAACTGGCTGGTAACAGCACCTTTTGAAACAACTTCTGTTAACCCTATGGATTTTATGTTCGAACCTGAACGAACGATACGTGAATATTATGTCTATAACGACCAGATGATTACGTGGCAAATGCAGCAGCCTCTCATCCAGCAAGCCATAAAAATTTCATCATTTACAAATAACAAAAAAGGTTTTAATGCCGATTGGCATTATGCAAATTCAAATACTTTACTAGGAATGTTGAACTTGTACAAAGCTTCGAATGACTATACATATCAGGCATTTGTCGACAAATTCAATCAGCACGTATTCGACCATTATCATTTTTTTAAAGAACAATATTGTTCACTGCGTATAATGCGGGGAGCATACTTTCGTTTATTCAGAGCTACCATGCTTGATGACACTGGAGGTGCTGCTTTACCTTTAGCTGAAACAGCTTTAAATGCCAAGCCACAAATTTTACATCGGGAAATACTTGATCAGGTCCTCAATCATATACTTAACAAACAATCGCGTCTTGCGGACGGAACATTGTGTCGTCCCGAACCGGTTGAACAAACCATTTGGGCCGATGATATGTTTATGTCCGTTCCGTTCTTGTTGAACATGGCCCAATTAAATAAAGATAGCAAATTATATGATGAAGCTGCTTTCCAGGTATTGCACATCAATCATTATCTAACTGATCCACGCACCAACCTGTGCAGACATGGATGGTACAATCAAACAAAGGAGTTAGCACCTGTTGCATGGTCAAGGGCAAATGGTTGGATAGTCTGGGCAATGTCCGAAACGTTGCTCAAGTTGCCAACAAACCACAAGAAGTATAAAAAGATAAAAGATACATTTACTAAACGCTTAATAGATTTACTCAATTATCAGTCTGAAAACGGTTTATGGCATCAAATCCTAAATGACCCAGACTCCTATCTTGAAACCTCTGGAAGCGCCATGTTCGGATTGGCATTGGCAAGGGCGATTAACCATAAATGGATCTCACAACGTTACATTCCCCAATTAATGAAAACATGGGAAGCTGTTTCGGCACAGATCGATGAAAATGGTGTAATATATGGTATTTGTCAAGGAACAGACATGGGTAAAGATGCCAATTATTATAAAAAACAGAAAACGCTTGAAAGTGATCCGCGCGGAATGGGTGCCGTACTAACCTTTGGGGCGGAAATGTATCATTTTTTAAATAAATAACAGATTAAATATGAAACGTATATTAAGTATAGGCTTATTGATGGTAATAATGATATTCAACCTTTCTGCGGTGGATATAGTACCATTACCTTATAAAGTAACAACTACAAATAAAAAGTTCTCCTTAGAAAAGGACGTTGATTATGAGAGACTTTTGATGAGAAAAGATACATCTATCAAATCGTTTCAAATAGGTATTCGTGGAGAAAAAATGGATAGACTTTTCCAGAAACTAGGTTTTTTCAAAGAAGAACTAGGCAATGAAGGTTATGAACTTTTTATAGACAACAATCAGGTTGTATTGGCAGCTAATACCCCTCAAGGACTTTTCTATGGAAAGCAATCTTTAATTCAACTGATTCGTGGAGCACAGGATAATACACTTCAGGGACTTCATATCATAGATAAGCCAGCAGTGAAATACCGTGGGGTAATGGATGATATAAGTCGTGGTCCCGTTCCGACCTTGGAGTACATGAAATATCAGATTCGCCGATTCGCTGAATTGAAAATAAATACATTAACTTACTATACGGAACATGTAGTACGTACAGAAAAGCATCCTGAGTTTGCACCTCCTGGCGGAGCATTGTCCATAGCCGAATGGAAAGAATTATCAGAGTATGCAAAGGAGTATTATATAGAGTTAATACCCAATTTTCAGTCACTTGGTCATGCCGAAAAAGTGCTACTTTGTCCTAAATTTCAAAATATCGCTGAAAGCAATACAATGTATGCTTTAACTAAACCTGAAACATTAGAATTCATGCGGGATATTTATACAGAAATGAGTCCTGCATTTGAATCTAAGTTCTTTCATGTGAATTGTGATGAGACTTTTGATATTGGACGCGGGCCATCATCCGAAAAAGTGAAAGAACTTGGTGTAGGACGTGTGTATACAGATTATATGAACCAGCTGTCTTCAATATTAAAAGACAATGGCAAACGTATGATGATGTGGGGAGATATCGTACTACAACATCCAGAAATATTAGATATTCTTCCAAAGGAAACAGTAATGATGACTTGGGAGTACAGTGATTATGATTCCTACAGCAAATGGATTGATCCGTTTGTAGAAAAGGGATTTGATTTTATCGTATGCCCCGGTGTATTAAATTCATCTCGTATCTCTCCAAACTACAAAATGGCCATTCCTAACATTCAGAAGTTTATAAAACAAGGAATTGAGAAAGGAGCCATAGGAGTACTTAATACAGTGTGGGACGAAGGTAGTTTACATACTTTCGATCGCGACTGGTATGGAGTTGCTTATGGTGCAGAACACTCATGGAATCCGAATAAAAAGGAACTCAGTGATTTTGATGTTCGTCTTTCTAAAGCCATTTACCGAAGTGAAAAGGGAGAACTTATCACAGCCATCCGCAAACTTACAGAAATGAGCGAAATCGAGGCACTTGATAATATGAGTGAGCTTGTATTTTGGAAAACGATAATCCCTGAAAGAGGTAAACACATTAAATATAGCCTAACAGACTGGGAAGATGTATTTGAGGCCTGTTTAGAAGTTGATTCTATTTTAAGTAACCCAACTGCCCTAAATTATACACGTGAATATAAAGCATTTGGCATGGTAACCGCTGAATATAAATATCTGGCAAAAGCCAAACTGAAATTGGCCGAAGCTGCATCTTTATATGTTGAAGCTATTGATATTCAACGCCAGGATAAAATAAAAGCCAAAACTTTATTGGATAAAGTTTACGCTAACATAACCGAATGCCGGAACGATTTAGCTAAAGTTCAAAAAGATTATGATGCTATTTGGAAAGCAGAAAATCGTGAGTACTGGAATAACTTTGAAATGGAGCCGTTTAATCAGTTATTAACAGATTACGATGACATAATAACTTCACTCGATAAATCAGTCGGATATTTTGAGCAAGGTTTGCCTTTAATTGCTCCGGCTGATATTCGTTTAGATATCCGAGAACTCAAAAACTCATACTTCACATACTGGCTGATATCCCCAGTTTTCAACTTTGAAAATGGAACAACATTCGATACAGACTTACTAAAAGGAATGGGTGGAGAAAGTACTGCTGCTCCTTTCCCCGGATTCTCATTCTTCAACGATAAGGGAGAAAATATCAAGTGGATGAAATACTCATCCTCACTTTCCGATCGTGTTTCGTTGGATATACCTTTAGAAGCAAAAGGCAAAGCCCTGTCTTATGCTTACTGTACATTAGAATCATCGGAAGAACAAATTGTAACTGCCAGCTTTGGCTTTACCGGAAAACTTGATATTATTTGTAATGGAGTATCTGTCTTTAAGAAACAGGGTAGTGAGACTATGATTACAGACGAATATCAATGTAAACTGCATCTTAAAACAGGGAGAAATAGAATATTACTTAAGTTGGAAAAAGCAACTAACAACTGGGATTTTTCTTTTCGTATAACAGATGCTAAAGTAAGCAGCAGGAAGAATAAATATCAAATATATTAAAAGCATGAAACTTTTATTTAGCTAATAAGCATACAAATACTATATGAATATTTTATCTTTCAATACTGCTAAAGGCCCCCGCAAATACATGAATATACCAATTAGTATAGGTTTTTAGCATTTATTTGATAACTTTGTACACGAATCAATTAAATACTAACACCATGAGAAAACTTAACCACGCACTTCTTGCAGGTGCTCTCGCCTTGGCATGCGCTTCGTGTACCGCGGAGAAAGAAGCTAACTACCAAGTGACACCTCTCCCCCAAGAGGCAAGCTTAACCCAGGCCCCCCCATTCAAACTAAACGGAAATGTTCTCATTGCTTATCCGGAAAACTCTGCCTTGCTGCAATGCAACGCAGAGTTTCTGTCGGAGTACATCCGGCAATCCACGGATTATGCACCAAAAACAAAAGCTATCGCAGCAGGCGAGCAAGTTAAAAATGCAATCACACTGGGACTCGACCCAGGCATTACAAACAAAGAAGGCTATATGCTGACTACCACCCCCGAAGGTATCAGCATCAACGGCCAGACCGAAAACGGAGTATTCTACGGTATTCAGACTCTGCGTAAATCCATCCCCGCCGAAGCCAAAGGAGCAACCATCCTGATACCGGCAGGAGAAATTAAAGACGAACCGCGATTCTCATACCGCGGTATGCACCTCGACGTAGGACGTCACTTCTTCCCCATCGAATTCATAAAGAAGTACATAGATCTGCTGGCACTTCATAATATGAACACTTTCCACTGGCACCTCACCGAAGACCAAGGCTGGAGGATTGAAATCAAGAAGTACCCGAAACTGACAGAAATAGGCTCACAACGCAGCCGCACTGTAATCGGGAAAAATACGCAAGAGTATGACAACACTCCGTATGGCGGTTTCTATACACAGGAAGAGGCGAAAGAAATCGTGAAATATGCGCAGGAACGTTACATCACAGTAATTCCGGAAGTAGACTTGCCGGGACATATGCTTGCTGCATTGGCCGCTTATCCCGAATTGGGATGTACGGGCGGTCCATATGAAGTGTGTCCGCGTTGGGGTATATTTGAAGACGTGCTCTGCATCGGTAATGATAAAACCATGCAATTCCTGGAAGACGTAATGAGTGAAATCATCGAAATATTCCCATCAGAGTATGTACACATCGGTGGTGATGAAGCTCCGCGTAACCGTTGGAAAGAATGTCCGAAATGTCAGGCACGCATCAAAGCGGAAGGTCTGAAAGCAGATAAAAACCATACGGCCGAAGATCGCCTGCAGAGTTATTGCATGACACGCATCGAGAATTTCCTGAACAGCAAGGGACGCCGGATTATCGGTTGGGATGAAATCTTGGAAGGTGACGTAGCACCCAATGCAACAGTAATGTCTTGGCGCGGTATGGAAGGTGGTATCGAAGCTGCACAACTGGGGCACGATGTTATCATGACCCCCACCTCTTTCTGTTATTTCGACTATTACCAGACCGCAGACACACAAGATGAGCCGCTTGGTATCGGTGGCTACGTGCCCATTGAGAAAGTATATAGTCTGGAACCTGTGCCGGCAGCACTTACCAAAGAGCAAAGCAAGCATATTCTCGGTGCCCAGGCCAACTTATGGACAGAGTATATAGCCAGCACCGAACATGTGGAATACATGATATTGCCCCGTATGGCTGCCCTTGCCGAAGTGCAATGGACACAGCCAGAAAAGAAAGATTTCAAGGATTTCACCACACGTCTGGCCCGCCTGATGAAGTTCTATCAAAGAGACGGCTTCAACTATGCCAAGCATGTGTTCGACCTGAAAGCTGATTTCACACCTGATACAGATAAGAAAGCGGTTGTAGTTACATTGAGCACCATTGATGACGCTCCTATTTATTATACATTGGATGGAACGGAACCGACTACTGCTTCACTGAAATATACAGAACCTGTTATCATCACTGAAACAGCAGATTTCCAGGCAGCAGTGATCCGCCCGGAAGGAAAGAGCAAAGTAGTAAACAAGAAGATTTCTTTCAACAAGGCTACTTATTGCCCCATTGAACTGACGTTCCAGCCATCGGAAAAATATAAATTCAGTGGTGCCATTACTTTGGTGGATGGTATGAAAGGAAATGACAGCTATGCCACCGGTGCCTGGTTAGGTTTTGTAGGCGGCGATGTGGAAGCTATTATCGACCTCGGCCAGGAAACGGAAATCAAGCGGGTAGCTACAAATGCAGTGGTTGATATGAGTGCCTGGATTATGGGCAGCACGGGACTGGTAGTATCTGTATCTGATGATAATAAAGAGTTCCACGAAATCGCTTCAAAAGATATTCCGGCGGAAACAAATATCGATAAGAAAGGTGTGGAAAACTACGACATCACTTTCGATCCGGTGAAAGCACGGTATGTGAAGGTGGTCATCAAACGTAGCCCCGCCCTACCGAAAGGACATGCAGGTGAGGGCAAAGCGGCTTATATGTTCATTGACGAAATAGAAATTGACTGATTGTTGATATCAACTTCTGACCATTCTCAGAAAAATACGCCGGAGGTTATCTTGTACAACCTCTTTTAGCGGAAATTGAGCGAATTATACGGATTCATCTAATTGAGAATCCATATAATTCGCTTTTTTTACATCTGAATAATTTTGCAAAAGTCTTGTAATCGTTTTATTTTTCGTGCGACTAATGAAGTAAAAGAGTTAATTTATGGACACAAGAATGTTGGAAAAGCAATTTGTCGACTTCGTGACGGAACATAAACAGATTATCTACAAAGTCTGCTATATCTACGCCACTGACAACGACAATCTCAATGATCTGTATCAAGAGACAGTGATAAATCTATGGAAATCCTTTCCTTGCTTCCGGGGCGAGTGCAAAGCATCCACTTGGGTTTACCGGATTGCTTTGAATACCTGTATCTCTTTCTTCCGCAAATCCAATTCAAGACCAACCGTGATCCCTATCACAGTTGATATGGAATCTGACTTTGCCGATGAGGAAGAAAAAACATCACAACTCCGCGAACTTTATCATATGATAAATAAACTGGGCAAATTGGAACGCGCGCTGATTTTGCTTTGGCTCGAAGAACGGAGTCATCAGGAAATTGCCGATATATTGGGTATCTCCAAAAATAATGTAGCCGTAAAACTCTATCGTATCAAAGAGAATCTGAAAAACATGTCTAATTCCTAAAATAGAATGAACGATGAATATAGATGAAATGAAAAATAGCTGGAATGTCCTGAATGAGCGTTTGGAACAAAATGAGATATTGAACAAGAGGATCATCGAAGAAATGATTGCAAGTAAAACAAAATCTGCTTATGACAGTATTTATAATCAGGAATTACGGGGACTTTATATAATCCTGCTCTGCGGCCTGATTGTACTGCCTGTAAACAGGTTCCTGGGAATCAATATGAAACTGAATTCTTTCATACTTTTGGAAGCTGTGATGTTTCTGGCCTTACTGTTTCAATTGGTAATCCTCTATAGCTTATCCAAGTTTAAGCTGAACTATATGAAAGTAAATGAGTTGACCCGTACCATCTTGAAATATAGAAGATTCTATAGCTATAACAAGAAGTATGGTACTATTCTTGGCCTTGGCTCCGTAATAGTCTTTTTGATTTCAGAGAGTAAAATTACCAATCCCTACGCTTTCGTGCCTGTACTGGCAGTAATGATTGTGGGCTGCATCTACAGTTATATGAAAATGAAACAGCACGAACAAAGAATCAAAGAAGTAGAGCAAGGTTTGACGGAACTGAAAGAGTTTGAGAGTGATCCTATCAGAACTGGAAGTAAATGAAAGGCTGAATCTCCGTACTCTTCATCTGGATTACCAAGTAAATTAAAGCAAGCATCAGAACCGCCTTTCCCACAAGGGGGAGGCGGATTACTGCTCTGCAGCAAGCATTTTCCCAACGGTCGGGGCAGAAATGCAGGAAGAAACCCAATGCCATCAGTGCAAACACTTCCCAATAGCCTGCAATCAGTTGCGGGAAAAGTTGCGGGCGGAAAGTGGTATAGATTTGCTTTATCATATCCAACGAAGTGGAAAAATCTGCATTGCGGAAGAATATCCAGCAGAAACAAACAAAATGGAATGTGATAAGTATGCCGAAGAAGCGGCGGATGCCGTGACTTTTTTCTCCCTTTTTCCGTCCGGTCAACGTCATCCAGAATTTATGTGCAGCCAGAGCCACGCCATGGAATAATCCCCAAACGACAAAATTCCAGGAAGCGCCATGCCACAAACCACCCAGAAACATAGTGATGATTAGGTTGGCATATTGCCGTATCTTTCCCTTCCGGTTTCCTCCCAAAGAGATATAAAGATAATCTTTCAACCAACTGGAAAGTGAGATATGCCAACGTCGCCAGAACTCAGTAATAGAAGCGGATTTGTAAGGTGAATCGAAGTTTTTATTAAAGTGGAAGCCAAGAAGCAAGGCGATGCCGATAGCCATATCACTATAACCGGAGAAATCGCAATAGATTTGCAGGGCATATCCATAAACACCCATCAAGTTCTCCACTCCTGAATAGAGCGTAGGATTATCAAAGATGCGCTCTACGAAATTCACACTGATATAATCCGAAATAATCGCTTTCTTGAAAAGGCCGCTTGCTATCAGGAATATTCCTCGCCCGAACATCTCGTGGGAGACAAACAACGGACGACGAATCTGCGGGATGAAGTCACGGGCACGCACAATGGGTCCTGCAACCAACTGCGGGAAGAAAGAAACATAAAAGGCGTAATCCAGCAAATTGGTCAGAGGAGTTATGTCTTTACGATACACATCAATCGTGTAACTGAGCGACTGGAAAGTAAAGAAGGAAATGCCAACAGGAAGGAATATATCATAATGATGAAACGTACCGCCCACAAGTGAAGCAAACACATCTCCCAGAAAATTGGTATATTTGAAATAACAAAGCAAACCGAGATTAATGAAAAGGCTCACCACTACCCACGTTTTACGTTGCCAGCTCACAGTACTGATTGCCATGAGACGGGCTATGAAGAAGTCCGCCACCGTGACAAGCGCCAACAGGAAAAAGTAAGTGCCGCTACTTTTATAATAAAAATAATAAGAAAACGCGGTTACAAATAGTAAACGTGCAGTCAGACGGCGTTGCAACAGCAGATATATCAGAATAAATGCTGCAAACAACCACAAGAAAATGCCGCTACTGAATATCATCGGCGCTTGCGGGTCATAAACGAATACATCACGCAGACGGTTGAAGTCAATATCCCACATAATCATTATAGGCTTTTAAAAGAGCTTGATAAAGTAATTCTCCCTGCAATACATATCCCTCAGGAAGATAGTGCACATGGTCCGGACGCATCAGTCCGGCTTCCTGCCAGTTCAGGCAGGCACGTCTTCTTCCGCCCACAGCTTCGTACATGTCCCACACAGCAAGTCCGTTGTCATCGGCAAAGCGCCGTATGGTTTCTACGGCAATGGAGGTGCGGGGATTGATGCTATACGTGCGGCGACGACGACTTTTCCGGAAGCTGTCATAGGAACCGGGTGGTGTCGTCATCAGCAAAGGGACGTTGGGTAGGCTATCACGAAGCATACGCACCAATTCGTCCATCTGGCGGTAGTGAACCAGAGTATTGTAACGGCGGTTATGACTCTCGTTCGTCCCGAAAGAGAGAATAACGAGGTCGGGATGCAAGGCGGCAATTTCTGAGATGCGGTCGGGACGGGTAAAGGTGATGCAAAAGGCACCATTGATACCCTTATCTATATAGGAAACGGCACCGAAAGTTTCTGCCAGCAGTGTTCCGGTGGTGCGGGGAAGAATACGCCCACGGATATGACTGTCACCGACGTGTACGATACGGATGGTATCAGTAGAAAAGCCGGAGTGCAACAGGCGCAACTTCTCCCAGAAAGGGTTAAGGATGCCGAGACTATCCGTCAGTTCGTTGACACCGGGTTGCCGGAAAGCAGCCGGGAAAGCGATTTGAGGAATGAAAACAGTGTCCGTGCGCTGGGAATAGGAACGGATGGTATCACAATCTGCCGTGATTTTGCTGACAAGGGGACAGGAAGGAATAGGGTCCTGGGCATGAAGAGGCAAGAAGCACAACAAGAAAAAGAGTATACTAAAGAAATTATTCCGCCTCATACGCCCGCCTCCTGTCATACTGTTCTTTTCCATACACAAGCGCCTCGTAAAGTAAGCCTGCCAGATGTTTTCCACCCCGGAAATTGATGTGTGTATAATCGTAATTCGCCAAAGAAGGCTTGGCATGTACCAGATTCACCATGCTCCCCTCTCCGCCCATCGCTTCAAACATATTCCAGAAAGCAACGTCATTGTTGGCCGCAAGGTTCTGTTGATAGCGCACCAGATTCTTGATGCCGGGCATAGTGCGCAGGGTTCCGTCCTCGGTCTTATAATCGCGGTCACCCACACTCACAATCAATATACCCGCCTGTGGAAATGCTTCCTTCAGATGCTCAATAGTGGTCTGCATGCCTGCAATGTATTTATCATAATTCCGCCCGCGCTCGGTGGCAACATTCAGACCATATTGCAGGATGATTAAATCGTAAGGACGCTGGTCATTAAACTCGTGCATCATCCATATAGGAACTGAACGCAATGACAAACCCGAACTGCCACGCAGAGAAAAATTATCCAGGATAATTCCCTGCTTGCCATCCATTGCCAAACCATAGAATAAGGTAGAATCCGCCTCATCCACCATCCAACGGACAGAACCGATGTGACCGTCCACTTTCATTTCCTGCAAGTCTTCTGTAGGAGAGAAAGTGCGGGTTTGTTTCTCATTCCGATTGACATTGACGGAAAGGGTAACTTCGCCTTTACTATAAAAAAAGATGGAAGCCTGCTGGCAAGTATCCAGATGTGAAGCGTATTTACTCTGTCCTTTCAGTTCCACATAAGCGCCGGGACGGGGAACGAAATAATGTCCGGAAATTCCTTGCTTCTTACGGTCGAAGAAGGTGGAATCCATCACGGAATGGCTTTGCCAACCACTAAAGGAGTGGCGCACCGTGGGACGGAAGCCACTGGTCATGGAAGTAATGGTAACGAAGCCGACTCCGCAACCACCGTATTTGCTCTGCAACATATCGCGCAAGTCTGCCGTCAGAATGTCCGCTTCGATAAAAGAGTCTCCAAAAACGGCAATGCGTACCTGGCGCGGGCGTTGAGCCAGTTCATCCAGTGCCCGATAGAAAGGCGTCATTCCCCGTAGGGTAGAATCACTATAATCTTCAATGCACGTCATGCCTGCACGGCAGGTATCCACAAAAGCCGGTTTCACCTTTGGCGGCGGGGGCAGCAAGCTGTCCACTTCTTCGACAGGCTCAACCTGTACACGCACATCACCCAGCAGATCGACACGCCTCATCCCGTGTTCACCTACCGAAAATCCCGGCAGAAAGTACATCAGTAGCAGCCCTGCCAATATCGTAAATGCCCAAATGCAAGTATATTTCAGATAATTCTTTTCCATATTACCCATAAAGGAGCTGCAAAGATAGGGAAAAGACATAAAAAGAAAGGGAAATCTTCACGTTTTGTAAGATTTCCCTTTCTTCACTGTACAGGGTGCCTATCCTGTATGGTCACACTTATATCGTCTTCTCAATGTTCCAGACAAATGCCCGGAGTCCGAGTTGTTGGGTTTCCTCGTCTATCCGGTGAAGTGCATCGAGCAATGGGTCTACTTTAGCATCATCCACTATGGTTATGATAGCAGAACACATACTGGGCCACGCATGACTGCCATAATGTGGTTCACCCGTCTTGCTTCCACGCCCCTGCACCTGCTGCCAGTAGCTGAATCCACGACACCCCTGGCGGTCGAGCAACGCCATGATGCGTTCAAAGAACGCTTGGTCGAATGTTATAAATACGGATTTCATATCTTTTTGATTTATTGTTTTTTAGGTTTCGTCATCTTCTCCTTATGAGCCTGATAGTAATCGTTCAGTTCACGGTCTTTCTTAATCTTGCGACGGCTACGCTTAATACCGATACCAGCAAACGAACAGTAAAGCACAGGAACGAGAATCAATGTCAGAATAGTAGATACCGTCAGACCACCAATTACCGCCACACCCAACGGACGCCACATCTCGGCACCTTCACCCTGTCCAACAGCCATCGGCACCATACCGAGGATAGTGGTCAGCGTTGTCATCAATACCGGACGCAAACGGCTACGGCCTGCCGTAACCACAGAGTGGAGCACTGCCATGCCTCGTTCGCGGCAAAGCGTAATATAGTCGATAAGCACAATACCATTCTTCACCACAATACCAATCAACATGATACCACCCAACAAGCTCATAACGTTCAGGTTAGTGCCCGTAAAGAAAAGTGCCATCAGCACACCGCTGAACGCAAATGGGATGGAGAACATGATGATGAACGGATAACTCAGAGATTCGAACTGGGCTGCCATCACGATAAATACCAGAATGATAATCAACACAGCCAGTGTACCCAAATCGGAGAACGAATCCTGCTGGTCTTCGTAAGAACCCGAAATCTGGATAGAAATACCACTCGGCAGATCCATATTTTCAATAATTTTATTACCGTCAGCTACCACATCACCCAACGGAACGCCGGAAATAACCGCAGATACGGTAACAATACGTTCACGGTCCTTACGTTCGATGGTAGGAGGAGCAGAACGTTCTACCACTTTACCGAGATCCTTTATACGGATACCCTCACCCGAAGGTGTATAAATCAGAATATTCTCCAAATCTTCAATCTTTGTACGGAACTCAGGAGCATAACGCACCCGGATATCGTACTCGTCACCGTCCTCACGATAATAAGAAGCTAAAGATCCGTTCACGCGATTACGAAGATAACCGGAGGCCGTCGACAAATTCAGACCGTGCAAAGCAAGTTTCTCACGATCGAAATCCACCTGATATTCAGGTTGATAATCCTGACGACTAATATTCACCTCACTTACACCTTTTACATTCAGCAGCTTCTCTTTCAATTCGGCCGAAACTTTATCCGTAGCGGTAAAATCATAACCGTAAACCTCAAAGTCGGCACTGGCCTGGGCACTCATACCACCAGTGCTACCACCGAGGATTACCTGCGCCTTGTCCAATTCGGGATAGGCCTTCAAATCTTCACGCATCTCGTCACAGACCTTTTCCAACGAAACGTCACGCTCAGCAGGACTCACCAAACTGATATTGAAACTAATGATATGGCTACCATTATCCTGCATCGAAGCAAAAGTATTATCCGAATCAGCCTGACCCACAGTATAGTTACAAACCTTCATAACATTTTCATAACGCTTCATCCACTTATCCGTCAATTCCGAAGCCAAAGCCTGTGCACGCTCTACACGAGCACCGATAGGCAACTGCAATTTCACTCCGATACGACTATTGTCGGCTGCCGGGAAGAATTCCGAGCCAATGTACTTGGCACAGAACAAACTTGCCCCAAAGAAAATGGCACAACCCACGATAATAGTAGCACGATGGCGGACAGCCCAGTTCAGACGGTTCTGATACCACACGTCCAGATTATCAAGCCCGCGTTGAATAGGTTTATAAAATGCAATGAATATCTTGCTCTGCTTTTTCTGCAAACGCAAAAGCTGCGCACACATCATCGGAGTGAACGACAAAGCTGAGATTGTGGAAACGGTCATAATCACACACATCATCCAACCCAACTGACGGAACAGCACACCGGACATACCGCTTACCATAGTCAACGGGAAGAATACCGCAATCATGGTCAGCGTCGAGGCAATTACAGAAATAGCCACCTCATTCGTGGCATGCACAGCCGCTTGTTTCGGTTCAGACCCTCGTTCAATATGGGTCGTTACATTCTCAAGTACCACAATGGCGTCGTCCACCACATTACCGATAGCAATGGAGAGACAAGAGAGCGAGATGATATTCAGCGAACCACCGTCAATGATGCCCAGATAAATGAATGAGGCCACCAATGACATCGGAATTGTGATACAGATAATTACCGTAGCACGCCAGCGTCCCAGGAAGATGAATACCACCAGAATTACGAACAGCATGGCGTACATGATGGTCTCCTCCAAACTATCAATGGTATTCAGAATGTTATCGGAAGTATTGACAATGATGCCCAACTTCACGTCGCTCGGCAACGACTTCTGCAACTGCGGCAACATGTCGATAACCTTCTGCGAAATGGCCACAGAGTTGGCACCGGACTGCTTCTGTACCACAATCATGGCACCTTGCACACCGTTACTGTAAGTCTTCTGTGCACGTTCCTCCACAGAGTCCACTATGGTTGCCACATCACGGAGATAAACCGAAGCACCGTTATGCGTGCCCACCACGATGTTCGCCATCTCTTTAGGATCCTTAAACTCACCCTCTACGCGCAACGAATAGGTATTATTTCCCACATCGAACGTACCACCCGGAGTATTGCGGTTTTCAGCGCTGATAATAGAACTGATGGTTTCCACGGAAAGATTATAGGCATCCAGCTTATTGGGGTCGCAATACACATTGACCTCGCGCTTGGGTGCACCGGAGATAGACACCGTGCCCACGCCCGGCACACGCGCCAACGGGTTCACGATGTTATCATCCAATATCTTATAGAGTGCCGGCTGACTTTCATCCGCCTGCACGGAAAGCAACAAGATAGGAATCATATCCGTGCTGAACTTGAAGATGATAGGTGTCTCCACCTCATCGGGGAGCTGAGAGCTCACCATGTCCAGCTTATCGCGCACATCGTTTGTCAACACATCGATGTCGTATCCATACTCGAACTCCAGCGTAATTACGGAGATGTTCTCCGATGAACGGGAGGTGATATGCTTCAGGTTGCTGACAGAGTTCAGCGTATTCTCTAACGGACGGGTCACGTTGTTCTCAATATCCGACGCACTGGCACCGGCATAGGAGGTCATCACCATGATGGTGTTGGTCTCGATATCCGGATAGAGGTCCACCGGCAATTTCGACAAAGAGAACAGACCAAATATCGCTACTGCCAGAAAGCAAAGCGAGGTCATAATCGGTTTTTTAACCGCTCCTTCGTATAAACTCATGTTTTTTTTAATTAAGGATGAGGAATGAAGAATGAAGAATTACCCTGCGGCAAGACTGCGTTGCACAACCAGATTCTTCATTCTTAATTCTTAATTCTTCATTTATAATTATTTCTCTACTTCCACTTCCACACCGTCGGCCAGTTTCGACTGTCCGGCAATAACCACCTGCGAATTATTGTCCACACCTGAAAGTAATTCGTATTCAGTGTCCATCCGACGGCCAAGTTCCACCTTGTTATAAGATACTTTGCCATCTTTATACACATAAACATAGCGGTCACCTGAACCGGCACGCTTCACAATAGCCAAATCGGGCACAACCACGTGATCCTGCGTTCCGAAGTTCAACGTCACACGCGCAAACATTCCCGGACGTACCTTTTGGTCGCGGTTAGCCAACTGCACTTCTACAGGGAAGGTACGGGTATTCGCATCAATAGTCGGATAAACGAGACTGATTTTACCTTCAAATTCTTCGTCTCCGTAAACATCTACCTTTACGGCTACTGGAGCCCCCTTCTTTACCTTCGTGAAATAACCTTCGGAAACGTTAATCATCAGCTTCACCGGAGTTATCTGCTCTACGGTCAGTACAGGGTTGCCGCCACTGTACATGTCACCATTGTCATAGTTACGAGCTGTCACCACACCATTGATGGGGCTAAGCAAAGCAGTGTTTTCCAACAAATTTTTATAAGTGGTCTGCTGTACGTCCAGCGCCATCTTGGCCGCATCCCATTCGGATTTGGAAGTACCGCCCACCTTATATAATTCATCAGTACGCTTGAACTCTATTTCCTGGTTGTCCAGACGGAACTTCGCCTGCTTCAGGCTGGCAGCATCCATCTGCACCAGCTTCTGGCCTTTAGCCACGCGGTCGCCTACTTCTACAAAAATCCGGTCGATACGTACGGGAGAAGAAGGAGCAATGTTGTTCTTCACCTCAGCCTGCACCGTAGCTGTATATTCTTGTATCTGGTCAACAGGACGTGCGGTCACAGAGGCCAGTTTCACTCTTGGTTTTTCTTCTACTTTTTCAGTCGCAGCCTTGTCTTTCTCTCCACCACTGCATGAACTCAGTAGTGCAACGGCCACCAGGGCAATTAATTGAAAACTTTTTTTCATATCGTTGTGATTATATATTTCTACTTGTTAATTTAATAATTACGACCCAAAACCTGATCAAGGTCAGCCTTAGCCACCAGATAGTCGTAGATAGATTGGTTATAAGTCAACTCAGCCTGAGTCAGAGATACTTGTGAGCTATTCAGTTCCAGCACCGTGCCCTTACCTACTTCGTAACGCTTACCGGCAATTTCCACCGCCTTCTGAGCCTGCATCACGTTTTCCTTGTTACTGACAACCTGCTCGGAACTTGCCGCCATATTATTCTTGTAACTGGTTACCTGCATATTCAGTTGGCGTTCCGTATTCGTACGATTCTCCCGTAACTGGTTCATCTGAATCCGTGTACTTTTCAGTTTTGTGAAGTTGCTTGCCTTATAAAGAGGGATATTCAAGGTGAACACCAATGAAGAACTTCCACCCCAGTTGTAATCGAAGACATTCCAGTTGTCATTATACAACGACTGATACTGATATTGATAATTCATGCCCAATGTCGGCATAAAATTCGTCTTCAAGGATTTCAGGTTCTGATTAAGCAATTTCAGATTCAATTCGAACTGCTTCATAGTAGTGTTGTTCACTAATCCTTCATCAAACGTATTGAGTTGGTTGGCAAACAAATCCGTTTCATATTTAGCCAGACTGTCATCTATCTTAATATCAAAATCTTCCGTTATCCCCATCAGTACCTTCAACTGAAGTTTGGATAGAGTGACAGCATTGCTTGCTGAAATCACATTCGGCTTAACACTGCGCATCTGCACTTCAGCACTGATCTTATCGAACTCGCTGACAGCGCCTTGTTGGTATTTCGCATTGACCACATTGTAGTTGTCTTCTGCCAGCTTATAGCTTTTCTGCAAAACGTCATAAGAGTCTTGCGATAGCATCAACTGATAATAAGCCTTAGTGACCTGATTAACCAAATCCTGCTTGGAAGCGCGGGATTTCTCTACTGCCAACTCTATGTCTGTTTTCGTCATAGACATTGCTTTGTAAACCGAAGGGGCAAATAACGGTAAGCTGATATTCAAAGCTCCGCTCACAGTATTTGAATTGTCCTGACCCATCTTGAATGACTGCCCGCCAAGATTCATCTGGGCTGCCGTAATCGTATGGTTCCATGTTCCGCCAATGCTGGCTTCCGGCAACAGATTCTGCCAAGTTTCCTTGTTAGCCACTTTCTTCAGGGCTATTTCCTCTTCAGCCACCTTTATGGTCGGATTATCGCTGAGTGCAATTTCCAGTGCTTTGTCGAGGGTCAAGGTTAGGGTTTCTTTCGTTTCCTGTGCTTGCACGGAGCCTACAGCCCACGCCAAAACCACAGTCAACATCATCTTTTTGCCTACTAAAATTAGTTGTCTGTCCATAAAAAAATCAATCTATATGTTTAAAGATTATTTGGTCATTCCGAACTGGTTTGTCGCTTCTGCCGGTACTCCTGAATGAATTCCTCCAACTTCCGGGCTCCTTTCTCCGTCGAAATTCCACGAAGATAGGTGAACATGATGGACTCATACACTTCGAGGAAAGAATACTCCTTGCAAAGGTCTGTATTCATCAACAAGTCGAGCTGTTCGCGTACCAACAGGTTTACAATAGAAAAATTAACATCATCGCGGAAGTAGCCTTGCTTTATGCCTAATTTAAAGAAAGCAATTGTCTCTTCAGAGTCACGGTTACGACGTTTTACCAACATATCATATACCTTGGGGTATTTCTTGATATCTTCAAAGAACTTTTTATTCGTATTATGGAACTTCTCAATGCTCCTTTGATAGAGCTTTAACAAAACTTCCAGTACGTTAGAGGCTTTTTCGTAGACTTCTTTCACATACGCATCCCCCTCGTCCTGAGCCTTTCGAAGACATTCCATCAGTAAGGTTTCTTTATCAGCAAAGACTTCATATAAAGTACGTTTGGAGATGCCCAGTGCTGCCGCAATGTCATCCATCGTAATGCTTTTGATACCATGTGTAACAAAAGATTCCAGAGCAGTATCAATGATACGCTCCCGTAACTCCAACCTCGAAGGGGTTTCTTTCATGTTGTCGCCCGTTTTCATTTCTATTGTCTCCTTAGAATTTTTGATTTCAAGCAGAGATATGTCCACTTTCGGAATAAAACTGGGCAAATATAGAAAGAAAACTCAACCTATGGATTGAGTTTTCTTATTAAGGTTTGCTATATTAATATTTATTATAGATATAGCATATTTATTTGGAAGAATGCTGATTAATAATCGAACTTTGTCCGATTCAGGAAAGCAACTGTCTTATGAATCTCCTTGTACATGACGATATCGTCTTTAATAAAAGGAACTTCCTTGCGATATTCGTTCAGGAAGCGTTCCAAGACCGGAGAGGTTTTCAGCGGACGGCGGAACTCGATGCCTTGGGCGGCATTCATCAGTTCGATAGAAAGGATGTGTTCCAGATTGTCCATGATACGATACAACTTGGTAGCCGCATTGGCACCCATGCTGACATGGTCTTCCTGTCCGTTGGAGGAAACGATGGAGTCGCTACTGGCAGCATAGCAATACATCTTATTCTGACTGACCATAGAGGCGGCAGCATATTGCGGTATCATGAAACCGGAATTCAGACCGGGATTGGCAACCAGAAATTCGGGCAAACCACGCAACCCCATGATAAGTTGTGCCACACGGCGTTCGGAGATATTACCCAATTCGGCAAGAGCAATACCAAGGAAGTCATAGGAAATGGCAAGCGGCTGACCGTGGAAGTTGCCGCCGGAAATGATACGGTCTTCATCAGGGAAGATGGTAGGATTATCCGTTACGGAATTGATTTCTGTCAGCAGGACTGAGGAAACATAACGGATGGCATCTTTCGTAGCTCCATGTACTTGGGGAATACAACGGAAAGAGTACGGATCTTGTACATGCGCCTTATACTGAGCAATGATTTCACTGCCCTCCAAGAGTTTACGGAAGTTATTGCCAGTCTCGATTTGCCCTTGATGAGGACGGATTTGCTGAATACAATCCATGAAAGGATCGATACGCCCATCAAAAGCTTCGAGGGAAAGAGCAGCAATAAGGTCGGCTTTCTTAGAAAGACGGAAAGCTTTCAAAATGGCAAATACACCGTTGGCGCTCATGAACTGCGTACCGTTGAGCAGGGCCAGCCCTTCTTTGCTCATGAGTTTCACCGGTTCCCAACCAAATTCATCGAGGACGCTGATAGCTTCGCGCTTCTTACCTTTATAATAGACATCGCCCACACCGATAAGCGGCAGGAAGAGATTGGCAAGGGGAGCCAAGTCGCCGGATGCGCCCAGTGAACCTCGGTCGTAGACGATAGGCATCACATCATTGTTGAAGAAATCAAGAATACGCTGCACGGTAATGACTTGTACGCCACTATGTCCCAGCGAAAGGGCATGAGCTTTCAACAACATCATCAGCTTAACGATAACGGGACGTATTTCTTCGCCGACACTGCAAGCATGGCTCTTAATCAGATTTTCCTGCAAGGTACCCAATTCATCGGGAGAAATGTTTTTGCTACACAGAGAGCCGAAACCTGTAGTGATACCGTAGAGGGGTTCTTCGGACTCGGCTATCTTATGGTCGAGGTAGTCGCGGCACTTCTGTATCCGCTCCTTGGCTTCGGGAGCCAGTTCCAGTTTCAGGTTTTCGTTAATGATGCGTTCGATGATGTCGAATGTGAGTTCACCGGACCCTATATGATAGACATTTTTCATACTCTTAATTCTTGGTTAATAGCATCCAACACTTCTTTTTCGCGTTCGCAAGCCTGGCGTTCCAGGATGTCGGCTTCCCTTTGCAAATCATCGGCAAAGGCTTTGTCCTTAATGGAACCCAGATTGATGCGGACATTCAGCAAAGCACCCAGCACAGCAGTACGGGCGGACATCAGTGCTACGCAAGCATCAGTCACGGCATTTTGATTTCCGAGGCGGGCGACATCGGTAATGACGGACATCAATTCATAGGCATTGCGAGCCACCTGCATGGGAACGAGAGCCGCATGCTTGGTGGCTTCCTGAATGGCAGCACTGCGGGCGGCTTTCTCTTCGTCGGTAGCTTTAGGCATCTTGAAGCAGGCAAACACAGCATCGTAGGCTTCCGAATCACGGTCGATATCAGCTATGAAAACATCTTTCTCTTTCATGGCAAGGGAAGCTATATGGTTCATCAGTTCCTCGTGTTCTTCGTAATTCTTCTTGCCGATGGTGAGATTGGCAACCATAGCGGTGAGTGCCGAAGCTACGGCACCGTTTAAGGCAGCAATGCTTCCGCCACCGGGAACAGGGTCATTGCCCGCCACTTTATTCAAAAAGTCTTTTACAGTTAAATCAACTAACATGGTATTTTTCTTTTAATGGTTATCGATTGTGATTCATCTTCTCAATCATAGTTCAGTTCTATTCCCGTCATGCTGAGCGAAGCCGAAGCATCTCTTCTTTTTATGTTTTCAGGGGGATAAGATCCTTCGACAAGCTCAGGATGACAGTTACTCTCGCTTATGAAAAGTTATAGCACGGGATAAATCACTCCTTCCTTAATAGTAGTGTTGACACAGTTCATACCTACATAATAGGGCAGGAAATGATAATTATCCGTATTCAATACCACGAAATCCCCTTTCTTACCTACCTCAATACTCCCGATACTGTCCGCACGATTCAGGGCGGCGGCACCATTTAGGGTGAGGGCGGTGATGGCTTCTTCAATGGTAAGTTGCATATAGATGCACGCCAAGGCAAAGGTCAGCGGAATGGAACCTGAGAAGCAACTACCGGGATTAAGGTCGGTGGCAAGAGCCACGGCACAGCCGGCATCTACCATTTCACGGGCACGGGCGTAGTTTTCTTTCAAAGCGAAAGCGGTCAGAGGGAGCAGGGTTGCTACGGTTCCGGCATCTCGCATGGCACGAATACCGGCATCGGATGCGTGCAACAGGTGGTCGGCAGAAACGGCGGAAAGTTCCGCAGCCAGTTCGGCACCGCCCAACGGTACGATTTCGTCGGCATGGAGTTTCAGACCAAGCCCATATTCTTTGGCGGCCTGCAACAGACGGCGGGATTGCTCTACAGAGAAAACGCCTTGTTCGCAGAAGACATCACAAAATTCGGCAAGCTCGCCTTCTACCACACAAGGCAGGACGTCGCGGATGATGAAATCGAGATATTCGTCCGTACGCCCCCGGTATTCTTCGGGCACAGCATGTGCACCCAGGAAAGTGGAAACGATGTCTACCCGTTTATGCTCGTCGCTATTCAGACTGCGCATGACTTTGAGTTGCAGAAGTTCCGTATCTTTATCAAGTCCATAACCGCTTTTACCCTCTACAGTGGTGACACCCATGGAACTCATTTGCTTCAGGAAACTTTCGGCTTTGGAGCGAAGTTGAATAAAATTGCATTCGCGGGTAGCCTTCACGGTGCTCACAATGCCGCCGCCACGCTCCATGATGGACATGTAGCTTTCGCCTTTCAGCCGCCAGGAGAATTCTTCGGCACGTTCGCCACCGAAAACAAAGTGTGTATGCGAGTCGACGAAGCCGGGTAACAGGCATTTGCCACGGGCATTGTAGTGCCAGTAGCGTTGATAATATCCGTCACGGCTCTCGCCCCGGGAGGGACCGACGTAGGAA
>NZ_CAJLKP010000034.1 GCF_905207245.1 uncultured Bacteroides sp. | reverse complement strand
CCGCACAAGCGGAACATCTTTTACGGGCAAGGACGTAAAAATCTTCAATTTAGCGGAATCAGGAAGGAGGGAAATCTGAGTTATATCGTACTTTCTTGTACACTTTCGAATAAAGAGTGCGGTTCCTTATCGCGGATTTCTTGCCTGTGTTTATCAAGTGCCATCATAATATTGTTCTGTCGATAATTTGTAATTTAGCCTGTGAAGGTTCATCATAGGCATTGCAAGTTGCAAGGTAATTTTTCAGCTCAGTAAAATCTGTACCATAGAGATTGTCGCTGAACAGGTGTAATTTGGTCATAACATTGATATATGCCAACGGATCTTTATGGCGGGTAAGTTTACGCAACGCAAGAATATAATCTTCCCGAAACACAGTCGGAACGATGATTCTTGACTGGTCCGCACGGACAAATTCGGCATTCATCATCACACGGGCTATACGGCCATTGCCATCATTGAATGGGTGTACCTCGCTAATCATGAACATCATGAATATAGCCTTTGCAAAAGGATCTGTAAGTGCCGAGTAATATTTGAATCCCTGCGACAAAGTGCCCTTTACTAACTGGAAATCGACAAATTCAGTCTGCCCGGCCCGGTTATTCCGCATCTTAAAGACACCGGGACTCATGTGTGGCCGCCCTTCAAGCAGCACAGTGTGCCTATGGCTCAATATGGAAAAAAGTTCATCCGGAGAAGTCGGGGTACGCATCATTTCAGCCCGGTTGGACAAAATCTTGAATGTGCCGAGAATATCATGCGAATCCTCATCACGTCTCGGCATCGGTATTCCTGAATCAACGATTTCTTTGGCTTCCTCAATATCAAATTCAGTTCCTTCTATGTAGTTTGAAAAATAACTTTCAAAGAATGAAAACAGGCGGAATGACTCTTCATCGGTATTCCGGTTGTTTCTGATGACAAAATACCTGTCTTTGATGGTGTCAAACAGGATTTCAAAGAGTTCCACCCGCTTTGCATCGAAAGGACTTCCGGTTGCACGAGCCTTTGCTGATTCCGTGGACAACGCTTCCGCATCATGGGTAGACAACAATGCTGAGATTATGTTATTGATTTTAGCAAATTCATTAGTCATTCCCAATTCATTGGCCACTTCACGCAGTTCATCACGATATTCATTCAACCGGTCTTCACCGCCAGTTAGAAGCAGTTGTTCTAATTTTGTTTCAATAACTTCGATAGGAAGAACCCTTGATTCGTCTCCCGACTTCCGTGATACCTGCATATTCTCAAGCATATACCGAAATTCTCCGGATATGTGCATACCCATAAAAGGAATATCTTTGGCAATCGCTTGGGGACCCTTGGCAAAATTCAGAATGATGCCCGGCAAATCTGTGACACGACGGGTGGTAGAACTTGTCAAAAAGAAATCCCCGCTTGGGGTCGGGCGCATTTCTTTGGCACTCCTATGGCTGATTAAGGCATTGGGATAGCGATATGCCAGAATCTCCATGAGATTGCGGCGTACTATATTCTCCGGATTGTCTATAAGGTTACTGGTATATATACGGGGAGCTATTTTCCGTAGCTCTCCATTTTTCTCCTTGTTTGAAAGGACACGCGAAACATTCGGGTCAGATGAGCCGAATATGATTTCCTTTTGAGTATCTATTCTTATTGCCATACAAAAAACAACGATTAATGATGCGCAAAGGTACAATTTCTTGCGACTAAAACACTCAATCTGATAAAAAATTGAGTTTAATCATTGAATACCCGTGAAATTCCCGACATTGCACCTGCGGCAAACAGAGCGGAAGCAGATACTGATTTTATAAAATTCCCGCGATCCATAATGGTACGGTTTTAATCTTTTTGTTTGAACAGCCTCCGCGCATTGCCGCCCAGCATCCCCTCGGCATACGGCATCAGTTCCGCATCCTGATGCAGATAGCCTTTGATGCGTTTCAACACTCCGACCAACGCCGCATTGGGCACAAAGCCATAGTCGGAACCATACATCACGTGGTCGGGCGTGGTAATGGTGAGCAGCATTTTCAGCATATCGGGAGTGGGACCGCCTGCCAAGTCATAATAGAGGTTGGCCAGATTCCGGTCAACATCCACCTGACGCATCAGCCCTTGCTTGACGAGCAACGGTTGCGCAGCCCGAAGCCTCGGCAAGGCGATGGGCAGGAACGAACCACTGTGCGGCACCACGAACTTGATGTCGGGATAGCGCACCATGACGTTGTTTTCTATCATGTTGATTACCGCACGGGTGGTCTCCGCCGGATATTCATAGACGAAAATCGGTCCTCCGGTGAAAGTGCTTTCGGGACGTTGTGCCGGAGTATGCGGATGCAGAATGACTACTGCCTTGCGTGCATTCAACACCTCCATCAGCGGATCCAGAGCCTTGTCGCCCAAATATTGTCCGCGACTGTTGGTAGCCAGTTTGATGCCGTCCGCATGAAGGGTATCAAGGGCATAGACGGCTTCGCGGATAGCAACCTGCACATCAGGCAGCGGCAACGAAGCGCAGAACAGGAACTTGCCCGGATATTCCGCCTTTGCACGGGCGGCTTCCTCATTGATGGAGCGGATGCAACGACGGCTTTCTTCCGCATCGCCGAAATAAGGTTGCGGAGAGGGCATGGAGAGCACGGCACAGTCAATGCCAGCCTCCTGCATGAAAGCCAGGTGCTTTTCCACACTCCACTCCGGAAGCGGATAGCCGTCTTCCAACTCCGCGCCATGCTGCCGGAGCAGTTGCATATAGTTGTCGGTCACGATATGCGAGTGTACGTCCATCACCTTTTGCGCCATAGCGTTTGTGACAAAGAACCATGCCATGATTATGAATCCGTATTTCATGTTATTTGATTTTAGTGAGCCATTCGGCAAGTGAACTCTTATCGACACGTCCGTTCAGTAGTTTTCCGGTTTTCCATTCCATTTGCGGATATGCCTTGCGCAATGCTTTCTCACTGTTCGTCAGACTGCTGCCTCCGGAAGTGGCAAAGGGAACAACCGACTTGCCTTTGAAGTCGTAGCTTTCCAAGAATGTATTGATAATGGTAGGCGCAAGATCCCACCAAATGGGGAATCCTACAAAAACAGTCTCATACTGCCCCATGCCTGCAACCTTTGAGGCTATTGCCGGACGCGAAGACTTGTCTTTCATCTCCACCGAACTGCGGCTGTTCTTATTGTTCCAGTTCAAATCCGCAGAAGTATAAGGCTTCGCCGGTTGGATTTCATAGAGGTCGGCATCCATGGCTTGCGCCAGTTTTTGCGCCGCACTTTTCGTTGTACCAGTACAAGAAAAGTAAGCTACCAAAATCTTCTTTGCATTCACGTTTTTCTTGTTTTGTGCCGTTGCTCCCATCGTACAGACAAGAGCAAGTAGGGCTAATAATAATTTCTTCATATCTTTCCGCTTCTCGTTATTAGTGGTTATTTATTCTTCGTTGCTTCGGCGTACTCCTTGTCTGTAACGGGATTCAACCAAGCATTCTTATTCGTCTGCGGATTACATTCCACAGCCAAGTGGGAAAACCATGAATCGGGAGCTGCGCCATGCCAATGTTCTACACCTGGTGCTATTTCCACCACATCACCCGGGTTCAGTCGGCGAGCCGGCTTCCCTTTCTCCTGATAATAACCTACACCGCCTACGGCTATAAGAATCTGCCCTCCGGTGTGACTGTGCCAACTGTTGCGGCAACCCGGTTCGAAGGTGACATTATAGACAGGTACATTCAGGTTCTTGTTGGAGGTCAACGGAGCAAGCCATGACTTGCCCGTGAAATGTTGCTGGAATCCTACGTTTTCATTGCCGGTAGGAAATGCGCTGATGGTCGGTACTTCGTTTTTCATGTTCTGGGCGTTAAGACTGATGCCCACCGAAAAGGCAGCTATCAGCAGGAATAATGTTTTCTTCTTCATACATTCTTTAATTAAGGGTGAATTATATCATGGGATGTTCCCAAGACCCTTTGGTATCTACACCGGTCTTTGCAGCCAAGTTTTCCAAGAGAGCCATTTCCTCGCCCGTCAGGCTGATAGAGGCGGCTGCCACCGTTTCGGCGATGTATTTCGTCTTGGTCACACCGATGATGGGCAACGTGTGTTTGGCAATGGCCCATGCTATCGCTATCTGCGAAATCGTGGCTTTACGCCTTTCAGCCATCAGCCTCATGGCTGCGAGCAATAAGTCCACTTGCGGCAATATCTTGTTGTAGGTTTCGCCACGTCCGCTGCCTTGCGGCAAAGGATTGCCAGAATTGTATTTGCCCGTCAGCACGCCCTGCTCCAGCACCATGTAGGCGAAGAACACTATATCATTCTCCTTGCAGTAATCGAGGATTCCGGCTTCTTCCGATGACCGGTAAAGCAAGCTGAAATGATTCTGAACAGCAGAAACCTTAAACCCTTCGACCCCGAGAATCTCATTGGCACGTTTCAGCTCCGCAAGGTTATGATTGGATACACCCACGCTCTTTACTTTGCCGGTTTTCAAGAGAGTAATCAGTTCGGGAGTCCACCGCTCCACATCAGCAGGATTGTGAATCCAGTAAATGTCTATGTAATCCGTACCGAAACGCTTTAGTGATGCGTCGCACATCTGCTCCATAGAGTCACCGTACATTCCGGCTATCTGCGGAGTAAATTTAGTGGAGATAATCACCTCTTCACGGTTGTACTGTTTTGTGAAAGTGCCGAGTATTTCTTCCGATGCGCCCATACCGTAAACGGTGGCTGTGTCCCACAGATTCAGACCATTCTTCATAGCCTCTTCAAACACGGGTTTCAAGTCTTCTGCCTCAAGATGATTCCCGAATACTTGGTCGCCACCGGCGGCACCCGTGCCCCACGACCATGTTCCTAATGCAATAGTTGGATACTTTTTCATTGTGATTCACCATATTATTTTTGATATTGCAAAATTAGGAGGTTTCAATCACTTGACTGCTATACCAATTACTGAACGATTGACCATTTTTACGGATTATTACCTCTGACATATTATATTCATAATAAATCCATTACCTTTGCCACAGAAACCAATTGGAGATAAAAAATGGAAGAGATTATAAGGATTGATACGATTCACCAATATAATGAATATATGGGAGTGGAGACGTTGCATCCACTAGTCAGCGTGGTAAATATGTCGGAATGCACGCCACGGGAATTTCACCGCATCAACTACGGGCTGTATTGCATCTTTCTGAAAAACGTGGCATGCGGTCCGTTGCGCTACGGCATCAACTACTACGACTATCAAGACGGGACAATTGTGGCAGTGGCCCCGGGACAGATTTTCGGAGTGGAAAGCAACGAACCTATCCAGCCCAAAGGATGGGCGTTGGTTTTTCATCCGGACTTACTCTATGGAACAGAATTGGGACGTACCTTGAAAGACTATACATTTTTCTCGTATGATGCCAATGAAGCCCTCCATATATCCGAGAAAGAGCGTGAAATCATTGAACAATGCTTCAACAATATTCTTATCGAGCTGAACAGGGAAATAGACGCACACACCAACAGTCTTGTAGCCCGGAGCATAGGCATGCTGCTGGACTATTGCATGCGCTTTTATGACCGGCAGTTCATCACCCGGCATAGAGCGAACAGTGATATTTTGAGCCGTTTTGAGAATGTGCTCACCGACTACCTGCTTTCCGATCGTCCCCGCCAATTGGGTTTGCCTACCGTGTCTTATTGCGCAGATAAAGTTTTCCTATCGCCCAATTATTTCGGAGACTTAATAAAAAAAGAGACTGGAAAGACGGCACAAGAATACATTCAACTGAAAATAATAGACCGGGCTAAACAATTATTGGCGGAAGGCATACTGTCTGTTAATGAAATCGCTGAAGAACTGGGCTTTAAATATTCTACTCACTTCACCCGACTGTTTAAGAAAAGTGTCGGTATTTCTCCAACGGAATATCGGTTGAGCTGTTAGACAAGAAAATTATTTGTGTTAAAACACTCCATATACGGGCATTACCCTCTGCGACATGTCTGTAGCAGGGTATTTTTCTTATTAAAGAGAAAATAAATTCATCTCTAATTCCGCCAAGTTCTGGCTGTACTTGGTACACCGGAGATTGAGAACTTGCCATCAATATCAGTTACAGTTCCCAAAGAGGTGCCTTGCACTAATACTGATGCCCCTACAACAGGCTCTCCATCTTCCTCGGAAGTCACAACCCCCGAAACGGTAGATGTCTGAGCTGTTACAAAACCTATACTCATACAGAGACAGGTCAACAACAACATTAATTTTCTTTTCATAAATTCTCTCTTAAAATTAACCTATTAAAACTTGTTTCATCTCTAACACGCCGCAAAGGTATTTAACTTATTTAAATATCAAAAAGAAAAAGAGACAAATATATCTTACTTCTTTCCTTTTTAACGTTTAAATGTCTTTTGGATAGTTATTCGTTGTTATACAAATCATTTTATCGCATTTATATAGTAAACTATAAGATTATTGTACTTTCTCATTCTGCCGATAAAACAAAGCATTTCATAGATATTTTCTAGAAATACTGTATCAATATGTTATTCTACAGCCACATATTTTTACAATTATTATAAACCTGATGGCCGAAATATACTTGCACTGCCTACAAGTTCTGCCCACACGGAAATGCTCTCAGGTGAGGGTGACGGGTAGCAAAAGAGTAACACATCTACGTGCTTGCTCCAGGTTGTCATGGAGAAGTAACTAAGAAGACCGGGTAAAGATAATAAAAGGAGGAAAAAGCGAAAAATCATCTCTTTTCGGGAAATTGTAATATTTCTGACAGAAAAAGACCAAAAGAATATTTTTCTTTGCACTCCAAAACAGACTATATATGATATACAATAATGAAAGTGTCAGACGACAAGACCGCTTGCTGGAAGAAGCAAATGCATATACCTTGTTGAAAGATGGCGAATATGGGGTTCTCTCGTTACAAGAAGAAAGCGGCAAGGGAGCTTACGGCATTCCCGTCAATTTCGTTTGGGATGGAGAGAACTTCATCTACATACATTGTGCCCCCGAAGGGCATAAGCTTCGTTGCATCTCCAGGTGTCCTGAAGTATCATTCTGCGTTGTAGGGCAGACAAATGTGGTGGCTAACAAATTCACCACCGGTTATGAAAGCCTCGTGCTAACCTGCCACGCCCAAACCGGACTCTCTGCCGAAGAGCGCATGCACGCATTGAAACTGATTTTGCAAAAGTACTCGCCTAATGACCTGACGGTGGGGAACAAGTATGCCGAGAAATCTTTTCACCGTACGGAAGTCATCCGTTTACAGATAACGAGCTTTACGGGGAAGTGCAAGCGGGTACATTGATCATATCATAAACCTCCATACCCTTTTGCGTAAATGTGATAAAAGTCTTATATAGTGACAGAAATTCATCCTACTAAGGTATAAACCGATTTTTGAAACAGTACCAATATATCAAGTACAGCCAGTACTATGCGTGTTTCGTTCGTAGGAATGCAACAGCAAGAAGTTCCGATTAAGCAGGGCTTGATAAAAATCACTTTGAAGTCGGATGCCGAATTGCTGGACGAGGTAGTCGTGACGGCAATGGGTATTTCGCGTTCAGAAAAGACATTGGGATATTCCGCCACTACGGTGAAGAGTGACGAGATTATCAGTGCACGTACAACGAACGTTGCCAATGCACTTTCCGGCAAGGTGGCCGGCCTCCAGGTAAGTTCCACTTCATCTGATCCGGGTGCGGTAAGCAATATCGTTATCCGTGGTTTCAGTTCCATCAATGGTGACAACCAGCCGCTGTATGTAGTGGACGGAGTACCTTTGCAGAACAATATGTTCTCCGGTTCCGGCAAGAATGTGGCGACGGGCGGCATTGGCAATGTATCTTCGGAAGACATAGAGTCCATGACCGTGTTGAAAGGTGCCGCCGCCACCGCATTGTATGGTAGCCGTGCCGCCAACGGTGTCATCATCATTACCACAAAAACCGGCAAGAAGGGAGACGGCCGCAATTTTTCCATCAGCTATAATGGAAGCTTGCAGGCACGCCAAGTCTCTCTGTTGCCCGAAATGCAGAACGAGTTCGGACAAGGATGGAACGGTGGCCAGACATTCATCGAGAATGGTTCCTGGGGGCCTGCCCTTGACGGATCCATGCAAGTATATGGTCCTATCTGGAACCATCAGCAACTCATCCACGAGTATAGCGCCAAGAAAGACAATGTGAAAGATTTCTTTGATTTGGGCTGGTCTCAAAACCACAGCATTGCGCTGAGCGGCGTTTCCAGTGACAGCAAGATGAACTACTATCTTTCTTATTCTTACTCTGATGATGACGGTATCATGCCGAAAGACTATGATACCTTTGAACGTAACACCGTCGCTTTCCGTGGCAGTTATGATGCTGCCGAGTGGCTGAAGGTATCTTCTTCTCTTAACTTTGCACGCACGGCTACCGATGCCGTCGGCAGCTTTCAGGGAACTTCCGTCATCGACGGTGTATTTGAAATGCCGCGTGACATTTCCATTGTAGATATGAAGGATACCAGTTCGCCTTTCAATACTCCGGAAGCCTATTTCACTCCTTATGGTGTCACCAACCCTTATTGGGCGTTGGAGAACAACTACAACCATACAGCCTCCAAGCAGATTTATGGTAAGGTTCAGGCGGACATCAAACCTATCAAGGAATTGACGCTTTCTTACCGTATGGGATTTGACTACACGGACTATGACGTAAAGATTGGTTCTCCGCAGATTGCACTGGATGATGCCTTGATTGACGAGGATTATGGCTATGCACCTTCCAACATGAACCAGAGTGGATATGTATATACACGTTATGGACGCCATTTGGAATTGAACCATGATTTCCTTGCCAACTATGCCGATAAGTTCCTAAATGATAAGCTCGATGTGAACGTGAATGCCGGTATCAACATGAACGAGCGCTCTTTTACCAGAATGACCGGACAGACGGATGATTTGACTTTCCATACCGGATTCTGGGATTTGAGCAACGGTGCCACGAAAACTACCCTTGGAGAAAACCAAAACAAGCGCCGCTTGGTGGGTCTCTTTGGAGATATTACTCTGGGCTGGGACGATATGGTTTATTTGAACCTGACTGCCCGTAACGACTGGTCTTCCACATTGCCCATCGACAAGAATAGTTTCTTCTATCCGGGCGCTACATTAAGCTGGATTTTCACAAGGCTTATTCCAGAAAACAAAGTGCTCAGTTTCGGTAAGTTGCGTCTGGCATACGGTAAAACGGGTAATGATGCTGACCCTTATCAGACGGGAGTCACCTACATTCAAGGTACAGCAAATGGCTATTATGGAAGTGGTGTAGCACAATTCCCGATGAATGGCGCAAATGCATTCCAGGCTTCCAACACGAAGGGCAGTTCTACGCTGAAACCGGAAATGACATCTGAATTTGAAGTCGGCTTGAACCTGCAGTTCTTCAACGGTCGCTTGGGGCTTGACGCCTCCTACTATAACCGTACTACAAACGACCAGATATTTACATTACCGGTTGACCCTTCAACGGGTTATAGCTACATGGTGACCAACTTCGGTAAAGTTCGCAACAGTGGCGTTGAGCTGGTATTGAATACGGTACCTGTCCAGACAAAAGACTTTCGCTGGAATTTAGACTTCAACTTTGCCAAGAACGACAATAAAGTCATAGAATTGCCCGAAAGCCTGGAGGGCGGCAGGGTTTCTATCTATAATTTTTCTGCAGGAAACGATGCAATCTATATGTATGCGGAAGAAGGCAAGGCGATGGGACAGTTCTATACTTATCTGCCCAAATATACGGAAGATGGACAGCCCATTGTGGATGCCAACGGTCAACCGGTATTGGGTACTGCGGTTGAAGATACCGGAAAGAATATGAACAACGACTGGACTGCCGGTGTAAACACGGCCTTTACCTACAAAGGCTTCACACTAAGTGCCGCGCTCGATATCCGCAAAGGCGGTTACATGTTCTCACGCACCAAAAACCTGATGCAGTTTACCGGCAACGGAATCGCCACCACTTACAACGGTCGCCGTCCGTTCGTCATTCCCAATTCCGTGGTGGACAATGGAGACGGCACTTATTCGGAGAACACTACACCTATCTACCAGTATAACGGCAGCTATCAGACTTACTTCAACGACTATGGATATGGTGCCGGTGGCGAAGCTTACTTGATTGACCGTTCTTTCGTTAAGTTGCGCAACATCAGCCTGACTTGGGATGTACCCAAGACTTGGGTACGTGCCATGTCATTGAGCGGTTTGGCACTGACCGTGTTCTGCAATAACGTATTCACATGGACGGCTTCGGACAATAATTTTGTCGATCCTGAATCAACCACCGTTTCCCAGGCTACTTACGGTGATTTGGCTACTCAGTTCGGTGAACTTTACACCAACCCGTCTTGCCGTACATTCGGATGCAGCCTTAGCGTTAAATTCTAAAAAACAGGAGAAATCAGATATGAAAAGAATATTGCTTATATCAACTATTACATTGAGTGTAGCTTTTGCTTCCTGCGACAGTTACTTAGACATCAATGAAGACCCGAACTCGCCTTCGGCAGACAACATCGAGACCGGTATGCTGATGCCGGCCATCGAAATGAACGTGGCAGCAAGCTACGGTGACTTCCTGCGCATTGCCGGCGGTTATCATGCACAGCAGTATGCCCAGCTGAACGGCACGAGCAATTATGTGGACTATTCACAGTTCAACATGTCCGCCACCCGCAGTAGCGGCACTTATACACAGTTCAACCAGAAGGCGCTGCTGAACCTGAAAACAGTGCGTGAGAAGTCGGAAGCAGCTGAAGATTGGGGGACTTATCTGGCTGCCACTATCTTGCGTGCTTTTGTTTATGAAGCTTTGGTGGACTGCTACGGTGAGGTGCCTTATACGGAAGCTCTCAATCCTGATAACCTTGCTCCGAAATATGATGATGGACAAGCGGTTTATGAAGGGGTAATTGCCGAGATAGACGCGGCCCTTGCCAACGTGTCAAGTTCAAGTCCGGTTTGTACCAACTTCCTTTATCCGTCTGCCACGGCAAGCCAATGGATACGGTTTGCCAATGCCCTGAAGCTGAAAATGCTGATGCGTATGGCTGACGTAAGGAATGTGCAAACTGAAGTTGCCGCTTTGATTGCCGACAATAATTTCCCCACGGCTGACGTAAGCTATGTGGACTGCTGGAGTAATGAACCCGGACAGATGAATCCCTTCTACTCAGAGGAATTCAGTTCTGCTTGGGGATCTACCCAGACAAACGTTGCCGCCAATCTGGCCATCATCGGAACCATGCAGGTAAAAGATGCCGAGGACAACATCGTATATCAGGATCCGCGCCTCGCCGCATTCTTTGCACCGAACAGTACGGGAGCCTATATCGGCGGTATTTCCGGTACAAACTACCCCGGATCTACGAGCAAGTTGCAAGACTGGTGTCGTCCGGTAGTAAACTATAATTCTCCTGTTTGCCTGATATCAGTGGCCGAAGTAGAGTTCTTCATTGCTGAATACTATGCACGCTATGGAACGGAAACCGAGGCCGCCGCGCACTATGCCGCAGCAGTGGAAGCTTCGTTTGCATCGGCAGGTGTCAGTGGCGCTGCTGAATATGTAACCCGCTATCCCTACGACCACAGCAACTACAAGCAAAGCATCGGTCTTGCCAAATGGGTGGCACTGTCCGGTATCAACACCTTTGAGGCATGGTGCGAGATGCGCCGTCTGGACTATCCGACTTTTGGGACAGCCAAAGGCAGCGATTTCTATTCTGTGGGCGACGAAAACTCCTACAATGTATCGACGTATGTGCCCGGAACACTTTATACCCCTATTCAGGTATTCGGACAAGTGGGTGACAACAAGCTGCTGGAGCGTTATCCGTATGCAGAAAGCTCTTCTGCCCGTAACCCCAATACACCGGCATTTCCGGGTTATACGTCACCCGTATTTTGGGGCAAGTAATCTATCATTTCAATATGCATAAATTGAACAGAACAATGAAAAGTAAACTAATATATTTAATGATGATCGCGATGGTTGTTGTTTCGATGGCCGGTTGCGATGATGAAAGTACGGCAGGCATGACCCGCATCACGTACTATCCCGAACTGACGCTGGAAGGCGCGACGACTCTTTATCTGGATAAAGGGAATACTTTTGCCGACCCAGGATATACTGCCACACTGAATGGAGAGGATGTGACGGATGATGTAAAGGTGACATCCAATGTAAATACCGCCAACTCGGGCGTATATTCTATCAGCTATTCCATTACAAATGCTGACGGTTTTGCGTCCACCGCTTCACGCACAGTTATCGTTACTGATCCGGCAGATGCAGTAGAAGGCGTTTATGACGTAGATCCGACAAGTTATCGACTTCGTGCCGGTGCCCAAGTGGCATACGGAGGCAGTTATACTGTCTTGATATTGAACAAGGGTGACGGCACTTATAGCATTGACGACCTGCTGGCCGGATGGTATTGTGTACGTGCGAACTATGGCACAAGATATGCCATGCAGGGCACAATTACCGTTTCCGATGGTGTGGTGTCTTTAGTAAACAGCTATATAGACGGTTGGGGCGACTCCGCCACCAGCCTGACCGACGGAACATTTGACGCGGCTACCGGAACGATGGTCTACAACCTTGAGTACACTGATACTCCGATGAATTTTTATGTAACAATGTATAAGAGATAATGAGTATGAAAAGAGCAATATATGTATTGATGATGGTCGCAGGCCTTGCATTGACTTCCTGCGAAAAGGACGAGGTGGGTGGCACTGCCACTCAATCCTTGGCCGGAGAATGGGTAGTGACGGTAGATGCCGTGGATGCAAACGGAGAAACCGTGATTGAGGATCCCTTTGACAGTGGGCATATTATGATGAATACCTATAATACGGCAGCCAATACGGCAACGGAAATGTGGGTGGATGATTTGACTAACTTCTGGGAGTTTAAGGTAAAAGTGAAAGCCGACACCCAAACATTGACTTTCGCCACTGAAGGTGCTGCACAGAATGCGGTTTATGACTGCAAGGTGACGATTGACGGAGGAAAAGTCTTGCTGAAAGCCGCCACTACCCCAAGTGGTATGCCGGCTGACAGCATTGTCTTCTACGTAGGTTTTGACGACGATGATAATCCCGCTGCATACGGATATGCCAAATACAAAGTGTCCGGCTACCGCTATACCGGTCTTGCCGCTGACAACTGATGAACTTGGACTTTCCCGGAGGATTTCTCTCCCCAATGAATAAGATGAAAGATTATAATAACAAATGCTCACTTTTGCACACATCATCTGTCTGAAGTTGAGATTTGCAATCAGTTTCTTACTCTAATTAAGAAACAACGCGGGACACCTTCGTGAGAAGTTGTCCCGTTTTCGTGTCATATAGTCCCTGATAATAGGTACGCCATCCGTAACAGGCTTGATACGGCACCCGTATTAGGCTTGATACGGCATCCGTATTAGACTTGATACGGCACCCGTATAAGACTTAATACGACACCCGTATAAATGCGAATACGGTAGGCGTATCAAAAGTGAATGCGCCTGCCGTACATCATGATGGGATGGAATGCCCCGTCTCGGCCTCTGTCCCTTGCTTGTTTATCCCAGCGGATTTTCTTCCAGGCCACCGTCCGGACCACCCGAAGTTCCGCCACCGCCTGCGGGAGCCGTACCGATGTAGATGGTCTTCTCCACCGAGCGCGGAGACTTCAACTGTTGCTTGCTATTGCCGCCATACTGCGTGGTGAGCTTCAACGTATAAGTGCCGTTGCCGAGGTTGGCGGGAATGATGAAAGTGACCTTCGACGGGTCGTTCATCACATAGAGATCGTCCGTAATCTTAGTGACGGTGCCGCCGGCGGACGTCAGCGTGATGCCTACCGCGGCATCCGTACCGGCTACCCTGATTTTGCTGCCCGTCAGCGTGAAGGCGCGCCCGGCAGTGGCGCTTGCATCCTGCGCACGGGTGGAAGCATCCGTCACGCCGCCGATATAGATGGCCGAGCCTTTCTCACCGATGATGTTGACGGTGGTGCGCTTGATGGCCTCGCGCAGTTCGGCACCCATCTGGAAATTCACCACGATAGAGTTCTTCTGCGGATTCCACTGCGAGTTCTCGATAACACCGCGGAAGGCGGTGCTGGCATACGTGATGCCGTCGTTCACGTTGATGCCGCTCAGCAGCAGGCGTTTCACCACGCGGTTGCGCAGGGCAAAGACGTGCTGGATGGTTTCTTCGCGAAGACCGGAGTCTTCGGCTTTCATTTCGGCGATGATACGCGCTTCGTCGGCGGTGCCGTTGGAGACGGGGACGAGGATCATGTCTTCCTTGTTATCCACCGTAACAGCGTTGTCGGCCAACTGGCCGTTCATCTGATACTTGATTTCTTCTGCCATTGTTTTTGGTATTGATGTAAATGAATAAAAAGCCCTGCGCTTCTCCTCTCGCTGTCGGCAGGCAATGCCGACGGATGAAGAAGGCAGGGCGGTTAATTATTTTACGAAGGTAGGTGAATAGTGAAGTACTACGGGCATGTATTAGGGTAAAAAAAGTACAAATCCTACCTGCACATCAATTTCACAGCAAGAAGCCGGTAGCTTCCGGATATCCTCGTATCACTTATCCAACTTAACCAGTTCATATTTCTGGCTGCCAAGTCCCAGTTGCTCCGCATATTCCAGATTGTGCATTCCATTGCGTGAGTCAATACGCTCGATAAGATGAATCTTTCCGTGATCCTCCGAATTGCGAACCATGTCGATGCATGCACGGTCCAAAGCAACCGGATCGAGAGAGGCCAGAATACCGATGTCACCCATCTTCGGGTCTTCCGGTTTGGCTACGCAATCACAGTCAACGGACAGATTGTTGGCTACACTGATATACAGAATCTTATCCCCAGCATGGTCGATGATGGCTTTGGAAGCCTCCGCCATCGCTTCCTGGAAAATATCCTGATGAGGAAGATCATTCCATACATCCTTTTGGCTCAGAGTCTTTCCGGCAGAGTGAATCAACGCTTTTCCACGAGAGGAAGCAATGCCGATGGAAATATTCTTCAGCGCGCCGCCAAAGCCCGCCATAGGATGGCCTTTGAAATGCGACAATACCACTGTGAAGTCATAGTTCAAGAAGTTCTTTCCAACCAGATCTTCTTTCAGGTGCTTTCCACCCTTCACCGGCAGGGATACATCGCCGTCCACATCCATGATGTCCACCGGAGCAATGGCTGTAAAGCCGTGTTCCTCGGCAGCTTTCAGATTGTCTTTAGCATTGGTGCGTCCACCACCATAAGCCGTATTGCACTCTACGATAGTACCGTTCACTTTCTTGACCAACGCTCTAATAAGATTCGGATCAAGATGGTAGTTATTACCCGGCTCGCCCGTAGAAAGCTTGACGGCAACCTTGCCTTCAGCCTTGCGTCCAAGCGCTTCATAAATCTTCACCAAGTTCTCCGATGAGATTTCCTTGAAGAAATACACCTTAGGCAATTCCGCCTTTTCCGTTTGCTGCGCATTAGCACAATGTGTTCCTGCCAGCATACAAGCACATGCAGAAAGCGTCATAATCATCTTTTTCATTCTTCGTTATTCATTTAGAAATTAATATTCAGTCCTGCCATCACCGTAGCACGAGGCATCGGGTATCCGGCATTGATTTCATACTTTTGTGCAAGCAGGTTCTCTCCGCGCAACCACACGGCGACTCCTTTGGCTGCCCGATACGAGCCACGGATATTCCACAAGGTGAAGTTCTCTTTCACTTCAGGCGAGGTGGAAGTGTAAAGTCCCGCAAGGTGCTGCACACCGGTCGATAGCGACCAACGCCCCTGCGTGTAATTCACCCCGGCATAAAGTTTCTGTTCAGGCGCGGCAACCACCGGATTCTCCATGTGCAGGAAACTGTAATTGGCATCGACAGACCATGCCACGTTGATGCGGTAAGCTGTTTGCAGTTCAAATCCCGAATGGTAGATTTTACCGGAGTTCTGGTTCAGCCGTCCGCTGCCATTGGGGTTGGGCAAGGTCAGAATTAAGTTCTCACCGTCTATATAGAAAACGTTGATGCCGTATGACAACCGCCCGTCCAATAAGCGCTGCGACAAAGCCAGTTCATAATTCCACATACGTTCCGGAGCAAGGTCGGGATTCTGCGGAGGAAACATATACATCTCCCTGATAGTGGGATAACGGAACCCCTTACTTACAGAAGCCTTCAGTTCCATGGCACCCGGCAGGTGAAACGAAAGGCCGGCTTGCGGAACCCACTCCGTACCGATGCGCGAATGATGGTCGATACGTACCCCGGCATCGAATGTCAGCCAAGCGCCTACATCCTGACGGAAATCAACATATCCGGCTACTTCATTCTCGGCCTTATCCACAATATCGGAACGTTTTCCGTCCAGATATTTATTCCAGGCCTCGCCTCCGAAACGAAAGTAATCCGCACCCACCGTCAGCCGGTTGCCCTCAAAGAGCCGGGCACTCTGATACCACGATACCCCCATCATATTATCAAGCGAATTGAAACGATAGTCCAATGGTTCCTCCCCTTTCTTCGGATTGTAGCCGTCGTTTATCCAGTGCTTTCCCCAATTGTAGAAGAAACTCAGTGCGCCGGATGTCCGGTCGGAGTGGTTTTCGAGTGCAAAAGAGGTCATACCCCGCGTCACACGCTGGTCGGCATCCAGCAAAGGAGCAGTTACCGCGCCGGGTTGGGAAGCATTGAAATGCGTCAGGTTTATATCTGCCCGTACATTCCATACCTCTGAAAAATCATAGCCTAACTTGGAATAACCTCCGTACTGTTCGAAGTTCATATCATGGCGGTGCCCGTCAGTACGATTGTACGAACCGCTGACAACGCTTGAGAAGCGTCCTTTACGAATGCGGTTCGTCACCTCTGTTTCCAACGTGTTGTAAGAACCGTAACCGATATTGACTCCAGTTTTTATACCGTCTTCCTGCATCCGGCGGGTAACGATGTTGATGACACCACCCATCGCATTCGAGCCGTAAAGCATGGAAGCAGGCCCCCGTAACACCTCCACACGCTCAGCCATCAACGACTGATAAGCGTCTGAAATAGGATGCCCGAACATGCCCATGTATTGCGGATGTCCGTCAATGAGGGCCATAAGCCGTCCGGAACCGCCACTGAGCCCACGCAACGAAATGCCTCCCGCCGCACCTCCTGAAACTCCATACCCCAGTACACCGCGGGCGGTAGTAAACAAACCGGGTATCTGTTCGGTAAGGATAGGCAACAGCGCAGGCTGATGGGCCTGTTCTATTCTTGCCCGGTTTATGACTGAAACAGTCTGTGACAAATGACGGACATCCGTCTCGTTACGAGTACCCGTAACTACCACTTCATCCAATGAATAAGCCCTCTGAGACGAAAGCGTATCTGAAACGATTTCCCGCATGTTGCCTGCGGCTGTTCTCTGCGCCCTGCATATAACAGTAGAGAAGAGACCGACAGCGATTGCTGCCGTAACAATAAATTGATTTCTCATCCTTTTTCTTTCTGATAGTTGATAGTCCCGTTTTCTCTTGTCGCTGACTTGTGTTTCTCTTGTCGCTGACTCGACATCGCCTTGTCGCTGACTCGGCACAGACTTGTCGAAGACGCGGGAAAACGGGTATGCCCGATATATCCTGAATTATTTAAACGAACGCTCGTAGATTCCTAAATAGTCTTCATCACTCAAAGGTAGCGGATCCGCTGTCAAATCACCACCCAAAACTTCATGGATATGCTTTGGCCAAGCCTTGATTTCCTCTTTTGTAATCCCCGCATCACTCATCTTCAAGCCCTTGCAGCCCACAGCCTCAATAAGGTTGTCAAGTGCACGGATAAAGTCTTTTCCATCCTGAGGGTTTTCCACTCCCATCGCACGGGCCATTTTCTTCATAGGCTCTTCGGCTGCCTGCCGTTCAGCGAAGAAGTTGAAGTATTCATGGCTTATCATAATCAACCCCGCACCGTGCGCCAGCCCTTCATGATACGAACCCATCACATGCTCCATGGTGTGCTGCGAAGTGCAGAGCATATAGTAACCCGCCAGTGAGTTGGCAAGAGCCATATTGGCACGGGCTTCTTTATTGGCACCGTCCTGGCAGGCAACAGGCAGGTTCTTTGCAATCAGTTCTATCGCTTTCAATGCAAACATCTCACCCATCGGATGCTCTTTAGTGTTGATAACACTCTCGGCTGCATGAAAAAACGCATCCATCCCTTGATAGGCAGTGAACACGGGAGGAACACTCATCATCAAGTCCGAATCGACTACCGAGATTGTCGGAAACATGGAAATGTCGAACACGCCAGTCTTCTCCTTCAGTTCGTCATTGGAAATCACAGAGAACATATCCACTTCCGAGCCTGTCCCTGCACTGGTGGTAATGGCAACCAGCGGAGCGCCCGGATTCCTGAACGGCTGATGACCGCCCTTTGCCGAAAAGGCATAATCCCAAAGATCACCGTCATTCACCATCATCAGAGCGATACATTTGCTTGCATCCATCACCGAACCGCCACCAAGGGCTACAACAAAGTCGCAACCATTCTCTTTGGCCATCCTTGCGCCGTCCATCACATTGTCCTTTGTAGGATTCGGGCGGATTTCATCAAAGAGTACGTGCTCCACATTCGCTTGGTCAAGTTCATTCCTTACTGCCGCCAGATAACCGTATTTCTTGGTGCTTTGCCCGTTGGACGTTACGATCAGCGCCTTTTTGCCCGGCATCTGTTCCCAATGCAAGTTCTTTAACTGCCCTGCCCCGAAAAGCACCTTCGTAGGCATATAAAATTGAAAATTGTACATGATATAATGTTTTAATTGGTTATTCAAATGAGTTTCAAATCATAAATTATCGGGTACAGAAAGCAACCTATTATAAATCAACTGCCTCTCGTAGACATGCTTCCCCCTGAAATAATCGGAAAAGAACAAAAGTTGGAAACCGATGGAATTGCTCCAATAGTCATTATTATGAATGCCCGGACGCGCAATGTAATCATGCTTGATATTACGATTGACCATTTCCTGATGTAATCTCTCATTCGCAGAATAAAAGAAATCTTCAGTTCCACAATCCAGTATAATGGACAAGCCCGCCCCTATCAAATGTAACTGATTGATAATACAATGCTCTTTCCACAAATCGCTATTCTCTTTGTATGCACCAAGCACCTTTTTGATTTCCCATTTATCCGGAAATGGACAGATATCCACTCCGCCACTTGTAGCCCCACATGCTCCAAATACATTCTGATGGTGGATGGCCAGCCACATGGCTCCATAGCCTCCCATGCTAAAACCCGTAATAGCCCGTCCTTTATTCTCCCTTCTGGTCTTGTAGTGGTTGTCTATATACTCTACCAGCTCTTCAGCCACATACGTTTCAAACTTTGATTCCGGATTTATTGGACTGTCCAGATACCAGGAAGCCTCTCCGTCGGGGCAAACGATAATCAACTCATACCGAGTGGCAAGTTCCGGCAATTCCGGATTTATTTTAAGCCATGCTTTATAATCCTCACTATATCCATGAAGCAAATATACCACCGGTAAATCATTCATTCCATTGTAACCGGCAGGAAGGATAACCATATTTTTTATATCTTTATTCATCGACCGGCTGCGAACAGTTATCGTGTCAATAGTCTGAGCTTGCAGCCATCCAAGGCTAAGAAACAAAACAAAGAATGTAAACGAGATCCTCCGCAGAACATTCTGTTTCCTAACTAAATAGCTCATGTTAGCAACATGGTTGTATTGATTCGTCAAATCAAATGTTCTTCGATATGCCTCCATCATTTTGCTGTCAAAAATGTATGGAGTTCCATCTTCAAGTCTATTACTCATAACGTAATTATAATACCTTGCTCTATAAAATTAATGCACCTCATTATCTATATATCTGATAACTCTTGCCGGATTACCTACCGCAACGGCATTGGCCGGAATATCATGTGTTACGACCGAGCCCGCACCGATAACGGCATTATCGCCTATAGTAACTCCCATCACGACCACCGAATTGCCGCCAATCCATACACTGTTACCGATAGTAATTGGCCGGGCAATACCAAGCAGTTGTTGCCGTCCTGCCGCTTCCATCGGGTGCGCCACAGCAAAAAGCCCCACATTCGGCCCTATCCACACATTATTACCGATGGTCACCAGTGCCATATCAAGAATCGTCACGTTATAGTTGGTCAGAAAACCATCACCCACGTGGATGTTCACACCCAAGTCACAAAGGAATCCGGGCTTAATACTCAAGTTCTTCCCTGCCGAACCGAACAATTCCCGTAGCACCTTGTCGCGTGCTTCAGTTTCGGTTACAGGCATTGCATTAAACTGTTGGCAAAGCGTAACGGCACGGGTGTGTATCTCGGCTATTTCACTATCGTCCATACGGTAACAGTCACCGTTCTTTAATTTTTCAATCTCTTTCATGTTCCTATTTTGTTATTATCTACGGCAAAGATACGGAGATAGAGGAAGCTTATGTTTTTCCCAAAAGTCATTTCCGACTTTTCCGAAACGTCATTCCATTTGCTCTGTCAAATAACACCGTCCTCATTTACCAATAAAGGGAACATGCGGGTAAAACATTATCAATGCTCTCTAATAATTGCGTTTAAACGCTATATGGTCATACAAGAAGAATCAAAGTATCATTCAATAACCACAAGCCTACCAGGCTTTTCCTAAATAAAAGGAAAGTTTAAACCAAATCTTTCCTTTTATTTAGGAAACTTTTCTACCTTTGCATTCACAAAAAAAGAAAGATATGAGAAAAGATGTCATCAAGTCGCTTATAGCTATCAAGCAAAGTGAGATTCCGTTTGAGGTAATTGAACGAGATATAAAGTTACCGACAAACCGCAAGAAGATAATTACGGTTCCGGGTGTGCGCCGTTGCGGTAAATCCACGCTTATGGAAATAGCCATTAACAGCCTTGTACGTGAAGGAGTTCCCCCTAAAAACATTTTATGGCTGGGATTTGATGATGAACGTTTGAAAAATATGTCATCTAATGAGCTGGATGATGTAATCGCTTCGTATATGGAGATGTTTCCGGACATTCCGATAAAGGATGTACACATGTTCTTTGACGAGATCCAACTGATAAAGGACTGGGAATATTTTGTGTTACGAGTTTATAAGTCTTATTGCAAAAACATCTATGTATGCGGAAGCAATGCCACCATGCTTTCCACAGAATTAAGTTCGGCCTTGCGCGGCTATCCTTTGGAATACGAAATATATCCGCTTTCGTTCAACGAATATTGTCGCTTCAAAGGAATTGTCACCGGCACCTATTTGGAACAAGATATGGCACGACTGAGAGCTGCTTTCGAAGCATACAACCAGGCAAGTACTTTTCCGGAAATCGTACTGACTCCATCCCGTTCAGAACAATTGAAGCTACTGCATGGATATTTCGACACGATGATATTAAAAGATCTATCCGAACACTACAACATATCCAATATAAGTGTTGTACGGTATTTTGTTAAGCGCATCATGGCCAATCTGACAAAACCGACATCCATCAACGCCATTTATAAAGATATCAAATCCCAAGGACTTAAAGTCAGCAAGGATGACTTATATCTGTGGGCTGACTATATTTGCAATATCTTCATGTTTGTACGCATTTCCAAATATGACCGATCACTAGCAAAGGAACAGAAATCGCTTGATAAATACTATTGCATTGACAATGGTCTGCGTGGAGCCGTACTCATGCCTCAAAGCAACGATGATGGGAAAAATCTAGAAAATACCGTATTCATGCAGTTGAACCGAATGCGTCTCCCGGCTGACAAAATTACATATTATCAAGGAAACTGCGAATGTGACTTTGTTCTACAACGTGAAGATTCTGTGATACAACTCATACAAGTCACTTGGAATATGACGGATGAGGATACACGGGAAAGGGAAATAAAAGGTCTTTTAGAGGCCGCTTCAGTAACCGAATGTAACGAACTTATCATCATCACGAAAGATGAAGAAAGCACGATAAGCAGAGATGGAAAGGAAATAAAGATAAAACCTGCATGGAAATGGTTATTACAAAATAATAAAGAATGACCGGAATACCATGAAATCATTCATTCACATATAATTATTTTAAATAAACATAAGAGAGTGCCAATGTCTGCTAAAATAAAAGGAGAAGTGATAGAATATTCCCAACGCTTCTCCTTACCACTAGAAATGATTTATCTTACAGCTACAGGTATATTGGCTATCCTCTTTTGAATATCCATTTTACCACAAAGCAACCTTTCCTAAATTGTCAATCTCTAATTTTACGCTTATTCCCATAGCTTTAAAAACTCTGGAAATAGTAGAAAAAGTCAGATTCTTCCCATTCTCTATTCGAGAGATCTGTGCCCTTTGTACACCAATCAGATTACCTAATTCTTCTTGGGTCAAATTCTTTGCTTGACGAGCTTTTTTGATAGCTTCACCAATTAAAAATGAACTCAAATCAGCTTCAAACTTATCTCTTCGGGGAGTACCAATTTCTCCTATGTGTTTATCTAATATTTCTTCTTCTGTATAAAACTTCATTGTTTCCATACTCTTTATTTTTTTAAATTAAAATATGCTTTTCTAATCTCTTCAGCTTTGGCTATTTCTTTCGAAGGTGTTTTTTGGGTTTTCTTTATGAAGCCATGCGTAGCAATCACTAAAGTATCCACACCATTATCCTTATCCCAAAAAGCCAGCAGTCTATATTTAACCTTATTATATAAGGTCCTGAACTCCCAAATGTCTGTATCATCTAATTTTTTAAAAAGTTCGGGATCTATCACAAATTTTGCTTTAGCTATGTTGTAGATGATCTTATCCTTAATTTTTATCGGTAGATGATTCAGAAAATCGTCTGCATCCTTTGAATAGACAACTTTAAATTTTGCTTTGGTTTCCACAGTTTTTATTTTAATGCAAAAATAAGAAATAGTTCCATATAACGAAACATTTTTAAGGGAATAAAACTAATTAATATAAAAGATTATTTCCTGAATCCAAGAATTGTAGATTTTGATTCCAGAATACTGAGAAATTCTAATATCCAAGTCAAAGTTCCCAATTTTATATCAAAGCCTTTTCCCTTTGCAGTAACTCCGCAACTTTTGTAGCAACGCAGATACAACAATTGGTGCACTCTGTGAATCCATACCGATAAACGATATTACCACAGATCACCGTTCCGTGCTTTTGTTTGAAATGGTCAAATAATTCTTTAGATAACGCAATGGCCTTTGCATTATCTTCGGGCAAACACATCCCAAGTGCCATAATACCTGCCGAGAAAGCACCACATGAACCTTCGTTGTACGAGCAACCCACGCCGCCACGAAAGCCTGCAGACAGAGCCATCAGTTCTTTATCACTGCGCTCGCAACCTATAGCCCGGCATATACCGACAAAAGTTGCTTGCGAACAAGAATATTTCTGGTCACGCAACATTCTAACTTCCATCCTGACTTTCGTTATCAATTCACTCATTCCATCTGTAATATTATAAAATAAAAAAGCACCACCGGATTCTGTCCGATGATGCAAAGGTAAGCCAGCATATAGGAACGCTGTTTTTTCAAAACGTCATTTTCCACTTTTCCGAAACGTTATTTTATCCCCTTCCTTGAAAGCCCCTTATTCAGCCAAAAGCTTGTTCAAACTCTCTATCCGGTACAGATAGACCTGTTTCAAATTCGAAACGGATAAATGAAAACCTGTAAAGGTGTCAAATCGTGCCGGGTCCTGCCCCTGCCACAAATGTTCGTCCGCAAGGGCCGATTTCCCGATAAGCGCCTCCCACCGGTTATAAATACTATCTCCGGTCAGCAGCACAACGTCCGTCCGGTTAAACCGGGAAGGCCGTATATCACCGCCTTTATCCAAGCCAACGGAGATAAAAGCCAGATCGAAATCCCATACGGGTCCCGCCTTCAGCAAACCATCCTTATCCTTGTGCATATAACAGCTTCTCGGGCCGTTAGGCTCCGCATTTTGTGTCAGTTCATGCCCCAGCCACCAATCGACAAACGTGTCCAGATCCAAATATTTCTGGTAAAGCAAAGTCAGATCTGACAGCTCCTCACTATATAGAAGTTGCTCTATCTCATTCATATAATTCTCGATGAATGCCATCTGCCGTGAAGAAGGTTCCTCAGGTGATTTCACATTTACCGGCAGATGCCTGAACCGGGTATCGATACGATATTTTTCATTCGGGTAATTGTCCGCTTCTATCAGGAATCCGTCTTCTTTGTCAATATCTACCCACTCCTTGCCGATGCGTATCTGTTCACAAAGCAAATAACATCCCTGCAACTCTCCATTGACCACCACATCCACGAACCGGCTATCAGGTGTCCAATCCAGACAAGTCTGCTTGGCTATGCTTAGCGCCAAGCTGTTGCGGAGAAGACTATGATCCATAAAATTTGCCAGCAGCACCCATCGCCTGTTTTCAGTCATTCCCAGCAGTCCGCTTTTCTCTTCCAGCCTGATGGCAAAAGGTTTTTTCGGCTTGGTGAATGTAGAATGCCCCCTTGCTTTCACAGCTGCCTTGGAAGACTCATATACGGCACTGCCATCGGGCATGACAATGCGCAATGAACTGTTCTCCAACCAATAATCCCGCGATGTAATAGCCGTACTGTCCGCCGTGGTAATATAAATGGTAGGTATGTCCGAAGCCCCAACTTGGGATATGCCTATAAATAGAGTAAAAATGAAAACAAAAAATATCTTCTTCATAAATATATAATTCATTGTTTTTCTGGACTCTTATAGTTCTCCTTATTATACAGCACGAGTAGGTATGGCTGAAGGTGGAAAACCGAACTCTTTCTTAAAGGCAGTAGAAAAGTGCGACAAATTCTTGAAACCTACCTCCAAATAGACATCGGCAGGTTTCCGCCCCAGCCTGTCCATCATATCCATCGCTTCCTCCAACCGTCGTTTCACAATCCAGCGGCTTGGAGTCATGTGAAACACTTGCGCAAAGTCTTTTTTGAATGCCGAAAGACTGCGGCCGGTATAATGGGCAAATTCCTCAACAGAAAGATCGCTTTTGTAGTTCTTGTTCATAAAATCCTCTAAATTGATTTTCCATGGTTCAGCAAAATCAAACAGCACAGAACCCAGCTCCGACTTGAGTTGCAGAAGCGTAAAAACAGCCTCCTTCAACTTAGCCTCCATTAATTCCTTCGACGGATATTGCTGTACGTCGAAATATTGTTCCAAAGAAGTGAAAAGACCGTTCAGGAAAGGATGCTTCTCCAGCATCACGTAAGTCGATCTCGCTATTGCAGGATTATTCACCAATGGTACGGTTATCTGATATTCATTCAGAAGCTGTTTCAGAAAAGGCGTCTTCAATTGCAGGAATAATCCTTTAAAAGGTTCCCCGTTCTTCGACGGTTGTTTGATTTTACGCACCATGTGGTTACGCTTGATGAAAAAGGCATCCCCTTTCTTCAGATGGTGCTTTTTCTCGGGTGTGACTAAGTCCATCTCTCCCGAACAAAGATAAACCAACATGTGTTCCGACACCATTTCTTCACACCACTTGTCTTTCTCCACCATGCAGCAGAAGAAGGTATCCATATAATCGTAAACTACTATACCCGGTTCCATATATTTCTACTATTTAATTGATTAACAAAAATATTATTTTATTGCAAGACAGCCTGCTAATACCTCCACCAAGTACTGGTACATGTTTCCCCAGGCACAATCCGTTCTCCCATCATAGGCGTAACCAAAACGATACTGTCAGCCGCAGCTAAAGTTGCAACTTTTTCGATAGACTCATTCCAAGGATGCAGAGCCAAATCAAAAACGCCCCAATGTACAGGCAATAATCTTTCGGCCTTCACGTCTTTACAGACAGCAATCACTTCTTCCGGGAAAAGATGCGTGTTGGGCCAACCGGCATTCCATCCGTCAATCTCCACACATGCCAAATCAAAAGGTCCATACTGCTCTCCTATCTGTTTGAAATGTGCGCCATAACCGGTATCTCCACTCCAATAGATATTTTTCTGTGTACCTTTGATTGCGTACCCTGTCCACAGCGTCTTATCACGGTCTGCTTTACTTCTACCGGAATAATGAATTCCGATTGTTGAGACAATCTGTACAGAGGTAATTTTTACAGTATCCCCCCACCCAACTTCAGTAATCTGTTGCGGTGGAATGCCCCAGCCCTCTAACCGCGTCCCGACACCCAACGGACAAATGAATTTAACCTTTTTATCTTTTAATGCCCTCATTGTCGCCACCTCCAGATGGTCATAATGATCATGGGTAATCAATACAATATCCACATCAGGCAGTTCACACCGTTGGATAGGAGAACTTACATAACGTTGCACAATGCCCGGAACCGGCGCGGCATTTTCCAGCACCGGATCTATGATGATACGAATACCATCCAATTCCAAGATAGCCGATGAATGGCCGAGCCAATACAGTGCATAGTCCGACGGAATTGCCGGAAAATCTCTCTTTGCCAGTGATTCTACGGGGAGTTCGTTTCTAGGGGCATTGGGCGATCTTTTAAAAAAACGTCCGAATCCTGCACTACCTCCAGTTGTCTGTTCCGGAAAAAACTCCAATTTGTCAGGACTGACAAATACATTATCTGATACCGAATAATACGGTCTATTACCATACTTACCGTCCCTTTCTCCGTCCGAATCAAGCATGCCGATATTCCACCAGACATATATACCCGCCATCACAACAATCAATAGAAAAACACCGGCTACCGTTACGAATATTTTCTTTTTATTTCGAACCATTTTTTAATATCTTGATAAGTTCATTGTGCAAAGTTAGGTGATTAATTGCCATAAGGGTTTTCTTAAAAGTTATTTGTGCTTTTCTTAAAAGTTTTATAAGTTCATGATATCCTCAAAACCATAATCTTCTTGTTCCACAGGAATAAATGCAGTTTTCTTTCACCTGAACAGCCTGGCTTGCCATAATAGCCCAGACACTGCAAACAAGCAGGTCTGTAATCAATAATACTATATATTTAGTAATTTACATAATATGAATTATTTTACTTATCATCACTCAGCTACCTCATAACCTGCCATAGGTATCAGGTGGTCCAATATATCCTCAACTCGCCTCTCTATCTCAGGAGTAACATACTTCTTCACTTTCAGATAAGCAACTGTCAGAGAGACAAGTTCATCAATCCAGCCGATGACGGGCAAGCGCTTGGCCGAGATTAAATCAATAGGTAAAACAAGATAGGCGATGGTCGAATAAACAAAAATCGTTTCCCTGTATTTTTGAAAGTCATGTTAATAATCGCCTTTTATACTTTCTCCACCTCATCCACGTTTTCAATGGAGCTTATGTCCGAAATCACCATTTGCAATTCATTGAACGAATGCACCTGAAAATAGATATCGCAATCCACAATCTCATCCACCGTATCCGTTTTAAGATGGTCGATACCCAACTGTAACTTGTCGGTAATGCAGTTTATCAAATCACTCAACAGATGATAGCGGTCAATGGCTTTCACATGGATACATACCGGATAAAGCGTATCACTCTCTTTATATTCAATGGCCACCACCGAATCTCCGTCCTGCGAAGCTCGGCTGATGGCTTTGGCACAATCACGCTTATGAACCGAAATGGTGGAGTCGGCATTCTTAAAACCAATCACTTCGTCATCAGGCAACGGCTGGCAATAAGGGCAACGCACAAGCTCCGATCTGGTGCGGCTTTTAAATAACCGGATCAAATAACTCTTCGCTTTGTAAGTCCTCACACAAGCCAGCCAGTCTTCATGGGGGCTAATGGATTCTTTGGTACCGATCTCTATGCAGTCACCCCTATGCAGAGTGCTCTTTACGGAAGCAAGTTTCCCGTTTATCCGTGCATATTGGGCATGGTGGCCGATATCGCTATGCACTTCAAACGCAAAATCCAATGCGGTAGAGCCTGTCGGAAGAGTGATACTTTTGCCCTTGGGAGTAAAGACCACCATGTCATCATTATAGAAAGAAGACACCACGCCCTCCATGAAGCTGCTTTCATGATTGTGGCAGGCTATATCTTGCAGGTTCTGACGGAACTTCTCTATCCATTTCGCGATATTACCTTCCTCACGTTCCGCGACACAACCATACCGGGAACAACGGCGCATACGTTCCGAACTGATATGGATCTCCTCCCATTTACCATATTTAGTCAACAACCTCACATGCAGGCTTTGATAATTGTTCTCTTTGGGAGAGTCGATGTAATTCACCACACTGCCCGGTTTCTCCTTGAAGATATCCGTAAGCAGGGCATATATTTTCAGGCTGACCTCTTTCTCCGACAATTCCTCCGGATCTCTATACACGATACGGACGAAATGGTGATTCTCCACATGATTGAAGTCACAACCGTAACGCTGCATCTTACGGCGTATGCTGAACGGGGAACGATATACGGCTTCTATCTGCACAGGAATACCGTGACCGACCAGCTGCATCTCAATGCCATGAATGAATTCTTCCAAACGGGGAGCATCCTGCAACTTTTCCGCCTCTATCAACCCATGGATCCGTTCATATTCCATCGGACAGCGATAACGGAAACTCAGATTCTCCAGTTCCACCTTAATCGGGTACAACCCCAACCTATTGGCCAAAGGAGCATAAAAAAAGTCTGTCTCTCCGGCTATTTTCATCTGCTTGTCTGCCTTCATGCTACTTAACGTCCGCATATTATGCAGACGGTCAGCCAGCTTGATCAGGATAGCCCGGATATCATATTGCATGGACTCAAGCATCTGCTTGAAGTTATCCACCTGCTTGGAGGTATCATAGCTCTCTTTCTTCAGCTTCGTCACCACCCGTACAAGAAAAGCCACGTCTTTACCGAACATCTCTTCAATATCTTCTATCGTATACGGAGTATCCTCCACGACATCGTGCAGGAACGCTGCAATTACAGGATTGGCGCCAAGCATCAATTCCTCGGCAACGATGCGTGCTACGGCAATGGGATGAATGATATACGGCTCGCCAGTCTTTCTTTTTTGGCTGCTATGGGCTTCATAAGCCAGCCCGAATGCCTTTCTGATGTTTTCCATCTCCTCGGGAGTAACACGTTGCTCCATAATGTGGAAGATCGGTTCCACTCTCGACAAAATCTCTTTATCATAACTCTGCTTCATAACCACAAGCATTATAGTAGTTTATATTCCATTAATAGCTCCCATCGCCATCTGTATCAGGGGGATCCGGCACTTACGCCTACCAGAGAATAAAGATAAGAAGATGTTTGCAAATCTATCACTTTTGAATTAAAAATATTCAAGCAATCCCACATTTTTTGGTTATTGACCGGAGCCGTCAATCTACTTGAGTTCAGTCATGTTCTCATCTTGAAGCTTGGTGCGGCGAAGATTTGCTTTTCGGGATATACCCTAACCTGCCTTGAAAAAAGAACGTCACATGTGTGTAGCCTGATTGAAATATGCTAGGCGTTCCTTTGCACCCCATAAAAGCGGTTAATTAGATTGAAAATAGAACAATGAAAAGTAAATTGTCATTTAAATGAGAGATATGGTAAAGTTTGTATTATGGTTGGTGTCATTGACGGTTCTTCCGTTGATTGCTTGTAGCAACGATATTGGTGAAGAGACACTTACGGATAATTTCAGTGTGCAGTTTGAACTGCCGGAATTGGTGGATGTGGCCAAAGGCGGAGAGTATGTTTTTAAGGTAAAAAGCGGGGAAGCTCCCCAAACATCCGACTCGTTTATCATAGAGTCCGGCGAAGGTATATCCTATATTTGCCCTTTCGTCAGCATTTCGTCCGAGAGCTTTGCGGTACGGATTCCCGCTGATTGTGAAACGGGCTATTATAAAGTATCCGTCAGGCGGAATGAGCGCAAAAAGCTGATTGGACAAATCTATCTCAATATCGGCGCGAAGTTGGACTTTACGCCGGATGCCGGCACCACGGTCTATGGCAAGGTCTCTTCGGAAGAAGGCGGCGTGAAGGGCGTAGTGGTTTCGGACGGCGTGGCGGTGGCCGTGACGGACGAAAACGGTATCTATCAGTTGAAGTCTGATAAGAAATGGGGCTATGTCTTTATCTCTATTCCAAGCGGCTATGAGGTGCCTTCCGAAGGAGTGCTTCCCCAATTCTACCAGCTGCTGAAAGCGAATGCAGAGGTGGCGGAACGGAAGGACTTTACGCTGAAGAAGGTGACCGGACAAGATACATATAAGGTATTCATGCTGGGTGACATGCACCTTGCCAACCGCACGGACGACAGGCGCCAGTTCCTTGAATTCACGGCAGACCTGAACAAGTATCGCACCGCCCATTCCGGAGAGAAGATGTATGCCATCACGCTGGGCGACATGACCTGGGACCTCTACTGGTACTCCAACAACTATGCCCTGCCCGAATATCTGAATACCATCAACAGTCAGGTGAAGGACTTGCAGATATTCCACACCATCGGCAATCATGACTATGATTACAAAGCCGTTTCCGACTTTGATGCCGAGGGTAAATTCATGAACTATATAGCCCCTACCTATTATTCCTTTAATATAGGCAAGGTACATTACGTCGTGATGGACGACATCGATTGCGACAGCTACGACGGAACCACCTCCCGCAACTACGAGAAGCGCGTTTCCGCCGAACAGTTGGACTGGCACAAAAAAGACCTTTCGTACATCGACAAGGCAACACCGCTGGTGATTGTGATGCACGCGCAGGTATTCTATCCCCTGGAAACCGGTGACTTCAAGATAGACCATGATGTGGTCAATACCGCACAATTACTCAGCTTGCTCAACGGCTACCGGGTACACTTCGTAACGGGACACACGCACCTGAACTTCAACGTGACGCCCGAAACATCTGTAGCAGACGGACGTGACTTCTATGAACACAATACCGGAGCCGTCTGCGGTTCTTGGTGGTGGTCCGGTCATCTGACTTCCGGCATTCATATCAGCCCCGACGGAACTCCCGGCGGATATTCCATCTGGAATGTTTCCGGCACCGAGCTTCAGTGGAGCTACAAGGCTACCGGAAGTTCCGAGGATTATCAGTTCCGCAGCTACGACCTGAACAAGGTACATTTCTCTTTGGCAGATGTTCCGCAGATGCCCGACAACGTATCCGCTTCGGTCAAAAACAAATACCTGCGCTATGTGGAAGCCTATCCGGTGAACAGTGACAACGAGGTACTGATAAACATCTGGAACTGGAACCCGCGCTGGACACTGACGGTGACGGACGAGAATGGTGGCAATCTGACTCCTACGGCTGTCTGGGCTTACGACCCGCTGCACATCGCCGCACTCTCCGTGAAGCGATTCAACTCGGCAAGCCTCACGTCGACGCCCAGCTTCATTACCGAGAAGTTCTCCCACTTCTTTAAAGTAAAGGTTGCCGATGCCGACACTGACTTGGTGATAACCGTCAAGGATGAGTTCGGCCATACATGGGAAGAGGAAATGCAGCGTCCGAAAGAATTTTCTACGGATGCCTACAAGCTTTAGTGACACAGGTCACAACAGAGATACATACTAATTCTTAAGTACTCAATCAAAATTAATTCGTGCTATAAATGATGATTTAGCGGAACTCTACTATGCAGGGTGGCGTACCTTACCTGATACGGGTGCCGTATTAGAGCTTATACGGGTGTCGTATCAGAGCTTATACGGGTGCCGTATCAGAGCTTATACGGGTGCCGTATCAGAGCTTATACGGGTGCCGTATATTATATCGACGCTCGTTCCGCTAAATTATCATTCAGTTACCTATTATTATGTGAACTAATTATGAACACTTACTTATACAATCTTATGAAAGTACTCAAATCTTCTATTTTGTTTCTGCTCTTATCGGTACTGGGGAGTTATTCGGCTCTCCTTGCCCAGAGCAGAATGGTATCGGGAAAAGTCCTGGATACCCAACAGGAGCCTCTTGCGGGGGTAACCATTAGGGTGGAAGGTACCACCCAAGGCGGCATAACTGCCGAAGACGGCTCTTTTAAACTCCAGACTCCATCGGGAACGGTTATACTGGAATTCTCCTATGTGGGCTGCCAGACTCAGAAAGTCAAGGTGACACCGGGTCAGAAAGACATCACGGTCCACATGCAGGAAGATGCCGTCCTGCTGGATGAAGCGGTAGTTGTGGGCTACGGTACTCAGAAAAAGGTCAACTTGACGGGTGCCGTATCGACGGTAGGCAGCAAGACGCTCGAAAACCGGGTATCCCACTCCATCACCAACATGCTGCAAGGTTCTGTGGCAGGTCTCAACATCACCACCTCTTCCGGTGTGCCGGGTAGTTCGCCTGCCATCAATGTGCGTGGTGTGACTTCCATCAACGGTGCCGAGCCGTTGATACTGGTGGACGGTGCCGTGGGTGACCTGAACCGGGTCAATCCGAATGACGTGGAGTCCATCTCTGTCATCAAGGATGCCTCGGCAGCAGCTGTCTACGGTGCACGTGCGGCTTTTGGTGTCATCCTGGTCACCACCAAGTCCGGTACCGAACAGAGCGGCAAGGCAACCGTACGATACAGCGGCCGTATCGGATGGGAAGCTCCGACAACTTCCACCGATTACGAAGACACCGGATATTGGTCAGTCTATACCATCAACAAGTTCTGGAAAGCTGATTCGGGAACACTATACGTCAACTACACCGACCGCGACATGCAGCAGTTGCTTGCCCGCGTGAACGACAAGACGGAAAATCCCGACCGGCCGTGGGTGGTAGAAGAGGAACGGAACGGCCGCAAGCAGTGGGTTTACTATGGCAACTACGACTGGTGGCACATGCAGTATCGGGACAACCACCCCGTGCAGCAGCACAATATCTCCATCAGCGGCGGAACAAAGGATATCAAGTACCTTGTTTCCGGTGCATACGATTATCAGAAAGGTATTCTGAAAGCCAATCCTGACATCTACAGGAAATACAACCTGCGTTCAAAGATTGACTTCCGGATTAGCAAGTGGGTTACGATGACCAACAACACCTCTTTCTATGGGTCACAATATTCCTATCAGGGAGACGGCAGCGTAGAGAACACCCTCGCATACGGTGCCCGTCACGCACTGGCCTGCTTCCCCATGCAGAATCCTGATGGCTCATGGCTCTACAGTACACCTTATCTGAACTATAAAGTGGGCAACGGCCGCCACATCATCTTGGGAGAAGGTTCGCACCGCAACGTGGAGCGTGCCAACGACTTCTCCAATACCACACGCCTTGTCATCAAGCCCATCAAGGCGTTGAGCCTGACGGCAGACTTCACTTATCGTCTGTATCAGGCACGCAACACCAGCCGTTCCAACAATATGTATTACCGGGAATATCCGGATGCCGAGCTGGGTGTCTATGCCACCGGTGCCGGTGCCAACCGTCTGGACGAAGCGGTGAATACCCGCAATTACTATTCCACCAATGCGTATGCCAACTTCGAAGAAACCTTCAACGGAGTACATCACCTTTCGGCTGTTGCCGGTTTCAACTACGAGACACTGAGACGGAAGAACGTGTCGGCTTATGGGGAGTTCCTCTCTTCTACTACACTGGATGACCTCGACCTGGTGGGACAGAACTCCGAAGGCCAGACCATCACGGGCGTAGGCGGCGGACAGAACGAATATGCCCTGATGGGATTTTTCGGCCGCATCAACTACGATTATAAAGCACGCTATCTCTTCGAGGTCAGCGGACGTTACGACGGTACTTCCCGCTTTGCCCGCAACAGCCGTTGGGGATTGTTCCCTTCCGGTTCGGTGGGATGGCGTATCTCGGAAGAACCTTTTTTCAAGCCTGCCCGCAAGGTCATCGACAATCTGAAGCTGAGAGGCTCCTTTGGTAGCCTGGGCAATCAGAACGTATCTTCCTATTATACCTTCGTGCGTGGTGTTTCCATCAACGACTTTGGCGGCTATTCCTTCGGCGAAGGCAGTGCCATGGCCAAGTATTCTACCTTAGGCGCTCCTTTGGCATCAGACTTGACTTGGGAAACCGCCCAGCAATGGGATCTTGGACTTGACCTCTCCATGCTGGACAACCGCCTGAACATCACTATGGACGGATACATCCGAAACACCAAAGACATGCTGACGGACGGCATTGAACTGCCTGCCGTATATGGAGCCAGCGTACCCGATATGAACACCGCCAACCTGCGTACCAAAGGTTATGAACTATCCATTGCGTGGAGAGACAAACTTTCCTTGGGACATCAGCCGTTGGAGTACAGCATCGGTTTCAATGTGAGCGACTACAAAAGTTATATCACTAAATACGACAACAAAGACAAAACCTTCGCCAAGAGCTATTACGAGGGCATGAGACTGGGCGAAATCTGGGGATTTGTCACCGACGGACTGTTCCAAAGCACAGAAGAAGCCCAGGCCTATGCCAAAGAGGTGGACTTGAGCTACATCAACAAACGCATCACCGGCGGATGGCAAGGAGGCGACCTTAAATTCGTTGACCTCGACGGTGACGGCATATTGGACATCGGCGGCAACTCCGCCAACGACCCGGGCGACCGCAAGGTATTGGGCAATTCGCTCCCCAGCTTCTCCTACGGCATCAATGCCAGTGTACGTTGGGCAGGTTTCGATGCTTCCGTGTTCTTTCAGGGCACCGGCAACCACTACTGGTATCCCACCGGTCAGGCCATGCAGTTCTGGGGCCCATATTCCTATCCTTACCTGACCTATTTGCAGGAAGACTTCCTGAAGGATGTATGGGCAGAAGACAACAAGGATGCTTACTTTACCCGTCCGATGGCCTATTCTGCCACTTCCGGCCCGCTGAGCAAGGTCAACGACCGTTATCTACAGAACCTGCGCTACCTGCGTTTCAAGAACCTGACAGTGGGATATACCGTTCCCGCCACTCTGACGAAAAAAATAGGCGTCGACTTGGTTCGTGTTTACTTCTCGGGGGAGAACCTCTGCTACTGGTCTCCTCTGAAGAAGCACACCAAGTACATCGATCCCGAAGCAGCCATCGATAGAGACAGTGCTTATAACAACGCCTACTATCCTTGGCAGAAGACCTTCATGTTTGGTATAGACATTACTTTTTAATCATAACTAAGTTACAATCAGAATGAAACGAATAATTATAGCAGCTATGGCATTTTCCTTGGGACTTTCGTCTTGCGACGACCTCCTCGACTTGCAGCCATTGAGCCAAATTTCACAGATGGATTACTTCAAAACGGAAACTGACCTACAGCTTTTCACCAACTCTTTCTACAATAACTTGCTGGACAAGGAACCCTATGACGACCAAAGTGACATTTATATACAGCAGAACCTCTCGGACGAGATGCTGGGCGGAACCAAGCGTACCGTTCCCGCTTCGGGTGGCGGATGGACGTGGACAGACCTGCGCAAGATGAATACCCTGTTAGCATACGCCGACCAATGCACGGACAAAGATGCCGTGGTGAAATACACCGCACTGACCCGCTTCTTCCGTGCCTATTTCTACTTTGAGAAAGTGAAACGCTTCGGCGATGTGCCTTGGTATGACACCGAGCTGGGTTCAGGAGACGAGACGCTTTACAAGGCACGTGACTCACGCGAACTGATAATGACCCACATGATTGAAGATGTGGACTATGCCATCGCCAATCTTCCCAACGACAAGGAAGAAACGAGTGCCCCTTATCGTGCCACTAAATGGGCAGCCATGGCACTGAAAGCCCAATTCTGCCTCTATGAAGGCACTTACCGAAAATACCACCAGCTCAATCTGGAAGGACACGACTATACCTATTATCTGGAACAGTCGGCTGCCACCGCACAAGAGTTGATGACCAAAGGCCCGTACAAGTTATACACCACCGGACATCCTGAAAGCGACTACTTGAATCTCTTTGCCGAAGAGAACGCCAATCCGGATGAGTATATCCTTGCCATCAAGTTTGATTACGGGCTCGCCATCTACCACAACGCCACGGCGCATACTTTGGTGCCCACACAGGGACGTCCGGGATTGACCCGCAAGATGGTGAATACCTATCTGAAGAAAGACGGAACAGCCTTTACCGACAAGGCAGGCTGGCAGGAGATGACCTTTATTGACGAGGTGAAAGACCGTGACCCCCGTCTGGCCCAAAGCATCCGCACGCCGGGCTATACGCGCATCGGCAAGAAGGATGTGCTGTCACCCGACCTCTCTACCAGTATCACAGGCTATCAGCCCATCAAGTTCGTGCAAGACCCTACCGCTTCGGGCGGCAATGTAGACCGCAACAGCCGTTCTACCTGCGACCTTCCCGTGTATCGTTATGCCGAAGTACTCCTGAACTATGCCGAGGCAAAGGCTGAACTGGGCACCTTGACGCAAGATGACCTCAACAACTCCATCAACCTGATTCGTAAGCGTGCAGGGATGCCGGGCCTCGATTTGGCTGCTGCCAACGCCCATCCGGACAGATACCTCGCTTCGGAGGAAACCGGCTATCCCAACGTGACGGGCACCAACAAGGGTGTCATCCTTGAAATCCGCCGTGAACGGGCGATCGAACTGATGCAGGAAGGTTTCCGCTTCGATGACCTGGTACGCTGGAAAGCAGGCTACTGCATCAACCAGCCCATCATGGGCATGTACTTCCCCGGCTCTGGAACGTATGACCTTACCGGTGACGGAAAGGCAGACGTGGTGCTCTACGACAAGGGAACCGCCAAACCCGACGCACCTTCAGGTACGCAGGTCTATGAGATAGGAAAGGAAATCATTTTCTCGGCAGACAACAACGGTTATATCTACTATCACAAGAACATTAAGCGTACCAATTTCTACGAAGAAAGGGATTACCTTTATCCAATTCCAATCAACGAACGCTCACTCAATCACAACCTGACACAGAATCCGGGTTGGGAGGATGGGCTCTCGTTTTAATCTAACGAAATCATTAAGAATATGAAACAGATAAACTATATAATGACCTTGGCCCTGTTGCTGTCCATCAACCTTCTGTGGAGTTGCGACGAAGAAGAGAACACGCTTTCTAAGGCCGTATTGGCAAGTGCCGGAACCTTGAACTTTGAGGCAAACGGCGGAACAGAGAAGATGATCACCGTCTATGCAGATGCCGATTGGGTGACGGAAGTGCCCGACTGGGTAACGGTGACCCCCGCTACCGGCACGGGAACTATGGACATCACGATTTCAGTGGCCGACAATATGCGCGATGGTGCCATCGACAATCCCCGCGAAGCTGCCGTAATATTCAAGGGAGCTACGCTGGCAAGCAGAGCGGAAGTGATTATCACCCAGAATGGCGACAAATACCGCGACTGTAAGGAATATGCCCTCGATGAACTGGGCACGCAGGCGGACAAGACGATTGTCTCTGTGTCGGAAATCACCGTGACTGCCGTCACCACGGCAGGCTTCATGGCTACCGATGCACGGAACGGGACGAACATGTATATGCAGAGTACCCTGCCCGTAAGCATTGGCGACAAGGTTTCGGTAAAGGGTACCAAAGCTACGGATTCGCAGTCGCTCGCCCTGGTGGAGTGCGACGAGGTGACGGTAGTCTCCACAGGCAATACGGTGACTTATCCCACGGCTACGGACATCACCGGCAAGGTAGATACCTACACTTCTACTTCACGGGATTTCATCTCGGTGAGCGGCATACTGGACGGCAACAACATCACAGTGGAAGGGGCTGCGTATGTGGTTTCCATCGTCAATCCGCCGGCCGGCCTGAAACTGGCTTCGCTGAACGGTCATAAGGTGACGGTCAGCGGTTACTTCGCCGGAGTGGCTGCTCCCGTGGTGAAGATGTTGGCAGCTACGGTTGTGGACAACGGTGTGGTCGAAGTAATCTACTTCTCGGAAGACTTTGAGTGGTTGCAGCCTTGGGCGGATGCCAGCGGTGCCGGGCAGACGGTAGAGAACGACGGAGACGGTACTGCCCCGCAGATATACGTAGCGAAGGACGAGGTAGGTCAACTGGCTTCGGAGGCTCTCGAAGCACGCGGCTACAAGCTGGAAGAAACGCCGGGTCATGCCATCTATCTGCAGAAGAACTATCTGAAGTTCGGCAAGACAGACTACCAAGCGGGACTCACACTGCCGGTTTTGACGAACGTGCCGGAGAACACCAAACTGATACTCTCCTTCGACTGGGCGCCGATGGTGGGCGGCACGCGCAAGTTCGACCCCGTGAAGTTGATTGTTTCCATCACCAATGGCAGCCAGACGGTGGAACTGGATCCCATCGGGCATAACTTTGTAAACGAGGTGGATCAGTTGGAGTGGCTTCATGCCGAAGTACAGATTGACGGAACCTTTGTCACCAAGGACACCCGCATCAGCATCAAGTCCGATGGCTGGGGAGATACTAAGGGAACTACAGGCAGCAGTGTCTATCGCCGCTGGTTTATAGACAACATCAAGCTGGTAAAGAGTGAATAAAACTTTTAATAAGACCTTTAATGAAACAAAGAATAATGAAAACAGAAAAAATATTAGTAAGTGCGATGCTTCTGTTCGGCACTCTGCTGACAGCGCAGGCACAGCGTCGCAATGAGATTCAAATCCCCAATCTGGAGGGGTATGTCACCTTGAAGTGCGATTTCCACATGCACACGGTCTTCTCGGATGGTCTGGTATGGCCCACGGTACGTGTAGACGAGGCATATCGGGAAGGGTTGGATGCCATTTCGCTGACGGAGCACATCGAATATCGTCCTCATAAGAAGGATATTGTCTCCGATCATAACCGCTCGTTCGAGCTTAGTTGCAAGAAGGCGAAAGAACTGGATATCCTATTGATTAGAGGCAGCGAGATTACCCGCCCCATGGCTCCGGGACATTTCAACGCCATCTTCTTATCCGACTCCAATCCGTTGGAACAGCCGGAGTATAAAGATGCCTTTAAGGAGGCAAAGAAGCAAGACGCGTTCATCTTCTGGAATCATCCGGGATGGGCCCGTCAACAACCGGACAGCACGTTGTGGTGGCCGGAGCATACGGAACTCTACAACAGCGGCTGCATGCAGGGCATCGAAGTCGCAAACGGGGCTCTCTATATGCCCGAAGCCATTCAGTGGTGCCTAGACAAAAACCTGGCCATGATAGGGACTTCGGACATCCATCAGCCAATTCAGACCGACTATGATTTCTCGAAAGGAGAACATCGCACCATGACTTTTGTCTTTGCCAAAGAGCGCTCGCTGAAGGGGATCCGTGAGGCACTGGACAGCCGTCGCACCGCCGCCTATTATCGCGAACTGCTGATAGGCCGCGAGGAATTGCTTCGTCCGTTTTTCGCGAAGTGCGTGACTATCGAAGAGGTGAAGCGCACAGAGAAAAAGGTGATTTTCTCTGTGACCAACACGACGGATCTCATACTACATCTGAAGAAAACGGCTCACGATGCCCGTCTGATCTATTTCCGCAACATGACATTGAAACCGCATACGCGCTATAGCATTACGGTAGAACTGACGGAAGACATCAAGGAAGGAGACTGTAACTTCGAGGTGACCAACTTTGTAGTGGCACCGGGAAAGGGACTGGACTATACTATAAAGTTATAGGAAACCCGTTGGAGGAATTATCCTGTTTCTCTTTGTCAAGGTCTGTAATTGGTGCAGATGCAGCGTGCCCGGAAAATCCGCTTTCCGATGCTTTCGGGTTCACTGCATTTGCTTCGTTTACAGCTTGTCCGGAGTGAGCAACTTACGGCTTGTAGCCCCTTTTAAAGCTCGCCCGGACAATATACAATAATACCCACCTGACGTGGCGTGAACACCTTGTCAGCCGGATGATAGTGAAAATCCTTGCCGAATATCTCTTCGATATCTTCTATCGTATACGGAGTATCCTAAGCATTATAGTAGTTTATATTCCATTCATCACTTCATGTCTTTTACTTTTAAACTGTGAGGGGCTATCCTTACCGGACAGCCCCTCACTCACAAAGAATGTCTATTTTTAAATCTCCCGATCTTATTCACAGACTTATACCTTATTGACTATTTTACTTATTGTTTTAATATCCCGGGTTCTGGTCTGCTATTGTCAGCTGTTCGTTCGCGTCAATGGCTGCCTGCGGAATAGGCCACAACAATTTATCTCCGATAACAGCAGCGGCAGTACCTGCCAAATGCGGATTATACAGATTGTTGTACTCTACGAGCTTTCCCATGCGCCGTAAATCCATGCGCCGATAGCCGTTGCCAAACATCTCGCATGCAGATTCTTTCAGAATAACGTCCAAATCAATGGTAGTCGCATCAGTCAATCCGGCACGTTTGCGGACTGTATTCAAACGCGCAAGAGCTTTAGGATCCTGCAACTTATAATAAGCTTCAGCGGCAACAAAAAAGATTTCTGGCAACGTAATAATATGCAAGTCGCGGAAACTTTTACCAGCATTATAATCAGCGGTCATGCAGTCATCAAACTTACGGCACGGATTTACCGCCCAACTCCACTTTTGCGCATCAGTAAAATCATATTTGGTAATAATGCCGTCAGAATAGTCTGCAAGATCTGCGATATAGTTGGTCATAGGTTCCATGCCTGCCGTCAAATCGTTTTGTGGAATAATAAACGTATTGGACCTGTTCTCCGGATCTTCGGCACGCCATGCATTAACGGAAGCTGCATCGCATTCCCAATAAGCAGGATAGTAAACACCTACCATTTTGCCCAGTGCCATTTCTCCATTGGTATAAAAGGCAAAGTAATCTCCAATTGGTTGTCCGTTCTCTTTAAATCCTGCAATGGGATCCCATGCTTTCTTTACCAACAAGGTTTTCATGAAAGTCGCTTCATAACGTTTGTCCCCTTGTTCAAAATACCTTAATGTGTGCATCAAAGGCACGAAACCGGACGAACCGTTCTTCATTCCTTCTTCGGAGCCACCATAATATCCGCTGTAGAATGACTGCCAGCGGTTACCTGTGGTTTGGTCATGCGTACTGTCATAGTCATATTCTATGTCGAAAAGGAATTCACCATCATCATCACCCGAACGGTCGGCCGCCCAAAGTTTGGCGAATTCAGTAGTCAGTGACCGACCGTTGATCACCTCATCAGCATACTTGGCCGCTTCGGCGAAGTAGTCGTTTTTGTTCAAATCCCATGCGGCAGAAAGATAGGTCTTGGCTAACAAAGCCTTGGCTGCTTCAATACTGGCTTCACCTCCCCCTTGACTGGCAGTGGATGCAGCTAACTTATTATTGGAGATGATGCTTTTTAACTCATCTATAATATAGGTGTAGACCTGTTCTGCCGTCGCACGCGGATAACCTTTGACAGCAGTACTGGCGTACTCTGTAATCAATGGTACGCCACCGTAGTTGTTTACCAGCAAGTAATAAAACATGGCTTCTACAAAACGGCCTTCGTCAATAGCCTTTTGTTTGACATCATCGCTTACATTCGCAGCCGGTGCATAATATTGGATGGCAAGACAGGAACGGATGCCGTCATAGCAATCAATATAGAATGTTTTTACCGTACCATTTTCCGGTGTAAAGTTGGACCAACGGTGTAACGCAGCTTCTATATCCCCACGTCCGTCTTGGTAGAGGTCGGTTCCCGAGTTGAAGTAGGTGGTGACATTAGAACTATTATAAATATCTTTCAGCTGAGCGTATGCGTCATAAACGAGAGACTGAAACCCTGCGGATGTTGAGAAATAATCGGCATCAGTCACAGAACTTTTATTATCAGCTGTGAGAAAACTATCCCACCCGGTCAGTATGGTGGCTCCTGCCAGGCATACTGTGTATAGTAACTTTTTATAAGTCTTCATCTTGTTATAATATTTGATATTGTTAGAACTTGATATTTGCACCAATCTGGTAAGTAACGGAAGCAGGACCTCCATTGGTCAGGTTTGCACTTGCCCATTCCGGATCGAAGCCTTCATAGTCGGTAAAACAGAATGGATTGAGTACATTCACATAGAGGCGCAGATGTTTTACTGCAATCTTATTTAACCATGCTTTGGGGAAAGTATAGCCTAATGTGATATTCTTCACTTTTACAAATGATGTTTGGTGATAGCGGACTCCCGCACTGCTGCTCTTGAAATAACCGCCACCAGTTTTTTCTGAGTTGTTGGGATAAGGAGTGCTGCCAAAGTGCGTCTCTGCCAGAGCTGTTACTTCACCGGTTGCAGGGTCCATTACCGGAGTTCCTGCCGGAATATAGTAGTCAAAACTCATTTTTTGGCGCCCACGGTCATTGTAATCCATGTATTGTTCATGAAAGTAGCTACGTGACCATTGTCCTTGTTTAGTATAGAGCATAAACGAGAAGTCAAAGCCTTTGTAAGTCATTGTAGAGCTTAGACTACCAGTCCATTTGGGATCGGTACAACCATAAATCTGTTTGTCGTCATCGTTGATTGTTCCGTCATCGTTCCAGTCATTTACAGCCATCTGGCCTTCGTACCATTGCAATTTGCTGCTGCTTTTGGGACCATACTTGTCATACACCTCTTGCAGTGTATAATGACGGTCTCCATTGATTGTGTGCATTGTTACACCGTCTTTAGTAATGATGCCGGCATACGTATAGTCACGCAGGACGTTCAGACGTTCACCAAGGAACCACCTATTATCCTTATCATCCCCATTCGGCAGTTCTTTGATTTTGCTCCAGTTTCGGGCAAAAGACAAATTGACATCCCAAGTAAAGTTATTGTTGCGGATAACTCCCAGATTCAAGCCCAATTCAATACCGGAATTCCGTACAGAACCAATATTGGTCGTAATGGACTTCTCACCTGTTTCAACAGGAACCGTAGCACTCATGATTTGTCCGTCAGACAAACGGCGGTAAACATCAGCAATCAAACTAACACGGTTTTGAAGAACTGCAAAATCAACACCAACATTGAACTCTTTGATTTTTTCCCAAATCAGATTCTTATCAATCAACCCGTTAGGATAGTAGCCTTGAAATTCTTGACCGCCAATGGTTGAATAAGAAGGACCGGAAGCGGAAGATGCAGTAACATAGTCGCCTACATTATTATTACCGGTAATACCGTAAGACATACGTAACTTCAAGTTGTCTATCCATTCCACGTCATTCAGGAAATCTTCTTCCGAAGCACGCCATGCAACAGCCGCTGATGGGAACCAGCCCCAACGGTTGTCTTTGGCAAAACGTGAAGAGCCATCGGTACGTACTGTTACAGTAGCCATATAACGCTCCTTATAGGCATAGTTCAAACGGGCGGCAACAGACACTAAAGATGATTCCGTATAAGAGGACTTGATGTCTTTTGTACCTGAACCTTTCTCCATAGCATGATATGAAAGTTTGTCGTCAGAAATGTCTGTTACAGATTGCGTATAAGTTTCTTTGTTGGTAGAATAGAGTGAATACATACCCATTGCGTTCAATCTGTGATCACCCCAAGTTTTGCTGAAATCAATCTGATTATCCCAAGTCCAATCCAAACGTTCTGTATTTACTACGGATGCGCTGTTGTATTTTTGCTTCTGATAATAAGCGGTTCCCAAAGGGTATTTCTCTGATACGCCGGTACCCATGAAAATACCTTGACGCCCATGGTAGTAGTTAGGAGAGAAAGTCGTCGTAAATTTCAGCCCATCCATAATGTTGAATCGCAGATAAGCATTACCGAATACATGAAATTTGCGAGTTTCGTTTTCATATGCGTCAATATCAAAATCCACCAATGGAGATGGAGTAGAAGTCAGAGACAACTTACCTACCTTGGCAGGAATAGCCAGAAGATTGCCGGATTCATCCCATGGTGATATGACCGGGGCAAACCAGAAAGCGTTATTATAAGGAGAATATGCGTTAGAACTGTCTGTTATCCAATCATTCTGAATGTCATGCACTAAATTGACAGACATTCCGGCTTCTACAACCTTTGACAATTTGCTGTCAAAAGAACCTTTAATGTTGAAACGCCGGTAATCGTTTTTCTTGAAAACATTTTCTTCTCCTTGATAACCCACACCTAAACGGTAAGTAGTCTTCTCTGTAGCACCGGAAGCACTGAGGAAATGATTCTGTTGTGAGGCTGTACGCAACACCTGCCCAGCCCAATCATAACCTTGGTCGGTTTGCCATGCACTATACAAAGGTGACTCTTGCCATTCTGTACCATTCTGGAATACGGATTGAAGGTCTCCATCTTTAATCTGGTAATTGACAGTTCCGTCATCATTCACACTCTTTATGGTGGTGTAGCGTGCAAAGCGATAATTCATCCATTCTGTTGCACCCATAAATTCCGGCATACGTGCCACCTTACGAATACCATAATAGCCGTCGTATGTTATTTCTACAGGTTGTGCCTTGCTTTGTCCGGCACCAGTCCCTTTGGTGGAAATGATAATGACACCTTCGGATGCGCGTGAACCATAGATAGCTGTGGATGATGCATCCTTCAATACGTCGATACGCTCAATATCTTCAGGATTTAAGAAATCAATAGAAGAGACGACCATACCGTCCACAACATAAAGAGGACCGCTTGATTTAGTGATAGAGGCTTGTCCGCGAATCTGGATATCGAAACCTCCATTCGCACGGCTGTTGGATTGTGTGATGTTGACGCCCGGAACAGATCCCTGCAAAGCATCTTCCACACGAAGGACACCACGGGCAGCTAATTTCTTAGCAGAAACTGATGATATGGATCCTGTTACATCACTCTTCTTCATTGTGCCGTAACCCGTAACTACCACCTCATCCAATGCCTGTGCATCTTCTTTCAGCGTTACCTTAATAATACTTTGATCTCCTACCGGAATCGTCTGTGTAATGTAGCCGATAAATGATACCTGAATCTTGGCGTTTGGCTTTACACCTTCAAGTCTGAAATTACCGTCAATGTCAGTAATTACACCATTGGTGGTACCAATCTCCAATACATTTGCGCCAATGACAGGTTCGCCCGTACCGTCTATAACAGTACCTGAGATTTGGCGACCTTGTGCAAAAGCGACCAAACACAACATACTCAATGACAGAGTAGCTAATGCCCTTTTGGCAAGTCTTTTTAAATCCATAAGTTTGTTTTTTATAGTTATTAAATAGAAGGTTAACATCTGCAACATGACGAGGTGTCTTCCTCTGTTATTGGGCACAAATGTAGAGGGTTACAAAATATATAAATACCATATTTTGATTTTCCATGTGCAAAAATTGATTTTTTACAGTATTAAACCTCTTATTATCCACTTTTTTGTCACAATAACAACATCTGTAGTTCAGTAAAATTTGCGCCTATGTTTTTCCTATATCAGTAGAGCTCTTTACTTCATTTTTGCATATCACCTATGTATATATGGCTATATATCAATATTTTTATCTATACTCAAAAAATCTTGCTGGAATTTCTAAAACTATTTTCTCTAACTAAAATGTAACAATTCAGGTAGTTTTTGTACCTATTAAGGCATCCGGTACTTTTACTTATGAATAAAGCATTATTTTAACAAAAAGCAGTCTAATAGATTTCTGCAATAGCTATTTTGCCCATGCCAACGGTAAAAAGATGATAATCTTTGCAGTCAATGTCGAGCATAGCCAGAGAATCGTACAAGAATACCGGGAGGCCGGCATATCAGCCGAGCACCTCGACACCAACACGCCGAAAACACAGCGCGAACAAATCCTTAGAAACTTTAAAGAAGGCAGGACACGTGTACTTAGCAATGTAGACATCGTGTCCGAAGGATTCGATGTCCCCGACTGCGAAGCTGTACAACTGGCGCGTCCTACCAAATCACTGGCTCTCTACTTGCAACAAGTAGGAAGATGTATGCGCCCTGCTCCCGGCAAGAGCGAAGGTATCGTGCTTGACAATGCCGCTCTGTGGACCGAACATGGGCTGAGCCAGCAGAACCGGAAATGGACGCTGGAAGGCAAGAAGAAAAAGAAACGAAGAAACTCACAATATCCCATGGACGTAGTCTATGTCGAAGATGGCGTCATCCGGCAACCGGCCATACCCGAAGAAGTAGAAGGCATGCAACTTCTGGAAATGACACAAGAAATGGACGACCTGCTCCTTTTCGAGAGGTTTCTCGAAGCAGCATGGGACAAAGGCGACAAACCCATACGTGCCTTCATGCAACTGAAAGACAAATTACTCCATCAGGACAGGCTGTTCACAGCCTTCCACCTTTCCTATATCATCAAGCGAGTATATGATTACCCCGAAGCGCCTAAGAAAGGTTTATGGTACTACACAGCCATAGAGAACAATATCGACTATAAACTAATTAAAAAAGCGGTAGAAACGTACGCCTACACCTAAAAAGCCCCCTATCCCACTACCAGGAAAAGGAGGCTTCTATTTTAATAAAAATCGGATATACGCAACAGAATAAAAGGAACAATGACAAAAAACACCAACATGAATATTATAGGTTCAAGGAACCGGCAGTTTCAGTGTCACCGTATCAAATAGAACTCTTACCGAGAAATCAATGTCCTATCGCTTTTTCTCTGCCACTTCCACAAAATACACACTAGTGCAAATCATTAGAATAGCAATGGCTTGTGTCCAACTAAAACGGTCCTGCCCCAAAGAAAGAGAAACTACCGTAGTTACGACCAATATCAGATAGCTGTAAATGGCCACTACTGTTGTTTTGAGGTATTTCAATCCTATAGGTACCAGGAAATAACTAAGATAAGTAGGAAAAACCAAAACAAAAGCAAGTATAACCCATGGCATCCAATGCCACTCCCCATGCCAGGCATCCATAAACAAAGGAGCGTCCCATCCGACAATAAATGATACAATCACTCCGGAAACTGCCGCACCACCGAATATATACTTCATCATAGTTATTACCCCTACCTCCTGCAGCAACTTCTTGCTCACAATCAGATATATGGCAAAAACAATTGAACTAATCAAACAAAGCAAATTTCCCGTAAACGCATCATGTGCCAAATCATCATTCCCTTGCGTCAGAATACATAACAAAGCACCACCAAAGCCTATGGTAATACCGATGACCTTCATCAATGTTGCTTTCTCATGCAAAAAGATGACAGATATCAGAAATACCCAGATAGGTTGCATAGAGTTGAATATCGCACTAGAAACCGGGGTTGTCTTGCTGATACCTAATAAATAACAGAACATAAACCCATAGAGGCCAAAAGCACCTAGACAAAAAAGCCCGATTCGCTGACGTTTCGTAACAGAAGATTCTTTCACAAAACAACCCGTTATCCAGAATGCAACAGCAGCAAAAACACATCGCACTGTGACGCCCGTCAATGCACTCAACCACAATGGCAACAGAAACTTTAATGCATTCATATTCAATCCGGACATGACACGCGACGCGACCATACTAAGATTAGCCTCCAGTTTTTTATCTTTCATAAACATTCCGATATTTTTTGAGTAGTGAGAACGCATAGCAGAGAAGAAAAGTTCAAGTATCAGGTGGAAAGGGAAACACCAAGGAAGAGCACCTGTTTCCATACCCGCTTCTGGAAACATAACAGAGGTGTGGTTGACTTCCCGGATTGGTACATCATCCTCGTAAACTGCAAGTTTGACAAGAGGCAGGACGAATAATTGCGGCATACTGTGTGTGTTCTAAGAGAATGAAACCATAATGTATCAAGAAGATAATGTCAATATCTCCTATTTTCATTTAATCATAATAGGCCTCAATTACTTTCTGACGTTTGGCAAACGTAACAAATGATACCTCTCATTTCCTCATCACTAGTATTCTGCACATAAAATAATCGTCTAACATAATCATAAAATCAGCATTTTTTTGTAGTTTTGCAGCGCAATTCACAAAGAGTTGCACTTGTATGATTATAAAGAATAAGCGTATCATAACTATTGATATCCCTGTAAGGAATTGGGGATATTTGGAGAACTGGAAAAGCACAGCTTCGGTTTATGGCTCGTAAATCCGCGAGTTAAGTTCAGTCATATATCCTGACTGACCAAATAATTAATTTACATCATATAAAAACAAATTCTTTATGAACAATCTTCGGTTGCTCACAGGGTTGCTTTCTGTAACCCTGTTGGGCGGCGGGATGCGCTCCTATAGTCAGTCGGTAATAACCTTGGAAGAGATTTTCAAGACTGCCGAAACCAACAGTGCGCAACTCCGGCCTTCATTTACTGCGCAGACTGAATCCGCATGTACAACAAACATTGCACGCGCGGGTCGTCTGCCAGACATCGACTTGTCACTGTCAATTAGTTACATAGGCGACGGCTTTATAACCAAACGCGATTTCAGCAATTATCAGAAAGCTCCTATACCACATTTGGGAAATGGACTATCACTAAATCTCACCCAGCCGGTTTATACAGGCGGAGCCGTGACAAGTGCCATAGAACTTGCCGAGTTAAAATCAACAGCCACACGATATGCTACCGACTTTCAACGAGACAATATCCGTTTCCGACTTACAGGGTTCTATCTTGACATCTATAAATACACCAATCTGTACCGGGTTATGGAAAGCAATATATCCGCAGCCAAAAAGGTGTTAGAAGAAATGAAGGCACGTTACGAGCAAGGAACGGCTCTTCAAAATGACATCACACGCTATGAACTCCTGGTATCGAACCTTGAGCTGCAGCTTGTCAGGATAAATAACACTCTCGACATTCTCAATTCCAATCTTGTGACAACGGCAGGATTACCCGATGGGACTGTCGTCGTTCCGGATTCCACCATTCTCGTCCGCTCTTTGCCAATGCAGGGAGAACACTGGTGGCAACAGGAAGCAATGGCGAATTCCCCATCATTGAGTCTCGCACGTTCCAGTGTTAATATAAGCCGCAAGGCAGAGGATATCATCCGTTCCGAACGTTTGCCCAAGATAGGGCTTCAGGCAGGTTGGACTATAGATGGTCCCATTCTTGTAGAAGTTCCGCCAATCAACCGCAATCTAAGCTATTGGTATATCGGGATCGGAGTCAGTTACAATATTTCTTCGCTGTATAAAAGCAACAAGTCTTTGGCTAAGAGCCGTGCTGCCACGCAAAGAGCAACAGAAGAGCTTACTGCCACACACGAGAACATCTCACTCAGTGTAAGAGCTGACTATATACACTACCTAGAAGCCTACGAAGAGCTGAAAACTCAACGGAAAAGTGCAGAGCTTGCCGATCGGAATTACCAAACGATTACTACGCGATACTCGGCAGATATGGCGTTAATCACCGATATGCTTGATGCAGTCAATGCAAAACTCGATGCGGAGAAACAGCTAGTAAACGCTCACATAAATATCATCTACTATTACTATAAACTTTTATTCACCACAGGAAAAATATGAAACACTTTAGAAAAAAAATACTTTCTTATATAATCACCATTGCAGTAATCGCCACAGCAACATTGTGGGTTGGCAGCAAGTTTATTCACCTTGGCAATGTAGAGTTCACCGACAATGCACAGGTGCGCCGGCAGATAGTACCCGTCAATAGCCGTGTGCAAGGCTATATCAAAGAAATCCGTTTCAAAGAATACGAAAAAATCAAAAAAGGAGATACGCTTGTAATAATCGACGATGACGACATGCGCCTGAATGTGGCCCGTGCAAACGCCGATTACCAAAATGCCCTCGCCGGACGCAGTGTTGCCGACCGGTCGGTTGCGTCAGCTTCAGCAAATGTAGCCGTCAGCGAGGCATCTGTAGCCGAAACAAAAGTGCTGATGGATAATGCGGCGACCGACTTGGCACGATACGAAAAACTATTGGCTCGGGATGCCGTCACCCGTCAGCAATATGATGGGGCTAAGACAGATTACGAAGCCAAAAAAGCCCGCTACGAAATGCTTGTCCGGCAACGCTCAGCAACATCGTCAGTCGTCGAACTCAACCAACAACGCATATTACAATCGGAAGCCGGAATTGAACTAGCCAAAGCTCTCCTTGAAACTGCCAAACTTAATCTCAGCTACACCGTAATTATAGCCCCATGCGATGGATATACTTCACGCAAGGAGATACAGGTAGGGCAGCTCATACAACCGGGTCAGACCCTACTTGATATTGTTGATTCTGGCGATATCTGGGTTTCTGCCAACTACAAGGAAACCCAACTCCGCCACATCGTTCCCGGAAGTAAGGTCGAGATAAAAGTGGATGCTATCCCGGATATTATTTTCAGCGGAAAGATACAGTCAATTTCCAAAGCCACCGGTGCATCGCTTTCACTGATACCACAAGACAACTCGGCCGGAAATTTTGTGAAAGTGCGTCAACGCATACCTGTAAGGATTGAATTTACAGAAGACAATAAACCGGAGGATATGGCACAACTACATGCTGGTATGAATGTGGAATGTAACGTGAAGTATTGATATGGCAGATTGGCACATTTCTCAGGGAGTATTCGACATTCCGGATGTTCCCACTTTCATTCCACGACGGCTAAAGCCGTATTTATTCATTTTCTTTGTACTGATAATCCAGTTTTCAAGTGGAGTTTATCTTGCCGCCGCATCCGACATGGTAGGTACCACGGCACTGATGCAAGAAGATATTCTCATGGCGGGCTACGCCTCGCTGATAGGCTTGGCTACCAATTTTGCCGTTATGTTCCGTATCAAGTTCCGTTTCTCCACCCGAACCCAGTTGATCATTTCAGGCATAGTTCTAATTGTTGCCAATATGATATGCGCCCATACCACCAATGTACCGTTGCTTATCGGTACCTGTTTCGTAGCGGGTTGGTTCAGGATGCAGGCTACATTCGCCTGCAATTCCACAATACAGCTATGGCTGACCCCAGTACGTGACATGGCGATATTCTTTTGCTACGTTTATTTAATTGTTGATAGCGTAATACAGTTAAGCGGCATCGCCACCATCTATACAGTCTTCTTCTCTCAATGGGAATACATGCATTGGATTATGATCGGACTACTCGCCCTTATGATACTGATGGTTATGATATTCGTGAAGCCTGTGCGCGGACCAATGTTCATCCCTTTACTCGGCATCGACTGGATAGGTGCAATCTTATGGGCAGGTTTCATGTTTGGTTTTACCTTCATCTGCGTTTATGGCAATTTCTACGACTGGTGGGAGGCCACGGAGATAAGAGGTGCCACGTTAATCGGACTTGCTTGTCTCGGCATAAACTTGTGGCGGGCTACATTCCTTCATCATCCCTACATATCATTCAAGGCGATGAAAAACCACAATGTGATACGAGCCACAGGCATCTATCTCGTTTTCTTCACACTGATTGCCACTGAACATGTGTTTGAGCACAGTTATGCCGCCAATATACTTGGATTTGACGAAAACAACCTTATCGATCTGAACTGGTATGTCTTTGCCGGAATCATCACCGGATGTACGTTCACCTATTTCACTTTCGCATTGCATAAGTGGCGCTACAAGACTATGACGGCAATAGCATTTGGTCTGGCCACCGGTTATCTCGCCTGTTTCTATTTCTTCATCGACTACGGCATTGAGAAAGAGATGTTTTTCATCCCGCTATTTCTCCGTGGTGCTGCATCTGTAATAATCTCCATTGTTTTTCTTACCTCGATTGTGCAGAGTGGTCTCCCGTTTCAAGTATTTCCGCAGGCGCTTACCATCAACGGATTCACGGGCGCAGTAATGGGAGCGACACTCGGGCCGGCCATTATTGGAGAATTCTTAAAGCATACAATGGCTCGAAACGCCTCACTGCTCAGTTCAAACATAGTGGACTTCAATCCCGGCATAACACATGCGACTATCAGTCAATATTACGGAATTGTGCAAATGCAGGCTCTAATTGTCTCAATGAAGGAAATCTATGGTTGGCTGCTCATTGGGGCATTGGTATCACTGCTAATGATACTCGTCAGTTATGGAAATGTACGCCCATTTGCGATATTCCCGAAATGGAGTACTGTCCGGCGAGGTATCAAACACATAGTCCGGACCAAAAGGAATACAGATATCTTATCTGTATAGTCATCCCTATATGGCATTATTATATAGGTCATATCAATACCACAATGCAGGTGAACGGAAAACGCAGGGTTACCGTCCACCTGCTGCTCGAAATAGATAGAACGAGCTATATAAGAAAATAGAAATCAGCCTTATGATTAACCAGACTAATACCCATTAACTTACAAGAACGTCTTAAAGCTAAAGTATCTATTAACCGTCCTACGCTAAAAGAAGTTTCTGCAAATGTATTGACAGAGAAACTCTGATTGCACAATATAAAATTTCGGTTCCATGTGATTTCAGTTCGGCTCTTTTTACGTACATTTGCGCATTGATTCTTACATATATAAAATATGGCTAAGTTACACATATATCTGGGAATACTTCTCACCCTATTGCTGAACAGCTGCGGGCAGAAGCCCTCTGCCACGGCACCGGACAAGAGCCGTGACAGTATTTACCGATACGATTATATTTACGATATAGCCATCAGCGAACCGCAGCGGGCACTGGTGCTGGCCGATACAGCCGAAATGCTGAATCTGCTGCGGCCGGACCATACCTGCCTCAATGCTGTGAAAGCCATGATATACCAGAACGGTCTGGGACATCGCAAACTCGCCAAGTTCTATTGCCAAAAGGCGTATGAGGATACCGAATTTCAAAAAGAGACCATTCCTTATCTGGGCAATCTGACCCTGCTCTCCGGACTTTGTTACAAATCGAGCGATTACGCCGCCGCCATCCGCTATGCCACCCATGGACTGCAAATGGCACGGACGCATGAATTGAAAAATCTGGAAGCCAAATTCCTGATGTACATCGGCATGAGCCAGATTTATCTCGGAATCACCAAGGAGGCGAAAGCCAACATGAACCGGAGCATTGCCCTCTATGAGGAAATGGTAGATAAAGAGCACTCATGGGGCAGTGTGAACGAGCTTATCTATGTGTTGGGCGAAACCATGGATGCGCTGTGCGTCAGGGGCGAATGGCAGCAGGCCGCCACACTGATTCCCAACATCCTGAAAGCCAACAGCCGGCATGAACAGCTGGAGGACGAGGCACCGACAGGTGCCATAGATATGTACAAGGCTTTCGTCTACGCTCAATGCATGGAAATCTATCAGCATCTTGGTGACAAGGTCCGGGCCACCGAATGCTACCGGAAGTGCCTCTCTACAGCCTATGCCAATTCGCCCGATGGAGTGGTGCTGCTCACCCATTACCAGCTATGGACCAAAGACTATGAGCAAGCATTGCATAATATCCAGACCACCAAGCAGATATATCAGCAAAAACGGAATACGGAGAGTGAATACTATGCGGACAGATTGCTGGTCGATGAAGTGGAAGCGTTGACCTTGCTGGGACGTTACAAGGAGGCGACTGACGTGAGCCGCCAAATCATCGCATTGAAAGATACCCTGTCCAAGCGCAGGCAGCAGGACGACGCTCAGGAACTGGCCATCATCTACGAAAGCGGCGAGAAGGACAAGCAGATACAGAAAGAGCAGGACGAGAAACGCCTGTTGGCTCTATTTGTGGTGGTAGTGATAGGCGCTTTGGGTGCTGTCGTGTACTGCAACCGCCAGATACACCGCCGCAACGTGTCGCTGGTGCGCTCCGTGCAGGAGGGCATTGCCTGCAAGGACGAGCTTTTACAGAAAGAAGAGGAATGTCGTGCATACAAGGCGAAAATCGAAGCCATGGGAAAACGGCTTGAAGAAAAGGCCGAAGTCTCCGAAGAATCGGAAGCCGAAGACCGGCTGAAGTGGGTGCTGCATGAAATCGCCGCCCGTCAGCTTTACCTGCAACCGGGCATCACGGCGAAGAGCCTGCATGAAGAACTGCACGTTCCCGCCTCTCTGTTCGGCGAGCACTTCAAGGAACAGACCGGACGGAATTTCTCGGAGCATATCAACAAGTTGCGCATGGATTATGCGGCCAGACTGCTCACCGAATATCCGAATTATACCATCGACGCCATTGCCAAAATGTGCGGCGTCGACTCGCGCCAACATTTCCACCGACTTTTTTCCGAATATTTCGGCATCACGCCGTCCGCTTTCCGAAAAAGCCATATAGTGACTGACAATAAGTAAGTTACGAGACTGAAAACCAAAATGTAACATGGAATGTAACATGACGAAATCGTTCATGTTACATGTAACTTGGCATCAAGTTACAAAGTTGCGCCCATAAAATACATGGCATCTGAAATATCTAGTTAACTTTGCTTTCGACCTATCTGATTACATGTGTGAAAGTTATACGTGTGAAGTGGAAGGGTGGAAACAACGATGAACGAAACCATTACATACAGCCGGATAATTCTTGCAGGAATAAAAAATATTCCTGTTCAGGGAAAATATGTCGCTGATAATTTGCCGGTAATCATCATATTGGTTACCTTCATTGTTGCCATCGTTATCCTTTCCCTTTTCGTTGTTTATTATCGGCGCAGGCTCAACAGCACACGTGAGTCTCTGGTGCGCTATATCAATATTTATCTGCAAGTGAAAGACTTTGTACCTGTAGATGAACGCCCCGTCGTGAACCGGATGAAAGATCCCGTAACTCCCGAAGAATTTATCCAAATCATAAATAGAATGTTGAAAAGAATGATGTTACTGCCGCTTTTCCTCCTGTTGGTGCTGCCCCTGTCGGCACAAAGCCAAACAGAAGAAGCGGACAGCGTGTACGAATTCCGGTTTGTACCCAAGAGAAACTCGTTTTTCGTTCCTTACAAGAACAACCTGTCCGAATTGCAACGCCTTTCCCTGTTTGTGGAACAATACCGTCAGGAAATCACGGACGGCAGGCTGCCTCTGTATGTGGACGGCTATTGCAACTCCACTTCCGATGAAGCGGAGAATCTGGCAATCGCAAGGCTGCGCTCCAACCGGGTGAAAAGCGAACTGATAAGTCGCGACGGAATGCGCGAGGAGTATTTCATCACCCGCAACCATGCCACGGACGGCGACTATGTGACGGTCAGAATCTTTTTCCCGACAGCCCCCAAGGAGGTTGCCAAAGAGACGACCGTTCAGCCTGAGGAAAAGGAGGCTCCGACGGTAGCCGAACCGGTTGTGGAGAACCGGCAAACGGAAAGTGCAGTCACTGTTTCGGAAAACACCGCTCCTCAAATCGAGGACAAGGCAAAAGCGGCTCCCTATACGTTTGCACTGCGTGCGAACCTGCTGCGGTGGGCAACGCTTACTCCCGACCTCGGCATCGAATGGCGCATCAACCGCCATATCGGTATTCTTGTCAACGGCTCGTGGACATCCTGGAGTTGGGACAACAAGAACCGTCGCTATGCCCTTTGGGAAATCGCTCCCGAAGTGCGCTATTATATAGGTAAGGAGAAGCGCGGATATATCGGTGCTATATATAAGGTGGGCGAGTTCAACTATAAGTTCTCCACTGTCGGCAAGCAGGGCGACCTGACGGGCGGCGGCATCACCGGAGGCTATCAGTGGAAACTGAACCGCGCGCTGGTGCTGGACTTCAATCTCGGCATCGGCTGCATCCATGCCGACTATGACAAATACGAGGTCATCGACGGCGTGCGTGTACGTTGTGGCAATGAGAGCAAGAACTGGTGGGGTCCGGTATCTGCCGGCGTGTCGTTGGTTTGGAACTTTTATAAACGATAAAAAGAATGACAGCTATGAATATAGATACACATTGCTCTGACAAAGGTCACCTTTACGCAGCTAAACATGACCTTTACGCAGCTAAACATCATGTTTACGACACCAATCATCATTGCAGGACAGCCCTTGGAAAGGCAACCGGACTGCTGAGCCTCGCGCTGCTGTTGGCAGCGGGTGCTTCGCTGACGGGCTGCGTCAAGGACGAGCTGCACAACACGCCGCACCCCGACAAGGGGGCGGTTGTGGTGCAGATGGACTGGAGCGACCTGCTGCCCGAAGCCGTGGCGGACAGCTACATCTTGAATGTGGACGGCCACGAACAGACCGTAAGCGGAAGCACCAACACCGTGGAACGCCTCTCCGAGCCGGGCGAACATACGCTCGCGGTCTATAACAAGCCCCAGGGCATCACCATCGACGGCGACATCGCCTCGGTGAACGGGATAACCGACAGCAGAGCCGTCGGCGACCGTGTAGAGCCGCTGCCCGATTACCTGTTCTCCGTCAGTGAGACCGTTGTAGTAGAGAAGGACGACACGCTGCGCATCACGGCCAAACCGCGCCAATGGATACGACAACTGGATATGGAACTGTCGGTAAGCGAAGGCGACTACAAGCGCATCGCTTCCATAACGGGCGCCCTTTCGGGCGTGGAGCAGTCGGTGGACATCCGCAAGGGAGAACGGCAGGGAACGGCGGTGACAGTCCGCAACGACTTCGCCGCGGCAGAGGAGAAATGCAACGCCTCGTTCCGCCTGATGGGCATCGTGCCTGCGGAGCACCAGACGCTGACGGTGAACATCGTCTTCAGCAACGGCGAAACGCGGACCATCGAGAGCGACCTGACCCCACAACTGGCAGCCTTCCACAACGGCAACACGCCCCTGACCCTGACCGGAAGCCTGAGCCTGCCCGTAGAAGCGGGAATGGCGGGCAGCATCAGCGACTGGACGGTGGTGGACAACGGAAAGATAGACATACACTAAAAGAGAAAGACAGTATAGTAACAAGAATAAATCGTACAACTTAAAAAAAACGAGAAGAACATGAAGAAAAAGAACTTCAACGGAGCGGGCGGATTGCCCGGCATGCTGCTCGGCGCGGCGTTTTGCGCCGTCCTGCTCCTTCCGGCGGGATGCGGCAACGACAATGAGACCGGTGCGCCGGGCGACGACGGGCGCGTGCCCCTCAAAGTGACGGGCGGCATCAACGTGCAGACCCGTGCCCACGACGCGCAATGGGACAAGGATGACCAAATAGGCGTCTATATGTATGCGGCGGGCGCAACCGATATCGCCGAAGGCGCAACAAACGTCCCTTACCGGAAGACGGACGAAGGCGACGGCTTCATCCCCGTGAACACCCCCGTCTACTTCCCCATAGACGGCGGCAATGTGGATTTCCACGCATGGTATCCCTATAAAGACGTGACCGCCGGCGCATGGACGGCCGACCTTACCGACCAGACCTCGCAGGCCGCCCTCGACCTGATGACCGCCGATGCCAGGAGCAACACGGAGGAAGGCGGAACGGTCTATAACAAGCTCCAGCCCGCAGTCAGCCTCGACTTCAGCCACCGCCTCACCAAGCTGGCGCTGAACATCGCTCCCGGCAGCGGCATCAGCGCCGACGACCTGAAAGGCCTGAAAGTGGAAATCACCAAGCAATGGAAAACGGCCACCTACGACCCGGAATTCGGCGCCATCGGCTTTACGGAAGAATCCGCCCCCGTCACCCTGCTGACGGACGCCGGCGGCACATCCGCCGAGGCCATCCTCTTTCCGGACAACCTGACGGGGAAAGACCCCGCCACGGGACGGCAACTCGTCTTCACCCTCAAAACCTCCGGCGAGAAGTTCTATTGGGACATTCCCGAAGACAAGAGCTTCAACTCCGGCGACAAGAACATCTATAACATCACCATCAACCGCACCACCCTCGACGTAACCGCCACCATCACGGACTGGAACAAGGGAAACAACGGGGGCGAACCGGGCAGCGCCGAATAAAAATGAAGAATAACAACAATAACTATCAATCAATGAAGAATTATCTGATTCTGGCAACAGCGGCGCTTGCACTGGCCGCTTGCAGCAATAATGAGAATGAACCGGCGGACCTGACGGACGGCCGCGTGCCGGTAGAATTCCGCGCCTCCGTGGGAGTGACCGAAACCCGTGCCGTGGACCAGACCTGGTCCGCTACCGATGCCATCGGCATCTTTATGGTGGGAGCCGGAAATCCGCTCCTGCCGGCGAACATCAGTGAGGGAGCGGATAACATCCGCTACGTGGCGGACGCTACCGCTACCGGAGCCTTCAAGCCCGACGGCGCCACCATCTACTACCCGATGGACGGCAGCGGGGTGGACTTCTACGCCTACTGCCCGCAGGGAATCGTCACGCAAGCGGAAACCGCACCGGAGGAAGCCACACCGGCGAACTACCTCTACGCCATCAATGTAGCCGCACAGGGCGATCAGGAAGCCCTCGACCTGCTATACTCCAACAACGTGAAAGGGAAGAAGAAGACGGACAAGACCGCCGCCCTCACCTTCAAGCACCAGCTCTGCAAGGTGATACTGACCGTGCAACCTGGTGCGGGAGTCGCCGCCGGAGACATGAGCGGGCTGACGGTGAAAGTGAACGGCCAGAACACCACCGCCACCTTCGACCTCAGCGCGGGAGCACTGAAGGCTGACGCCGCAAACGCTGCCGACATCACGCTCTCCAAGCGGGCCGATGCCTACGTCTACGAAGCCGTCCTGCTGCCCGATGCCGCTACCGGCCGCACCTTCGAGTTCAATCTGAACAACGGCCACGACGCCCCCTTCACCTGGAACATGGACAAGGCGCTCACGGCCGGAAGCAAGTACACCTACACCGTGAAGCTGAACCGCACGGGCGTGGAAGTGAGCGGACAGATAGAAGCCTGGAATCTGGAAGACGGCGGAAAAGTGGATGCCAACTGAACATAGAAGAAACGAATTTCAATAATGAACTATAAACTATAAACGATTAAGAATTATGAAAGCAAAGTATTTAATGATTGCAACCGTAGCCACCATGCTGGCCGCTTGCAGCAACGACGAGAACGAAGTGAATAATGGTCCGGTGGAAGCGCGGATTACGGCAGGCGTGAGCGGCCCCTCAACCCGTGCGGTGGATGACAAATGGAAAACAAGTGATAATATCGGAGTAAGGGTGGAGAGTGTCACCGGTACGACAGCCGGCATCGACAGCAAGATGGCCGACAGCTACAAGAATGTGAAGTACACAGCTTCCACATTAACAAACGATGATAAGACTGCCACCTTCACCCCCGCCACAACGGGAGCGGGCATCTTCTTTCAGGATGCCAATGAAACAGTGACATTCACTGCATACGCGCCCTATCAGGAATCTGCTGCCAATGCTCTGCCCGGCACTGAGGGCGACGGTGTTATTGATGTGAACACCGATGGATCGATCGATAATACCCAGGCTGGCAGTCAGGAGAAAATCGACTTCCTTTTCGCCTCGGGAGCCACGGCAAGCAAGTCAAGCCCTGCCGTGACATTTGCGGATAAAACAAGTGAACTGAATGGCACAGACTGCTCCTTCAAGCACAAGATGGCACGCCTGAAGTTAGTATTGAAAGTATCTACCTCTGACGGTTTTGTCGCAGGCGATATGGTCAAAACGGGGAACACATTCAAACTGAGCGGACTGAAACACGAAGGTACGTTCAATGTTACCACCGGTGTGACTAGCGTTACAAGTACAAACGCCACCTCTGATTGGGAGATTACCTCATTCAAGCATACTGATGCCGAAAACGTCCGTACCTACTCACTCATCCTGCTTCCGCAAGACGTAAGCCAGAATGGTTTAAAACTCGCCATAACCATAGACGAACAAGTCTATACCACCAAGGACAATGCAATCAAGCCCAACCTTGAGGCAGGTAAGTCCTACTCATACGAGATCACGGCAAAGAAGCAAGGCTTGAAAGTCGAAGGCTGCACCATCACCCCGTGGGTAAGCAATACTACTACTGGAGGCAATGCCACAATGGGCGGTGTCGATATCCTATAATAAAAATCACAACAATCCGCCCCTTCTCCCCGCAAGCCGCGCCGCCTTGACCTTGTAAAGGTAGCACTTTGACACGCTCGAAGTAGTACATTGACACGCTCGATGTACTACCTTGAGCTACTCAAAGCGGCACCCCCTCTACAACTATCCGTAGCGCCTTCTTGAGGAAACGAGCGAGAACAAGTAAAATAATTAACAAATCCTTTAAAACAACTGATTATGCCATTCTGGAAAAGAGCATTCAACAAGAAAAACGCGGTTTACTATCCCCAAGCCATCGTGCAGGGCAAGCCCGTGGAAACAGAGGTAATCGCCCGAGACCTGGCGAAAATCTCCACCGTAAGCAACTCCGACGTTCAAGCCGTATTGGGCGACATCGCCCCGGTGATGCACACCCGTA
>NZ_CAJLKP010000033.1 GCF_905207245.1 uncultured Bacteroides sp. | reverse complement strand
CACGACCCCCTGCTCCCAAAGCAGGTGCGCTAACCGGACTGCGCTACACCCCGAGTGCCTTATTTCTTAAAAGCGAGTGCAAAGGTAGAAACATTTTTGTAACAAACAAAGAAATATGAAGTTTTTTTAGAAAAAAATATTTTCCATAAGTTCTAAAAGCCTGAAAAACAATAGCGCTACCCGTAGTTGTTCCGTACCAAGTCCGTATCTGCTCCGTAGCAACTCCGTATCAGGTCTGTATTAGGTCCGTACCTATGAGTACGGAGATACTACGGAGCAGATACGGACTTGGTACGGAACAACTACGGACTTGGTATGCTCCCAACTTGTGAATGGTATCCTATAACAAATAGAATAAAAAGATGAAATAATATCTGGCAAAACAATATATTTCGTTTAACTTTATCCCCGCAAACAATTAGCACATCTCAACGTTACACTATAAAATAAAAGACATCATGAAAAAACAAATTTTCAGCATGGCTGTCATAGCAGTCATATTTGCTGCTTGTGGCAGTGGAACAAAAGCTCCTGTCACAGTGGTAGGTTCCTGGGTAATGCCTATTGAAGGACAACCCGGAGAAATGCAAGGCATTAAATTAGAAGAGAATGGCGAAGCATCTTCCATCAATATGCATACATTGGTATACAAAGAATGGGACCAACAAGGTGATAATTTATACCTAACAGTAAAAAGTATCGGTAACGGAATTGAAATTGAAGGGGTGGATACACTAAAAATTGATAAACTGACACCAGATTCTCTGGTATTGAGTTCCAATTACGGATACACACTGGAATATGTGAGACAACAATAACATAAACCACTTATAATAATGCCTGGCAATCTAAACATCACCAGGCATTTTTTATTTTATCTCACCAACAGTTATCTCGGACGAATTTCCCTTCGCATAAACATAACATAGGAAAGAGCAAAACAGAGAATTGTGACTGCAATCAGTCCTGTCAGTTGCGGCCATATCACCAGTAAACTTTGTCCCAAAGGAAGAGGGCTGGGTATTGCTCCCTGCACTTGCTCCATCATCAACGGTCCAAGACTCCGGACAGACGGCATCAGCAACACAGAAGTTGCCTGATTGAATAATTCGCAAGGATTAAAGGACATTATTCCCCAAACGATTTTCTGGTAGCCAACCACATAATAAGGATTCATCATCTCCGAAGGCATAAACATCCTGGCAACCCAGTTAACAATCATCGTATAGAATACGCTGAAGAACAACCATACTGCCACTGAAGCCAAAGCCGAAGTTGCCGTTTGACGGAAACAAAGTGAAAACAATATCGCCATATTCAGCCAAAGTCCCACATAAAAGATGCTTAGGATAAGAAAGAAAATAATACGTCCAAATTCTTCCGGGGTGGGCGGAATACCAATAGCAATCAATCCGGCACCCATTACCAAAAATCCCAGCACGAACAACATAACAACTATTACGATCAATGCTGCCAGAAACTTAGCGTTTATCATACAGTCACGATGAATGGGCTGTGACAATATGCGGCATAATGTTCCCTTATTCTGCTCCGAATTCATGGCGTCAAAGCCTAACGCAATACCCAGCAACGGACCTAGAAAATTGATAAACAACACAAAAGAAGGAAGAGTGCCGTCCGATATGGTAAATAACTTTAAAAAAAAGAAGGCATCTTCTGCATTGCCGGACTTGATAGCTTCGCGCATACTGGTGAGCGACGTGTACAATGCCCCCATGCAAGTAAGGGTGATGATGACAAGCAGAATAATAAACCGCCAACTACGGACATGATCTCTTATCTCTTTATTGACTATCACCCAGAAAGGCTGTTCAGCTTTGTTCATGTTTCTCGCCTCCTTCCTTTACATAGTTATTATAAATATCAATAAGTTCCACTTTCTTTCCTTCCATTTCTTTGAGATCGAGTTGTGCCAGCAATTTTCCGTAATTAAACACTCCTACACGATCACAAGCCTTCTGCACCTGATCTAAGTTATGAGAGGAAAACAGCACAGTGAGAGAATGTACTCTGCTCAAATTACGGATTAATTCAATGAATTCTTGAATTCCGGTAGGGTCGATGCCTGACGTCGGCTCATCCAGAATAACAATTTCAGGATTCTTAATCAGCACATCCGCAAGTCCCAAACGTTGCCTCATACCCCGGGAGTATTTCCCGGTCTTTTTATTTATCTGTTCGGCAAGCCCCACGCGATTCAGAAGTTCTATAGCCTTATCTTTTGCTTCTTTTTTTGAGAGACCATTCAGAAGTGCCGTATAAACCAGATTCTCCAGTCCGGTCATGTCGTCATAAAAGCCTAAATCTTCGGGGAGATAACCTATTTTCCTCTTTACTTCAATAGGGTTCATTGTGGAGTTAATCCCGCAAATTTCAACCCTGCCGGAGGTCGGTTCAGTCAGTCCCAGCATCATCAGGATAGTTGTCGACTTGCCTGCACCGTTTGGTCCCAGCAATCCGAAAATTTCTCCTTTACAAATCGACAGGTTGATATGGTTTACAGCTGTGAAATTACCGTATTTTTTCGTCAGATCGGTAAGCACAATCACTTGCTCGCTCATAATTACCTCCTTCCATATTTGCGGAACAGATAATATACGCCTCCCACAGCTACAATGATGGTTAAGATTCCTACCCAGCCCCACAGCATCGGAGTTTTTACTGCGATACGGAATTGTGCAGTAGCATTCACTTCGGGGGTCTTGGCTTCCATTGTCGCAACGTAATCACCCGGCAGAGCTTTCTTCGAAGCTTTCATCACAGCCGTTACGGTAGAAGTTTCTCCCGCCTTCAGCATTTCTATTTTGGCAGGTTCAAAAGATACCTCCCAATCTTGAGGCTTACCCGATGATAGTTGGATATCTTTCAACAAAGAAGAACCTGTGTTTCTTACCACCAATTCCAGGCGTTTCACATCTCCAGCAGTTATTTCGGTACTCAGCAATCCCCGTGGAGTGGTCAGTTCCATTTGATACGTCCCCGTAACCACCACTTCCAAATCCAAGCCAGCTGAAGTGTTACCGGCAACCGCACGCACCGAAATCTTATAATTTCCAGCTTCCACATTGGCGGGTGGAATAACATCTATTGATACGTTCTGACTGGCATTTGCTTCCACTTGTGCCGAAGTAGCCTGCTTGTAGTTGGGCTTGAAGATAACATTCCAACCTCTGGGAGCATTAGCCATCAAAGCATATAATTGCTGATCGGCAGTCTGATTCTTCAATATGGCACTGAAGGTGAATGTTGATTTTGAATTGCCCTGCATATTAGGCTGATCGGTAGTGAATTCAGTCTGATAAGTTCCTTGCTGGGCTACGATGACCGTTAGGGGAAGTTGGCAATCTCCGGCAGAGACTACGAAATTGTAGCTGCCTTTGTTTATCCTCAACGGGACTTCCAGCTTCAAATTGAAATCTTTTTTTTCATTGGGAAGGACAGCCAGTTTATTTACATTCCATCCGCCCGATTTTATTTCCCGCTTCCAACTTGAAGGTAATCCGGTAACAGCTAAGTCAGCATTGACCGGAGATTCCGAATTGTTAATCAAATCGATTTTGTAGTCAATGCTAGTTCCCGGAGAAACGGAGATTTTTGTGTAAGGAGAATAAAGAAACACACTTGATACAGAGTCAGAAGCATGTGTGTTGTTCACGGGTATCAAACCCAACAAAATAGTTAATAGCAGCAAATAATTGGTTCGCATAGTCATATGAAATTTTATGGTTAATTAAATATGAGTTATCGATTTGTGAGGCTGCAAAAATAAAAAATGGAATCATTCGCATCTGTTAAAAGCAATAAAATATCACCACATATATTTTATGATTATATAATATTGGTATTTTTTAATAAACTCAAAATAATCATTTACGCGTAAAGGTAATTCCTTAACTGAATTGCAGAGTGAAACAGCTTCCTTTGCCTGGTTCCGAATAAACAGAAATATTTCCTCCATGCTGGTTCATAATCTGCTTGCAAAGGCTTAGCCCAATACCAGAACCTGCTGTTTTTGTGGTGAAGAACGGGACAAATATTTTATCCTGCACTTCGGGTAAAATGCCCTCACCATTATCACGCACTGTAATGGTGCAGCGCCATGAAGAAAGAGAAGAAGTCACCTTGGGAGCAAAGGAAGCTTTCACTTCAATCTTGGGCACTTCACGACGGGCGGATGCTTCACGGGCATTTTTCAAAAGATTAATAAGCACCTGTTCAATTTGAGCGCGGTCCACATCCAGAACTTTGTCTGATGGCGGGAGTTCAAAATGAATCGTTTGATCCGGAAACAGTTTCTGCAAGTCTGTAAATAGTTCCTGAACAGGCACAATGGTGCAGACAGGAACCGGAAGGCGGGTAAGACGGCGGTAATTTTCGACAAATCCCAACAAGCCTTTACTACGCCGATGAATGGTTTGCATAGCTTGCAACATTACGGCATATTCCTTTTCGCCCGTTGCATCTTGCAATGTTGCAGGTACTCCACGCTCGCTCAATGTTTCGGAAAGGGAAATAATAGGAGTAATAGAATTCATGATTTCATGAGTGAGGACACGGATAAGCTTTTGCCAAGCCTCCATTTCATTCCGTTCCAACACAGAGTGAATGTTCTTCAAACTGATAAGCCGCCTTTCCATTCCACGAGCCACGAAAAGGGTAGTGGCTACGGCCATCTCCAAAGTGGCTCCATTGCGATGGATACGTATAACATGCGTTTCACCGGAAGAAAGGGTAAGAAGTTCAACCGGTAGTTGCGGTTCCTGCCCCAATTGAACAGTGGCGGCAGGATTCATCCACTCAATACGTCCGGACATATCGGTCACTAATACAGCAGTATCTACTTTATTCAGGAGGCTCTCATAGTATTGGTGCTTCACTTCCTCTTCCAGTAGGCGACCACGGAAAGCTTGCAGGGTTTCGGATAACTCCATAGCCATCTCTGTCATCAGCTTATTCTTATATGGCGGACGAAAGGTTTGCGTCATATCATTGTAACGCAGGCTATCCGTCAAACGGCGCATCATCTGCAACTGCTTCATCTGTATATAATATAGGTGCATGCCTGTTCCCAAAAGGAATAGGAACGTAATGAGCGTACTGAACCACAACTCAGCACGGAATAATACATATGCACCAATGGAAAGCACTACCAAAAGACAAATGTGCAGAATTACAACCAAAGAATACCGCTTCATATTATATGTTGTTTTTGTTCATTAAATGATAATTTATCGCGCTTTGCGCGATAAGTGACAAGCTACAAGCTACGAGTGACAAGTGCCTTTCGGTGTGATAGCCGGCGCGAATAATTATTCGCCCACGAGTACAGCGCAGCAACTCGTTACTGGTAGCTCGTAGCTCGTAACTTAATTTAGCGCTCCGCGCTAAATTATCATTTACAGACCTAATTTTTCAATCTTCCTATACAACGCAAACCGTGTAATGCCCAGATACTCCGCTGCCCTTGTCATATTCCCTTCACTCAAGCGCATCGCCTTTTCCACTGCCTGCCGTTCCAATAGTTCCAGATTAAGCACTTCTTCCTCCTTTTTAGGACGGGGAGTTGAAGCCTGAAATAAGAAATTATCAGGACGGAGCAGCGAACCATCACCCAAAATCACAGCACGTTCCATTGTGTGCTGCAACTCTCTTACATTGCCCGGCCAGACATATTTCAGTAATTTAGCTTTCGCTTCACGCGTCAGCCCACGCATTTCTTTCTGATATTTCCGGGCATAGCGTTGCAGGAAATAGTCGGCTAACAGAAGAATATCATTCCCTCGTTCCCGCAAAGGAGGAATGTGCAGTTCAATCGTATTGATACGGTAAAGTAAATCCTGCCGGAATTCTCCTTCTTCAACCAAACGACGTATATCTGCATTGGTGGCACAAATCAAGCGTACATCGATAGATACCGCCTGAGTGCTTCCCAGACGACTAATTTGCCTTTTTTCAATGGCTGTCAGCAACTTCGCCTGCATAGGTAGTGAAAGATTTCCTATTTCATCCAAAAATAACGTGCCGCCCGTTGCCACCTCCATACGTCCGGCTTTTGACTTCCGGGCATCAGTAAATGCACCTTTCTCATAACCGAATAATTCACTCTCGAATAGCTGTTCCGGAATACTTCCGAGGTCAATCGTCACAAACGGCCGCCCATAGCGAGGTGAACTGCGATAGAGCAAACGGGCTATTACATCTTTTCCCGTTCCATTCTCGCCGAGAATAAGAATATTAGCATCCGTATCACGCAATTTATCTACCGTCGAAAAGACATCCTGCATCGCGGCAGACTCGCCAATAATGGATTCTTTCGCACCACTTCCGGCACCACTCAGCACTTCCACCTGCTCTTTCAGCAGATTGACCTCGCAACGGGAACGCCGCAACTTGATGCCGGAGAAAAGCGTAGCAAGCAGCTTTTCCTTTTCCCAGGGTTTCGGAATAAAGTCTGTGGCACCCGCCTTGATGGCTCGTACCGCTTTATCCGTATCCGCATATGCTGTCATAAAGATAACGACGGCCTGCGGGTCAATGTGCAGAATTTGTTCCAGACTTTCAAAGCCTTCCTGCCCGCTAATAGCATCACGGCTAAAGTTCATATCCAACAATATAATATCTGGCTGGAAAGTTGTCATAAAATGCTCAATGCGGTCGGGAGTTACCGCCACCTTTATCTTTTCGGCATAGGGTTCCAGCAAGAGGTTGAGGGCAAAGAGTACGTCCTCATTATCATCCACTATCAATATTTTCCCAAGTTGTTCCATAGTTGTTTTTATTCTACGCAACAAAGATAGATATTATTTCCATGTGTTGTGCGTGCGGATACGCACTATTTTTGTGCGGTATAGCACACGGGATAATATGCAAAACAAAAAAGTATCTACTGATATACAACAACTTACAACTTTGGCACAGGATTTGAAACCCTTCTATCAAAAGGAACATACTATGTACAAAAATATACTTTTATCACTGATAGCCTGCGGAATCCTGGTAACCGCCGAAGCCCAGGAACGTACTCTGGAACTAACTTTAGAACAAACGATAGAGCGTGCTCGTCAGCAATCACCCGATGCGCAAACAGCCCGGCACAGTTTCCGTTCAGCCTATTGGAGCTATAAATACTACCGTGCCAATTACTTACCCGCATTGAAGCTGACTTCCGACCCGGCCTTGAACCGTGCTATCAATAAAATTACCATGAGCGATGGTAGTGTAAAATTTGTAGAACAGAATCTTCTAAGTACCGATCTCACACTAAGCCTCACACAGAATATACCCTGGACAGGTGGTACGCTATTCGTAGAAACTTCGGCGCAACGTCTTGATTTGTTCAGTGACAACACCACTTCCTGGCAGACATCACCTATAAATATCGGTTATAGTCAGGCACTCTTCGGATACAATAGTCTGAAATGGAACCGCCGCATCGAACCATTACGCTACCGAGAGGCAAAGAAAACCTATGTAGAAACTCTGGAACTCGTTGCCGCACGTGCCACGCAGAAATTCTTCGCCCTTGCCACGGCACAGAGCAATTACGAAATTGCCTCTACCAACTATGCTAATGCAGACACCTTATACATATATGCACAGGGGCGCTATAATATTGGTACTATCACTGAAAATGAAATGTTGCAACTGGAACTAAATAAACTGACCGAAGAAACCAATCGCATGAATGCACATATTGAGGTAGAAGATTGTATGCAGGAACTCCGTTCGTATCTCGGCATTCAGGAAGATGTGTTGATAAAGGTAGAGGTCAACGACCATGTCCCCAGCCTTCACATAGACCTGAATGCCGCCTTGATGACAGCAAGAGAAAACAGTCCGGACATACTGAACATGCAACGCCGCAAACTGGAGAGTGAAAGCAATGTAGCCAATGCCCGCGCCAATGCCGGTTTAAAAGCTGATCTCTATCTCCGTTTCGGACTGACGCAGACGGGAAACAAGTTGAAAGATGCTTATCACAATCCATTAGACCAACAATATGTCACTCTCGGCATCAATCTGCCTATATTGGATTGGGGACGGGGAAAAGGGCAAGTTCGCGTGGCCCGTTCCAATCGTGACCTGACATATACTCAGGTAGAACAGGATAAGACTGACTTTGAGTTGAATGTCCGCAAACTGGTACAACAGTTCAATCTGCAATCGCAACGCGTACACATTGCCGCCCGCACTGACGAAACAGCACAACGGCGTGCCGACGTAGCCCGGAGACTCTACATTTTAGGCAAATCTACCGTACTCGACCTTAATGCATCCATCAGCGAAAAGGACGCTGCAAGACGGAATTATATAACGGCATTATATAACTACTGGAGTCTGTATTATACTCTTCGCAGCATTACGCTCTATGATTTTGAACTGGATGCACCACTGACGGAAACGGAAAAGATAGAGGCGGTGATGGATGAGATGATAAGAAAATAGAAATTATAAATATGTTGAAGCACTATTTAATAGTTGCCTTGCGCAACCTGATAAAATATAAGACACAGACGATTATCAGTATAATCGGTCTGGCTGTGGGCTTCGTCAGCTTCGCCCTATCAGGTATGTGGCTGCACTACGAACAAACATATGATACTTTTCATGAAGGTGCAGACAGGGTGTATGTAGCCGGGACAACCAGTGATCTGGAAAATAGCGGCTATTCCAGCATAACTTCTCCTATGTTAGCACAACATTTAATGAATACATTTCCCGAAATAGAAAGTGCAACCTATGGAAATCGCATAGTAACCATTGAAAATACCAACAACGGGCAAACTAATTCCTGGAAGAAGATGGAAATTGACAGTACTTTTACTTCCGTACTTCCCCTAGTTTTATTGGAAGGCAGTTATCAGTTTCTGTACAACCCTGATGAAATAGCCATAACCAGACGAACTGCCCGTCAGATTTTCGGTGATGAATCGCCTATAGGCAAACCAGGACTTACACTGTCCACCACCATCACTGCTGTCGTTGAAGATTGGAAACATAGCAATTATAGTTTTGATTTGATAGGTAAACGTATACCTGATGAAAATAAACTTTGGCACTTTGCAGCCGGGCAAACATTGCTTCGCGTGATTCCCGGTACCGACATGAAAGCTTTAAAAAAGAAATTAATGGATATGGAAGTCATAGATAATGAAGGGAAAAAAATAAAATATCCAGTTATTATTACTCCATTGACAGAAGAACATTACACGCACCCAAGTACATCGGCTTTTATCCATATAGAACATATACGCTTGTTCTGCATAATTAGTTTATTAATAGTATTGAGCGCTCTTGCCAATTATTTGATAATGTATCTGATACGTATCCGTATGAGACAACGTGAATGGGCACTTCGCAAAGTAAATGGAGCTTCGAATACAGGATTGCTATTATTATTAATATCCGAACTATTAATATTATTCCTCTTAGCATTCCTTATTGGCTTGTTTTTGATGGAGATTTCTCTACCTGCTTTCAAGTTATTATCCGGTATCAATGAAAATAGTCTTTTCTTTTATAGAGAAGCGGCTATCTATATGTCGGTTGTCATATGCCTCGCCTTATTCTTCGCCTGGAGCACCTTATTCTTTCAAAGTTATTTCACATTACAGTCTGCTATTTCCTCCAGCCCTGCCAAACATTTTTCTAATATTTTCCGTCGCATAGGACTCTGGTTCCAATTAGCCATCAGCATTAGTTTTATCTTTTGCACAATAGTGATGATGCAACAATTACACCATCTTCGCACTTCTTCGGATATGGGTATTGCCCACCCGAATGTAGAGTTTGTATATTATCTTTCCGGAATACCATCAGATGATGCAGAGAACTGGGTTAGAATAATGCAGGAGATTCCGGGAATTGAGTTTCACAGAATTGCGGATGTACCATTACCAATTGGGGGTAAATCGGGTTTCTATATTGATGAATGGGATAATAAACAAGAAGCGGAAACTGAATTTATGGTGAACGATTTTCAAATTTCACAAGAAGCATTCGATCTTTTAGGAATGCAACTGATACAAGGTACTTTTCCGAAAGACTCTCGTGGCAAGCCGGCAAAGGTTCTGGTCAATGAAGCTTTTGTTAAGAAGACAGGCTGGAAAGATCCTATTGGAAAACAATTCTCCAATTATTATAGTGTATGCGGCGTAATAAAAGACATTCAACTTTCGCCTACAATTCCAGCTTCTCCAAGTGTATTTACGGTGAATCTTCTTCCTTCCAAAGACAAGAATGCTTTTACCTATCATGGCAACTATGAAGACGCCAAACGCACTATTGAAACATATGTTCAAAAAACCTACCCCAACTTCAAAATATGGACTCAAAGTGTTGCAAAAATGATAGAGGACTTACTGGCTTCGGAACGTGCATTAATGAAGTTACTTTCAGTAGCATCCGCCGTTTGCATTATTATTGCTATTTTTGGTATTTTTTCTTTAGTCAGCCTCTCGTGCGAACAACGTCGCAAAGAAATTGCTATCCGAAAAGTGAATGGGGCAACGATAAAGGATATTATTCTCATTTTTCTTAAAGAGTACATGGGGTTGCTGGCTTTGGCTGCAATAGTTGCCTTTCCTACAGGATATATCATCATGAAGCGATGGTTGGAAACTTATGTTATCCAAACACCTATATCCTGGTGGAGCTATGTAGCTATTTTGATAGTAATCATCATCATCATTTTTTCCTGTATTGGGTGGCGAATATGGCAAGCAGCACGGAGGAATCCGGCAGAAGAAATTAAAACAGAATAAGGGACATTATATATAATCAGATTATAAACAAAAAATAAATAACATCATGGATATTAAACTCGAAAAGAAGCCTTGGTACATCCGTTACCGTTATTATCTGGCAGGAGGCGTGGCTTTCCTCGCTTTCCTCGTCTACGTCATCATCCTTTCTGCTGGTCCGAGCAAACTTCGCATCGACCAAGAAAATGTGCAGATTGCCGAAGTGAAGAATGATAAGTTCATGGAATATGTAGATGTGGAAGGACTTATCCAGCCTATTCTCACCATCAAAATCAATGCCCGTGAGTCAGGAAGCGTGGAACGCATCATAGGCGAGGAGGGAAGCTTACTCCAAAAGGGGGATACCATTCTTATGCTTGAAAATCCCGATCTTTTGCGAAGCATCGAAGACCAGCGCGATGATTGGGAAAAGCAACTGATAACTTATCAGGAAAAAGAAATCGAAATGGAACAAAAAAGCCTGAACCTGCAACAACAAACTTTGCAGACCAACTACGAACTGGATCGCCTCAAGAAAAGTTTCGACCTCGACAAGGAAGAATATAAAATGGGAATCAAGAGCAAAGCTCAACTGGAAGTTTCCGAAGACGAATACAACTATAAAGTGAAAAATGCCCAGCTACAACGCGAAAGTCTTCGTCATGATTCCGCCGTGACCGTTATCCGTAAGGACTTAATCCGCAATGACCGCGAACGTGAACGCAAAAAGTATGAACGTGCCTGTGAACGACTGGAGAATTTAATAGTAAAAGCTCCCATCACCGGACAGCTCAGCTTCGTAAAAGTAACTCCGGGACAACAAGTTTCATCCAATGAAAGTATTGCGGAAATCAAGGTGTTAGATCAATATAAGATTCACACTTCCCTCAGTGAATACTACATAGACCGCATTACAACAGGACTTCCCGCCACAATTAATTATCAGGGACGCAAATATCCGCTTCGCATCACCAAAGTAGTGCCCGAAGTAAAAGACCGCACTTTCGATGTAGACTTGGTATTTACCGGAGAAATGCCTGACAACGTACGTGTAGGTAAAAGTTTCCGAGTGCAAATAGAACTGGGACAGCCGGAACAGGCTATTGTTATCCCTCGTGGCAACTTCTATCAATCCACCGGTGGACAATGGATATACAAACTGAATGCATCCAAAACCAAAGCTACACGTGTTCCTCTTAGCATCGGACGCCAGAATCCCCAACAATACGAGATTACAGACGGTTTACAGCCGGGAGATTGGGTAATTACAACGGGATATGATAACTTTGGCGAAGCGGAAGAATTGATATTGAAATAAGAACGAATATGAAAACACTCAAATACGCCTGGCGTTTCCTTATACGCTCAAAGTCATATACCATCATCAACTTGCTGGGACTTGCTTTCAGTCTGGCATGTTGCATTATCCTGGTCCGCTATATCCACAGGGAGCTGACAGTAGACAGCCATTGCATTGACCGGGAACAGGTCTATGGTATCAAAAGGGACATAAATGGTAACATATATCTGTCCACCCTTATAAACAGAGGAGACAGCAGTCTTATCGACCAACGCCATATTAATAAGCAAACCAGTTTCATTCCGTTGGAAAAAGACTATGTGATGGTGGGGACAAACCGTTTCTCTTCACGGATGATTGTGACGGATAGCTTATTCTTTCAACTGTTCCGTTATCCGGTAGTACAAGGCAACATTACATTACGCTCTCCTCAATCTGCCTTGATTACTGAAACTTTTGCCCGGAAACTTTTTGGAAAAGAAAATCCTGTGGGCAAAGTGATGCGCAGTTCCAGTGGCAAAGATGTAACGATTGAAGGCGTATTGGGTAATCTGGAAAACAAGACCTTCTTGCAATTTGATGTAGTATTATCCCAAACTTCATCCAGCAGTTGGGAACGCATGCCTATAGATTTATTTTCATTCATGCCGGGAACCGATATGGATAAACTGAATAAGGCAGGGCATAATCCCCAATATGTAAATTCTCCCGAAAGTGGTGACACACGTACCTATACTTATTCTTTTATCCCGGTCAAGCAGTTCTATTGGGACACTTCCATCAGTAATGAAGAACCATTAATGTTCTTTACCGGTAGTTACCCCCATCTATTAATTATGATAGGAGTATGCTTGCTGGTATTACTGACAGGTATCATCAATTTCATCAACATCTACCTGGTAGTCATGCTTAGGAGAGGAAAGGAGTATGGGTTAAAGAAAGTGTTCGGTGCAAGAGGAAAGGAATTATTTTTTAATATATGGACAGAAAATACATTGCTGGTATCAGCCGCTATGCTGATAGCCTGGTTGTTCATAGAAATAAGTGCCACACCTGTGAAGAGTCTGTTCAATTATCACTTTGTTTATACTGCATTCGACTGGCAATTATCGTTAGCTATATTAATAATGCTGCCATTGATTACCTCTGTCTATCCGTTTATAAAATACAATTATACCCCGCCTATAATTTCAATTCGTTCTATCAGTTCGGAAAATCGTTCGGTACGTTCACGTATCCTGTTTTTGGGAATTCAGTATATGCTTACCTTCTTGTTGGTGGTGCTCTCACTCTACTTCAACAACCAGTTGGATGTATTGCTCAATACTGAACCTGGTTTTCGCACGAAAGATATTATCATTGCCCAGTTGGCCTATGAATCCAAAGACTTCAGTTCTTATACTGATGAAAGTATGAAGCTGCGTGAGGAGCGGATAGAAGCATTGGACAATGAACTCTCCTCGTGTCCCTACATAGAAGATTTTGAAGCCAGTTATATTGATATTCTCAAAGGCGATTACGGCAGCAATTACATAAGTGACGAAGGGAAGAAGGTTTACCTGAACATGCGTTTCGCAACACCTCATTTCTTCCATATTTATAATATAAAACTTATCGAAGGAGAACTGCCTAACCTGGAAGATAAAGGTTTCTGGGGAGTGCTGGTAGTAAACCGTGCTGCTATGGAGGCTTTGGGCTACACCACTTGCCAAGGTGCCAATGTCACAGAAGAAAACCCCTTACAAAGAGGGACTTCCGGTCAATCCCAGCCTATCGTAGCTGTTGTGGATGATTATTATGGTGGGCATTTATCTCTGGGAAAGAAGCCAACCGTCTATATGGTAAGTAACCGCATGAGTGGTGACGTTTATCAGATAGCTTGTACGCCGGGCAAGAAGAAAGAAGTACTCGACTTTTTACGCAAGACAGAATTGAAGATTTATGGAAGTGAGGACTTTGAATATAGTATCTTGGAAGAAGATGTAAAAGCAATCTATGCTAAGGATCAACAAATAGCTATTATCTATTCCGTCTTTGCCTGTATTGCTATAGCTATTGCCAGTCTCGGATTATTCGGTATTTCTCTGTTCGACATTCGCCAGCGTTATCGTGAAATCACAATCCGCAAGGTAAATGGTGCACAATTGAAAGACCTTTATCCACTGCTGTTACGTAAATATATGGCAGTGTTGGGTGTCGCATTCTTGTTAGTGATCCCTCTTTCCTGGTATATTATTCATGTATATACAAGTGGTTTTGCCGTAAAAGCGCCTGTTACCATCGGTATATTCATAATAGGTTTAGTGATAGTTGCAGTTATTTCATTGGGCACATTATTGTGGCAAGTACGAAAAGCAGCCAATATAAATCCGGCTGAAATTATGAAATATGAATAATAGGATATAATAATACAGGAAAATAATAGAATAAAAATATGAAAACACTCAAATACGCTTGGCGTTTCCTAATACGCTCTAAATCATATACAGCTATTAATATTATCGGGCTGGCACTGAGTTTGGCATGTACTATCATATTAGTCCGCTACATTCATCGGGAACTTCAAGTAAATGCACATTGCACAGATGCTGAAAATGTCTATATTCCACTTCGCGATATAGATGGCAATGTATTCCCGGGTAGTGTAGGGGCAGATAGCGGAGCAGACACTATTTATTTTCAGCCTGAAGCTATCAAAGAAAGAAGTAATTTCATTACATTCTGCAATGATAATGTGACGATTGATGAAAAGCCTTATGCTGTCCAAGTATTAGTAACTGATACAGCTTTCTTCCATTTCTTTAATTATCCGTTGAAAGGCAAACGGATGGTAGCTCCGGAAGAGGCTCTTATCACCCGGAAATTCGCTAAGCGTGTATTTGGAGAAAAGAATCCGATAGGGCAGATTATGGAATATTCCGGAGGCAAACACCTCACTATTTGTGGCATATTGGATGAACCGGCATGTAAATCTTCACTGACATTTGATGTTGTGGTAAACCTCAACCTTAAAACAAGAAGAGAATGGAGCAGAATGTATGTTGAACTTCTACGTTTCATGCCCGGAGTCGATGTGAATGCTATTAATGCTTCCAGTAACGTCTACCGCCAGACATCACAAGGGTTTAGAATACGGTATAACTTCGTACCCGTCAGTCAACTTTATTGGAACAAAGAATTGGCAGCTTCCGGCGATGACCCCGAGATATGGCATTACAGTAGCCGTTCCCACATCCTGATACTCACCGGAGTATGCTTACTATTATTGTTGGCAGGTATATTGAACTTTGTCAATATCTATCTGGTCTTTATGTTAAGGCGTTCCAAAGAATACGGCGTGAAGAAAGTCTTCGGTGTACAGGGACGCACTCTCTTCATGCAACTATGGACAGAGAATGCATTAATGATATCCATCGCTTTACTACTGGCATGGTTTTTCATCGAAATATTCTCCGGATATGCCAATCGATTGCTTGATAGTGACATTCCTTATACCGCTTTTGACTGGCAACTGTCATTAGCTGCTTGGCTTCTTCTACCATTAATTACCACTATTTATCCTTTTATCAAATACAATTATCTACCACCCATCATATCCATACGCTCCATCGGAGGATCACGCCAATCAGTTGCAACCCGTACAGTATTCCTGTTTGTACAGTATAGTATCACTTTATTGCTCATTATACTATCATTGTATTTCAGCAGTCACCTCCACTTTTTGCAAGATACTCCTCCGGGATTTCGGACAAAGGGCATATTGTATGCCAATTTAGTACCTCTCTCCAAAACTTGGTATTTAGAGAGTGATGAACAAAAAAAGAAACACCGGCAAGATGCTCAGAGCATTGAGCAAAAGCTGGAAGAATGTCCCTTCATCGAACAGTGGTTCCGTGGAGAACCGTCACATTGCGGCATTTTAGGAGCAGGAAGCGCAAGTACATCCACCCTTATAAATGATAAAGACGTGAAACAAAATATGCCGTTGATGTGGGTTCCCCTCGACTTTTTCAATTTTTATGAGTTACGGATGAAAGAAAATGCATTGCCCGATAAAATTGAAGGACGCAATAAATATCTGGTAGTCATGAATGAAGCTGCCATGAAGTCATTCGGCTATACGAAACGTGATGAAGCCTTTGTCAGGGGAGAACAAGCTCTTTGGATTTCCATGGGTATGGATGGAAATATTATAGAAGGCGGTACATCTTTGATGCCCGTAGAAGCAGTCATAGAAGACTACTATACCGGACATCTTACTGCCGGTAAAAAGCCTCTTGTATTCATGGTATCTCCCAATGGAGGTGGTTCGCAATACCAGATAGCCTGTAAAAACGGAAAAGAGAAAGAGCTCATCTCTTATCTGAAAAAGGCCAGACAGGAGATTTTCAATACCGAAGAATTTGACCGTCACTGGCTGGAAGAAGATGTGCAGGCACTGTATCGCGAAGATCGGCGTGTGTCAACTGTCTTCACGCTTTTCTCCGCCATTTCCATCTTTGTTTCAGCTCTGGGATTGTTCGGACTTTCCTTGTTCGATATCCGCCAACGTTACCGCGAAATAGCCATCCGGAAAGTGAACGGAGCACAGTTACGGAATTTATATTCAATTTTATTCCGCAAATATATATGGGTGATAGGAGGGGCAACGCTGCTTACCGTACCATTATCTTACTATCTCATAGACATTTATACAAAGGATTTCGTTGTTAAAGCACCTGTCAGTATATCCATATATGTGATTGCCATACTAACTGTTGCAGGCATTTCACTGGGCACTTTGTTATGGCAGGTGAATAAGGCCGCACGCATTAATCCGGCAAAGATTATGAAAACAGAATAAAAACAACATAACATATGAAACAAATTCTACTATCCATACGCATGTTATTGCGGTTTAAGGTGTATACCTTTGTCAATTTCATAGGGTTAGCAATTAGTCTTGCCTGTGTATTTACCATAACACGATATATTCATCAGGAGAATACAGTAGACCACTGTTATCCGGAATACAAACGGATTTGTTTTATCGAACGTACTATCAGCGACGGCACCAAAGAACTGTCCGGATACCAATCTGACTTAGAGAAAGATCCGGCAGTAGAACGTTATGCGTCATTCACTCCATGTACCGATTTGGTTATGGATTTTGGGAAACAAGAAATTACTGTAAATGCCCTGTCCGTAGACAGTACATTCTTTAGTATCTTTCCTCATCCCATATATATGGGCAACGGGAAAATAAAGCGCCCCAACGATGCGCTCATAACTAAAGAGTTTTGGCTTCATTCCCTCAATGGAGTACCCAATCCTATAGGCTTGACTTTTAAAAACTCCGTCGGAAGAAAGTTTCACATTGTAGGTGTATTAGATACTCAGGAAACCAAAACATCATGGCTGCCGGACATGTTTTTATCGGACGAACTGGAAGAATTATGGTTTTCAAATCCGAAATATGCCGTAATTATGGTACCAGGCACAGACATAGCCCAATTGAATAAAAAATATGATAAAGAACAGCCACGAGACGAATGGAGTACATTCCAGACCATGCATTACCAGTATTTGCCACTGACAGATTATTATTATACAACCTCTCATGAAGAGTCAGCGTTATCGCAGCACGGGAATAAAGATTATATTCGTGTATTATGGATTGTAGCCTTTCTGGTCGGTATTATAGGTATACTGAACTTTACCAATATTTATACAGTCATCATGTCCAAACGTGCCCGGGAATTTGGCATAAAAAAAGTATATGGAGCAGGTAGAAAAGAAATCTTTCTTCAGATATACATTGAGAATATGCTACTCTCAGGAGCTGCACTGTTTATTTGTTGGTTGATTATTGAAATTACCAGACATTTGTTCTACAATGAGATGTATATTCCTACGAACTCAAATTTAAAGTTTGACCTGAATATATCTCTTCTTATTTTATTTGTGCTTCCATTGCTAACCACATTTTATCCATTTATAAAATTTACTCATAACACTCCGGTTTCTTCCATGCGCGAACTTTCTTCCACGCATTTCTCTGTCCGTTCACGCATGCTTTTTCTTGGCTTTCAATATGTCATCACTATTTATATGATTGTCATGTCGCTTTTCTTCGTACGGCAACTTGAATACATGCTTCATTCCGACCTCGGTTTCCGTACTCATGATGTGATAGAATGCAAGATGTATGTTTTCAAAGGAGGGAGTTCATTTCATGAGAAAGAGAAAGAAGATCTTTTGAAAGAAGGGAAAATACAACAGGCTAATAAAGAGTTAGTAAACAAACGAATGAGTGAAAGCACATTATTTACTCATTGGAGCAGAATATCAATGCCGCTTCATTACTCCAAGTATTCACGTTACGCTCTCAACCGTGCAGAGAATGGTTTCAAGCAGGTACTACGAGTTAGAATGTCTCCACGCTATATGGAATTATTCGGATTCCAACTACTGGAAGGCAGGTTATGGAATGACTCAATAGATGAGATGTTTACCAAAAACAGTTTTAAATGTATCATAAACGAATCTGCTAAAAAAATATTTGGCGTCAAGGATATCACGCGTGACAAACTTCAGGGTGAGGATAAAAGTTGGGCTTCCAGTAATGTTCCATCTGGATACAATCCTCCACTTGAAATTGTAGGGGTTGTAAAAGATTTTAATGTCAGACATTTATCACAGTCTACCGCTCCCATGATTATCGAATATTTTGACGAAAAAATTGAACTTACTATTGTTACGGCTTCATATCCGCACGAAAAACGTGCAGAAGTCATCGACTTCTTGCGTAAATTATATGAAGAAGCTACGGGAAACACTAATTTTGAATATAAACTGATAGAAGATGAAATAGCTACCATGTACGACGAAGATCGCCAGGTTGTGGATATCTATTCATTGTTTGCCAAAGTTGCCATTCTTATATCATCCTTGGGACTATTGGCCATTTCTTTATTTGATATCCGCCAGCGTTACCGGGAAATAGGATTGCGTAAAGTAAATGGGGCACAAGGGAAAAACATATACCCTTTACTCATCAAAAAATATCTCTCAGTATTAGGGATAGCCTCATTAATAGCTATTCCGTTATCATTCGGAGCGATAGTCCTCTATTTAGAAGACTTTGCCCATAAAGCCCCCATCACTCCCGATCTATTTATTATAGGCATAGGCGCGACAGCCTTGATTTCACTATTGACTATTATCTGGCAGATTTATAAAGCAGCCAATGTAAATCCGGCAGAAGTGATTAAATATGAATAAAAGTAATAACTCTATAAAAGTAGAATATATGAAGCAAATCTTATTATCCATACGCATGCTATTGCGGTTCAAAGTATATACTTTTATTAACCTCATAGGATTAGTGTTCAGTGTATCTTGTGCATTGATCATAGCTCGCTATATTCATCAGGAAAATAATGTAGATCACTTCTGTCCAGAATTGGAGCGTACTTTTTTGATGACAACGGTCACGCAAAATGGAGAAACTTATTTGGCAGGAGCCATAGACCGTAATAATGATCCTAATTTCAAGAATCCTTTATTGGATCCAAGTATTGAAAAGGTTAGCCAATTTATTCCATTCTCAGACGATTATATAATGGTAAATAACCGCCGATTCACCGTCCAGACGATGATAGCCGACAGTTTATTCTTAGAAATGATGCCTTATCCCGTAATAGAGGGAAATAGTACAGTACACTCTCCCGACGATGTCATTATGACTAAAAAACTAGCAACTCGCTTGTTTAAAGATGAAAGTCCTATAGGAAAAACATTGAAAACTTCTACGGGTAATATGGTAACGGTTACAGGAGTTATTGACGAACCTTCCACAAAAGCCTCTATGCAATTCGATCTTGTCATTTCTATGGAATTAAGCAAATCCTGGAGCCGTATGGAGAACCAATTAGTACAACTGCATCGCCCCGAAGACGTCATACAACTTAATCAGCAAAATAAGGTACCGATGCAACTAAAGTCGTATTCTGACCGCGCAATATACTATCAGTTGGTGCCACTAAAAGGCTTTTATACAAACACAGCAGTCGCTACATATGACACGCTTATTTACAAGGGAAATCAAACTTCTTTAAATATCCTTACGCTTATAAGTTTCCTGCTGCTGCTTGTCGGTATGTTCAACTACATAAATCTGCATACGGTAGTCATGCTGAAACGTGCGCGGGAGTTCGGAATAAAAAAAGTTTTTGGGGCTAATGGTAAAACAGTATTTCTTCAGCTCTATTCTGAAAATTTTTCTCTGGGAGCCATTGCATTGCTTTTCATTTGGACTTTTGTAGAAATAACACGCGGCATTGTAACTTTATGGTTTGAAATTCCTGTTGTGGCAGATTTACGTTTCGATATATGGCTTTCAGTCTTTTTACTGTTAGGTATGCCACTTCTTACTACTATCTTCCCATTTCTGCGCTATAACTACGCACCACCTATTCATTCCCTTCGTTCCATCAGCACAGGCGGAAATTCGGTGGTATCGCGTGTTATATTCCTGTCAGTACAATATATCATCACAATCAGTTTAGTAATAGCAGCCATTTATTTCAGCCGCCAATTACATTATGTGCTCCATTATGACTTAAATTACAAGACTCAGGACATCATCAAATGTTTGCTTTTCTCAACAGATAGAACATACGGAGATGTTATTACCTCAATGGAAGAATGGGAAGCTAAAAGAAAAGAAGAGGATTTAAAAGTAGAATCGGTAAAACGGAAAATGGATGAATCGCCCTTATTTACCCAATGGACCTATGGTGATTCACCTATCCAGATGTTTCCCCCGCATACAGAATGTACTGCATCTACTGGTGAAAAGGCCAAAATCAGTGTTGACTTTGTGGATCAGAAGTATATGGAACTTTTTGACTTTAAGCTCAAAGAAGGACGTATCTGGGATGATGAGAAAGACCAGTTTGCACAATACAAATTCATTATTAATGAAACAGCCAAGAAAGTATTTCACATAGAAGATATCAATAAAACAAAGATGCAAACAGATGCACGAATGTGGTTTAGTGTAGGTACAGATGCAAGTTCAAACCCTCCCTATGAAATAGTAGGTGTAATAGAAGATTTCAAAATGGGTCATCTGGCCAGCCCTGTTTATCCACTGGCATTCTGCTATAGTATAGGTGGTCATCAGCAACCATTGTTGGCCTCTATTGTTCCCGGAAAACGCAAAGAAGCTATTGAATTTCTGGAAAAAGTATTCCACGAAATAAATGGGGAAGGGGAATTCAATTACTCATTCATCGAAAATGAAATAGCTGCATTGTATCACGATGACCAACGTGCCACGCGCATTTATGTCACTTTCGCCATGATTGCAATACTTATTTCTTGTTTGGGATTATTCGGATTATCGCTTTATGATATTCAACAACGATATCGTGAGATAGCTTTACGAAAAGTAAACGGAGCCACTGCCCATGATATCTTCCAATTATTGCTACGTAAATATTGCTATATATTCAGCATTGCTTTTGTTCTGGCTTCTTGTATCAGCTATCTATTGATTCATAAATATATGGAAAGTTTTTATCATCATGCTCCACTTTCACTCTGGATATTCCTGACTGCCGGACTTCTCATTGCACTGATTTCATTGTGCACATTAGGATGGCAGATTCACAAAGCGATAAAAATAAATCCAGCAAAAGTATTAAAAGGAGAATAAATATACTACTAAAGAAAATATAGAATATCATGATACAGCATTATCTTAAAATGGCATCCCGGAATATACTGAAACATAAGACACAAAGTATAATCAGCATTGTCGGTCTGGCAATAGGTCTGGCTTGTTTTGCCCTGTCCACTTTCTGGATACAATATGAAATGACGTATGATAATTTTCATAGGGATGCGGAGCGTATCTATCTAGTACGAACGGATGACCGACATTTCGGAGCACATTATTCTAATTTTATGCCCTATGCTTTGGGAGGTTATCTAAAAAATGCTTATTCGGAAGTAGAAGATTTCTGCATATTTGAACAACAAAGTTTCTTCACTTTAAAGAATAAGCAACAGACTGAATATCCATATATTGCGCCGGACTCTACCTTTATGCGCATGATGGATATAAAAATATTAGAGGGTAGCCAGAATTTCTATTTATCAAATTCAAGAGAAACAAAAGAGGTGGCCATTACAGAAACAATGGCTCGTGAGCTTTTTGGCACTACCAAGGTCATTGGAAAAAAACTGATTGCTTCCAACAATATGAGGGAATATCGCATAGGAGCCATTATTAGCGATTGGGGAAGGCACTCCAATTTTAAATATTCCGTAATGGGATGGATGAGCAGTGATGACGCTTCATGGAGCAACAACCGATATAGAATACTGATAAAAGTAAAGCACGGAACAGATGTCAAAGCACTCATCGAAAAGATGAACCGGAACTTCCCGGAAAAAATGAAGAAAGATAAGTCTAACTATGAAACCGGATTTACACGCTTTTATCTGGAACCTATTACTCAATTACGATATGCGGATGAATTTGTCCGCGAAGACGAAACTATCGTACAATTCCGCTACATTATTTATTTCTCTATAACAGGACTACTTATCATCTTGTGTGCGTTGGTAAACTATCTGACTATATATAGCGATTGTTTCCGTTCGCGTAAGCGTGAAATGGCAATGCGTAAAGTAAACGGAGCTTCCGAACGTTCGTTGCTGGCATTGCTTTGCATGGATTTCCTATTTACGATTTTGTTGGCTTCCATTTTAGGAATGGTCTTTATCGAGTCGCTCAAATCTTGGTTTATGCGCTATTCCGGAATAACCGATACAGATATATCTATCTACGGTAATTGTATATTATATATAGCAGGCATGGCAATATTGGCATTTATCATTGCTCTGTTTTCTATTTATATATTCCGCCGTCGCTCATTGCAAAACACACTCCATCATACTCATACAGGCGTCACCGGACGTCTTTTCCGGAGAGGAAGCGTTGTTTTACAACTGATTGTCTGCATGGCTTTTATTCTCTGTACAACTATTATGCAAATGCAACTCTATCATTTACGTAATGTAGATACAGGAATTGACTACCAGAATCGTGCATCTTTAAGCATTTGGATGAATGTGGATATGAATGTTTGGGCTGAAAAAGTAAAGGCATTACCTATGGTTACTGAAGTAGTGAAACCTGTTTACTGGCCTCTGATTAGCATGGGAGCTTATTCTCTTTTTGAAGCAACTTCATGGGAAGGCTCAAATGGAGTCACTGATAAACCTATCAGTATAGATCAGTTTTTGGCAGGAGAAGAATTTTTCAAATTCTATAATATGCAACTGCTGGCAGGAGAATGGATATCGGATAAATCGGAGCTCAGCGAGGTCAATATCACAGCAACAACAGCCCGCACTATGGGATGGACACCAGAAGAAGCTATTGGTAAACGTATCTATTACAATGAAGAAAATCAGCAATCGATGACTATAATAGGAGTGGTAAAAGATTGTGCCTATAGAGCACCCACAAATGATATAGCAAATGCTGTATTTGTCAATACAAACAGAGAAAAGTGGGCATGGGGACGTTGCTTTGTACTTTTCAAATATAAGCCGGGAACCTGGGAAGAATGCCGCCGCCGCATTGAAGAGATGCAGCAGTCGGAACTTCCCGACCGCAAGTTATTCCTGGATAGTGAAGAAGAACAATACAATAAATACCTGAAATCAGAAGATGCCTTATCCAGTCTTTTAAGTTTTTCTTCATTGGTTTGTATTCTGATATCTGTATTCGGCATCTATTCTTTGGTTACATTGACTTGTGAACTACGACGGAAGGAAATAGCTATCCGCAAAGTGAATGGAGCTACAATAGGTAACATTCTAAATATTTTCCTTAAGGAATATTCTTTGCTTCTGATTATATCTTCACTGGTAGCTTTCCCGGTAGGCTATATTATCATGAAACAGTGGATTGAGACTTACAATCGTCAAGTCAATATAGGAATGTTGCCATTCATCCTTATATTTGCAGGCATTGCGGTAGTGATTGCCCTTAGTATCGGCTGGCGCGTATGGCAGGCAGCACAACAGAATCCAGCAGAAGTAATTAAGAGTGAATAGTAAAGAATATGATTCTTAGAATGATTCAAAAAAAGCACAAGCAATGTGCGAATATGCACCTTTTTTGTGCAATATAGCACACTGGTTTCATCTTTTTAAAAGAAGTATATATCTAATTAATAAGCAATTATAAGTTTGGCACAAGATTTGAAATCCAAATATAAAAAAACTCATTATGATACTTCATTATTTCAAACTAGCATTTCGTAATATACTGAAATATAAGACACAGAGCATAATCAGTATTATTGGATTAGCAATAGGTTTTACTTGTTTCGCTTTTGCCAATCTATGGATACATTATGAGATAACATATGATAGTTATCATGAAGGAGCCGACCGGATGTATATTCTTTATCAGAAAAGCATAATGAATGAAAATGGATATTCCACTAATATGGCCTATCCGGCATCTACTATGCTAAAGAATAATTTTCCGGAAGTTGAAGAAGCATGTGCCTACACCAGATGGAGAGAAGAAACGGATATAAAAACAGAAGAACAGTCTACATTTAAAGCTTATGAAATAAAAGCAGACTCGTGTTTCATGAAAATGTTCAATATCTCCATAGTATCAGGAAACATGGAATTTATGTATTCAGATGATAAAGTAGCTTTGACTGAAGATACGGCGGTAAGACTGTTTGGTACAACAGATGTACTTGGCAAAGAAATAATTTGTTATGATAAGAAAATAAAAATCTGTGCCATTCTGAAAAACCTGAATCATAGCAACTTATCATTTGGTTTTTGGGGTGAAGGAGAATACTTTCGTAAATGGCAAAATGACTGGTCTAATGGAAGCTTTAAAATCATCATCAAATTGCATAAAGGTATCGATCCGATAGCTTTTCAAAAAAAACTTTCTACAGCCAACACCAAAATCGATACCAGAGATCCCAAAGGTATTTTTGAGGACGTACAATTGATGCCGTTAACCCAATATCACTATTCATCAATCAATGAAAGCAAATCTATCCAATTCTACTATCTGATACTATTTTCGGTAGCCGGCGGATTAGTTATTCTCTGTTCATTATTTAATTATCTCTCTTTATTTATTACCCGTATTCGCATGCGTAACCGGGAAATAGAACTGCGAAGAGTATGTGGTTCTTCTATAAGCAGCCTGTTTATGCTGCTTTCTATAGAATATCTCTGCATTATATTCTTATCCGGATTGTTAGGCATGACCTTGGTGGAACTGGCGTTACCTATATTCAGAGAAATGTCCAGTGTTACCGGAAATATTTATGAAGAATCGCTTCTTTATTTTGCCGGCATTACCCTTCTATCCATGCTTCTGCTGTTACCGTTCATCATGAGACGCCCGCATACCAATAGAAATAAGAATCAGCATCTATTACGTAAAATAAGCATTATCTTTCAACTTGGAATAGGTATACTTTTTATATTTTGTATGATCGTCATTATGAAGCAGATATACTTTCTCACAAATACTGATTTAGGATGGGAAAGGAAAAATATAGCCAATATCCACTATCTGTATCCGGATAAGAATTTTGAAGCCATTTCGGACAAAATCAAGCAACTTTCCTGTACCAAAGAAATCATGACAGGGCATTGTGCTCTATTACCCAGAACAACCACTCTCTCTGCATACTACGACAATTGGGATGGCAAATCGCCCGATGCAGAAAGTGCTAATACACTGTATATATGGGAAAGCGAAAAAGCTATACCATTCTACAATTTAAAGTTATTGAAAGGGGAATTGCCCAAAGATACAGGACGGGATAAAGTTGTGATTAACGAAGCTGCAGCAAAAGTTTTCGGAATGAATGATCCGGTGGGGAAGAAACTTTATCGAAATAAAGACGCTTCTGAAACCATTATAGGATTAGTCAAGAACTTCCATACTACACCGCCGACTGTACCGGTTCAACCTTTTGTTTTGGTTGCCGGAAGTATTAATATCAGTGGATTCTATTTAGGAAAAGGACAAATACTGATTAAATACCATGACGGCAAATGGAAAGAATTGCAAAGCCGGGTAGACAGTATAATCACCCATGAATACCCGGAAGTGAAATATAAAATGGTAAATACAGAAGATGTTTATGCCGAATATCTGAAATCAGAAAATATACTGATGAAACTATTAAGTTTTGTTGCCATCGTATGCGTAATTATTGCAGCTTTCGGCATCTTCTCCCTCGTTACGCTTAGTTGTGAACAACGACGCAAAGAGATAGCTGTGCGCAAGGTGAATGGAGCGACAATCCAAGATATACTACTCATGTTCGTAAAAGAGTATATACTTTTATTATTCATTGCATCTATTGTAGCATTCCCAATAGGATATGTCCTAATGAAACGCTGGTTAGAAAATTATATAGAACAAACAACCATCGACGTCTGGATCTATCTAACTATCTTTGCATGTATAGCAATAGTTATCTTCACATGTATCGGCTGGCGCGTATGGCAGGCCGCCCGACAAAATCCGGCAGAGGTTATTAAAAGTGAATAAGAAACATAGAACTAACATCAACTTATGATAGTACATTATTTCAAAATAGCAATCAGAAACCTGTGTAAATATAAGACACAGAACATCATATCCATTATCGGACTATCCGTGGGACTACTATGTTTCTGTATCTGCATGTATTGCAGCCGCTTTGTGGACAGCACCAATCATTGCTTCGCCAATTATGGCCGCATAGCCGAACTAAGTCTTTACGACAGTAAGGCCGACAGATATTTTTCCGGTACTCCTGTACCTTTATCTGAAGAACTTCGCACCTGGTCCATGGGAGAAGTGGAGGCTATTTCATGCGTAACCTATCCTCGTGAACGTCCTTTCTATGTGGAAGTATCCCCGGAGAAGACATTGCCTTATGAACTTGAAACGATTGAGGCAGACACTTGCTACAATAGAGTATTCACCCCAAAAATGGTGGCAGGACATTGGGGAATGGTAAGCCGGTCTCCTAACTCCGCCATTCTGAGCCAATCCATTGCCATTAAGATATTCGGTAATGCAGAAAGTGCCATCGGTAAACACATGACCTTGATGAGAAGGCTCAATACATCCCCCGAAAGTACTCCAATAACAGGGGGCATCGTATATACCATTCAGGCTGTAATGGAAGATATTCCCCTGAATAATAGCATTGACTTCATGCAAAACATAGATGTACTGACCGTGAATGACAGTGAGGGACTTCTGCAAAGCCCCAAACGCCACAACATGACAGGAGCAAGCACCTATGCCTTGTTATCACCACAAACCACTTGTGCCGCTTTAGAAAAACAGTTTTCAAAAAGGAACTATACTTATACTCTGTATAATGAAGCCTACACCATCACCGCCGACCGCATGGGAACCCAACTAAAAAAACAAGGAGCTTCCTATCTGGCATTGGTAACCGGAACCATAGGCACACTGATATTGTTGGTGGGGCTGATAAATTTCTTTCATTTTCTCATAGGCTCATTTTTTAACCGCACCAAAGAATACAGTATCATGAAGATGGCAGGCTGTAACTGGAAACAACTATTCAACCTGCTATTTACGCAGTCATTGATTGTTATTTCCATAGCATCCGTGCTGGTACTTTCGGGAATAGAACTACTTGGTGGCCACATGGATTTCTCTTTACCAGGCTTCGCCATGGCCTTTACTCCTAAAGCCCTTTTGATACATGCCCTGCAATATATCATTTGCCTTATCACACTTTGCGCTGTCATTTGCCTGTCTGTTTCTGCCCGCATCCGTAAGATTTCAGTGCAGACTGGCATCTACGGAAGCAACAAACGCAGAGGAAAACAATGGGGGCGCAACTTCATGCTGGGCATCCAATTTTTTATTTGCTGGGTATTCGTATCGCTGACAGTTGCCTTATACCTGCAATCAGAAAAAACTGCCAATACCTTGTTCCATACATTAAGCCAGCAGGAGAAGGCGGAAATCTTAAGTATCCCATTGGATTATCCGTTCATGAAGAACGAAGAGAAACTGACCATGATAGAACGTTTTAAGCAACATGCCGGAGTGAAAGAGGTTTTGTTATCGGATATCGGTTATATGTATGGAATGTCAGGGAATGGACTGACGACCGAGAAAGGAAATGAAAACTCCTGGATTGATATTAGTATCATGGCTGTTCCATCCAATTTCTTCTCTTTCATGAATATTCCTATAGAACAGGGGAGTACTCCACAAACAGAAAATGAAATTATAGTGGACAGAGCTTGGCAGGAAATACAGAAAAAAGACGTAATCGGCATGAACTTATATAGTGGAAATACCGGCTACACAATATGTGGAATATCCGCTCCTTTTCAGGCAGATGTATACAACCAAAGTAGCGGATATGCTTTTGTACCATACGATTCTTCTGTCTATATAGGTCATTGTTATATAAAGAGCCATCCCGGGCAGCAGAAAGAAGTAACTCGATGGATAGAGAACGTCTGTCGTGAAATGCTTCCTGAAAATATAACTTACCAAACAAAAACGTTCCTTGATGATATTCACGTGGTACAAGCCATCGAGTACAATCTGAAGGATATTATTCTCTTCTTTGCCATAGTCAGCATTATTATTACTTTACTGGGTGTATACTCCAGTATTACGCTCGATACGGAACGCAGACAAAAGGAGGTTGCCATCCGTAAAGTAAACGGAGCGAATGTTCCGCAAATCATCTTGTTGTTTGCCCGTTTATATATTATTCTATTATTGTGCAGTGCCGTCATTGCATTCCCGCTAGTATATGCTGCATTGATGCTATGGAAACAAATGTACACGGTGTTCTTTGATTGCGGATTCCTGTTCTGGTTTTGCATATTCCTGATTGTGACTTTTATTACAGCTATCACCATACTTTTCCGTATCTTGCAGATAGTAAGGGCCAATCCGGCAGAAGTAATTAAAAACGAATAACAAGTAAAATAATGATTATACATTATCTGAAAATATCGCTCCGAAACCTGTTGAAGTATAAAACTCACAGTCTGATTTCTGCCATTTGTCTGGCAGTGGGGATTGTTTGCTATACGTTGGTATGCTTTTTCATTCAAGAGATAAATAAACAGGAAGATTTGCCCAATAGTGAACGGAGGGTACGAATTGAAGTCAATCAACGCCAGAGTTCTTTTTTCCGAGCCAAAGAAATACAACGTTTGGTAGAACAATCCATCATGGGGTTAGAATGCCTGACCATACAATCTTATAACAATTCGACAGAGATAGAAGTCATTGACAACGATCAACGCAATCTGCCTTTTTTGATAAAATACAGAGGGGTTAACGGAAACTTTTTCTCTTACAATGCTCGAAACTTGCTATATGGCAACCAACTTCCCGACGCTCCTGATGAAGTAGTGTTGTCGCAAAAGTTTGCCCGCAAAGCATACGGCACTGCCAATCCTATTGGAACAATCATACACCTGTCTGACCCGAAATATATAGCCGAAAATTCCATTCAGGACTTTAAAGTTGTAAATGTGGTAGAAGAAGAAGACCTACAAAGTTCAAAGGCCGATTGTTACTTCTTCTATGAAATCATACCTAATGATGAAGCTTTAAGCGTAGGAGGTTATCTATCGCCTAAAACAGATATAGAGACACTAAACAAGACTTTACAATCAATAAGATGGCAACGGGACGAAGATACTGTTCACCCCGTCGCCAAATTCACGCAGAGACACGACAGCACTTTTGAAATTGTAAAGCTATTGGTATTGTTTATAGCTTCACTTATCCTGATTTCAGGATTGATTAACTTCCTCAAATTCATCATTCAGATGTTTTATAACCGTCAGCGTGAAGTGGCGCTTCGCAAATGTATGGGGTCGGAGATAAAAGGGCTGTTCCTGCTTCTCTTTGCCGAGATATTCTGGATGATGTCCGTCGCTTTTCTTTTGTCCCTGGCACTGACGGAGATTATGATAAGTCTGGCGGAAATATACATACCGAACCGGGACATGCCCGATTTATCAATATCGGCTATCTATGCGGTGCAATTGCAAATATATCTCGCACTTCTGGTAGTATGTATGCTGGTGATATGGTTTCCTATCCGCCGATTACGCCAGGTGAGCATCATTAGCCAAATCAACAACAACCATAGCCGCCACATCTTCCGTTCAGTCATGATGTGGTTGCAACTGAGTATTTCCATATTCTTTGTGGGCAGCACACTCGGCATCAATATGGTATGGCACGAGATATTCGGTGAAGCATATAGTCCGCTAACCTCCAAAGAAGAGAAAAACATCATCGCCCTGAATGTGAACAGCCAACGTATGTGGCAGAATCTAAATCCTATATTAACTGATATCCAAGCTCTTCCGGAGTGTACAGAAACACTGGCAATGATGCATAACATACAACAAGATGGACAATTCTTTATGCATACCTACAAAAAAGCCGACCAATCGGAAGCCATGATTGCCTTCACAGAAGGGTCGCCCAATTATTTTAAGTTTCTGAACATCCCGTTGCAAGGCAAGGAAATAAGTGAAGCATCGGAAGGCGTTATCTACGTCAGTGAAAGCTTCAAATTGCAACTGGATAAAGACAGTGTACAAGGAATGGTAGAACTCAACAATCAGAATTATCGCATTGCCGGCACCTACAAAGCACTTTATAAAGAATCCCAAGGAGGGCTTACTATCGGTTCAGCATTCTTCCCCGGCAACCGGTTCAGAACCTTTTACTTTAAGTTTGCACCGGGAACAAACCCTGACAGGAACCTCCGCCGCATCACTGATATTTGCCGGAACTACATACCAATTACCTTACCCCTTGAAGTCCGTTCCCTTGCCGATAACAAACAAACCGTCATGGGTTCTATGTATATGACTCAGGTGGGTATGACAATACTGGCCGTTGTAAGTGTACTACTGGTTGTGCTGAGCATCTATTCTGCCATTTCCATGGATACCGTCAGCCGGCAGAAAGAAATTGCTATCCGCAAAATAAATGGAGCCACACCGTGGATTATCGCCGGAATATTCGGAAAAGCCTATATGATGATTTTCATACTGGCATTTGCAGTTGCTTATCCACTAGTGAGGTTAATGCTGCTATCAATAGATGACAGGTCCACGAGGTGCATACAAAGTTGGGACTGGGGCATCGTGCTTTTCTTCTCTGTTGCCCTGATGATATTCCTCACTACAGCATACAAGATTTATCGGATTATGCATATCAATCCGGCCGAGATAATAAAAAATGAATAAATATATTATTAATTTAAATTCTTACTATTATGATTAAGACAGTTAACTTACAGAAAATCTTCAAGACCGAAGAAGTGCAAACATGGGCTTTGAACAATGTGAACATTGAAGTGAAAGAAGGAGAATTTGTCGCAATTATGGGACCTTCCGGTTGCGGTAAATCTACCTTGCTGAATATCCTGGGACTACTTGATAATCCTTCGGGCGGAGAATACTACCTGAATGGCAAGGAAGTTTCCAAATACACCGAAGCACAACGTACCAGTCTGCGTAAAGGTGTCATCGGCTTCGTATTCCAGAGCTTCAACCTTATCGACGAACTGAACGTATATGAGAATATCGAATTACCGTTGCTCTACATGGGCATCCCTGCCGCCGAACGTAAACGCCGTGTAGAGACAGCTATGGAACGCATGGCAATTACACACCGCAGCAAGCACTTCCCTCAGCAACTCTCCGGTGGTCAGCAACAACGTGTAGCCATCGCCCGTGCCGTAGTAGCCAACCCGAAGCTGATTCTTGCCGATGAGCCTACCGGTAACCTGGACTCCAAAAATGGTAAAGAAGTTATGGAATTGCTAAACGAACTGAACAAAGAAGGAACCACTATCGTCATGGTGACCCACTCACAGCACGATGCCGGATTTGCCGGACGCATCATCAATCTGTTTGACGGACAGGTAGTGACGGAAGTCAGTCTGTAAAGAAATACCGCCGTCTCATGCTCTGGCAAAAAGATTATTCTCACTGTGGTGAGAATTTTTTCTCATCACAGTGAGAAAAGATTCTCATCACTATGAGAATATGTCATTCATATCTATTATTAGAAACATGCATACACTAAAAATAGTCCTACGTAGTTGGTGGCGAAACAAATTATTTGTCACTATTTCCCTTGTCAGCCTGGTCATCGGTATCACCTGCACCAATCTACTAACAGCATTCGTTCTGTATGAGTATAACATTGAGCACAATAACCCTAATCGTAACCGTATTCTCCGGCTTACACAAACACTACCCTTTGCACAAGAAGAAATGCAAGGAACATTTGTATATCATGAGTCCGTACCGGAAATCATTTCACAATTTCCTGAGATAGAGGCTGCACTACGCACACAAAGCGTTACACATACAAAAATCCGGGTGAACAATGAAGACTTCTCTGACCTGAACCTAATATCGGCAGATTCTACACTTGAGAAATTCTTTCCGATAGAAACCCTTGCAGGAAAAGTAGAGGAGGCACTCACGCATCCCGGAACTATTGCCATCAGCCAGGAAGCAGCTAAACGTTGTTTTGGAACAATCGACTGCATCGGCAAACTATTGGAAATGCCACAGTCTGAGAAAAAAGCCTACCGAATTGTCGCAGTCTTCAACTTACCTCCTCAAAGTATGCTGAAAGCAGATATGCTCACAAGTCTCAAAGCTCAGGCAGGAGTTACGTGTTCGATACTTCTCAAACAGGGAACAGATATCGATGCTTTTCGCCAACGTTTTGAAACAACCGAACTCCCGACATTATTGGGCAAAGGCTACTACCGCACCCTGACCTTGCAGGAATCTTATTTTAATACCACCCTACAAGATAGTGACCAATGCATTGAACATCGGCAAAAAGCCCTGTTAAGTGTCGGACTGCTATCCGCCTTATTAATTCTATTTATCGGTTGTTTCAACTATATCAATCTGAGTTTTTCCCGTTTACTAAAGCAAATACGTACTTTGCATATTGAGTGTCTCTTAGGTGCAACTCACCGTCATATCCGTTGGCAACTCTTCGTTGACACCTTTCTGATGGTGATTACAGCATTCCTCCTGTCCATTCTGTTAATGAGTGACTTACTGACAAGTTTCAACACGATAGTAACCGCAAACCTGTCATTGTCTTATCTTTTCTCCGGTCAGGTATTTCCGGTCATCCTGCTGTTTGTGATTATTCTCTCTGTAGTACCAGCCCAATATATGAGCCGGAAAATACACACGCTGTCCGAAAGTAGTTACCGTAGTTTCTTCACTGGTCGCAAGAAGCAGCGTATTGTTGCAGCATTGGTTACTTTGCAATTCATTATCTCCATTGGCTTGTTAAGTGCCTTTATGATTATCCGTAGCCAGATGGACTTGATAGAGCAGGAGGGAAGCCGCTATAAAGGAATCATCGAATTTGGCATTGGTGACTCTGCGCACTCACCCTTGCAGACATGGATAGGAGAAATCAAGCCTATAGCAGGAGTGAAAAGTGTCATCTCATCCCAATCGGGACTTTATCCAATGAGTGTAGCTATACCACGCCAAGAGGGTAAAGAGAATGAACTTCTGATGCTGGAACTCTACGAGAACTGCCCGGATTTCCTATCCATATACAACTTTGAATTGCTGGATGCAAAACAGACATTCAATTTATTGCCCCGTACTCCCATACCAGTAGTAGTAAATGAGGCATTCATCCGTTATCTTGTTCCTGCAGGTGAAGACCCGATGGGACAACCTATCTCCAAATACGCATCTGATGAGAGTATAAATGGCACTATCATCGGAGTTGTAAAAGACTTCAAGAAGTACTCTCTCACAAATAACGTATTTCCGTTAAGAATGCTCCTTCACGAAACACCGCAGCCGAATTACACTACATTGACTATAAAGTTTGATGAAAAGTATCGAGCAGAGGTAATCAACCATATCCGTGAACTTTGGAAGAAGAAGTATCCCGGCACCTCCTTCAACTATGAAGACCCTCACCAGATACTAATATCCAATAATCAGGAGGTTACCGATTTCTCCCGTATTCTTCTGATGTATGCTTCAATCAGCCTGTTCCTCACGCTATTCGGTTTATTCGGCATCACCCATTATGCCATCCGTCAGCGCACTCGCGAGATAGGTATCCGTAAAATTCACGGTGCATCTTTCTGGCAGATATTATGGCTTGTCAATCGTCCGTTCTTATGCTACATTGGCATTGCTTTCGTACTGGCTGTTCCCACTATCTGCTATTCAATGAACTATTGGCTGCAACAGTTTGCCTATCATGCACATCTGGAAATCATTCACTTCCTGCTTCCTCTGCTATTCACTATCTGCATCACCCTGCTCACAGTATGTTTGAATAGTTACCGGGCAGCAAGAAACAATCCTGTAGAGAGTATCAAATGTGAATAACCGTATCCCGATTGATATCCAGAAACAAAGCTCCGAAATGAATCATCGCATTAAATAAAGCGATGCGGGAATAAGAGTAAATCTCATCTGCCGGAATATCACATTCCACCAACAGTCCTTGTTCCAGTAACCATGCACGCTTTGTTCCTTTCAAGAGGGGAGTCGCAGGAGTATACCAGACTCCCTCTTTTTCTAATGCCACATTAGCAATGGAAGTATCCGTCAAAAGATGATTTCTGACAATCAACACGTCATCCTGATTTTCACGAAGGGAATACAATGCTTCCAACTCTTTCCGGTCTGTACTTTTATAGTGATAATCAACCGTATCGGAATATACCAGCCGGAGCGAATGTATGGGCCTCATTATATAAGGTGAAAATGCCACCTCACATATCTCTTTGTCATAAACAACACGGCATTTATGGATTCCATCCATAGGACAGCCTTCTGCATACTCCCGGATATCCAACTGCTCCGATACTCCGAAGATAGCTTTCCGGGTCTCATTCATTCTCCGGTTGTGATGGGTAAGATTCTGTAACTCACCATCACGCACCTGTATGGTTTCAACAAATCGGCACATATACTTTCTGTTTCATTTCTTCATATTCGCTGCGGGCATCACTCTTGAAAGTAATGCCACCGCCACTTTTGAAATACAGGCCCTCAGGCTGTTGCTCTACAAAACGGATCATCACGGCACTATCCAGGCTAACTCCATCAAAGTAACCGGTTATGCCCGTATAAAAACCGCGTTCGTATCCTTCAGCCTCACGGATAATCTGCATCGTTTTCTTTTTAGGTGCTCCGGTGATGGAACCGGCAGGCAACATACTGAAAAGAATATCTCCTAAACGTTGTTTATAATCCTCCGGCAACTCGCCGCATATCTCCGAACTGGTTTGCAGGATAGGACCGCGGTTGGTTTGTATGACATCGATATAGCGGTAGCGGCTGACTCTGACATGAGAAGCCACGATACTCAGGTCATTCCTTATCAAGTCTACAATCGTGGCATGTTCCGCAGTTTCTTTTTCATCTTCCAGCAATATACGCCGGGCGTCGGGCAGGGTAGCATCAATGGTTCCCTTCATAGGATAAGAACTGATAATCCCATTGTTTATCCGCACAAAAATCTCCGGTGAGAACACAACAAACCGCCCCTTCACCCACACCTTATATAAAGCGCGGGAATGGCAATATATATGCTCTAAGGTGAGATTGGTACGTACCGGAGTCCGGGATGTCAGGTTGGTGAGAAAACTGTTTCCTGCAAGTATATTCTTCCGCACATGCTCAAATGCACAACCATATTCCTCAAAAGAAACAGGATCGGGATTCCATTCTATTTGTTCCGGCAAATCTTTCTGCTGCTGTTGATGCCCACCGTCTTCATTCGTAAATCCATTCAGATTATACACCAGTTCCACCGGAGAAACGTTCTTCGCTTCTTCCACATAAACCTGTTCCTGTAAGTAATCAATCAGAAAGACAAACGGCTTTGCACAACTTGCCAAAGCGTTCATGCGCCCTATTGCTTCCTGCTTATTATATAATCTCATATATCTATTCTTGTTCTTGCAGGAAGCAAAGGTAGCAAAAAAACTATTTCCGTGCTGCTACTGCCAGCAAGACTCCGAGCACAATGCCCAGCAATGCGGCAAACAGTACACGCATATCCGGCGGCAACATGAAAGTAATCGTATGTGCCGGATACCAGAAGAACGGAATGGTCTTTTTGAAAACAAAGTTCCACTGAACGTTCCAGTTCAGCCCGGTGATAATCTTCGTCATTGGGATAGGGGTGATAAGGCTCTTGAGAGAACCGCCGCACATCAGGATATGCGTATCCGTAATTTTATGGAAAGTCATGAATACCGGAGCAAAGATAGTGTTCATGGTCACGGATATAGCCAGCGCCACCAATACTTTATCAAGAGACATCGCATCGCTCGCAAAGGTTGCGGCTGCATTTGCCATTCCCATATACTCCATGAATTGAGGTACACCTTTAGAGAAAATGATCATGGCTGCATTGATGCCCATACCGAGTATTCCCCATACCACCATACGCGGAATAATACCGAAGCCTTTCCTGTTGTATACTCCCGCACTGATACGAAGTCCCAGTACTTCACCCAATGAGGATAGAATGGCAAACTTCAGAAAGCTCATCACCATGCCATGTTCAGCATTGAATGATTTGTACCAGTCGTAAACGGCACTACTTACAAAGAACGGCAGGAAAACCACCACTACCAAAAGAACAAACAGGAAATCTTGCTTTTTCATTGAAAAGACATGTTTTTCATTAATAATGCAGCAAACATACTAAAAAAGTTTCAAACTCAAAGCAAAATGATAATAAAATAAACGATATTGCAACAAATAAGAGTATACAATAACTAATTGAGGAGTTGCGTAAACGTCATGCAAATAATCAGTATTGAACAGAAGCCTGAAATACTTAATCTTATTACTTGATCATTTTCCACCCCCTTTGCGAACAATCATACTTTTTTTATATTGTAGTTGAATACTAAATATAAAAGAAGTATGAAACAGAAAAGTTTAACGGTCTTCATGAATGAAGTCATTGAAGAGTTGTGCCAACAGGAACGTTTTGCCACGGCACACATTTACACGTATGCCCTTCGGGCTTTTACTGAGTTTGTAGGTGGTGGCGAAATCTTCTTCGGTGGTCTCAACAAATCCTCCCTCCGCCGCTTCCAGCGCCATCTGGAAGACTTACAACGGAGCTACAACACCATCTCCACGTACATACGTGCGTTGCGGGCAGTGTATAACCGTGCGGTAGACAGCGAACTGATCTCCGGAGAGTTCCGTCTCTTTGCCGGACTGAAAACCGGAGTGACCTCCGAGCGGAAACTGGCAGTAACAGCCTCCCAGATGAACCGCTTGCTGAATCCTCCAACTACCAGCAACGCGTTGCCTAAAGAAGTCGGCCAGGCACAAGACAGCCTGAAACTGATGCTTTTACTACAAGGTATGCCCTACGCTGACTTGGCACACCTGCACAAGAAGGATATCCAAGGCGATCTCCTTACCTGCCGACGCCGCAAGACAGGTACTGAACTATGTGTGAAAGTAGTCCCGGAAGCCATGCGATTAATCAACCTCTACCGTAATCAAGATTCATCTTCACCCTATCTGCTCAATTTCCTGAGCGGCACTCTGAAAGGTGAAGCAGCTTTCAATGAATATGGCAGGAAACTACGGAACCTGAATTTCCAATTGACACGATTATCTGAACTTTGTGGAGTGGGTGATGTCAAAGTAAGCTCCTATACCGCCCGCCATACGTGGGCGACACTTGCCAAATACTGCCATGTGCCGGAAGAGATGATTTCGGAAGGATTGGGACACTCCTCGCTGGAAGTTACCCGCACCTATCTGAAAAGCTTTGACGGGGACGAGTTGGCAAAAGCGAATCGAATGATAATTAATTACATTTACTCTGGAAAGAAAAAACTATGGAGTAGGGTATAAAACTGCTGTTACTCCGTAAGTAACGGAACTGTTAGTACGCGACAAAGATAGAGTAATTTTCGCAAAAACAAATTATAAACCTTAAAAAACGACAACATTTTAACTTTATACACGGCTTCAGTAGAAAAATATACTGGCAAATAAACATATTACGGTCATACAGACTATGAGAAAGCACATGATTCTCCTTTCCACGTTATACCCTTCAACATGGATATATAATATCTTACGCTTTATTCCCGCATAAAATTCAATTCAAAGACCTGTCATGCTTCCATAACGCCTTACAGTATTCGTATTTGTGGGTTTCCGTTACTTACGGAGTAATGCTCCTTGCATACCGTTACTTACGGAGTAACGGTATACTAACAAACCTATTAAAAAGAAATGCATTATGCTTACGCCACTGACACAGACAGCTATTTTCATACTTCATGATATAGCTACTGGAGGAATTCCGGAGAATACATCCAAGTATAAGCTCTTCATCAACACAGTGTCCGAGCTACTTCGGAAACTTGAAATTGCCAGCTTAATCAGCTGCAAAGATATTGAGAACCGGGAACTCCTTTCTTCCTACGAACTGATACGTCCCTGTCATCAGATTTCCTTGCTGGAACTTCTCGAAGCTACCGGAGAGCACCTTAATTGCAATCACCCCACCCAAGAAGCGCTGTATGCACATTATCGCAATGCCGCCAACAAATTGGGAGTAATCAATCATATGACTCGTATCTACCTGTCCGAGATCAAGTTGAACGACCTGTTTTGAAACCATCCGAGACATGAAGAAAAGAATAATCATTATAATAAGTAGCATTTATCTGCTCCTGCTACCGTCCACAGCCTTTGCGAATGGAATTACAGAAGCGGACACACTGCTCTGTACCCGCGACAGCTCCTGTCGTGAATCTCTGTTGCTGTATTTTCGCTTCAACCAGTTAGTGATTGACAACGATTATATGGAGAATTATAAGACACTCGGTGCTTTCCATGCCCTGTTATCCAACGATATAGCCGTTTCACTGATCGATACTATTTTCATCACGACCTACGCTTCCCCCGAAGGGGACAAAACATACAATATCCGTCTGGCAGAGCGTCGTGCAGAAGTGGTGAAGAATTACTTATCAGAGAAGTACCCCATTCTGGAACGCCCGCGTATCTGCACCGATCCACGGGGAGAGAACTGGACCGGACTACACCGGATGATCGAAGATGATAATTCCGTTCCCGACCGTGAAGAAGTATTGATGATTCTGGATCACGTGAAAGACCTTAACCGCTGCAAAGACTTACTGAAACGGTTGAATTGCGGATATGCCTATAAGTATATTCAGGAACATATTTTGCCCGGACTGCGGAATGCCACCGTTTGTACCATACAAATGAAGACGTTGCACGCTTCTGCCCTCAATCTCCAGATATCCGGCAAGCAGAAACCTGTAATAGAAGAGGAGAGTAGCACCTTCGGAAAACCCGAAAGAATAGATGCGCACAAACCCAAAATGACGAAATACTCCGTTTTTCATTCCTTCCATCGCCCTATTCTTGCTCTGAAGACAAACCTTCTGTTCGACCTTGCCATATCCCCGAACGTTGAGCTGGAACTGCCTTTGGGAAAACGTGAGCGTTGGTCTCTGAATGTAGAATGGATATTTCCCTGGTGGCTCATCGACCATGACAAATACTGCCTCCAGCTTCTTTCCGGCGGACTGGAAGCCCGATACTGGCTGGGCAAACGCATGAACCGCCATGCACTCACCGGACATTTCTTCGGTTTCTATGCAGGTGGCGGAAAATACGACCTGCAATGGGAAGAAAAAGGATACCAAGGCGAATTTTATATCGCCTCCGGCATCAGCTACGGTTATGCGCTTACCATCGCCCGCAATCTGAATCTTGAGTTCTGCATCGGCATCGGCCTGCTGCAAACCAGCTATAAACATTATCGTACTATCAACGACCACCGTACACTGCTTTGGCAGAACAATGGGAACTATACCTGGTTTGGACCGACAAAGGCTAAAATATCCTTTGTATGGGTACTGGGTCGAAAAGTGAAAGGAGGGGAAAGATGAATTTCAAATTAATAACATTCCTTCTCCTGTTGTCGGTGCTTTGCAGTTGCGAACGCCGTGACATCACCTATTATATGGAGTCTGAAATCTCCGTGACTGCCGATTGGAGCCGCGCAGGTCTGGAAGAAGAAACAGAAGAGGGCGCCACGCTGGTCATCTTCCCACAAGATGGCAGTCAGCCCCGTGTGTTGCTGACAGGCGAACGCGAATACACCACTGTGCGCCTGCCCCTTGGCACTTACGACATTGTACTTTTCAATCGTTCTTTCACCGATTTCAATAACCTCCTGTTCCGTGGACAGGAGGCTGTGGAAGCTCTTGAAGCATACGCCAGAGAGGTGGTGACTCGTGCGTCGACACGTGTCATTGTCTCTTCACCCGACAAGTTGGCAGCCGCCACCATACGCCATTTTGAAGTGACGGATGATATGCTGGGCAATTATGCTCCTGCTGCATCGCGCGCCGCATGTCCCGCAGGTACTTGCAAAATGCACTTTACGCCCATGCCACTCACCCGGCACATACAGGTGACATTGAACGTGAAAGGCCTGCAAAATGTGCGTGAAGTACGTTGCACACTGTATGGTATACCTCTTTCGGTTTTCCTGCACGACGGTCATGCGGGTGAAGAACTGGGCGGACAGGAGTTCACTGTAGGAAGCCCCGCCTTCAATGAAGGTTCTTTCACAGACGGTACGATGAAAGGTACACTCGACGTATTCGGTTTCGACCGTTCACTTTCACATTCCATCCTGCTGAGGGCATTGTTGGTGGATGGGAAGACAGTGATAGAGCAAACATTAACGGATATAACCGTAGAAGAACAAACAGATGAGATTGGAAATATTACGCTGCATATAGAAGCTTCCGTCCCTAAAACCTTCCCGGATGTAAAGCCCGAAGGCGGTTCCGATTCCGGATTCGATGTCGGTGTGGATGACTGGGAAGATGACCAACAGGTAGATATACCGGTATAGAAACTCTTTTTTATTAATTAAATATGTATCAAGTTATGAAAACTAAAAGTTTATTTTTTGTAGCGGCAACCGCCCTTATAGTAGCAGGATGCTCGCAAAATGAAGTTATGGAAACCAATCCGGATGCGAACCGCGCCATTGGTTTCGGAGTGTACACAGGTACACAGACAAAAGGTTTGGTTACGGACAACTCACTAACTGACGGAACTACAGCCAACGGATTGAAAGTAGACGGTAAAGGTTTCGGTATTCTTGCCTATCAGACCACTGGAGATTATTCAACCAGTGGAGCCAAAGGTACATTTATGGATAATGTACATACTACATGGAATGCCACAGGCGGTAGTGGCGGTGGTGCTTGGGAATATTCTCCACTGAAATTCTGGCCAGGAAATAGTACGGATAAACTCTCTTTCTTCGCTTATGCCCCGTATAGTACAGGGGGTGCAAGTGGCATCACCCTGACGAATGCTACGGGTACCACAGACCCGTCTCTTGATTTTAAGTTGCAAACTAACCAAAAAGACATGGTAGACTTAGTGGTATCAACAGCCAAGAAAGACCAACAGCAAACAACTGCCAGCGGTAAAGTCACTTTCGACTTTAAACACGTACTCACCCGTGTCACCATGAAAGCTAAGACGGACAAGAGCATATCTTCCAATGCTGAAACCAAGGTGTACATCACCGGTATCAGCCTGAAGCATACGACGAAACTTGCCGGAGAGGCAACTATCAACATGAATGATGCTACCTGGGCACTGCCAACATTACCGACTGATGCAAGTAAGTATCTGACAAGTCCTTATATCCTTGCCGCAACTTCATCCAACGGTGTGCTCAAACTGGAAAATCCCGCCTGGAAAGGTTATACCACACCCGCAGTTTCAATCAATGAAACAGCAGCCAGCCTGTTCACGGATAACCAATACCTGTTCTTTATTCCTATAGATGGAACAACCGGTACTACAGGTGGTGATGAGGTGCAAGCCTCTATTACGTATGATATTGCCACTATTCCTTCTTCAGGGGCTACCACTGCCGCAGTTTCTTCTTTCACTAAAGAAGTAAACCTGGGAACCGGAATCTTTGCACAGGGAAAAGCATACGCTTTCACCTTCACCATCGGATTGAACTCGATTGAAGTAGACGTAACGGATAGCTTTGATTGGGATACCACCGGCGAAGATAAAAATGTTACAGTAAACTAAGCCGCACATTTTTTTATCTCAATATCACCCTAACCAAGCCCGGACAAGGTTGAATGTCCTTCTCCGGGCACACATACAGATCAAGAAAGTAAATCGAAAGATATGAAAGGAATAAAACTCTCAACTTTTGCCGCCCGCTGTGCATTGTTCACTACCTGTTGCGCATTGTTTGCCGCCTGTTCGCAAACTGATGAAACGGAACTGCCTGCTGTTCCTATAGGCTTTGTACCTACCGTAGAGACACAGACGCGCGGAACAGATTTTACCAAGGATAACCTTACTTCTTTAGGCGTACTGGCTTATCTCACACAGGGAAGCAGCTTCAACGCTTCGTCTTCCACTCCCAACTTCATGTACAATCAGGAAGTGACGAAAGCAAGCGGAGCCGCTACGTGGGAATATGCTCCCACGAAATTCTGGCCGGCCAACAGTAATGATAAGATTACTTTCTTTGCCTATGCACCGCACAACCCTACAGGGCTGACAGTACCGGATATTACGGCAACAGGTTATCCCTCATTCACATACGCAGTACCATCTACAGAAGCTGCCCAAACGGATCTCTTATTGGCAAAACCTGCACCCAATAAGACCGCAAGTGACGGCAAAGTGAATTTTTCATTCAAGCATGCCCTGACACGGATTGTCCTCAATGTGGAAGCGGGAAGCGGTTTTACAGGAATAACGATTAATTCTCTTTCCATCAAAACAAAGAAAAGCGGCACGGTAGCGTTCAGCTCCACTACTTCTGCAACAGACTGGATGCAATGGAGCAACATAGCCTCCGGAGCCGGAAACGATATATCCTGCACTGCCACTTTGCCTTCATCTTCCAGCACAGTGTCTGCCGGAAGTACGGGAAAAATAGCAACCTTTTTCTTACTACCTGTAGCTGCTACAGGAAATACGTCTGAAAATGCTACGCTTACATTCTCTTACACTATGAATGGAATAGGAGATACCAAAACCATAACAGACTTAGCTCTGACTTCCATGGCCGATTGGCTACCTGCCACTTCAATCACTTATAATCTGAAAATAACAAGAACTGCGGCAACGGTAGAAGTCGGCAGTATCAGTGTATGGTATGGAACTACCGCAGATATTGACAAAAGTGGCGAGATAGCGGAGGGATATAAAGCCGGAGATATAAAAACAGGCGATTTTTACTATGACGACGGTACGTGGAGTGACGGTGGTTACCGTATGCTGACAGATGGAAACGTGATGCAATATAATGTGCAACCAACTGAAGGAAAAAACTGCATCGGCATTGTATATGCCAATGCCAAGACTGGAACGGAGCGGGGAGACAACATCTCAATTTATAGCAGCACGGGATTATCCGGAGCTACTGAAATTAAAGGATATGTCGTAGCACTGGATAGAATATCCGGTGTACGAAGAAGCGGAAGTGGCTCAAATAACACAACAGCTTTTAACGGCTATACAAATACACAAAATCTTAGTACCTCGAGTTCCAATCCTCGTGAGATACGTGAAGTTCTGATAAACACCACTACACCACCACCAAGCTCCACCAGTGGCTGGTACGTAATGTCGTTAGGGCAGACAATGTATGCCTATGAGAACAGGGATATTATAGATAAGAGCAGAACAAATATAAGTTCCGGAAGCTATGAAAACATGGATTTCGGCAATGTTTGGACAAGCTCATACAAAACAACAGGTAGCAATTTCCCAACAATTTTTAATAATGGAAGTTATGGTAACGCACAGCCTACTTCAATGCAAAATGCTTATCCGGGTTTCACTTTTTAAGATTATATACAATGAAAAGAGTATTAGAAAAAACAGCTTTATGGATTGTTTCCATAACTTTGCTTATGGCATGTAATCCGGATTTTGAAGATAAATCCGATAAAGTGTTTACTTCTCTACAGGTTATCCTGAGCGGCTTTGAAGGAAACACAGATACACGTACACAAGAAAACGGATATCAGACCTCTTTTACCGGAAACGAACAAATCGGTATCTTTTCTCTGAAAACTTCTAATAACACCATTTTAGAGAACAATGTACCGTATAAGTACAATGCATCAACCACCAGTTGGCAACCTGTTAATGCAGGAAATCAGATATATATGTATGATAGTGGTGTCACTTATTATGCCTATTATCCATACAACAGTAATATGGATGATAAGAAAAGCATTGCAGAGATTACCACTGCATTTACTCTGCCGGAAGACCAAAGCACATATGACAATTATAGCTCTGCCGACCTCATGACTGCTACAGGCACACTCAACAGCAGCACATTGAGTCTGACTTTCACACATGCCATGTCATTGATAGAGATAGCAATAGACGAAACATCCAATTCAAGCGCCAGTTATAATCCCGCTCCCATGTTCTATGGTATAACACCCTGGAAGATGTCAGACGGACTATATCGCTATCTCGTGAAACCCGGTACAGATGTCGAAATCGGATTCGATTACGGTCCTGCGGATAACCGTTATGCATTTCAGAAATCTCTTGCAGCTGCCGATATCACGGCAGGGAAATATACACGCATTAAAGCTCCTTTTGATAATCGATGCTTTGAGCTGAATACCGGAAATTATGTAGGTGTATTAGGCTCTGTTTCAAAAGTAGTAATAAATGGAACTGAATACAGTGCAAGTCTCATTTCGGAAAGTAATAACCGGTATTTACTGGATGATTTAAGAAAATCTCCGGAGACTTTCACTTCTTTCAGTATTTATATCACTGATAATCTGGCAAAAGCAGATAGTAAAGAGCAATTATTGCTCACTGTCACGACCTCGAATATAACGATAGATGCTACTAATAAGAGTCTGACTGTTTCTCTTAGTGCAGGCGGTATGGAAGGGGCAGGAACTTCGGCTACTGATCCGTATTTAGTAACGACTCCGCCACAACTGAGGGGAGTAGATGCAGAAGGAACAAATAATAACTCACTGGAAACAGAATACTATGAACAAAAAGCAGACTTAGATTTGTCGGCATACGACAATTGGAAACCTGTAAAAAGCGGAGCGTTATACGATGGGAAAGGGTATAAAGTCAATAATTTAGTTAGCACTCAAGGAGGAATATTTTCTTCTAACGGAGGTACTATACAAAATGTACACTTAACTTCTGGTACAATAAATGTCAATAACAAAACAGCTGGAGGTATTGTAAATGAAAGTACATTATCCGGTCACAAAATATTAAACTGTAGTAATGCGGCAACTATCACTGCTATTAATAATGGAGATATTGGTGGTGTAGTAGGTAATGGCTCACATAGTATAATAGAATATTGTAAAAATTCCGGTAATATTACGATGGATGCATGTGGTGGTGGTATTGTAGGGCTTACATGGGGAAATCAGGTAAGTACAAGCGAAATAGATAAAATGGATACAGAAATAAGATATTGCTATAATACCGGAACAATTACCAAAAGTAGTGCCAATAGAAACAGTGGTGATATTGGTGGAATAATAGGTCGTTTGGTTAGAACTAAAGTTCTTGAATATTGCTATAATGCGGGGCAATTAATAGATAATGGTGGAAATAACCGTATAGGAAGTATTATGGGAGAATTAGATAATAGTCATTCTAAAAATAATTATGGGGTTTCTGTAACAAGTAACAAGCTACACTATTCCAACAATGCGGGAACAACAACCAATGATAATTTTTTCAATAATCCAAATTCATGGCCTGCATACAGTACAGATACTTCAAACGGTTGGGGTAGTACACACTGGCAATCTTACAATTTGGGAGAATACCCCAAATTATTGTGGGAACCTTAAAGCAAACAAACCATCCTTTGTACCCCAACAGACGGTCTGTTTAATCTCAGCAGACCGTCTGTTCACTATGAACAGACCATGTATTTTATAATCATTATAACCACTAAGATCAAAACAATGAGAGCAAAGAACCAGGGCATGAATATGACCGAAGAAGATATCATGGATATGATTGCCAAGAAGAAAGAGCGTTATGCCCGTCAGCAAACACGTCTGGAAGATTTAAAGCGCAGTATGAATTATAATCACAATGACATCAAACAACTGGAATATACCTTACAAAAATTAAAACGATCTCGTAAGAAAAAGAGATTTCGCAGTTTCATTTCCCGCCAGCATGTTTCCACTTTCTTCATTCGCATATCCCGTCTCTACGATTATCTGCAACACCGTTTGCACTGCTCGTTCAATTATACACTGTTTTGCCTCATAGTCAATAGTCGCTATTGCTTCGAAAGCCGCACGCAAACTGTCGGGCACAAGCAACTGTCACCGGCAACGGTGTTGGCGTATTTTAAAAGGGAAAGGGCGGAAATATAAATGCTCTTTAAACCTCTTCGCACCTCACCATGTCCCAACCGCGAAACTGCAACAGCACGCGATGTAATGTAGTTCCTTCGGCAAGCCGACGCGCCACTTTATCTTCACTGTATTGCAACAACTGGCGACGTCCCTCTTCAGCTTGTGTTTCAAGTTCATTGTCCGTTGCCATACGGGCGGCATATTTCAACTCCAAAATGTAGCTGTGTTGTACATCGGGATAACGTTGCTTATCAGGTAGCAGGAAGAAGTCGCAATATCCGTAGTTCATTTCTAACTCCGGTTCTACCAGATAATAAGAGGCGAGGGCGAGGTATGCTTTCAGGAAGCCTTGCAAATTATGTTCACCTTCTATGGAGTCACGGATGGAAGAGTTTTCACGATAAATGCGGGCAACCGTTTCAAAGAATTTCTTCCACTCTCCGTCATAAGCAAGGTCTATCAACATCACACTTAGATAATGTAAATCTATAGAACTTTGCTTCTGGTAGTAATCCCGTAAAAAGCCAAAGTATTGCTCGCGAACACAGTTATTGGGAATACACATTTCTATCATGTCTCCACGAGTACCACACATGGTAAGTAGTCCGTAGTAATAGAGCAGGCTGCGGAAATTGTCTATATCCGCTACTCGCTCGGCAGGGAAAGAAGTATGCAGATCGACCAGGATTTTGCCCTTTGCAGCTATATCTTCAATAGTACTCATGCGGCTACCTTCGTGTACTGTATCGTGGTCAATGCGAGCCAGCATTTTCAGTTTGCTGTAGTCGGTACGGATGTTTTTGTCTACCATCTGCTCGATGAGCGGAAGATACGGGGTTTTATCCACGAAATAGGAGTTTTCGTTCCTTAACTGGTTAAAGTCGGATATCCCGTAAGGTATTCTTTTCACTTGATTCATATTGGTAAGCCTCTCTTTATGAGTTATGCAACAAAGTTAGTCTATTCCGCAAAATAAAGCAACGGTTTGTCAATGTATTCTGTTCGGAAAAGATTTTTTTTAATGTTTTCTCACCCCTTACCTCCGGTTTTTTCCTTTCCAATTTTCCTGACTAACTTTGCCGTATCATTAATTAAAAAACAAATAAAATGAAAGAACAAAGCTTTGAATGGATGATGCAAGGCTGCCACTCCATTACAGAAATAGCTGTAGCCTATTTTCCCAATTATCAGTACGACTGCTCGGCAGTAAACACATTGCGCCGGGCAATAAAAGGACACGCATTATTGCTGGCAGAACTGACAGAGGCCGGATTCACCCATAAAACGACCATAATGACTCCGAGACAGATATTAGCCTTAGTCCGGCAATGGGGAATGCCCTTGTTGGTGAAGGAGGCAATAGATAAAAATCCATACTTATTCGTACCCAAAATGGCGGAAAAAATATAATGTATTTTAATACATTCATTATTATAATATATATTATGGGGTGAAAGGGGGTGTGAAAACGTTTTTTTACTATTCTCCTAAACCCTTATCCACAAAGGGGTTCAGAAGAGTAAGAGGGGTGTGAAAGGGGTGGTGATAAAAAATCCAGCCAAGATCCCCCTCTGTCATTAATCAAAACTGGATTATTTAACCTTTCATAACCGGATAATTGCATTCCCTGCGGTAAAGGAGTAATTTTGAAACATCAATCAATTAAACAAGAAAAAGCATGAATAACCACCTTCAGGGTATTTTGAGTAAAGGATATGTCCTGTTTCCGAAAGTATTATTTGAAGAACAAATGATTTTAAACCAGCAGGCAAAAGGACATTTTGAAGCTTTTGTACTGGTACTGACACACGTTAACTACAGCCCAACCACCTGTTGCATCAATGGGTATTCGTTCGAATGCCGACGGGGCGAGTCCGTCCTCACGCTAAACCATTGGGCGGAGATATTCGGCTGGAACCGAAACCGCACCCGTTACTTCTTTCGCAGGATGTTTGATGAAGGTTTTATAGAAAGGCTTGTCAACCCATACACCACGCACATTCGCATACCGGACTATGACCTGCTAACTGGAAAGAGTGAGCGTATCCCCTCTAAACCGGGAACCAATAGTGGTGAGTTCGACATCTTCTGGGATGCCTACCACGAAATCACCGAAAGACAGAAATTAAATATCGGACGTGCCAAACGGGAATGGAAAAAGCTGTCCGCCGAAGAAAAGAAGCTCGCCCTGGATAACATCAATGAATATTATTTCCACCTCAGTGACATCAAATACTGCCTGCAAGCAGCCAATTATTTATCTAATAAAGCCTTTAGTAATGAGTACTTTGATTAATCCGCACGACGCCGAGCTTGAAGAAGTCATCCTGAGTGCCTGCATGATGGAGCGTGAAGCCATGCCCCTTGTAGCAGACAAGCTGCGTCCTGAAATGTTCTACGAAGAAAAGAACCTTGAAATATATGCCGCCCTGCAAGCCATGTATCGCGCGGGAAAGTCCATCGACCTCATCACCGTAAGGGATGAGCTCGGTGCCCGCGGCAAGCTGGATGCCGTAGGAGGCCCTTTCACCCTGACGTGTATCAGTGGGCAGGTGGCTTCTTCCGCCCATCTGGAATATCATGTACTCATTCTCCGGCAGAAGTTTGTAAGGCGCGAGATGAGACTCGGCTTCCACAAACTACTGGCATCCGCCACCGATGAAACCATAGACATTGCCGACACACTGATAGACGCGCATGCGTTGCTGGATCGCCTTGAAAATGAATGCGGCACTACCGACCATCTACGTTCGATGGATCAGTTGATGGAGGATACCTTTGCGCAAGTAGAGATGCGCATTGCAGCCAGCAAGAATGGAATCACAGGAGTCCCTACCGGATTTACCGACTTGGACAATCTCACTTCGGGCTGGCAATGCGGAGACTTGATTGTCATTGCCGCCCGTCCTTCGGTAGGTAAAACTGCCTTTGCCCTTCACCTGGCACGGTCGGCAGCCATGGCAGGCCACCATGTAGCTGTATACAGCCTCGAAATGCAAGGCGAGCGTCTGGGCGACCGATGGTTGCTGACAGCCACGCCGGACGTCAATCCGCAGCACCTGAAAAGCGGGCAATTGACTCCGGAAGAATTGCGCCAGATACGCAATGCCACCGCCGAACTTGCCCGCCTGCCCATCCACATAGACGATCATCCGGTGACAAGCATGGACCGGGTGCGTTCTTCGGCCCGGATGCTGAAAAGCAAGGGAAAGTGCAATATGGTGATTCTGGATTACCTGCAACTCTGCGATATGAAGTCCGACCAAAGTAACCGGAACCGGGAACAGGAGGTAGCGCAGGCAAGTCGCAAGGCCAAATTACTGGCTAAGGAGCTAAATATCCCTGTATTGCTTCTGAGCCAGTTGAACCGTGAAAGTGCAGGCCGGCCCGGACATCGCCCGGAATTGAGCGATCTGCGTGAGAGTGGAGCCATCGAACAGGATGCGGACATGGTGATGTTGCTGTATCGTCCCGCCATCTGCGGCCAGACGATAGACCGGAAAAGCAAATATCCCGCTGAAGGACTGGGAGTAGTGATCGTGGCCAAGCATCGCAATGGAGAGACAGGAGACGTCTACTTTCATCATAATCCGAGTTTGACAAAGATGGGAGACTATGTTCCACCCATGGAATGGTTGATGCAAAATGCCAAATAAAGTAACTATTACCACATCAATTATTCATTAAAAATAATTGAAAAATAAATAGCATAATACTTGACTTTTCCTCTCTAGTTTTGTATCTTTGTATCACGCTTGAGAGAGCAAGCAAAACTTAAACCTTAACTTAATTTTTATTTACTTATGGATGTACTTGTAGAGCGCTATCTGCGCAGAAAGATTGTCAGTGATCCCGATTCCCAAAAGTTGTATTATCTCCGTCAAGTCCCCCGCACCTGTGGCAAGGTGGATATCGACGTGCTGGCCGCCGCCATTGAGAAGAATTGCGCCATGACCAAAGGCGATGTGAAACATGTGATTGAGGCCCTTGTAGAAGAAGTTCAGGAAAGCCTTGCCAATGGTAATAAGGTGAAGCTGAACAAGTTCGGCACATTTCACATGACGTTCTGTTGTCCGGGCACAGAAGCGGCGGACAAATGTACGGTAAGGAATATCTCACGCGTTAATATCCGCTTTGTTCCGGACAAGGAATTGAAACTGGTTAATGGCAGCAACGCCCAAACCAGAAGTACTGCGAATGTGACATTCTCTCTGGAAAAAACAGAAGAAGAAGGGGGATCTTCCAATAAACCTGAAGGAGGATTGGAGGAAGACCCGCTGGGATAGAGTCTAAAGCCTCCAGCTTTAGAAATTAAAAATTAATAATTAAAGAATGAAAGCTACGCGGTGGGAGGGCGTGGCTTGTAGTTTACCTAAACTTGATGTGTTATGAAGAAATTGACTTGGGATGCTGTGTTGAAAATTGTAATTGCAGTGGCTTCGGCTGTGTTGGGTGCACTGAGTGCGCATGCGATGACGGTCAGATAAATTAGGAATAAATAAGAAATGAGAAAAATTGATTTAATCATCATTCATTGCAGCGCCACCCGCGCTGACCGTTGCTATACGGAATATGACTTAACTATAGACCACCTGCGCCGGGGATTCTCCGGTGCAGGTTATCATTATTATATAAGGAAGAACGGGGATATAAAAAGCCTTCGCCGCATAGAAAACCCCGGTGCACATGCGAAAGGATACAATGCTCACTCAATAGGTATATGTTATGAAGGTGGGTTGGATACGAACGGTCGCGCTTCTGACACAAGGACTGATTTTCAGAAACATTCCCTTCGTATATTGGTGATGCTGTTATTGCGGGATTATCCCGGTAGCAGAGTAGTGGGGCATCGCAATCTCAGCCCCGACCTGAATCATAACGGTGAAATAGAACCGGAAGAGTGGATCAAGGAATGTCCCTGTTTCGATGCAACAGAGATCCTGCAAAATCCTCCTCCGGTAAATCCGATGTATCTGGAAAATGATAAGGAGCCCTGAAAGGGCGTAATCACTTCTTCTTTAAAAACCGTTTAGCCAAATATTTTCGTATAGGCTCATCATACAGCTTCAAGCACAGGTAAGCCAACACTACATTCAAGGCATAAACGCATAAAGCAACCTGCCAGGTCTCTCCCAAAGTAAAGAGTTGATTTTTAATCAGCCATGCATAGAACAGATACATGAACGGATAATGTATCACATAAATCGGATAAGAGATATCTCCCAGAAACTTACATATCTGAGTGGACTTTTTATCCGTAGTAGCTCCCGACGCTCCTATCCATACAAGGGCGGGGAAAGCCACGATTATACAAAATGCTTCATAAAGCCCATTTGTGCAAATCGGCTCCACACCTTCCAGATAGGGTACTGAGAACAAAGCAATCAATACAATGGTACATATCCAGAACGCGCCTTTCACCTTCATAGGCTTGAAGTTACGCGACATAAGCATACCCACAGAAAACGGGAACAACATTCTCAATAATCCGCCGCCAAAGTTGACACCGTCCAATGTCCAGCCCACACCTATATTTCCATAACCGGAAACATCGAAGACTGCGAATAGCGCCAATGCCACTCCCAACAATACAACGAGCGTAGTCAGCGCCTTATTGGATAAGCGACGGATAAACAAGGCATATAGAATATTACCTATATACTCGAAGAACAACGACCAGCAAGGCCCGTTCAACGGAAACATCTCACCGTTGCCACGCACTTCATAACCTACGCCCGGCATTGCGGGAATAAAGAATATCGTGCAAAGCAGGGACAGCATTATCATGGAGATGCCGATATGTGTTCCATCCCATTGCACGGACCCCTGAATACAAAATGTAATAGCACCCAGAACAGCCCCCATTATCACCATAGGATGAAGACGTATCAAACGGCGCTTAAAGAAATCTTTCATTGTAAGACTCTTACCCCAACGGTCATCATAGGCATAGCCGATAACGAAACCTGAAAGGATAAAGAAAAAATCTACGGCTAAATATCCATGATTGAACGTTGTAATCATAGTATCGCTTGCAAAAGCATAGCCTTCGAATATATGATACCATATTACCATAAGAGCCGCTACACCACGAAGTCCGTCCAGAAGATCGTAATGCGCCTTGGTATCCGAAAATGCTGCTGAGGGGGTATTAGACATTTGTTTCTTAGTATTAAGTTAATATTTTCAGATGGCAAAGATACAAAAAAAGAGACTGCCTTAAGACAGTCTCTTTTCATTTTATCTGATTTCAGGAAAATCCTTATTCAATCACTCCGAGTTCACGGAAACATTTCGTCAACTTCTCAACAGCATAGTCTACCTGCTCTTTGGTGTGAGTAGCCATCAATGCTACGCGCACCAGCGTATCTTGAGGTGCACAAGCGGGCGGAATAACCGGATTAATGAAGATACCTTCATCAAACGCCATCTTAGTTACGATAAATGTCTTTTCCGCATCACGCACATACAGCGGAATGATGGGAGATTCAGTTTCACCGATTTCGAAACCTGCATCACGGAATTTCTTCAATGCATAGTTGGTGATGTCCCACAGACGTTGCTGACGCTCCGGTTCGTTCATAATGATGTGAAGAGCTTCACGGGCAGCAGCCGTAGCGGCAGGCGTGTTACTTGCCTGGAATATATAAGAACGGGCATTGTGGCGCAACCAGTTGATTACCGAAGCATCTCCGGCAACGAAACCACCGATAGAAGCCAGTGACTTGCTGAACGTACCCATAATCAGGTCGATATCCTCCGTCACACCGAAATGATCGCAAACACCGCGTCCCTGTTTTCCGAATACACCCAATCCGTGTGCTTCGTCCACCATGATGCTGGCATTGTATTTCTTCTTCAAACGTACGATTTCGGGGAGGTTGGCAAGGTCGCCTTCCATAGAGAAAACACTATCCACTACAATCAGTTTGATAGCATCCGGCTCACATTTCTGGAGTTCTTTTTCCAGATCGGCCATATCGTTATGTTTGTACTTCAATTGAGTAGAGAAGGAGAGGCGGCGGCCATCCACGATGGAAGCATGCACGCGATCGTCACAGATAATGTAATCATTACGTCCCGTTAATTGCGGAATAACACCTTCATTTACAGTAAATCCAGTGGAAAAACAGAGTGCATCGTCTTTTCCGACAAACTCAGCCAATTCTTTTTCCAACTCTACGTGTATATCAAGAGTTCCATTTAATAAACGGGAACCTGCACAACCTGTACCGTATTTATCTGTGGCAGCTTTTGCGGCTTCTATTATTCTTTTATCGTAAGTCAGTCCTGTATAAGCATTCGAACCGAACATCAGGACTTTTTTACCATCCATCAACACCTCAGTATCCTGATGGCTGTCAATTGTGCGGAAATAGGGGTATACGCCCATTGCCATATATTGCTGTGGCAGGTCGTATTTCGCCAATTTGTCTTGTAGTAATCCCATGAAATGTTTATTATATAATATGAAATATTTAACTCTTAGTTACAAGCCTTTTGAAAACAGGGGGCAAAGATAGCAAAATATGTGCTTATCTGTTCTTTTTTTACTAAAAAATATATTTGCCTATGGATTAAAGCCCACTCTATGGTTAAAAATTCAAGTATTTGTATTACTTTTGCCATTTATAAAATTGCATAGTGAAACAACCCTTGCATGGACGAAGAAAAAAAGAAAATATCATTCATTATAAATCCGAAATCCGGTACGCAGAGCAAAGAGCAAATCCTCCATCTGCTCGATGAAAAGCTGGATAAGGCAAAGTATGTTCAAGAGGTAATCTATACCGAATATGCCGGACATGCTGTTGAAATTGCTGCACAAAAAGCAAAGGAAAATGTGCATGCTGTAGTGGCTATTGGCGGCGACGGTACGATCAACGAAATAGCCCGTTCGCTGGTGCATACAAAAACTGCATTGGGCATTATTCCGTGTGGTTCGGGAAACGGACTCGCACGCCACCTGCAAATTTCAATGGAGCCCAAAAAGGCGATAGAAATCATCAACGAAGGAATTATAGACGTCATCGATTACGGAAAAATCAATGAAGTGCCTTTCTTCTGCACCTGCGGTGTGGGGTTTGATGCTTTTGTCAGCCTGAAGTTTGCAAAGGCGGGCAGGAGAGGGCCTCTTACTTATTTAGAAAAGACTCTCCTGGAGAGCCTGAAATATCAGCCTGAAACTTACGAACTGGAAACGGAAGACGGTACCTTAAAGTATAAGGCTTTCCTGATAGCCTGCGGCAACGCTTCGCAATACGGAAACAATGCATACATAGCTCCACAGGCCATGCTGACGGACGGATTACTGGACGTGACCATCCTTGAGCCCTTCACGGTGCTGGATGTGCCCTCCCTTTCTTTCCAACTGTTTAATAAGACTATAGACCAAAATAGCCGTATCAAAACTTTCCGTTGCCAGACGTTGCGCATCCACCGTACCAAACCGGGGGTAGTGCACTTTGACGGGGACCCGATGATGATGGGGGAAAACATTGACGTGAAGGTTATCAAAGAAGGATTGCAGGTAATCATCCCCCGGTATGCCGAAAAAGACTCTTCGAATGTATTGCAACGGGCACAGGATTACATAAATGGCCTGAAGCAGATCAATGAGGAGATTGTGCATAAGAATAAGATGATATTGGATAAGAGTAAAGAGCAGATTAAGAAGTTAACGAAAATCTGAGTTTTTTATAAAATAAATCTGTATTTTTGCACGTCGTAAGCAATTAAGTATGCGCCCTGACAGCGCAGCCAATTTATAATTTATAATTATCAAGATGTTTAGATCACACACCTGCGGAGAACTTCGTATCTCCGATGTCAATAAGCAAGTAACGCTGGCAGGTTGGGTGCAGCGCAGCCGCAAAATGGGAGGCATGACATTCATTGACCTCCGCGACCGTTACGGTATCACCCAGTTAGTTTTCAACGAAGAGGTGGACGCCGCACTTTGCGAGAACGCCAATCGCCTGGGACGCGAATTCGTCATTCAGATTACAGGAACGGTGAACGAACGCTTCAGCAAGAATGCCAATATCCCGACCGGAGATATTGAAATCATCGTATCGGAACTGAATGTGCTGAATGCAGCTCTGACACCTCCGTTCACCATCGAAGATAATACGGATGGTGGCGACGATATCCGCATGAAATACCGTTATCTGGATTTGCGCCGTCCGTCGGTACGCAGGAATCTGGAACTCCGCCATAGAATGACCATTGAGGTACGCCGCTACCTGGACAGCCAGGGTTTCATCGAAGTGGAAACTCCTGTACTGGTAGGCTCTACTCCGGAAGGTGCACGCGATTTCGTGGTGCCCTCACGCATGAATCCGGGACAGTTCTACGCTTTGCCGCAAAGCCCGCAGACTTTGAAGCAATTGCTGATGGTATCCGGTTTCGACCGTTACTTCCAGATTGCCAAGTGTTTCCGTGACGAGGACCTTCGTGCCGACCGTCAGCCGGAATTTACTCAAATAGACTGTGAAATGTCTTTCGTGGAACAGGACGACATCATCAACCTGTTTGAAGGTATGACGAAATATCTGTTCAAAGAAATCCGCGGTGTGGAATTGGAAGGTCAGTTCCAGCGTATGGCATGGGCAGACGCCATGAAATATTATGGTAGCGACAAACCCGACTTGCGTTTCGGTATGAAGTTCGTAGAGCTGATGGATATACTGAAAGGTCATGGCTTCTCTGTATTTGATAGTGCCGAATATATTGGTGGTATCTGTGCCGAAGGTGCCGCACACTACACCCGCAAACAACTGGATGCACTGACGGAATTTGTGAAGAGACCGCAGATTGGTGCAAAAGGTATGGTTTACGCCCGTGTAGAGGAAGACGGAAATGTAAAATCAAGCGTTGACAAATTCTATACGCAGGAAGTACTGCAACAGATGAAAGAAGCTTTTGGTGCCAAACCGGGTGACTTGATTCTGATTTTGAGCGGCGACGACATCATGAAGACACGCAAGCAACTTTGCGAGCTTCGTCTGGAAATGGGTAGCCAGTTGGGACTGCGTGATAAGAATACATTTGCATGCCTGTGGGTGGTAGACTTCCCGATGTTTGAATGGAGCGAGCAAGAAAACCGTTTGATGGCTATGCACCATCCGTTTACCCATCCTAAGGATGAAGACATTGCTTTATTGGACACTGATCCGGCAGCTGTACGTGCAGATGCTTATGATATGGTAATCAATGGCGTGGAAGTTGGTGGCGGTTCAATCCGTATCCACGATCCGAAGTTGCAGGCAAAGATGTTCGAAATCTTGGGCTTCACTCCTGAAAAAGCAGAAGAACAATTCGGCTTCCTGATGAATGCATTCAAATATGGTGCACCCCCTCATGGTGGATTGGCATATGGTCTTGATCGTTGGGTATCTCTCTTTGCCGGATTGGATAGTATTCGTGACTGCATCGCATTCCCGAAGAATAACAGTGGACGCGACGTGATGCTGGATGCCCCCGCAGCGCTTGATCCGTCTCAGTTGGACGAACTGAATCTGATTGTAGACATCAAAGAGTAAGAGTAGGTTAATTTGTTGTGAGAGAGTCGAGACGCATCTTCCGTTTTGCGGTAATCGGTACGCTGAATGCCTTGATTATAGCAGCAGTCATCTGGCTGATGATGGATGAACTGGACATTGACTATATGCTCTCTAACATAACCGCTTACGTCATTGCACAGACTCATAATTTTATCTGGTGCAAGCACTGGATATTTCCTTTGGATGATAAAGAAAAGAAGAGCAACACCTGGAGGCAGGTGTTGCTCTTTTCTATCGCTTTCGGAATGGCATATCTGGCGCAATTCCTATTTCTGGTAGTATTGGTCGAGGGACTGAACTGCGATGAGTATCTTGCCCAGTTCCTGGGATTGTTCATTTACGGAGGGGTAAACTTCATAATGAACAAGAAGGTGACATTTAAATAAAGAACATTCTTATTCTAAATGAATTAATGGGTGGCTTTATACCAAGCCGTCTCTGATTTTTTAGCCGCATATCTGTGGGTACTGATATCTGAAATGGTTATTCCGGAATAAGCGTTTATCTTGACTTTCCTGCCATAACCTACTGCCGTATAAAAATACTCTGTATGACTTTTAAATGCAGAAGGCACAGTACGATTCAACTGTGTATTGAATTTATTCAGTAAGTCCTGATCTGAGCAAAGCTTAGCAACATAATCTCCTAAATCAAAAAATATCACAGGTGAATAGCCATCCATTATCTGTACTGAATTCAACAAAGAAGTATCGAAAGTATATTTACTATTAATTTCCTTCATAATAGCAGCCAACTCATCCAACTCCGAACAGTCCGTTACACCGATGGTTCCGCAAGGCATCAATTCATAGTTCTGATAAAAGTCAAGAAAAACCTCACAAATACCAGCATAGTCGACCTCACCAAATAAATAAGCACACATATCCTCATAAGGCATACCATGAACCATGATTTCAGTGGGACAGCCAATCAGATAATGAGTGACGTCCTTCAGATCATAGGCCACTTCAACACATGACATGTAGCAATCATCAAACATAATATATTCCATCTTTAAACCTGCATCGGAAATCCCTTTGGCAAATGTGGTAATATCCGTCTGAAATTCAGAGGTTATTCCTCCAAACAGACGGGTTCTGTATGTTGCTTGACTATCCCAATGCATCTGTTGTCCAACACTACGGGTTGATGCACTTGAAACAGGAATCCAACCCAGTCCATGACTGCCTATAATCATAGAATAGCTGTTAGCAGGAGCATAACCCTTGACATCATTCAAGATTGAAGTAATACCTGCTGCTGTGGTAAAAGCAGGATTCTCATATTCCTTCAGTGTATGCCGAATATACTTGCCATCTTTATACTGAAACTCAAAAAGCGTAGCATCTTTCGAAGTAGTAGAGAGAAACACAAGCACACGTTCGTTTTTAAGTATCCCTTTTTTTATAGCGATTTCCATGTCGTTGATATTATTTTGGAAATCCGACAACAAATTGGTTGACCAAGGCATATAAACAAACACTGTCCGTTGAACTACCGGTAGCTCAGGAGTATCTTCCTTCTCACACGAGGTCAGGAAGAAGGACAAGACTAAAAAAAGGAATACAAACTTCTTCATAGATTATCAGGGTTATAGCATATTAATCAAGGAATCGTTTCGTCAATCCTCCATATTCATCAATACGACGGTCGCGCAAGAAAGGCCACCAGCGACGGACATTTTCAGAACGTTCCATATCTATTTCCACTACCATATTTTCAGGATGGTCGTTTCCAGCTTGCGCCAGGAATTCGCCTTGCGGACCTGCAACAAAACTATTTCCCCAAAACTGAATACCATTTGTCTGCATGGACGGATCGGGTTCATGACCGACACGGTTGACGGAAATGACCGGCAATCCGTTGGCTACGGCATGGGCACGCTGTGAGATAATCCAGGCATTGAGTTGGCGGGCTTTTTCATCGTCGGTGTCACTGCTTTCCCAACCAATGGCGGTGGGGTATATCAGCAATTCGGCGCCTTTCAATGCCATAAGGCGGGCAGCTTCGGGATACCATTGATCCCAACAAACGAGCACGCCCAGCTTTCCGATAGAAGTCTGAATGGGTTCAAAACCAATATCACCGGGGGTAAAATAGAACTTTTCATAATAGGCAGGGTCATCGGGAATGTGCATTTTACGATATTTTCCGGCAATGCTTCCATCGCTATCGAAAACAACTGCTGTATTATGGTAGAGTCCCGGTGCACGTTTCTCAAACAAGGAAGTCACCAACACAATTTTATTGGCAGCAGCCAGTTCGGAATAAAATCCGGTGGAAGGGCCGGGAATCGTCTCTGCCATATCAAACAATTGCGTATTTTCAGTCTGGCAGAAATACAGGGAGTTATGCAATTCCTGCAAAACCACCAGTTGAGCACCATGGGCGGCGCAGGCTTCTATACTTTTAGCCAGATTCATCAGGTTCGTACGAAGGTCTGATGTATTGGCTTGCTGGATAATACCGACTTTTATTTTTCTCATATATCTTCTGTTTTTATTTCAATACTCCTGTAGGATATTGCATCGTTACACAATGAAGGGAACCGTGCTGCTTGATTAATGCCCGGCAATCAATGCCGACAATTTCATATTCAGGAAAAGCTTCCTGCAAGACTTCTTTGGCACGGGCATCATTCTCCGGTTGGCAATAAGTAGGATAGAGCACCGCATCATTCATTATCAAGAAATTGGCATACGTAGCAGGGAGGCGTTCACCTTCTTCTTCAATCTTATCCACCATAGGTAATGCCAACAGGCGATAGGGTTCTCCACTCATAGTACGGAAAGTTTTCAGTTGTTCTTCCATCCGGTGGAGAGCTTCGTAGTGCTCGTCCTGAGTATCGGTGCATTGCACATAAGCGATAGTATCCGGAGAGCATAAACGGGCAAGGGTATCGACATGGCTATCCGTATCGTCTCCTGCCAGATAGCCGTGGTCGAGCCAGAGCACGCGTTGCAGATGAAACACGGAACAAAGATATGCTTCGATTTCATCGCGACTCATCTGTCCGTTACGATTGGGAGAAAGCAAACACTCGGAAGTGGTAAGTAACGTTCCCTGCCCGTCGCTCTCAATGGAACCGCCTTCCAAGACAAAGCCAAGACGATTTATATAACGACCATACAGAAAACCTGCTTCCACAGCTTGGCGGGTAATCAGGTTATCTTTATCCGAAGCAAATTTCAATCCCCAGCCATTGAAAGTGAAATCAAGAAGGGAAGGGCCATCTGCATTGAGCAGGGTGATTGCTCCGTGGTCGCGCGCCCAAGTATCATTCGTTTCACACTCCATGAAACGGACATTCTCCATATTGACGGTAGCTAAGATTTGTTTTCTGACTTCCTCCGGTTCGGGAGTCACAATGAGAAGTAATTCCCGTTTAGCTATCTCGCGGGCAATAGCAGTGAAACATGACCGCACTTCCGTAAGCATGTACCCCCAATCCGTTCCGGCATGGGGCCAGGTCAGTTGTATCCCACTTTGTGAAGCCCATTCGGCAGGAAGACTGGTTTTCAAATCCTTATCGCTCATCATCTTATCGTTTTATCACATTATCACTTAAAATCACTCTTTCTTCTCTTCTTTCGGTTTACGGTCGAAGAACGGATTCTTGGTCGATGCACTGACCGGAATAGCATACACGGATTTACAGCCAGGCAACCATTCCAATTGCTGTGCGGCAAGTCCGGCGGAAAACATGACGCGTGTATCTACACGTAAATCGGCTG